>JBEKXQ010000011.1:0-72015 GCA_049511915.1 Candidatus Korobacteraceae bacterium
AGATTACGGTACAATTTCCAAGATTCGGTTTGAAAAAGCTGGTCGAAAAGTACGCCCAACTGGAAAAGGCGTAACTCCGTTCATTAAGGAAACCTAGAGTTCATGGCAAATACCAAGAGCATTGCCGATAAGGCGGAACGCAAGAAAGTAAAGCGCACGGCGCGCAAGAAGGCCGCTCCCAAAGCGCCGCGCACCTATGCGCGGGGCGCGGAAAAACGGAAAGTGAAGAAGATGGCCCGCGGCACGTCGAAGCGGTAAAGCAAGTTGTCAGTGGCCAGTGGCTAGTTGTCAGAAGGAGCGATTTCGTTCCGACCGCCCCCGGGCTGCCGCTAGCATTTCGAAGGGAAGAGACCGTCAAGCTCCAGTCTGTTCAATCAGGCTGGAGCTATTTCTTCGGCGGGTTGCTGTTGGTTTCTGCCGAGCCGGAGGCGGGGCTTGAGGATGCGGATTGGTCGGACTGGTCCAGATCCACCAGGAGCGAGCCGGGCGGCGGCTGCAAGGCAAACTGGTCGTCGTGCATCGTGTCGTTAATGACGAGCTTCACCACCGTCAGGCGAATGGAATACTCCTCTTGCGGACGGTTAATCTGGATCACATTGGGAAACTTGACGCCATTGTGATCCTGATAAACCTGGTAGATCGCATCGGTGGCCACCGCGCCCTTGTGGTCAAAAATGATCTGTTCATGCGGCGCCAGGGTAGTGCGATCGAAGATGATCTTGCGCGCCAGGTACCAATCGTCCCCCTCGTGCTGAAGGACGTCGATGACGTAATCGGGCTGCTCGAGGTTCTTTTTCTTCTTCGCGTCGTAGATGAGCTCGCTGCTGTCTTCCAGCACCGCAATGTCACTCTTGGGCTCGATTTCCGGCAACAACAGGGCGGTGTAGATCACCTGCGGCCGCAGGTTTTCCAGGGAGCTGCCGGTGGGATGAGCGACATTGTTGTGGCCGACGTAAAACTTGTTCTTGGCCGGGATCGACAACTTGAATTCGCTGCCGTCGCTGACCATGTCGAAGGCCTTGTTCCGGACAATGGGGAACAGACCGATCATGCGCAGCATGTTCGGCTTGCGCACCAGGATGTAGCCGCGAATTTCCTGATAGTCGGTGATCGTGCCTTTCTTTTCTCCGCCCACCGAGGTGGCAATGTCGACGGTGGCATTGAGAGTCTGTATCTTTGCCGCTTCGGTGTTGATGCGGTCTAGAAGCTCTTGCCTGCTTGCCGTTTGTAGTTTGGCCGTGCTGGTGCGGATCTCTACGGTGCGGGTGCGGAAGAGGCATCCAGTGTCGCCGGTCAGCAGAGCGAGCAAGGAAACCGCGACGAGTACTCTGGATTGGCGCATGGTTGAATTATGACAATCTATCGAATCTCGTAGTATACGGCAGATGCGCTCTAGGCCTCCCTGGACTCAGTAGCTAAGGAAATCCTGATCAAGTCAAGGCGAAGTCCCTCAGCGGCTAAAGCCGCATTGATATTGCGGCATTTACGGACGGCCTAAAGAGTCTGCGTGAGAACTGTGCCGTCCCTACGGGACTCTGACCTTTTCCCACTTCACCCAGCACTCCGCCTTCGGCTGCGTGCTGGGCTAGACTGTTCCGCGCCTACGGCGCTCGTATCTCGCGGTTCTTACTCCACTGCCGATAGGAAAATTTAGTTCTCACGCAGACTCTAAAGGCCGTCCCCTTCAAAACTCGGACTTGATCAGAGTTTCCCTAATGGGCTGCCGCCACGGAGCGGCGATAGGCCGCCACGTTGCGGGAATGTTCTTCCAGATCGCGCGCGAAACGATGGTGGCCGTTATTGTCGCTCACAAAATAGAGGAAGTCGGTGTGCGCCGGATGCATGGCGGCTAGCAGCGAAGCCACACCGGGGTTGGCAATGGGACCCGGTGGCAGCCCGGGAAACTTGTAGGTGTTATACGGCGAGTCAAATTGCAGGTCCGAGGCATAGATGGTGCCCCGGTACCGCCCCGCAAGCAGGGCGGCATAGATCACGCTGGGATCGGCGGCCAGAGCCATGTTTCTTCCCAGCCGGTTGTAATAGACGCCGGCGACCAGCGGCCGTTCTTTAGGATCGGCGGTCTCCTTTTCCACGATCGATGCCATGGTTACGATGCGATGCATCTCGGCGTTGCCCAGCAGGCCGATCTTCTGCGCCTCCTGCCGGAAGCGATGCACCATCGCGGCCGCTATGTCGTGAGCGGTATCGATGCGGGTGAACTGGTAGGTGTCGGGGAAGAGATATCCTTCCAGCGACTTGGCATTGGGATCGAGGTTGCGGACGAGGAAGATGTCGCTGCGCGCCGCGGTCAGGAAGTCGGAGGCTGAACCGAGTCCCGCCTGCTCCACCGCGGTGGCAATGTCGTACATGTTGAAGCCTTCGGGCACGACGACGGTGCGCGCGTAAACATCACCCCGGACCAGCCGGCTCCAGACGTCCAGTGCGTTGGCCGGCTGATCGAACTTGTACTCGCCCGCCTTCAGCGTGCGGAGGCCTTTGACGTACTGCACCATGAGGAATGCCGCCGAGCTGCGGATGACGCCCTGCTGCTGAAGATCGCGAGCAATGTGACGGGTGCTCCAGCCCGGGCGCAACAGTACGAAAGTTGTCTGCGGTGGTTGCAGCGGCAGCACCGCCGCCCACGCAAACCAAATGGCAAACGCCAGCACCAGTACGACTACGAGCGTGAGTAGAGTTCGCACGAAGTTAGTAGTTTAGATGAAGCGATGCTGTGTGGCGCTGCTCGGCCGAATTGCCTCGAAAGGCCGATTCCAGCCGGTGTCTATAAGTTAGAAGCCGAATCTCTTTGCGCCGCCGACTTCCGGAACTCCAGAAACGATTGCAGTATCAGGACGGCGGCGAGTTGGTCTACCACCTCAGCCCGGCGGCGGATGCTCATATCGGTCTCGCGCAGGACGCGATTGGCCTCTACCGAGGTGAGCCGCTCATCGAAAAGGTGGACCGGCAGCTTGAACCTGCGGCGCAGCTCTTCGGCATACTCCTGCACCTTTTCCGCCTGAATTCCCTCCACTCCACTCATGCGCAGGGGAAGTCCCATCACAATCTCGCCCACCCCATACTGCCGGATCACGTGCCTCAAGTGATTGAAATCGTGTTTCTTGTTGCTGCGGCGGCAGGTTGGCAATCCCTGGGCGGTCAGTCCTAGCTCGTCGCTGACCGCCAGCCCGATGTTTCGCGAGCCAAAGTCCAGTGCGAGAATGCGGGAAGGCGGCGAGGCTGCGGGTTCTACCGGGAAGTTTTCCATTCGGATACAGCACAAAGTATCATGTCGCGAATCTTACGGTTGCGAGTACGATAAACCACATGCCGGACCAGCTTCTGGACAATCCGAAACCAGCCCACAAGGATGCCGATCCCGACGTGGAGGCGAACGCTGCCGGCGGACCGGCGGTTGTGCCTCAAGTCTCGATCAATCGCTCCACCGTAGCTGAGCTGGAGCGGCGGCGCATCCTGCACGTGCAGTCGACCGCGCTGGTAATCCTGGCGAGCGCCGCGGTACTTACCCTGATCTACGTCGGCAAGCTGCTCCTGGTTGTAATTCTGGTCTCCATCCTGCTGTCGTTCGTGCTGGCTCCTATTGTGGACGTGCTGGTCCGTCTGGGGGTACCGCGAGCCATGTCTGCGCTGCTGGCGGTTGGGCTGCTGGTGAGCGCGCTGGGCCTGGCCAGCTACGGTTCCTACAGCCGGGCGCTGGAGTTCATGCACGAGGTTCCCAAATACAAAGCCAGAATTCAGGCGATGGGAGCACAGCTTCGCGAACAGGCCGAGCAGATCGAGAAAACCACCGAGACGGTGCTGCCGGAAAACGAGGCAGAGCAGCACGCGGTAACCGTGAAGCAATCGAGCAGTTGGACAGACCTGGTCAGCAGGAACGCCAATTCCGTGTCGGAGTTTTTGCTGGCGCTGACGTTCATACCGTTCCTGGTTTTCTTCATGCTGAGCTGGCAGGACCATGTGCGCTCGTCCACGGTGATGCTGTTTAACATGGAGAACCGCAACTCGGCCTATGTGATGCTCGGCCTGATTGCCCGTATGATCCGGTCTTTCATCGTGGGCAATTTCATCATCGGAGTGTTTCTCAGCGCGTGCAGCATCGCCCTGTTCGGTGCGATCGGACTGCCCTACTTCTACTTCCTGGGAGCGATCAGCGGCTTCCTCAGCCTGATTCCCTATCTCGGCGTGCTGCTGGCGATCCTGCCGCCCTTGATTGCCGATCTTGGACGCCTTACCGCCGGCGTCGCCTTGCTGATCATCGGCTCTGTGTTGGGATTGCACCTCATTGGCATGAATGTGCTCTATCCGAAGATTCTGGGCAAACGTCTGCAGTTGAATCCTCTGGCGGTTACCCTGGCGCTGCTGTTCTGGGGATGGCTGTGGGGGGCAATGGGACTCATTCTGGCTGTGCCCATTACCGGGGCGCTGAAGATCATTTGCGACCACATCGACAGGCTGAGACCTTATGGGACGTGGCTGGGGGAATAGCGGCTTTTCGGTTCTCGCTCTTCGCCAGAGGCTCTTAGCCTTTAGCTCTTAGCAAGGCGCGTCTTCGGTGCGTGAAGCCGCCTATGAACGCGTCGGACAGATTCTGGCGAAAAGCGAATGGCGAAGAGCGACACTTCGCCGTTAGAATCAATCCTTGGCATTCATTCCGCAACAGGAGTTCCTGATGGCACACATGGTGAAGTGCGTGAAGCTGGGGCGCGAGGCGGAGGGCCTCGACGAGCCGCCCTTCGACGGCGAACTGGGACAGAAGATCTACAACAACGTTTCCAAGCTGGCCTGGGAACAGTGGCAGGAGCACATGAAAATGCTGCTCAACGAATATCGCCTGCAGCCCTGGAAGAAGGACCACCAGGAATTCATCGTGCAGCAGATGGAAGCGTACTTCTTCGGGGAAGGCTCGGAGAAGCCCAAGGAATTCGTCGCGCCGACGCAATAGTCGCTTAGGTCGGGCGTTCGAGAGTTGCCGTGGCGTCGCGGCGGGTGGAGCACGCCTTTCAGGCGTGCATAAGCGACTCCATAATCGCCCCGCGCTTTAGCTCCTGAGGTAATGTTTCTCTCACCTCAGCGGCTAAAGCCGATTCCTTCTCCGCCTCGCTGAAAGCGGTACTCCACCCATCGTGAAGTGCTTCAATACGGCGAAAATCCCAGCGTCTTATCGTCCTTCTGCACCCAGATGTGGGCCTTGTCGGCAATTCTGTCGTTAACGGTGACGACCACCACCACGCCGCTGGGCACCGCGAACTTGGAACCGCTATAGCCGTGGGGAACGGCGGCGCCGTCCAGCTTGTGGCTCTTGATCAAGCCCCATTCCCCGCCTGGCCCCCAATCCTTGATGAAGTCGTCGAAGGAATAGCGCGAGTACCTGACACGATGATCTTTCCAAAACGGGTCGTTCATCCAGATACCGTAGGCCTTCGCGTAATCTTGCTGCTGCAGAGCGTCGAAGAAGTGGTCCACGATGCGCTCTTCCGGCCAGTAGCGGAGCTGCCACCAGACCAGACCGATGACGATCACCACGAAGGCCAGCGCGATGATGAGGTTGCGTTTCTTGCGCGCGGACGCCGCATTGTACGGCTGAGCTTCGAACAGGGTCATGGCCAACACAGTTTACTCGCTAGGCGATGAGATGACCATCTGCGCCGGCGGTCCGCCTAGCCGGAAGAAGAAGTTTGGGCGCGACGCTCTCTTACTGCTTGCCAAGCGCTTGCAGGCGCTGCATGGCTAGCTGCGCCACCGCGGTGCCGGGCGAATCCTTCTGCATCTGCTCGTAGATGTGGCGGGCCTCGGTGGGCTGCTCCATGGATTCATACAGCGAGGCCAGGGCCAGTTGCGCCGTACTCTTGCCGACGGACACCGTGGGATGATCGATCATCTGCTTGTAAAGATCGATCGCCTGGGCGTTGCGGTTGGTATCGTGATAAACCGCGGCCAGCGCCAGCTTGGCCAGGCTGGCTATCTCGTGGTAGCGGCTGGCCGACACTTGCTGCATATCCTTCTCGGCGGTCGCGTTGTCGCCCAGATCGCGGGCCGTCACTCCGGCAAAGTAGCGGGCCATCTGCGCCGACTGGGTAAAGGGATACTTGTTCGCTATGCGATCGAATTCGGCGTTAGTAGTCTTGTCGCGCTCCTGGATTGAGCCATAGCTGGGAACGTCGGGAGTGGCCGGGGTCCCGGCTGGACGGACCGGTTCGTTGTATTTCTGTATGGCTAGGGACAACTCCGCGCTGGCCTGCTGGTCGCGGTAGTTCACGTAGGCCCATCCGCCGCCAACCGCGGCCAGAATCACCGCCAGCACAATTCCGACGGCGACGAGCTTGGAGCGGTGTGCGACCGCCCAGGTGATGGTTTCGGCGGTGGATGTAGTGAAAGAGTCCTGCTTAAGCTGATGTCGAGTGTAACTGCGCACGGGTGGTCCTTCTCTGGTTAGTCACAAAGGTGGGAAAACGTTAGTTTATCAGCCTGTGGAAACGCGGGTCAAACCGCGGAGGGGATAGTAGGAGGTAGAGCGCTTCAAAACTGGTCTCCAGTCTAACGCCGCACTCACCGCCGCCCGTGACCGTGGTCACCGACAGCGACCAGCCGGCCATGAATACTTGTTTCTCAATGCTCTGGAGAGAATTCGACCTTGAGATATGGAGGCTTGCCATGAAGCAGCGTCTCGCTTCGTTATCATTTCTCGCGCTGTGCCTGACCTTGGCAGCTGTTCCTGCCACGGCGCAGGATATCTATGACAACGGTCCAACCAACGGGAATGTCGACGCGTGGGTCATCAACTTTGGTTTCGCTGTTAGCGACACGTTCCCCGTGGCTAACAACGGTACTCAAATCACTGGCGCTAACTTTGCCATGTGGCTGTACCTCCCGGGCGACGTCCTGGAGTCCGCTGAACTTTCCATCACTTCGAGCGAACTGGGCGGCACCACCTATTTCGATCAGACCGTGAACTTCACTCAGAGCGGCTGCGTACCGAACCAATCTCAATATGGGTCGTACTACGTTTGCCAGGAAGCGACCAGTTTCAACGGTCCGACTCTTAACAGCGGTACCTATTGGCTGAACCTGCAGAACGCCAGCGTGAACTCCGGCGACCCTATCTACTGGGACGAGAACTCCGGCCCGTCTTCGGCTTCGGAGAACGAGGTGGGCACGATTCCTTCTGAGTCGTTCACCCTTCTAGGCAGCAGCAGCACCGGCACCACCACCACCACCGGCACTGATTCTGTTCCAGAGCTAGGCAGCATTGTGTTGTTTGCCTCAGGCGTCCTCAGTGTCGCGGGAGCGTTGCGTCGCAAGCAGTTCTGACCGCAACATGGGCCGGGTTCGCGCTTCATCCGCTCAGGCGCAATGCGGCGTGACTCACACGACCTGGCGCGGCTGTCCGCGCTTGAATCATCGACCGTTCACAATCCCAGGCGGCGTCGCAACCGGGATACGTCACCAAACTCTGATCGCCGCCTGCATCAAGGTGATTGGACAATTCGCCTTTCGTGACGATTCGCCGGGGCGCCATCCTGCGCTGCACCGCGAACGCGGCAGTCGATAAAATATTTTTTCGCGTTAACTTTCACGAAATCAATCGCTCCCACAGAACGATGAGAGAACCGCAATCTTTTCGCTGGCGCGAATTTTTTTTTCTGCTAGTATCCCTTGCAGCCAAGAAAAAGTGGTTTGCACAAATGCGGTGCAACGCTCCCTGACACCGCGACGACAGGTTTGCAAAATGATTTCCGATGGGTTTGTGCCGCATTTATTGAGCTGTACTCGATTCCCGTTTCCCGCTAACTGATTATCGCTGTACTGAGAGGCTCTCTCGCCTCAGGACTTTACTTATTATGTCTTCTTTTGCCATTGCCTCCCCTAATCCGTGGGTGCGAGTTCTTGACGCACTGGAAAAAAAAGTCAACCGCAACTCCTACGAAACCTGGCTGAAGCCTACCCGCTACGATCACGCGCAGGGTGCAATCCTGTTCGTGCGGGTTCCCAATCCTGAGTTCTGTCACATTGGTGAGCGCTATGGCGATCTGATCAGCGAAGCCCTGGAGAACCTTGGTCTCGAGTTCCGCGACGTGGAATTCGTCACTTCGGAAGAGCAGCGCAGCAGCGATGGCAAGGCGGCCGGCAGCGCTGCACATCCCGTGGCCGCATCGCCAGTCTCTGACAGGCCTGTATCCGGACCTGTCACCCAACAACGTTTCGATTGGGATGGAGCGGCGCAATTGAACCCCCGATACACCTTCGACGACTTCGTAATCGGCACCGGCAATCAGTTTGCCCACGCGGCGGCACGCGCGGTGGCGGAACGGCCTTCGAAGGCCTACAACCCGCTGTTTCTGTATGGCGGCGTTGGCATGGGGAAGACCCATCTGATGCAAGCCATCGGACATGAGATCAAGATCCGGCTGCCGGAAAAGTCCATCTGCTATGTCTCTGGCGAGCGCTTCACCAACGACATGATCAGCGCCCTGCGCTACAGCAAGATGGGCGGGTTTCGCGACAAGTACCGCAACATGGACGTGCTGCTGGTCGACGATATCCAGTTTCTGGTGAACAAGGAGCGCACTCAGGAGGAGTTCTTCCACACCTTCAACGCCCTGCACGAGTGCATGCGGCAGATCGTGATCGCCAGCGATCGCCCGCCCAAGGAGTTGGCGGAGATTGAAGATCGCCTGCGGAGCCGCTTTGAGTGGGGCCTGATCGCCGACATCCAGCCACCGGACCTGGAGACCAAAGTTGCCATCCTCCAGAAGAAGGCCGAGTCCGAGCGGGTGATGCTGCCGACGGACGTAGCCCTATTCATCGCCTCCAACATTCGCAGCAACGTGCGTGAGTTGGAAGGCGCACTGATCCGCCTGACCGCCTACTCGTCGCTGACCGGCGGCGAGATCAATCTGCAGACGGCACAGGAAGTGCTAAAGAACCTGATCGATTCGCAAGTCCGCAAGATCACGATTGAGTCAATCCAGAAGGCGGTTTGCGAGCAATTCGGGTTGCGGTTGCTGGAGATCAAGTCAAAGAACAACTCGCGCGTCATCGTATTCCCGCGGCAGATCGCGATGTATCTGGCCAAGCATCTCACAGACGCTTCGCTTCCTGAGATCGGACGCCAATTCGGCGGCAAGCATCACACCACGGTTCTCCACTCCGTTGGGAAGATCGAGGAGGCGCGCAAAGCCGACAAGGATTTAAACAGGGTACTGAACAAGCTCACGGAGAGCTTGGGCTTATGAACCGCGCCTCGAGCGCGGTTTTTCACTTTGGAAGCAAGTTTTCTTCGCGCCATCCTGTGGATGCGATGTGGATTGAGTGGAAGATGGGGAAGCAATTCCGCTCGCGCACCCGATCGCCACAGCCGGACACAACCCGGAGTACAGAATTTGTACAGCCTCGAACGCTTTCCGCCTGCGGTGCCCGCAATTCTGCTCTAAATTTCCACTTTTCCGCAGTGCCTACTATTACTACTGGTTTTATATGTTTTTGATTTGATATAAGGAGTAGCAGTATAAAGGGGCGGGCAAAACGCCTGCCGAGGTGGGATTCATGGTTGCCGAAGCAACAGGAGCAGTGCAGGGTACAGCGATGGAAATCAGTGTCAGCAAGTTCGAGTTGCTCAAGGAACTGACTGCCACCCAAGGGGTCGTCGAACGCAAGACCACGATTCCCATCCTCTCTAACTTTTTGTTCGAGGCGGCCAACGACCGGCTGACCATCACCGCGACCGATCTCGACCTCAGCCTGCGCACCTCCTGTGCGGCCAAGGTGAAGCGCGAAGGCGCCTGCACCATCCCAGCGCGCAAGCTGTACGACTACGTAAAGTTGCTGCCCGACACCGATATCTCCATCAAGCTGCTGGAGAACCACTGGGTGAACATTCGCGCCGGCCGCTCCAATACCAAGATGGTTGGCATGGCTCGCGCCAACTTCCCGGGATTGCCAACGTTTCCGGCGGCGGGAGCGGTGAAGATTCCAGCCCAGACCCTGCGCAGCATGATTGCGCGGACAATTTTCGCGATTTCCAGCGAGGAGTCGCGCTACACCCTGAATGGCGGGCTGATGGTGCTGAAGCCGGAATCAATCACCATGGTGGCGACCGACGGGCATCGCCTGGCGCATATCGAAAAGCAGGGCGAAAAGTTCGACGTGAGCGGCGAGAACCGCACGCTTGTCCCCAAGAAAGCCATGAGCGAGATTTACTCACTGCTGCAGAACAGCGATGTGGAATCCATCGAGTTTGCCAAAGACGAATCGACGCTATTTTTCAGGATCGGCGAGCGGCTGCTGACCTCGCGCCAGTTGACCGGACAGTTCCCCAACTACGAAGCCGTGCTGCCGCGTGAGGCCAACAAGTTCGTGGTACTACACGGCGCCGACCTCAATACCTCCATCCAGCGCGTGGCACAGTTCGCCGACGAGCGCTCGCGGGCCGTCCGCATGAAGCTCGACAAGAACGAGCTCAAGATTTCATCCTCGTCGACCGATGCCGGCGAGTCGGAAGACTCAATCGAGACCGCCTACACCTCCGACCCGGTGACGATCGGATTCAACTCGGAGTACCTACTCGATTTCCTCAAGGCCTCCGATGGCGGCGACGTGCGGCTGGAGTTCAAGGACGCGCAGTCTGCCGGCCAGATGCGTCCCGAGGATGCCGGCGACGACGGGTTCAAGTACCGGTATGTGGTTATGCCGATGCGGATCTGAGCGTCTCGAATAAATGTGAAAATCAAAGTCGTGGTGCACGGGGCTGAAGAGAGCGGACACCTTGAGGGTGAATGTCCGCAGTTGTAAAGATTTGTTGCCGCGCTAACCCTTTTTCCCCCTCCTCGTCTATTTCTACAAGCAGGGAGCGATGCTCAGAAGGGGCATGCGGGACGTTCCACTCCGCTAGTTCGCATGCCCCGGGCACCGCACAGCCCTCCTTACTCTCCTCATTCGCAACGGAACTTGCAGGAGCTCCTTCTCGTACCACTACGAGGAGGAGCACTGTGAGCAAAATTTCCCTCGTTCTCCTGCTCTGCGTTTCGTGCCTGGGCCTGTCCGCCTCTGCGGAGGAATGGACCAAAAGCTACCAGGTCAGCAATACTCCCACTCTGCATGTCGATACCAACGATGCCTCCATCGAGGTAACGCACGGCGTCAGCAACACGATCTACGCGCGGGTGATTGCGGACGGCATCAGCATTGGCGGCAGCGGAGTGCGCATAACCGAGCGCCAGGATTCCGACAAGGTCGACCTGCAAGTTCATATCCCGAATGACTGGGGATTTCACTTCGGCGTGCATCGCGGAGTGCGAGTGGAAATCCAGGTCCCGCCGCAATCGGCTTTGGACCTGCACTCGGGCGACGGCCACATCTCGGTGAACGGCATCTCCGGCCAGGCGCGGCTCGATACGGGCGATGGCCACATTGACGTCCAGAACTTCAGCGGCTCGCTGCATGGCCATACGGGCGACGGCCACATGACCATCGACGGCGTGTTCACCGACCTGGACCTGCGCACCGGCGACGGCCATGTCGACCTCACCGTGCGTCCCGGCTCGAAGCTGAACGGCAGCTGGCTGATCCATACCAGCGACGGCAGGGTCGAAGCTAAGCTTCCGCAGGACCTGGCTTGCGAACTCTACGCTCACACCGGCGACGGGCACATCCAGCTCGACATGCCCGTGACGGTGAGCGGTTCCATTGAGCACACGCGGATACGCGGCAAGCTGAACGGCGGCGGCCCGCTGCTGGAAATCAGCACCGGCGACGGCAGTATCCGGATCGGCAAGTACTAGCGCTCCTTAAAATCTACTTGGAGAAACGTCCCGGCCTCCAAGAACTTCTTTTGTGAGGACCGAGATTTCCTTTTTCGGTGGTGCATTAGGAAGTCCGACAGACGAGCGCCGTAGGCGCGGAATAACTTAGCCCAGCACGCAGCCGGAGGCGGAGTGCTGGGTAGGCGGCCAATTGGGATCCGAGTCCCATAGGGACGGCAGGCTTTACAGACAAGCACATCGGCTGGTTTCTAAGCCATTTGTCCACTGGCAGGCGTTCCTCCTACTAATTCTCATCAAGACGCCCGGATCCGCCGATAGAACCAGAGAAGCGGCTATCGGCACATGGACCCCTTGAACAGCTATCGAACGACTGGCTATCGCAGCTCCGCCCATCGCAGCAGACGCAAGTTGATTCTCTTTTGCCGGCATCCCGTCGCCCAGGAGCGGTTCGTGCGCCTGCTGAGCAAAGCGGGATTCGACGTGGTGGCCAGCCCGGAGCTGCGCCTGCAAAAGCCAGACACCGCAACCCACCAGACAGTGCAAGCGAGCCTTGGCATTCTTGATTGCAGTGACGCCGAGGCGGCGGTGGAATTCGTCCGCATTCTTCGCATCAAGCAGCCCAACCTTCCGGTGCTGGTGCTGCTGCCCAAACTGGAAGGGCCGCACACTTATTCGCTGCTGCGTCTCGGCGTGAAAGGCCTATGGGCCTACAGCCAGGCGCCGCGCGAGCTGGCGCGTGCTGCCTGCCAGGTAGCCGGCGGCGGTTACTGCGTCCCTCGCGAACTGCTGGCCGGCTTCATCGAGTCAATCCTCCCCGAGCTTTACGGCAGCAAGTCGCTCACTCCCGAAGTCGAGATTAGCCGTCGCGAACGCGAGGTGTTGGACTTGCTGCTGGAAAACCTCTCGAACAAAGAGATTGCCGCCAAGCTGTTCGTGGCGGAGCGCACCGTGAAGTTCCATGTTTCCAACCTGTTGAGCAAGTTTGGAGTGCATCGTCGCGCCGACCTGATCGTGATGTGGATGCGGCAAGCGACAGCGTTTCCGTGGCAATCGCGTGAGCGGGGGCAGAGCGTTTCGACGCGCATCAACTAAGACTCGTCCCATTGAATCGTCTTGGGTCGTGACGAACGGTGCGCAACAACGGCAAGCGCTTTAGAGTCTGCGCAGGTCCGTTGAGATATTCACTTGAAGGGGCGCGCCTTTAGGCGCGCCATGAAGCCGTCGGAACCCGCCGGCTTTAGCCGCCGAGGGAATTCGTTTTCTGTACAGGGTCTGCGGAATTCGAGTTTCCTCAGTGGCTAAAGCCCGCCGTCAAGATGGCGTCGATCGGCGCGGCTGAAGCCGCGCCCCTTCAAGAAGGGCGTCGCCCGGACACGAACCGTGGCGCCGGTGGTTGCCAGCAGGGCCTGCAGCCCGTTATACTTTTTGTTTGCCCTATCCAACTTTGTGTTAGTGAGGAGCGCCGTTTTCGCATGCCCAAGCGCACATTCCAACCCAACCGTCGTCGCCGGTCAAAGACGCACGGATTTCGTTCTCGCATGAAGACCAAGAGCGGCCGGGCGGTGCTGTCACGCCGTCGCGCCAAGGGACGCAAGCGCGTCTCCGTAAAGCCTGGCTTCCGCGAGTAAAGCCACAAGTACTAAGTCCTGCGTTATCGCAGCCTTTCCGATGGAATTATTAGGGGTCGCCGCCGAGTGGGCCGCAGTATGAAAGTATTCGGCGTCTGGCGGCGAGCGCTGAATGCCTGGTAACAACTCCGCCGCCAGCAGCAAGTTTCCCAAGTCGAAGCGTCTGCTGAAGCACGCGGATTTTCAGCGGGTCTATCAGAGCGGACGCCGCCAGTTTACGGGCAACATGACGGTGTTCTTCCTGCGGCGTCAGCATGAAGCGGCCCTGCCGAGTTCGCCGCGAGTGGGATTCACAGTCGGCAAGGTGCTGGGCGGAGCCGTGGACCGCAACCGCATCAAGCGCCGTATGCGGGAAGCGGTGCGGATGTCGTCGTCGGCCTGTGAGGGCTCCGTGGATATTGTGTTCAACCCGCGGAAGAGCGTGCTGACGATGCCGTTTGCGGAAGTGGTCGGCGAAGTAGCGCGGGGTTTGCGCCTGGCGGCGCAACGGGCGCGAGTGGCGGAAACGACGCGCACGGCGAGCGAAAAATGAAGCAGGCAGTGCAATTCGTCTTGCGGATGTACCGGCGGTTCTTGTCACCAATGCTGCCGCACTCCTGCCGCTTTGTGCCGACGTGCTCGGAGTACGCGATGGAAGCGGTGGAGCGTTACGGAGTGGGCCGAGGCTCGCTGCTGGCCGCTGGAAGATTGCTGAGGTGCCATCCATTCGCACGCGCGGGGTACGATCCAGTGCCAACGGATGACTTGGCGAAGCATGCGCGTTTCGGGAGCCTGGTGCCGGCTACGGAAAGCAATGCAGCGCTGTCGCCGGTCAACGCCGGCTCCACAGGACAAAATTACGGGCTGAATCCGGCGCTGAAGCGCCGCTCAACCTGCTGAATGGGACTTAAACTTGGCTGAATACCGCAATCCCCAACAAGAACCCGGCGGCGACAAGAACATGATGATGGTGTTCGTCGTGATTGCGCTGGTGGTCATCCTCGGCCAGATCTTCCTGTTCAAGAAAAATCCCGCGACCCAACCTTCGCAGAAGCCGGCGGAGACCACCCAGAGCAACCCAGTAGCGGCCCAGTCCGCAACGCCCGCTGCATCCGCCCAGGCGTCGAGCCAACCCAACGCCAACGCTCCCAAAGGGGCGGTACCCGCGAAGGTCGCCAGCAGCGAGGTCCAGACGACGGTCGAGAACGACTTCTACCGCATTGTCTTCACTAACAAAGGCGCGCAGGTGAAGTCGTGGGTGCTGAAGAAGTTCAAGGACGACGACGGCAATCCGCTCGACATGGTCAACAAGGACGCCGTCAAGCTTGGCCTGCCGCTCAGCCTCTATACCTACGACGAGAACCTGCGCAACCAGATCAACTCAGCTTTGTACGTGCCTAGCGCCGACGGCAGCATCACCACTCCCGGCGAGTTGACCTACGAATACGCCAATGGCGACACCACGGTCCGCAAGACGTTCCAGTTCGGCGACACCTACGTCATTTCGGTAGAAACCGAAGTCACGCAAGCTGGCAAAGTGGTGGCGGCGTATCCCATGTGGCCGGCCGGCCTGGGTGACGAATCCACTGCGCCGTCCTATGCCTCGCAAAAGATCGAGTACATGGCCGACGGCAAAGTGGAGCGTCTGGCGCCCAAGAAAGTGAGCGGCGCCAACACGCTGCGCGGGCCATTCAACTGGGCAGGTCCGCAAGACCAGTTCTTTGCCGCGATATTTCTTCCGGACAATCCGGACACCGCGGCGATGGTCACGCTGCACAACTCCATCTCCGTTCCCAAAGATCTCAAGCACCCCGACCCGAACAATGTAGTCAAGTACGAAGTTTTGGGCGCTGCGGTGGGCGATACCAGTGGCGTCACCAAGCTGCGGCTGTTCGTAGGACCGAAGACGCTGAATGTGCTGGAGTCGGTGCGCTCCAATAGCGCCCCGGGCCAGATGACCGGCCCCGATCTGCGCGATGTGGTGGACTTCGGCTTCTTCAGCTTGATTGCCCGCCCGCTGTTCCTCTGGCTGAAGTGGACGCACGAGCATATGGCCAGCAATTGGGGCGTGTCGATCATCATCCTGACGATCATCATCAACCTGGCACTGCTGCCGTTGCGCATCGTCAGCATGAAATCGGCGCTGAAGATGCAGAAGCTGCAACCGCAGATGAAGGCCATCCAGGAGCGCTACAAGAAATACCCGATGCGCGATCCCAAGCGCCAGGAGATGAACGCCGAGATCAGCGAGCTGTACAAGCAGGAGGGCGTGAATCCCGCCGGCGGCTGCTTGCCGCTGATCATCCAGATGCCGTTTCTGTTCGCCTTCTATTCCATGCTGGCGAATGCCATTGACCTGCGCCAGGCGCCGTTCTTGTGGCTGCACGATCTGTCGTCGCCCGACAAGATTTTCATCATGCCGGTGATCATCGTGGTCAGCACCTACCTGATGCAGAAGATGACCCCGAGCTCGGGGATGGATCCCAAGCAACAGCAGATGATGACCCTGATGATGCCGCTGATGATTGGCTGGTTCAGCTTCAGTCTGCCGTCGGGCCTGAGCGTGTACTGGACCGTTGGTAATATCATCGGCATCGGGCAGCAATACATCATGAATCGCACCGGGCTGGGGCGCGAGATGCGCGAGGAGATGGAAAAGCGCGCCCGGAAGAAGGCCAGCAAGTAGGAAAGAATTGTTTCACCACGGAAGCACGGAGGACACGGAAATTTCTTGCACTTGTGAACCGAACCGCCGGCATCCGATCATGACTCCTTGCAATTCCGTGGCTTCCGTGCTTCCGTGGTGAAAACGCTTTTGAATTTGTGAAAACGACTTTTTTGAAATGCCGATACCTGACAAAATCGCCGCCGCCAAGAAGATCAGCGAACTGCTGAACACCATATTCGCCACGGGCGATTTCCGCCTGCGCTACAAGATCACCGTGGATCCGGTGGTGGGCGCCGATCGCGAATGGGAACGCCCGGAGATACTGGTGGAGCTTTCGGGCGGCGACAGCCCCCTGGTGCTGGAAAACGGCGGTGGGTTGCTCCGAGCCTTTGAGCACATAGCGCAGGAGATGCTCCGTCTGGCTCCCGACCAGCACGAGAAGATCAGCTTTGACTGCCAGAACTTCCGCGCGTCGCGCTTGCAGGAGTTGCGCCTGACTGCCGGAGTAGCAGCCGAACGCGTGCGAGAGACGGGCGTGCCATACGCCTTCGCCCCCATGTCGTCGCGCGAGCGCCGGATACTTCACCTGGCGATGCGCGACCTCGACGACCTGCGCACGGAAAGCGCCGGCGAGGCCGCCGGACGGCACGTCGTGGTCTATCCCAAGGACTACAAGGGCGGACCGCCGGCGCCGCGGCCGATGTCGCGCAGACGCTAGGTCGCTGTTCGCCGTTCGCTCCTCGCTTTTCGCCAATCGCCATCGCCATGCTGAAGCATGGCACAATGCTGGTTACTAATTGCTAGCTGCTAATTGCTAATTGCTAGTTGCTGTCTCTACAATCAGCCTTCCTATGCTGCGATTTTCTACAGCGGGTGAGTCTCACGGAGAGGCGCTGGTGGCGCTGCTTGCGGGTATGCCTGCCGGCGTGGTCGTCGATCCCGCCTTCGTGAGTCGCGAACTGTGGCGGCGGCAGCAAGGCTACGGCCGCGGCGGACGCATGCGCATTGAGCGCGATACCGCGCGCATTCTCAGCGGCGTGCGTCACGGCAAGACCATTGGTTCGCCCATTGCGCTGTTGCTCGCCAACAACGATTGGCAGAACTGGACTGAGGCGCTGCCCGTCGAAGAAGGCGATCCGGCGAAGCACAAGCGTGTAGCGTCGCCTCGGCCCGGTCATGCTGACCTCGCCGGAGCGGTGAAATATAACTTCGCTGAAGCGCGATATGTTCTGGAGCGCGCCTCGGCGCGAGAGTCGGCAGCGCGTGTTGCTGCCGGAGCCATCGCCAAACTGCTGCTGCGCGAACTCGGTATCGAAGTTCTCAGCCACGTTATCGCCGTTGGCAGCGCACGGCTGAACAAAGACAAACCGGTCGCGTGGGAGGCCGTCACATCGCTGGCCGCAAAGGACGAAGTGCTGCTGGGCTGCGCGGACCCCGACAGCGAGGCGCGCATGAAGGAGCAAGTCGATCTGGCCTTGCGTACCGGAGACTCGGTTGGCGGCATCTTCGAGGTGATTGCGCACAACGTTCCGCCGGGGCTTGGGACCTACGCCAACTGGGATGAGCGACTGGACGCGCAGCTGGCGGCGGCGGTGATGTCGTTGCAAGCGGTGAAGGCGGTGGAGATTGGCGACGCGGTGGAGGCTGCGGCTTCACTCGGCTCCACGGTGCATGATGAAATAGGATACGAGCGGGGCAGCGCAGACTCGCTAACCGGCTTTACCCGGCGATCGAATCATGCGGGTGGTTTGGAAGGCGGCGTCTCCAACGGCGAAGATATCCGGGTACGCGGCTATCTGAAGCCGATTTCGACGCTGCGGCGTCCGCTGGCTTCGGTGGACTTCGCCACCCGCGAACCGGTGAAGGCCGCTTATGAGCGCTCCGATGTGTGCGTGGTGCCGGCTGCGGGCGTGGCCGCTGAAGCGATGGTCGCGCTGACACTGGCGAGATGTGCGCTGGAAAAGTTCGGCGGCGATTCCCTGCTGGAGTTACGGCGAAATTTCGAAGGCTACTGCCAACAACTGCGAAACTTCTAAATGATCTATCCCATCGTGAAATTTGGCGATCCGGTATTGGACAAGCCGTCCGCACCCGTCACTGAATTCGACGCTGAGCTGCGCAAGCTGGTGGACGACATGTTCGAAAGCATGTACGCCGCCCACGGCGTGGGCCTGGCCGCGCCGCAGATCGGCATCCCCAAGCGCATTGCGGTCATCGACGTAACCTTCAAGGAAGATCCGGACGCGAAGATCGTGCTGGTCAATCCAGAGATCGTGCACACCGAGGGGAAGCTGAGCGCCAGCGAAGGCTGCCTGAGCCTGCCCGAATTCCGCGAGAACGTCACCCGCCCACGCAAGGTCACGGCGCGCGCCCAGGACCTGACGGGAAAGACTATCGAGGTGACCGGCGAAGAGTTGCTGGCCCGCGCCCTGGTGCATGAAACCGATCACCTGAACGGCAAACTCTACCTGCAACATATCAGCGCCCTGAAGCGCGACCTGATTAAGCGCAAGATTCGCAAGCTGATGAAGCAAGGGGAGTGGTGAAGAAGAAGCAATTAGCAACTAGCAGCTAGCTTTTTACACGCGCGACAAAGTTGTGCGCCGTTGCTTGAGCTAGTTGCTAATTGCTAGTTACTAGTTGCTATCTATGCTGGATCTGGTCTTTTGCGGCACGCCGCTCTTTGCGGTTCCCACGTTGGAGAAGCTGGTCTCTGCCGGCTTCAGGGTCAAGCTGGTCGTCACGCAGCCGGACCGTCCCAGCGGCCGCGGTATGGAGCTGGCAGCTTCGCCAGTGAAGCGGACCGCGCTCGCGCTCGACCTCGCGGTCACGCAGCCTGAGAAGATCAAGAACAACGACGAGTTTCGCGGGCAACTGGAGAGCATCGCGCCGGAGGCGATCATCGTGGTCGGCTACGGCCGCATCATTCCGCAGTGGATGATCGATTTGCCGCCGCTCGGCAACCTCAACCTGCACGCGTCGCTGCTGCCGAAGTATCGCGGCGCAGCGCCCATTCAGTGGGCCATCGCCATGGGCGAAACTATCAGCGGCGTCAGTACCATGCGCATCGACGCCGGACTCGATACCGGCAACATCCTCATGCAATCGGACGAGCGCATCGCGCCGGAAGACACTGCGATGACCCTCGCGCCGCGGCTGGCGCAGGGCGGCGCCGAGCTGATGATTTGTACGCTGGCTGGCCTGAAGAACGGAACCATCACACCGCAACCGCAAGACAACGCCAAGGCCACGCTGGCGCCTATCCTGAAGCGCGAAGACGGACTCATCGATTTTTCTCGTACTGCGGTGGACATCTGGAACCGGCTGCGCGGTTTTCAGCCGTGGCCCGGCGCGTTCACTCATTTTCGCGGCAAGATGCTGCAGCTTCACGCAGCCACGCCTGCGCCCGAAGTCGCCGTGGTCGCGGCGGCACATTTCACCATCGAGAACGAGCGCCTGCTGCTGGGCCTTGCGCACGGCACGGCGCTGGAGATTCATGAGTTGCAGATGGAAGGCAAGAAGCGCATGAGCGCTCGTGATTTTGTTAACGGCTATCGGCCGCAGAGCGAGGAAGAGCTAGGGAGCACTTAGCACTTGGCATTTAGCACTTAGCGAGGCAGGTCGCTTCGCAATTGGGTTCCACTGACGTATTGCGGCCGCAGATAGTCAGATCAACGACACACGCCGACTACTGTTGCTAAGTGCCAGATGCTAAGTGCTAAGTGCTTCCTATGCCCATCGCTCCCGCACGCGCCGCTGCCTTCGACATTCTGTTGCGAGTAGATCAGCAGGGCGCTTATGCCAGCGAACTGCTGCACTCGGGGCGGCTGGAATCGCTGAGCCAGGGCGATCGCGCCCTGACCACCGAGCTGGTGATGGGCGTTCTGCGCTGGCGCTCGCGGCTGGACGAGGCAATCGCAGCGGCATCGTCGCGGCCTCTCGCCAAGCTTGATCCCGAGGTGCTGACCGCGCTGCGGCTCGCCGCTTATCAATTGCAACATCTCACGCGCGTTCCGGCGCATGCTGCCATCAACGACAGCGTAGAGCTCATGAAGCGCGCGCACAAGCGATCGGCTGCGCCCTTTGGCAATGCGGTGTTGCGGAAGATTGCGGCAACGAAGCTCGAAACCGCGCCGGAATCGACTGAGTGGACTGCGTCGACGTTGGCGCGCGAATTTGCTCATCCACAATGGCTGGTGGAGCGCTGGGTAGCTGAGTACGGCGTTGAACGCGCGCACCTGATCTGCCGTCACGACCTGCAAATACCTAACGTGGCGATCCGAGTCGACGATCCGGCTACCGAGCAGGAATTAAATGCTGAAGGCGTCAAGCTGGATCCCGGAGCATTCCTGGCCAGCGCCCGCATCGTCACCGGCGGAGAGATCACGCGGACGCGCGCGTTTCAGGAAGGCCGCGTGTTCATTCTGGATGAGGCTTCTCAACTGGTAGCGGCGCTGGTCGGTAACGGTTTGCGGCTGCTCGACTGCTGCGCCGCACCGGGAGGCAAGACGGAAGCGCTGGCCGCGCGCAATCCGTCCGCGGAAATCATCGCTGCCGAACTGCATCCGCACCGCGTTGAGCTGCTGCGCAAACGGGTTCACGCAGCCAACGTTCAGGTGATCCAGGCCGACGCGCTGGACCTTCCCACCTCCGGAGGATTCGATCGCGTTCTGGCGGACGTGCCCTGCTCGGGAACGGGAACCCTGGCGCGCAATCCGGAGATCAAGTGGCGGCTGAAGCCGGAAGACCTCAGCGACCTGCACCAGCGCCAGGTTGCTATTCTGGGCGCCGCGTTGGGCCAGCTGGCTCCCGGCGGCCGCGCGCTCTATTCCACCTGCTCGCTGGAACGCGAGGAGAACGAAGCGGTGATCGAGGAGGTGCTGCGCGGTTCCGGTGAATTTGCGTTGCGCGATTGTCGCGAGGAACTGGAGCGGCTGCGCTCGACAGGTGAACTGGTGTGGAGCGATCTTGACTCGCTGCTAAGCGGAAAATTTCTACGCACGATTCCGGGCGTGCAGCCGTGCGATGGATTTTTTGCGGCGGTAGTGGAAAAAAGTGGCTAATGGTCAGTGGCTAGTTGTTGCGGCTCGTCGAACGGTAGGTTTGTCTAGTGAATCCGACGTCCGCATGGGCAGATTTAACTGGCCACTGACCACTAGCCACTCGAAAAACGAAAAGGCCGGCACGTGGCCGGCCCTGAATACAGAAAAGTGAAAACTACTTCTTGGGTGCGATCGCGTCTTTGGCGGCTTTGGCCACGCGGAACTTCACCACGGTCTTGGCGGGAATTTTGATTGCTTCGCCGGTCTGCGGGTTGCGGCCCATGCGCGCCTTGCGGGCAGACTTTACCAGACGGCCCAGACCCGGGATGATGAATACACCGTTCTTTTTGGTTTCTTTGATCGCTACTTCCGCGAGTCCATCAAGAAACGCAGCCGCCTGCTTGTTGTTGAGCTCGTTTTTCTCAGCCATGTGGCGGACGAGCTGGGTCTTGGTCATGCCAGTTGCCATTCGTAATCCTCCTTGAAGCGTGAGCAGTAGAATGCTCGACTGCTGCGTATCGTATACTAAGCGACTTCGCATGCAAAGCATTTTCGCCATATTTTATGCGGGTTTTTCCACAGGGGCGCTCGAAAAGTCAACATCCATGCGGTTCAGGGGCCTCCCGGCACACGGAAATGCCATAATGGGGAGACTTGCGCGGTAACTGGCCGGCCACCGAGGTGCCCTTCTGAGCTGTTCCATCTGCAACCTTCGCAAAGAAAAACGCTTCTGTCTTGCCCTCCACGAGCGCATCTGCGCCCAGTGTTGCGGCGAGCAGCGCGAGGTGACGCTCGACTGTCTCGCCGAGTGCCCTTACCTGCAGCAGGCGCGCCTGCACGAGAAGCCGCGGGAGTTTGGCGAGACACCGCCGGCGGAAACCTTTCCCACGATTGCGCTGCGGGAAGCATTTCTTGCCGAACACGAGACGCTGATCGCAGGAATTCTGCAGACGCTGGGAAAGGTCACGCGAGCGGATCGCAGCCTCCACGACCGCGATCTGATCGGCTCACTCGCAAATATGGCCCAGAGCTATCAGACGCTGATCGCCAGCGGCCTGGTGTATCAGGAAGCATTGCCGAACCCCGTACAGCAGGCGGTCATCAGCGTGCTGCAAAAACTGTTCGAGGAATTTCGCGAGGTCGAGCAGAAGCACCGCGGTTATACGACTTTGAAGGATGGCGACGTTCTGCAAGCCCTGGTTTTTACCCTGCGGCTGATCCATATACACAGCTCCGGCCGGCCCCTGGCGCGCGGGTTCATCGATTTTCTGCACGAACGCTTTCCCGAAGCACAGCCCGCGCCGGATGGCGAAGGCGAGCGCAGCCGCATCATCATGCCGTAGACGGACACGAACCGCACAAGCCGCCTGCTCCTGTCGCGACATCCTCGCCAAGCGTGACGAACATCACTCAGCCTTCCCTCGCCGCTGCGTTATTCTTCTTGTTTCCCCGGCCGATGATAGTATCGGATTTCTTTGTTTATGCACCTTTCGCAAGGCATCATTCTGTTCTGCGCCGCGCTGCTGGCGGGCGCCATCAACTCCGTCGCCGGAGGCGGAAGCTTTGTCTCGTTTCCCACGCTCCTCTTCCTCGGAATCCCGCCGGTAAATGCCAACGCGACCAACACCGTGGCGCTTTGGCCCGGCCAGCCAGCCAGTGTGTGGGCCTATCGCGCCGAACTGGAAAAGCTGCCGCGACGCGCGGTGATCGCGCTCACCGTTACCGGAATCATCGGCGGCCTGGCGGGCGCTTGGGTCCTGTTGATAACTCCCCAGGCGACGTTTCTGCACCTGGTGCCATGGCTGTTGCTGATTGCGACCATCATCTTCACCATGAGCGGCCGCATCACGCGCTGGGTCCGGCAACGCAGCGCGCGCGCCGGGCATAGCGACGAGTTCGCCACCGGCCGCGGCGTAGTCTTGCAGCTCTTCATCGCCTTCTACCTGGGATACTTTGGCGCGGGCGCAGGCATCCTGATCCTCGCCATGCTGGCGCTGCTGGGGATGGAACACATCCATACCATGAACGCCCTGAAGGCCTGGCTGACCACGGTGTCGAACGGCGTGGCCATGATTTTGTTTGCGGTGACGCCGCACGTGGTGTATTGGCGCCAGGCGATACTCATGATCGCCGCCGCAATACTGGGCGGATACTTCGGCGCTTACTTCGCGCAGAAGACCAAGCCCGAGCACGTGCGGATGATCGTGATCGTGATCGGCTTCACCTTGACCGCGTACTTCTTTGCGCGACAGATCTGGTTCTGAGCTGACAGTTTGCTCCCATCATCGACTCGGGGAGGCTTGGAGTCCACGATCACATCACGAGCGATGCAGCTGTCCTCACGCGATTCTTGATTGAGTCGCCAGTGACAGGTGCCTTCGGCGTGGACGCTTTCGTCCATCATGAGATGTCTTATGGGCGTGGGCTCGGATCGTGCGGCGTGGCCGCAGAAAACTCTCCGGCGACCGCGCGCTCGTGCAATTCCCAAGGCGACGCTCCCGCCTTGCGCGCCGCGACCATCTTTTCGGGATCCACATGCGCCATCATCATTCCGCGCGAGACTCTCAGGTGCTCAGTCGCGGTCCAGGCATCGCTGTAATTGCTGGCGTTGATCTCGACCCTGTTCTGCTCGGGATCCTCGTAATAGAGCGAGATTCCCACGCCATGGTCAGCGGCCCACAGCGGCAGGACACCTAAGTTCTTTAGCCGAACATACGTGCCAAGCAGGTCGTCCAAGGTCGTGCATTCGAAAGCGACGTGCTGCAGTCCCGTGTGGCGGCGTCGATCGAGATCCACCGAGGCGCCAGGCACTTCAAACAAGACAAGGCGATGATCCAGCTCATCGTTGCTGAGAAATGCAAAGGCGGAAAACGGCGCCCGGTCCTGTGCTTCGGGCGGTACCGTCGCACGATGGTTGACGCTCATGCCGAGCACTTTGCGATACCAGTCCGTCATGGCATCCAGGTTTGCGGTGGTAATTCCGTGATGCTGCAGTTTGGGATGGATCGTGATCTGAGTGTTCATGGAAGCTCTCCTTTTCGGGTGGCCCAATTCCCATAATCGTTAGGCACCAAACAAATAGATGTTAGGCTCCTAACAATGGTGCAAATATTTTTGTTGCGCATGATGTGCCCACCCGGAGATTCCGGAGCGGCGGAAGGAATGTATTGACGTTTCAGATGGTTAGGCACCAAACTTATTTCGGAGATCCGGTATGAGCATTCGAAAACCGATCGAACGTCCGCAGGGACCGCCGCCCTCGGTAATGAAGAAAATTCGCCAGCGCCTCTCGGAACGGGAAGTGCAGGGGCTGAGAACGGTATTCACGCTGCGCGCGACTGCGCAACATGTCGACAACGCGATCAGCGTGTGGATGGCCGGTTCCGTGGGATCGGTCGCACGTTATCAGATCCTGATGGCGCTGTGGGCGAGCAAAGGGAATGGCATTCCGCACAAAGACATTGTGGCGGCCATGGGCGTAACGCGCGCAACCGTGTCCGGTCTCATGGCAGCTCTCGAGCGCGATGGTTTGGTGAAATCGCAGGTAGACGGCGAGGACCGCCGCAAGCTGATCGCGCGACTGACCGCGAAAGGCGAGGCCGTCATCAAAAAGCAGCACAAGCTGAACCTGGTAAAGTTTCGTGCGGTCTTCACGTCCTTTAGTTCAGAGGAGCTGTCGAGCCTGACGGCACTCCTGCACCGTTTCCGAAAGGCGTTCGCCGTCCCTGCTGAACCCTAACTGCTGTAATCGTACCCGATCCAACGCCCATGGCCGTACGGGCAGTACTGTTGCTGACCGAAGTTCCAAGCGGCCATAGACATTGGACTTTCCCCGTACTCTGCGTAGAATGCTCATTTCCGGTTGCTCTCGCTCTTTCGCGCGGGGTGCGCGAAACCGGCCATTGTCGCTTGGGATCGCGCGCTCATCCGCGAGCCGTGAAGAATTTAAGGAGGTCCTATGATTGTCGGTGTTCCCCGCGAGAGTTATCCGGGGGAGCGGCGTGTGGCGCTGGTGCCGGGCGTGATTGCCAATCTCGCCAAGGCGGGCCTGGAAGTCGTAGTTGAAGCGGGTGCCGGCGTCGAGGCCGGCTATCCCGACGCGCAGTACGCTGACAAGGGCGCGAAAGTCCTGGCCAGCCGCGGAGACGTCTTCAGCACTGCCGACATCATCGTGCAAGTGCTGTGTTATGGCTCCAACGACCGCACTGGCCGGGCCGATCTGCCGCTGTTCCGGCGCGGTCAAGCCCTGATCGGCTTCGTGCGGCCCCTGGGTGACGTTCACACCCTGGAAGAAATCGCCGCCACGGGTGTCAGTTCGTTTTCGGTGGAGTTGATGCCGCGCATCACCCGCGCCCAGAGCATGGACGCACTCTCCTCCATGGCCACCATCTGCGGCTACAAAGCCGTGCTGGTCGCAGCCGACAAGTTGCCCCGCATCTTTCCCATGCTCACCACCGCTGCCGGCACCATCACGCCGTCGCGCGTGCTGGTGATCGGCGCTGGCGTCGCCGGACTGCAGGCCATCGCTACCGCACGCAGGTTGGGCGCGGTCGTTTCGGCTTACGACTTGCGCCCGGTCGTCAAAGAGCAGGTGCAGAGCCTGGGCGGAAGGTTCGTCGAGTTGCCTATCGAGGCGGCCGACGCGCAGGACGCTGGTGGCTATGCCAAGGCGCAGGATGAATCGTTCTATCAGAAGCAGCGCGAACTGCTGGGCCGTGTTGTGGGCGAGAGCGACGTGGTGATCACCACGGCTGTCGTTCCTGGCAAGAAGTCGCCCGTGCTGGTGACCAAGGAAATGGTTGCCGGGATGGCGCCGGGCTCGGTGATCGTCGATCTGGCCGCGGAGCGCGGCGGCAATTGCGAATTGACGCGTGCTCAGGAGACCATCGTGGTTAACGGAGTAACCATCGTGGGCGCCATCAATCTCGCCAGCACGGTGCCGTATCACGCCAGCCAGATGTACGCCAAGAACCTCGCCAACTTCCTGGTCCACTTGGTGAAGGATGGCAAACTCCAACTGAATCTTCAGGACGAGATCACGAACAGCACCCTGGTCACGCAAAATGGCGAGCTGGTGAACCCGCGCGTGCGCGAGTTCTACGGACTGCCGGCCCTGGCCACGCAGCCTGCCAGCGCAAAGGAGACAAATTAGTGGTAACCACGGATCTGTACAACAGCCTTTACGTCTTCATATTGGCGGCGTTCATCGGCTTCGAGGTGATTCGCAAGGTGTCGCCGTTGCTGCACACGCCGCTGATGTCGCTGACCAACGCACTGGACGCCATCGCAGTCGTCGGCGCCATCATCCTCGCAGGCGAACATAAATCCACGCTGGCAGCGGTGCTGGGCACCATCGCCATCGTCGCCGCTACCAGCAATATTGTCGGCGGCTTCATCATCACCGACCGCATGCTCAAGATGTTCAAATCCAGCCGGACGCAGAAGCCATGATTCCTGCCACGCACATCATTGAGTTGACCTACCTCATCGCCGTCGTGCTCTTCATCCTGTCGCTGAAGTGGCTCAGCTCTCCGGCAACGGCGCGGCACGGCGTATGGGCGGGCGAAGTCGGCATGCTGCTGGCCATCGTGGGCACGCTCTTCTATCGCGGCATTGTCGATTACAAATGGATCGCCATCGCGCTGGTGCTGGGCGCCATCATCGGCGTGCCGCTGGGCAATGTGCAGATGACCGCCGTCCCGCAGCGAACCGCCCTCAGCCACGCGTTCGGCGCGCTGTGCGTCACGCTGGTCGGCACGGCGGAGTTCTATCTCCGCGCCCCCAACATTTCGCGCTTCATGATGTCCATCCTCTCGCTGGAGGTCATCCTCGGCGGGTTGACGATCACGGGCAGCCTGATGGCTGCTGGCAAATTGCAGGAGATCCTGCCGCAGCGGCCGATCACGTATAAAGGCCAGAACTTCGTCAACCTCGGCATGCTGGCGATCGCAGTTGCCATTGCGGTCTACCTGGTGCTCAATCCTGATGCCATGCACCTGTATCCCATCATGGTCGGCATCGCGCTGGTCTTTGGCGTGATGATGATCATCCCCATCGGCGGCGCGGACATGCCGACGGTGATCTCGCTGCTGAACTCCTACGCGGGACTTTCCGCCGCGGCGATGGGCTTCGTGCTCAACAGCAAACTGCTGATCGTGGCCGGCTCGCTTGATGGCGCGTCCGGATTCATCCTTTCGGTCAACATGTCGAAAGCGATGAACCGCTCGTTCACCAACGTGCTCTTCGGCGCTTTTGGACAAGTGCAGCACGCGGTCGCCGGTGCGGTCGAGACACGAAACGTGCGCAGTGCGACTCCGGAAGAAGCAGCTCAGATTCTCTCGGCTGCGAACAAGGTGGCCATCATTCCCGGCTACGGCATGGCCGTGGCGCAGGCGCAGCACAAAGTTCGCGAGCTGTACGACGCCCTCACGAAGCGTGGTGTCGATGTGAAGTTCGGCATCCATCCGGTCGCTGGACGCATGCCCGGACACATGAACGTGCTCTTGGCCGAGGCCGACATCCCGTATGACAAATTGCTCGACATGGACGACATGAATGGCGATCTGCCGCAGACCGACGTGGCGCTGGTGATCGGCGCAAACGACGTCACCAACCCGGCGGCACGCACTGACCCGAGCAGTCCCATCTACGGCATGCCGATTCTCGACGTCGACAAGGCGCGCACCGTGATGGTGATCAAGCGCAGCATGAATCCGGGCTTCGCCGGCATCGACAACCCGCTGTATTACCTGGACAACACGCTGATGCTGTTCGGCGACGCCAAGGCGTTCGTGAACTCGATCGTGCGCGAGCTGACGGGCGCCGGCGGACACGGATAGAACTGCGTACTGGCACTCTTCCCCACAGATGGGGTTTGTGTCAGGGCACGACTTTTAGTCGTGCCGAACCGGGCAGCGAGAAGGCCAGGGCTTTAGCCCCTGCAAAGACAGGCTAACCGCAGGGGCTAAGGCCCCAATCAGTATTGCTGCATTCGGCACGGCTGAAGAGTGTGCGTGAGAACCGTGTCGTCCCCGGGGGCTCAGGTACTTTTCCCACTAAACCCAGCACTCCGCTTCGCTACGTGCTGGGCTATCATTATTCCGCGCCTTCGGCGCTCCGGATTTCGGGCTCCTTACTCCACTGCTCGGCACGAAAGTTAGTTGTCACGCAGACTCTGAAGCCGTGCCCTGACACAAACCTCTGCGGGTACAGATTTCCCATTTCAGCACGCATTGCGAAGCCCTTTTCCCGCTCTGACAGCGCCCTCTAAACTTACGAGTTACTATGGGAACACCGGAGGCGCGCATGATTCGTGAAGATATTCTCCAGCAATTTCCAGAGTTGTTCGGAACCAGGAAGGTGAATGGTCGAGACGTTAACGTCGAAGAGACGATTGCGACCCTCACCCGCGAACTGCGTCCCGCCCTTGCCGAGGTCTTGAACGCCCGCCGCGCCCTGCTCCAGAGTCCCGAGCCGGTGCGCACGAAATACGGCTGGCCGAAGTGGGACGAGTCCTTCGAAGACCCGGTCGCCGGGCGCTCCTGGACATTTCGCCAGATCGTCCAGGGCCTGATCGACAACTTTCTGGACCGTGAGAGCGAATGGCGCTGGCGTCTCAACGACGAAGTACCCATCCCGGCTGACGTCCATCCGTTGCGAAACCCCGGACTCGAACTCACCGGCCCCTGGCATCCACTGGACATGGCCTTCAACGCGCTGAACAGCAACGCGCCTATGAACATGCCGGATTTCGAAGACGCCTCACCCTCACACTTCCAGCCGCAGGGAACGTCCAGGGACCAGCCGGTGGGAACGTTTGCGGCCCTGCAGAACGCCAAAGAGATCCTCGAAGGCGAGTGGGCAAGCAAAGCCTACGAAGTGGTGAAGAAGGACAAGAAGCGCGCTTACAAAATCAGCCGGCCGCCGCAGCAGTGGCCCACGCGCCTGGTGCGTCCGCCTAGCATCCACGTGCTCTACGAGCACATCACCGTCGATGGCCAACCTGCCCCCGGCCTGATTGCACTGGTCGTTCTCTGGGTGGCTAACAACTTCGAGGCGTTGAAGCGCGCCGGCACGGGCGTGTACTTCTATATCCCGAAAATGCAGACACCCCGGGAAGCGCTCATCGTGGAGAAGCTGCTGGCGCGGGTGGAAGGCATCATCGGGGTTCCTGCCGGCACGTTCAAGATCAAGATTCTCTACGAGGAAGGCAATGGCGGCCGCTATCTGCCTGCGATCGCCTGGGTCTTCCGGCGGCGGTTGCTGGGGACCAATGTCGGCCGCTGGGACTATCTCGGCAGCCTGATCGAGATGTGGAAAGACGACCCGAACGGCATTTTCCCCGATCCGCAGACCATTGGCATGGCTTCGCCCAACATGATTGCCTACCAGCGCTACAACGCGCTCATGATGCTGATGGCGGGCATGAAGCATGGCGAGCTCACCCAGGGCGCGCCCATCGGCGGGATGGCGGCGGTAATGATTTATCAGTCGAGCGACGCTTATGGCCGCGCGCGGTATAACCCGGTGGCCATGCGCGCCATCGTCGTCGACAAGCTCCGCGAGCGGCTGCTGGGGCTGATGTTCGTACCTCTGGAAAGGACCCTCTCAGACCCGACGCTCGATCAGGCTCTCTGGGTAAGCATCCGTGGACGGCTCTACGACACATACCGCCAAAGCTGGGTTGCCAGCCCGGAGACTGCGTATGTAGCTGCGGGAAATCGACCCTTGCAGGCGCCCTTGACGGAATTGCAGGCGCTGCTGGATGCGCCGCGCGAGACGGTGGACGCCAACGGCAAAGCGGTGCCGACTGTCGCCAGTGGCCTAGTCGATTCGGAGCAGGCGTTGCTCCAGTCTCGCGGGCTGCTGAATGCCGAAGGCAAGATTACCCCGAGCGTAATCATCAAGGCTGCCGTGGACACGCCGGAGAAGCTGCTTACTCCAGCGTTGTGGGACGCCATCTACGATGTGCCCAAGGGCGATGTCACCATCGAGCACATCCAGCACGCGTTCTACATGGCCGCCAACTACGGCTTCCAGATTCTGAACGGCAACTTCGCCGCCGCCATCGACGATTACGAACTCAAGCAGCGCTTCATGAACGACCTGGCCACCTATCGGATCGACGTTTCGTGGCTGTGGACGCTGGTTCGCCATCAGGCGGTCATCACCAAGGATGGTCATCTCCAGCGGGCGGCGCTCACCGAAGACGGCATGGTGCTGGCGCCAAGCTCCGAGAAGGTCAAGGCGGGAACCCGTTTCACGAGGGAGCTGTTCCAGAAGGTGTGGGAGTATCACAACGAATGGACCGCAGCGTTTTTCGCCGAACTGGACCGGCACGGCGATCCCGGACGCTTTGACCGCTCGAAGGCGACGGTCATCATGGACCTGCTGAAGCGGCAACTGCTTTCGCCGAAGTATATCCAGCACAGCGCGCGCGTGCTGTTCGTGCTGGCGCAGGCCGGCGACCAGGAGCGCCAGCAAATCCTGGAAGCGGTCTTCGATCTTTCGCGCGAGGAAATCGAGAAGCGGCTGCAGGCAGGCAGCATGAAGCCCGCCGCCCTGGCCGCCCATGATTATGTTTATGACATTCTCCCGGTGGGGAAGGAGCGCCTCGCCGCTGTGCATAGCGAATAGGAGCCGCGGATTGCAGAGTTTCTGATCGACGGTCTTAGTGTCACTGTAGCCGAACGGTGCGGGTAGAGTGCCGCTTGGGCGCGTTTTGAAGGGGCGCAGCTTCAGCTGCGCCGTAAGACGTCCCGTGATTTTGTCATCCCGACGAGGTCTTCAGGCCGAGGAGGGATCTGCTGTTCTGCCGCCGGCTGAAGCCGGCTCTCTCTTTTAGAAGCAACCGTACGGCGCAGCTAAAGCTGCGCCCCTTCAAAGCCGGTTTACTCGCGGATTTCCACAGTCACCCACCGATTCTTTCGTAGTTCTGGAGAATCGGTGCAAATCTGCGCCTTAGTTGATTGCGCTCCCTCCGGCCCGGCATTACATTTCAATTTGTGACCACCCCAACTGAAACATGCCCTATCTGCGGCGGCACTGGATGGCAGACCGTCGAGCACGGCAAAGAGCGCGAGGCCGTGCGTTGCGAGTGCCGTGTCAAGGGCCGCGGCGCACGTCTGCTGGAGGCCGCGCGCATTCCGGCGCGATATGAGCATTGCGATCTCAGCAACTTCCAGTACGATCCTGACGACAAGAACCAGACGAGCATCATCAAGGCCAGGACCTTTGCCGGTCGCTTTGTCGAGGATTATCCCGTCGAGAAGAACGGGCTGCTATTCGTGGGCTCGGTAGGCGTGGGCAAGACCCATCTGGCGGTCGGCATCATCAAAGATCTGATCCGCGACAAGGGCATTCACTGCCTGTTTTGCGACTATCGCGAGCTGCTCAAGTCGATCCAGAACTCCTACAATCCGTCGGTACAGGCCACGGAAATGAAAATTTTGCGTCCGGTATTCGAGGCCGAGGTGCTGGTGCTGGACGAACTGGGCGCGGTGCGCAGCACGGAGTGGGTGTTCGACACCGTCAACTACCTTCTCAACAGCCGCTACAACAACAACAAGACGACGATCATCACAACGAACTTTCCTGACGGGGAAGAAACCAACGCGGAGATCGACAATCTGCGAAGCCCGTCGGCGACGGAGCGTGCTGCGCGGCGCGAAACGCTCGGCGACCGTATCGGCGAACGCATGCGCTCACGGTTGCATGAGATGTGCAAAAAGGTCGAGATCAGTGGGCCGGACTACCGCCAGCACTCGAAGCAGGCGCACTTCCACCGCATCAGCGCGCCCAGCCGTCTGTCGCTGCGCAACAGCAAAAGGAATGGCTAGGCTGCTTGGACGGGGATTGCTTGCGTAACGGCCTGGTTGCAACAATTGACTCTTGACACTAAGACTCTGCGCGTGCAAGATGGCGGCCAACTTTGTATGCTTATGCAGTCGGGTGACCGAAGACCCGTAGTTCCGAAGGAGATTCTTTGATGGCTTTGTTATCCGACGTTGTGGTCAAGCAGTTGCTGGACGGCCGATACATCTCGTCCTTTTCCACTCAGAACCCGAAGGGTTCACTCCACACAGTTGCCGTGTGGTTCTGGTTCGACGGGAAGGAAATTTACGTTGCTACGTCTTCGCGCAGCCGCAAAGCGCGCAACCTGCAAGCAAATCCGCAGGTCGCTTTAATGATCGACTCGCGTAGCCCCGATGCATCCTACGGAATCACTGTCACGGGCACTGCTCAGGTGCTCACGGGTGAGTTGTCTCGCAAATACAACGCGGAGGTTCACAAGAAGTACCTAAGCCCAACCGCCATAGCGGACCCGAAAGTGGGTCCAGTGTTTGCAGCATGGGATGACGTTACGGTCCGACTCACGCCAGCGACGGTGATCGCTTGGGATATGCGTCAAGCAGATCAGCAGGTTTTTGGCGGCGCATTCAAGGACAACCCGACCTATCTGTTACCGCTAGAACGGTAACAAAGAGTGAGGCGCGGAATCATTGGTGATAAATCCCCATAGCGCAAGTGATGGCCCTTTCTGCATCAGAGGGGGTGCAAAAGACCAAACGTATTCTTCTGGTAGATAGAATGTCGTCGTGCAGCGCACCAAGTTCATCCCCGACAGCGATTTCGAACTCTACGCCGCTGTTCCGGCGAGCGCGGCAGTCTTTCTGTTGCGCGGCGATGAAGGCACCGAACCGTACGTCAGCAAGACCTCGAATCTGCGCCGGCGGCTGCAACGGCTGCTGGGCGCGGTCGATGGGCAGAGCCGCAAGCTGAGCTTGCGCGACCGCGCCCGCTCAGTCGAGTGGTTCTCTACCGGCTCCGATTTCGAGGCATCGTTTCTTCTCTACAAAGTCCTGCGCAGCGAATTTCCTAAGACCTACGAAAGTCGGCTGCGCCTGCGATCTGCGCCGCTGGTCAAGCTGATTCTCGACAATCCGTATCCGCGCGCGATCGTCACCACGCGCATCAGCGGAATGAAATCGAATGCCCGTTACTACGGCTCGTTTCCTACGCGGATTGCGGCGGAGAAGTTCGCCAACGACTCTCTCGATCTCTTCAAAATGCGGCGCTGTGTTGACGATCTCCATCCCGATCCTGCCTTCCCCGGCTGCATTTATTCTGAGATGAAGATGTGCCTGGCGCCCTGCTTCAAGGGCTGCAGCGATGCGGAGTACGCCGCCGAGGTCGAACGCGTACAGCAGTTCTTCCAGAGCGGCGGGGAGTCGCTGGTGCGGGAGATCGAGCGGCAGCGCGATGAGGCTTCCGCCAATCTCGACTTTGAAGGGGCGTCCGCGCAGCACGCGCGCCTGGAAAAAGTGAAGGCCGCGATCTCCCAGCTGCCGGAAATCGTGCGCCGCCTCGACGAACTGAATGGCGTGATGGTGCAGCCCTCGGCCGAGCGCGATTCGGTAGCGCTGTTCAAGATCGTTGGCGGACAAATCTGCGAGCCGGTCGCGCTCAATGTCGGCAAGGCCGAAGCCTCGCGCCTCGCCTCCAAGCCGCAATCGATGGAGTCGCGCATCAGCGAGGCGCTGGCGGCGGTTGAAAGTCCGAAACTGCGCGGCGCGCTGGAATGGATGGAGCACCTCGCGATGCTGAAGCGCTGGTACTATCGCACCGCTAAAGTTGGCGAGTTGTTCCTGACCGACAGTTCCGGCGAGTTACCGATGCGCCGCGTGGTGCGCGGTGTGTCACGCGTCTTCCGCGGTGAGCGGCCGGCGGGCGATTTGAGCGAGACCGCAGGCGACTACTGGAAGTTTCGCGCCAAAGAAGCCGGCATCACAGAAAACTGATGCCGCGTGTAATTACAATTCCTGCATGAGCTCCAAAGCCGACAGCTGGAACTCCGAACTCTACCAATCCAGCCATTCCTTCGTGTGGCAATACGGGCGCGACCTGCTGGTGCTGCTGAACGCCAAGCCGGGCGAGCGCATTCTGGACGTGGGCTGCGGCACGGGCCAACTCACCGCCGAGATCACGCAATTTGGCGCGGAAGTGGTTGGCATCGATTCCTCGCCAGAGATGATCGCGGCGGCACGGAAAAACTTTCCCCTTTTGCGCTTTGAAGTCGCGGACGTGACCGCCCTGACCTACGCCGACGAGTTTGATGTGGTGGTTTCGAACGCCACGCTGCACTGGGTGCGGGACCAGCCGTCGGCGATTGCTTCGATTGCGCGAGCGCTGACGCGCGGCGGCCGCCTGATCTTCGAAATGGGTGGCCGGGGAAATCTTCGTCACCTGCTGGACGCCGTGTGTCAGGCCTTGCGCAAGCTGGGAGTGGAGAATCCCGAGCAATTGTCGCCGTGGTCGTTTCCCTCCATCGGCGAATATGCCCCGCTGCTGGAGGCGCATGGGCTGGAGGTGGATTTCGCGGTGCTGTTCGACCGCGCAACCATTCTGGAGGGCGGCGACCGCGGGCTGAAGCTGTGGCTGGAAATGTTTGGGCGATTCGCGATCGAGGCGGTCGCTCCGGAGCAGCGCAAGGAATTCTTCCGGCTGGTCGAGCAGTTTGCCAACGAGGCGCTATTTCACAACGGCGTGTGGACCATCGACTACAGGCGGCTCCGGCTGGTGGCCGTGAAGCTGTGAGCAAGACTGTCGGCGGATCGGGTGCGCTCACGGCTGCAAGACTGCGCGCCGCGCCGCGACTTGCGCGCGAATTCTTTAATCGCGATCCGGTGACAGTTGGGCGCGAGCTGCTGGGCAAGCTGCTGATCCGCCGCGAAGGGCGAAGTTTGCTTGCCGGCCGGATTGTGGAAGATGAGGCTTACCTTGGCCATCGCGATCCAGCAGCGCACGCCTTTGCCGGACGCACCGCTCGCAATGCCGTGCTTTTCGGGCCGCCGGGTCACGCGTATGTGTACTTCATCTACGGCAATCACTACTGCCTGAATGTTTCCTGCATGCCCGAGGGCCGCGGCGAAGGCGTGCTCTTCCGCGCTATGGAACCGGTCTCCGGATGGGCTGCGATGTCCCTGGCGCGCGACATGGCTCTGCCTTCATCGCCGCGCCCGGCACAGTTGCGAATGATCTCCAGTGGCCCGGGGCGCATGGCGGAGGCGCTCGGAATCACGCGGCTGCGCGATAACGATAAGGACTTTACGTCGCCGGAGTCGGACCTGTGGCTGGCGGACGACGGCTTTCGCCCGGAGCGCATCGTCGCCACGCCGCGAATCGGCATCACCAAAGCTGCCGAGCGGCCGCTGCGCTTCGTGATTGCGGGTAATCCCTACGTCTCAGGGAAGCGGTCGGCATAGGACCGTCTTGGGATGGACTTCTAGAACCTTCTAGCCAGTTTTCCCATGCCGAGAGTAGACTCGAACTGCGATAGACCCTATGCCACACAAGAAGCCTGTAGCCGGCAAGAAGAAATCGACTCCACCTGCAACGGCGCGTAAATCGGGGCTGGTGTTTACCGTGGAGCTCGATCGCGAGGAAGACGGCCGCTGGATAGCGGAAATTCCCCAACTGGCCGGGGTGATGGTTTACGGTGAGTCGAGAGAAGACGCACTGGTGCGGGTACAAGCACTGGCTTACCGTGTCTTGGCGGACCGAATCGAGCAGGAGCGGGCGCCCCAGCCAGAAGTGCGCTTCGCTGTCGCGTGACCCAATGGCCGAGCACCAAGGCACGGCGCGTGTTTCGAGCATTACTCAAGATTGGTTGGACGGTCAAAGCGCAAAAGGGCTCTTCTCATCTGCAACTCTTCCACCCTCAGCATGGCGAGTATACGTGGGCTTTCCGCGAGTCTGAAGAGATCGGCCCCAGGATGTTGGCCAAAATCGCAAAGAGAACGGGACTACGCCCAACCGACCTGTGACCACACGGATCTAGGCAGAGCGATCTAGGCCGTCGCGGCTTCTGCTTCCTGTTCCCTGATGAAAAACAGCAGGTCGAACGCCACTGTCTCCGCGCCAATCTGCCGCAGTAACGTCGTCACTTGCCCGCGATGATAGGTGCCATGGTTCACCAGATGTTGCATCAGGTAGTGCAGCGGCATGGAAAACTCCTTGCCGCCCATATCCGTGTAAGTCAGGCGCGCCTGCAGGATGTCGTCATTCAGAGCCGACAGAAATTCCTGCCGCTCCTGCTCGATGGAATCGGCGAAGCTCCGCAATCCTGATAACGTTGACAACGTCTCCACGGCAACTCCGCCGTTGCTCAGCGCGCTGCCCATTGCCGACGCGTTGCTGGTATCAGCTACTGTCGCCCGCGGCGAACTGCCTTTCCATCGCTTAAGCCATAGCCATTCAGCCGCCAGGATGTGCAGCACGGATTCTCGAATCGACGGAAAGCTGCTCTGCATTGCAGTCGTAAATTGTTCGTCACTCAGTTTCTCCAGAACGGAGAACATGCGCCGGTTCGCCCAGCGGTTGTATGCATAGAGGGTGTGTATATCAGCAGTATTCATAGGATCTCGCTCGATCACGGGCGACGGAGTCAGCTACTCTCCGCCATGATGCATCGTCGGCTCTTCTGAAGCAGCCGCGACGGTTGATGCGCCGTCGCTGAAAGTGGCGATGTACGCGCTGCGGCGTCCGTGCGTACTCCACTGCGAATCCAGCCCATCGCCGTGAAACTCGTCGGTCAGGGCGACAGCCGAAGTGGCGTGCTCCACGTTGCTTAGCGGCGGATAGAAGTTGGTCTCGTTGCCGCAGATGTGATCGTGATGGTTCAGCGGCCGTGTCACGATGGTCGCCAGATGTCCTGCGCGTAGCACCGCGTGCCCCTGCTGCGGATCTTGCGGCATATCGAGAATCACGGGAACGTACTCCACGCGCGCAATGTTCTCCAGCAACTGGCCGCCCTCATGTTGCGCCAGCGCAATCAGCGCCTGCCGCTGCCCGGCGTTGGCTGCGTCGTCCACCATCAGCACCGCCTGCGCGGGATACGGCTCGCCGTAGGGATCGCCCAGCGTCGCCCGCGCCCGCACCGCTGCGGCCACGGTAAGCCCATCCAGCTTCACGCCGTCCCACGAGCCTTCCTGCACATGCCATGCCAGCAGCGCCTGATTGCCGGCGAGGCCGGCCTCGCCGTTGGCAAAGCACTGCGCCACGTAAACGTCGGTGGAGCGCGACTCGATGTAGTCGCCGCGGATCTGCTGTGCGGTAAGTGAAATTCCGGAAAAAAGAAGGAGTACGGCGGAAATCGAAACAGCTTTGCGCATGGGTGTGGGTGTCCTCAACCCCGGTATACTTATTTTAGATGAGGAACTCCCGGCGGAGGTGCCAGGATTGAAGGCTGCCGGCGGGCCGGGAAAGGCCGATGCCGCCTTACTGGGGCGTCATCGACATTGTGCCCCGGGCCGCAGGGCACGAAGCACTGGCAATATTGTTAAAGGTTCCCGAGAGGGTCGTGGTCTGTGTAGCCAAAGAGCCTTGCACCGAGATGATCGTTTCCGATGTCGTATCGGTGATCGTCATGTTGAAAGTGCTGCCGCTGGTGGTCGCGCTCGCGGTCAGCGCCTTGCCATTGATGCACATGTTGCTGGGAATAGCGACTGAGCCATCGTAGGTGATCGAGGAACCGCTGTAGTTCGAGCTGCCCTCCTGCGACATCGCCAGTGCGAAGACGTAGGTGGGCGTCGAGCTCCCGTTCGCGTACATGACGACGTTCCAGTTGCCGAACAGCCCAACATTGTTGGGCGTGTTGTTGCTACCGCCGCAACCGCTTATCGTGGCCAGCAGGACAAGTGCGAGAAAATATGAAAAACGCTGCATAGATTTGGGACGCGGAATTTCGATAGGACCCGGAGATAAATACTGCTGCTTCCGCTGCTCCTGGTGAATTTGTATAAACCCTGTGCCGACTTCAAAGTTTCAGCTAACTTGCAACTTTATCAAAAATCGCTTCGTTCTGTACAAATTCCCATCCGGGCGCGCTCTTCCCCTACAATATTCCTCATGTCTGAAGGACTTCTACGCTACCGTTCCGAGTTTCCCATCCTCCAGCGCACTACCTACCTCATCAGCAACTCGCTGGGCGCGATGCCCCGCGGCGTGGAGGATTCGCTGCACCAATACACCGAGATGTGGAACACGCGCGGAGTGCGCGCCTGGGAAGAGGAATGGTGGATGCTGGCTGCCGAGGTCGGCGATCAGATTGGCGCGCTCTTCAATGCGCCGCCGGGCTCGGTCGCGTGCCTGCAGAACGTCACCACCTGCCAGGCGACGGTTGCCTCCTGCTTCGACTTCAGCGGCCGCCGCAACAAGGTCGTTTACACCGACCTCAACTTTCCCTCGGTCATGTACTTCTGGGAGGCGCAACGCAAGCGTGGCGCCCGCATCCAGATGGTGCCCAACGATGACACCATCCACGTCAACACCGAGCGCCTGCTGAATGCTATCGACGAAGAAACGCTACTGGTGCCCATCTCGCACGTCATCTTCCGCAGCGCCTTCATCCAGGATGTCGAGGCCATTGTCGAGAAGGCGCACCGCGTGGGCGCGTATGTTCTGCTCGACTCATTTCAGGCAACCGGGACGCTGCCTTTCGACGTGCAAAGGCTCAACGTCGATTTCTGCACCGGCGGCGTCCTGAAGTGGCTGTGCGGCGGCCCAGGCACGGCATATCTCTACGTGCGGCCCGACCTGGCGAAGACGCTGGAGCCGACCTTCACCGGCTGGTTCGGCCACGAAAATCCCTTCGGCTTCGAGATCGGCGCCACGCGTTACACGCCTAACATCTACCGCTTCACTCAGGGCACCTCCAACATCCCGGCGCTCAAAGTCGCGCAGCCTGGGCTGAAGATCATCCGCGAGGTCGGCGTCGAGAATATCCGCCAAAAATCAAAATGCCAGACCGCTCTGCTGATGGACCTGGCCGCGCAGCACGGCTGGCGCACCAACACGCCAAGTAATCCGGAACGCCGCGCCGGCACCGTCTCCATCGACATGCCCAATGCGCAGCAGGTCAGCACCGAACTGCTCAAGCGCGACATCCTGGTGGACTATCGTCCCAAGGCCGGCGTCCGCTTCTCCCCGCACTTCTACAACACCGACCAGGAGATCACCAGCGCGATTGCGACGGTGGAGGAGATCCTGAGCGAGATGAAGGTGGGAGCGTAGGGGTGGTGCAAAAAGTGGCTAGCAATCGACGATGTTAGGGCTGGGCTGATTTATGGTGTGATCTCGAAGACGCCGCCGCAGCCCACTCCGTCGCAATCCGCGAGATTGCCGCCAAGGGCGGTAGTGCCGTAAAGATTACCGTTCGCGCCGAATATCACCTGGCCGAGTGGACCTCCGCCGTCGCTGCCGCCGGTAAAGTCGTGGAGCGAGGTATACGTCCACTCACTCCCCGAGCGCGTCAGTTTGAAAACTCCACCAAATCCATAAGCGCCGTCCGCGTATGTGGTGCCGTACAGGTTGCCGTCCGAATCCAGAATCAGGTTCGCTGATGGTCCCTCGTTGCCGTTCCCGTGGAGCGCGTAGGTCACCGTGAACGCCCAGATCCCACCCAAAGGTGTGAGCTCGAATACCGTACCGCCGCCGTTACTACCGCTATATACAGTCGTGCCAAAGAGATCGCCCGATGCATCGAAAATCACGCCGCCAATCGGTGATGCTCCCATGCCATAGTTCTCGAAGCCGTGAAGCGTGTGCTCGATCCATCTCGATCCCGACGGAGTCAACTCATAAACCGTGCCATACGCTCCGTTAGTCGAAGTGGTCCCATAGAGGTTCCCAACGGAATCGAGGATTACGTCCGCCTGGGGAAGCGCCCCGTCACTGCCTCCGGTGAAACTGTAAATAACGCCTTCAGCCCCCGAGGATGTCATCTGGTAAACCGTGCCGGAGTCGTAAGTGCCTCCCCCGTACGTCGTGCCATAGAGGTTGCCCGCGCGATCGAAGACAACCTCGGCAAAGGGAGAGAACCCATCGTTACCGCCCTCGAAGCGATGAAGCACGGTTTCATCCCACGAGCAGAGCACGTTGCGACAGAAGGTGGCAGGAGGGGTCAACTTGAAAACCGTGCCACAGCCCACTCCGTTGCACCCCGCACCTCCCGCATACGTTGTTCCGTAAAGGGCTCCGTTCGGACTAAAGATAACCCTGGCGCCAGGATTCGCACCATCAGGAACGTTTTGAAAACTGTAGAGTGGCGCGAAGACCCAACTGGAGTTCTGGTGCGACAGCTTGAAGACGGTGCCGTACCTTTGTGCGCCGGCGCCAAATGCCGTGCCGTAGAGGTTCCCTGCTGCATCCATGGTCACACCCGCGGGAGGTCCGGAACCGTCAATTCCACCCGTGAAGGCGTAGATAACCCGGTAGGTCTGGGCCGGCGCCGCTTGGGTCAAGGCAACCATCAGCGTCAGGACAATTGCTAACGCCAGAGTGAGCGCGGACGCGTTCGACGTTTTGCGGGAAAAAGCATTCTCAAACTCTCGCTTGCCATACATGGGACTCGCCTCCTCGTCAGGTGCCTAGAATGAAATTGACCAGGGTATATGCGCTCAACAGCTCTAGGAGGAGAAAATGGTGGTGCGTTCCCGTTCGAGGGAGCGATCGATTGGGTGGGAAACGCCTAGGGATCTTCTCTTGGGACACCTTAGCAGAAAGGTCTCGACTGCGGCAGTAGTTTCTTGGCAGCGGCAAACTAAACTGATGCTGCGAACTGGCCGCCGGCGCCTCATCATGGCTGCAGACCCTCCTCATGCTTTCCCTTTTCGGTTCCTCGACCCACCGTAGGAATTGCCCGACCCTGATTCATCCAAACTTAGCGGCCTCTAACCTACATTTGCCGATCAAATGCTCCTGAATATTGCCGAAGAAACAAATATCGCCGCACGGCATTCTCTCTGCCGCGCGCGCCATACCCGAACTGTTCTGCGGGAGCAACGGCATGTCCCATGCAAGATTCTTTCCTGTCCGTGGAATCTCAGCCCTCATCCTGAGCGGCGTTCTGCCCGTTGCTTTGCTGGCTCAAGCCGGTCGTGGTCCCACCATCGTCCGCCGCGATCTGCATCATGATGTGTCGCCGCCGCTGATCGACATGATGCGTAGTGCCCATCCGGTATCGCGCGGCAAGCTGGAAGCCGAACCGAGGCGCAGCATTCCTCTTCCGCCAGGCCTGCGGCCGTTGGACGAAGATCCGGTGCGTCAGTTCACCACCACAGGCTTTTCGCCCCAGGTCGGCCTGAACTTCGAGGGCATCGGCGACGGACAATACGGGTTCACGGTCGAGTACATTCCGCCCGATACCAACGGCGCGGTAGGAGCTACGCAATATGTGCAGTGGTTGAATACCTACTTCGCGGTCTTTGACAAGACCATGGGATCGTTGCTGGCTGGCCCCACGCCGGGAAATACTTTGTGGTTAGGATTTGGCGGAGGCTGCGAGAGCGACAACGATGGCGATCCCATCGTTCTCTACGACAAGCTTGCCGCCCGCTGGGTGATGGGCCAGTTCTCCGTTTCCAATCCTCCTTACCTGCAGTGCGTTGCGGTCTCCGTCAACTCGGATGCGACCGGCTCCTGGTATCGCTATTCGTTTGAGTACGACTATTTCGACGACTATCCCAAGATGGGTGTCTGGCCCGACGCGTACTACGAAACCTTCAACATGTTCGAGGGCAACACCTTCATGGGCTCAGACGCCTGTGCCTATAACCGCACGGCCATGTTGACCGGGCAGGCGGCAACCCAGGTCTGCTTTCAGCAGGAACCCTTTGTGGGCGGCCTGCTTCCGTCGGACGTCGATGGTGTCACTCCGCCGCCGGCGGGCTCGCCCAACTACATGCTGGACTACGGCGACAACTCGCTGAATCTCTACCAGTTTCATGTGGACTTCAACGATCCCTCCAACTCCACCTTCACCGGTCCGACGGTCATCGACGTTGCGCCCTTCACGCCGCTCTGCAACGGCGGATCGGAATGCGTGCCCCAGCCGCTGACCACCAACACGCTCGACTCGCTAGCCGACCGCCTGATGTATTGCCTGGCCTATCGCAACTTCGGCGATCACGAGTCGCTGGTGGTCAACCACTCGGTGGCTGTCAGCGGCGGTGGTGGAGTGCGTTGGTACGAGATTCAATCGCCCGCTACCGCTCCGGTCGTGGCCCAGCAGGGAACCTACGCTCCCGATTCCAACTATCGCTGGATGGGCAGCATCGCCATGGACAAAATTGGAGACATCGCGCTGGGCTACAGTGTCTCCAGCGGTGGCGTCTATCCGTCGGTTGCCTTTGCCGGCCGCCTGCCGTCCGATCCGCCCGGCGACCTGGAAGCCGAGACGACCGTTATCCTCGGCAGCGGATCGCAAACCCCCAATGTGAATCGCTGGGGCGATTACAGCTCCATGTCGGTCGATCCCACCGACGATTGCACCTTCTGGTACACCCAGCAGTACCAGCTCACCACCGGCGCGTACAACTGGAATACCCGCATTGTCAGCTTCGAGTTTCCCGGCTGCGCCACCGGCAGCTACATCGGCTTCTATCCCGCCAATCTCAGCTTCGGAGTGCAGAACGTAGGAACGACGAGCCCCGCGCAACAGATCGTACTCAGCAATCAACAATCCGTCAGGCTCACCATCAGCAGCATTGCCGTCACCGGCGACTATCTCGAAAACAACAACTGCGGAACAGCGCTGCCCCCGAATGCCAATTGCACCATCAACGTGACCTTCACGCCCACGGCCACGGGGACCAGGACGGGCACGCTGACGGTTACCGACAATGGTCCCGGCGGTCCTCGTGTCGCTACCTTGACGGGGCTGGGCACGGAAACGGTGCCCTGCGTCGCCGACACATTGTCGAATGGTGGATTTGAAAGCGGCACCCTGGACTGCTGGACCGCGGGTGGCGTCCTGCTTCCGGTCATCTCGACCTTGCAGGCTCATAGCGGCAGCTTCAGCGCCCAGCTGGGGGCCACCGGCCTGCCTGAGCCCAACGGCGACTCGTGGTTATATCAAGTCGTCACCGTTCCCAACGACGCGGACGGCCCCACGTTGAGCTTCTGGTATTGGCCCTCGACCTCGACAACAATCCAGTACGACTGGCAGGAGGCCCAGATCCGCGACACCAACGGCAACGAGCTGGCGCAGGTCTTCAAGGTGGCCTCCGACGCGCAAGCCTGGACGCAAGTCAGCTTCGACCTGACTCCCTACGTGGGCCAGACCATTCAGCTTTACTTCAACGTCCATGAAGACGGCTACGGTGATCCGACCTACATGTATCTGGACGACGTTGCCATCAACGCAGGTTCCTCGGGCCTGCGGTTCTTTCCGCTCACTCCGTGCCGGGTGGTCGACACGCGAAACCCAACCGGCACCTTTGGCGGTCCCGCTCTCACCGGCGGAACGGAGCGCGATTTCCCGCTTCCCCAAGGCAGTTGCAACCTTCCCACCACAGCCGCTGCCTATGCCTTGAACGTTACTGTCGTGCCCGATGGCTCCCTGAACTACTTGACCATCTGGCCCACTGGCGCGAGCCAGCCGGTTGTCTCAACTCTGAACTCCTACGACGGGCGAACCAAGGCGAATGCTGCCATTGTTCCCGCAGGCGCCGGGCAATCTGTCAGCGTCTACGCGACCAACACAACCGAGATCATCCTAGACGTTACCGGATACTTTGCGACCGGCAACGGCACCACGCTGGCTTTCTTCCCGCTGTCGCCCTGCCGCGTAGCCGATACCCGTAACCCTATCGGGCAACTGGGCGGGCCGGTGCTGCAGAACGGCGAGCAACGCAATTTCCCGGTGCTCCAGGCGACTACATGCAACATTCCCAGCGCGGCGCAAGCGTACTCGCTGAACTTCACCGCGCTGCCGAAGAACGGACAGCCTCTCGGCTATCTGACCGTATGGCCGTCGGGCCAACCGCAGCCGCAGGTTTCAACCCTCAACGCTCCTACCGGGACCATCACCGCCAACGCAGCCATTGTGCCGGCGGGAACGGGCGGCGCTATCCAGACTTATGCCTATGGCAACGCTACCGACCTGCTCATCGACATCAACGGCTACTTCGCGCCCGCAACTTCAGCGCCCAATCCCATGTCGCTGTACAACCTTGCGCCCTGCCGGGTGCTGGACACGCGCAATCCCGCCCAAGGCCATAAGTTCCAGGGTGAGCTCACCGTGGATGTAGTTAGCGGTCCGTGTGCCGTGCCGGCCAGCGCAACCGCATACGTGCTGAACGCGACGGTTGTGCCCCCGGGTGCGCTCGACTATCTGACGCTGTGGCCTGATGGCCAGCAGCAGCCCGTAGTCTCCACGTTGAACGCGGTGGATGGTGCCGTCACCTCGAACATGGCCGTCACGCCGACCATCAACGGATCCATCGACGCCTTCGCCTTTAATCCGACCAACCTGCTGGTGGACATCGCCGGGTACTTCGCGCCGTAGCGTCTTGAAGGGGCAGGGCTTCAGCCGTGCCGAAAAGCGCAAAGAAAAACGCACGGGCTTTAGCCCCAGCAAAGGCGCCCATCATTTTTTGTGATTTTCCTCTTGACAACCAATTTATTATTCTATAGATGTAGAATTATAGAAGGAGGGCGACCATGCCTAAGAAGCAAGATCCCGAACAAATCACCCGCTGTGCTGACATGCTTTCGGCGATGGGAACCGAGCCACGGCTCCGTATCATGCAACTCCTGCTGTCCGCCCACCCCACCGGCATGGTGGTGGGCGACATCGGCAGCGAGTTGGACATTCCCAGCTCCACCCTCTCCCACCATCTCGACAAGCTGAAGAACGAAGCCCTGGTGAAGGTGCGTCGCGACGGTACTTTCCTGTGGTACTCCGCAAACACCGATGCCCTGAAAGAACTGCTCGGCTTTCTCTTCAACGAGTGCTGCTCCCGCAACAAAGCGGTCAAGCCCGAAGAAGTTTTCCGGGCTGGTAGATAGGAGAACGTGTGACCACACAGAGCATCAAGGAAGCCGTCAAAGAGAAATACGGCCAGGCAGCGCTGCGCCAGACCGGAGGCGACTCCGGATGCTGCAGCAAAGCTTCCGAGTTCGAAAGCTGCTGCGACCCCATCACTGTCAATCTCTATGACGCTGAACAAGCGGGGCAAATTCCCGAAGCCGCCCTGGAGGCCTCACTGGGTTGCGGCAATCCCACTGCTCTCGCCCAGCTGCATGCCGGCGAAATCGTTCTCGACCTCGGCTCCGGCGGAGGTATTGATGTGCTGCTCTCCGCTCGCCGCGTAGGCCCAACCGGCAAAGCCTACGGTCTCGACATGACCGACGAGATGCTCGCCTTGGCGCGCGAGAATCAGCGCAAGGCCGGCGTGGACAACGTCGAGTTCCTCAAAGGTGAGATCGAGAACATTCCTTTGCCCGACAATTACGTCGACGTGATCATCTCCAACTGCGTCATTAACCTCTCAGCCGACAAAGACCAGGTGCTGCGCGAGGCCTTTCGCGTACTCAAACCAGGCGGCCGTTTCGCTGTGTCTGACGTTGTGGTACATGGCGATGCTCCGCCGGAGGTGCGCGAAAGCGTGTTGCTGTGGGTGGGCTGCATCGCCGGCGCACTGCAAGATACGGAATACTGGGCCAAGCTGGCAGCGGCCGGTTTTGAGGCCATCGAGATCGCACCCACACGCCTGTACAGAGTGGAGGACGCGCGAGCCTTTCTGACTGCCAAGGGGCTTGACGTCGATGCTCTCGCGTCGCAAGTCGATGGCAAATTCATGAGCGCCTTCATCCGCGCCAGGAAGCCGCAAGCCACCGGATAACCATCATGCCAGCTCACTACAACGTTCTCTTCCTCTGCACTGGCAACTCGGCGCGCTCCATCATGGCGGAAGCGATCCTGAACTTCAAGGGACATCCAACCTTCACCGCGTATAGCGCAGGCAGTCATCCAACGGGCAGCGTTCGTCCCGAGGCGCTTCGTCAATTGGAACTGGCGAACTTGCCGATTGCGGGGCTGCGCAGCAAGAGCTGGGACGAGTTTGCGAAGCCCGGTGCCCCAGAGATGAACTTTGTATTCACGGTTTGCGACAACGCCGCCAAGGAACCTTGTCCTCTCTGGCCCGGCCAGCCAATGACCGCGCACTGGGACATCCCCGATCCTGCCGCCGTCACCGGAACGCCGGACGAAATCGAGCGCGCGTATCGCGAGGGCTTCATGATGCTGGAGTGCAGGATTGGACTCCTCCTCTCGTTGCCAATCGCAAGTCTCGGCAGACTCGCCATCCAAAATGAAATCGAACGCATTGGCCGTGAGCAATAACGCGATGCGGAACACAGTGACGTCCCGCCTGAGCTTTCTCGACCGCTACCTCACGCTGTGGATTTTTGCCGCCATGTTGGTGGGCGTGCTCTCGGGATGGGCGCTTCCCGGCATCGTTCCCTTCCTCAACCGCTTTAGCGTCGGCACCACATCGCTTCCCATTGCCGTGGGCCTCATCCTGATGATGTACCCGCCGCTGGCGAAAGTTCGCTACGAAGACCTGGGTGAGGTATTCCGCAACAAGAAGATCCTCGCGCTCTCACTGCTCCAGAACTGGCTGATCGGCCCGGTGCTGATGTTCGTGCTGGCCATTATTTTCCTGCGGGGCTATCCCGCATACATGACGGGCCTGATCCTGATTGGGCTCGCACGCTGCATCGCCATGGTGATTGTGTGGAACGAACTGGCAAAGGGCGACAGCCAATACGCTGCCGGCCTGGTGGCATTCAATTCCGTCTTCCAGGTGCTCTTCTACTCCGTCTATGCGTGGATCTTCGTCACCAAACTGCCGCTGTGGTTTGGCTTGCGAGGCATGGTGGTCAACGTTTCCATCCGCGACATCGCCGAAAGCGTGTTCATCTATCTCGGCATTCCGTTTCTCGCCGGAATTGTCACGCGCTTTTCCCTCGTGGCACTCAAAGGACGCACCTGGTACGAGACCAGCTTCATTCCGCGCATCAGCCCAATCACGCTCGTCGCGCTCCTGTTCACGATTGTGGTGATGTTCTCTCTGAAGGGCGAGTACATCCTGCGGCTTCCCTTCGACGTCATCCGCATCGCCATTCCGCTGCTGATCTATTTTGTGCTGATGTTCCTGGTGTCGTTCTACATGGGCTACAAGCTCAAGGCGGACTACTCTAAGTCGGCCACATTATCGTTCACTGCGGCCAGCAACAATTTTGAGCTGGCGATCGCGGTAGCCGTAGCGGTGTTCGGGATCAATTCCGGCGAGGCGTTTGCAGCGGTGATTGGCCCACTGGTCGAGGTTCCAGCCATGATCGGCCTGGTCAACGTTGCGCTCTACTTTCAGCGCAGATACTACAGCCAGGCGGAGTCGGCCACGCACGCCGTTTCTTTCAATCCAGCGCTTAGGGAGTGACACCGGTCGCTTTAGAGCAGAGCTGAGGTACACCGGGTAGGGCACGCCTTCAGGCGTGCATAAGAGCGCCTGACTTTCAAGTCGGCTTTAGCCGCTGAGGTAAGTGTTTGCTGGCGTCCCCTCAGCGGCTAAAGCCAGGAGTTGGATTGTTACGTCTTTATGCACGCCTGAAGGCGTGCTCCACCCATGTTGTCTTGGTGATCCCGAAATCCCTTCAGCTCCGGGCTTGCATCCTCTGCAGCAGTTCATGGCTGGCATGCTCAGGATCCGCCAGCTTAAACCCGTTTTCCAGCTGCACTGTGGTGGCATTGGGAGCCAGCGGTGTAAGCGCTTCTACCACACTGTGGGATGCCAGTTGCGAGCTGTCGGGTCCCAGCACAATGAAGTCGACCTTGGCCGCGCTCAGCAGGGTCTTGGCATCGCGGAGGCGGCAGGTAGAAAGGACCTCGTAGCCATGATGGTGCAGCAGTGTCCGCACAAACGCGCAAAGGTCAGGCGATTGGTCCAGGAACAGCACCAGCGGTCCGGCGTTTCTCGTCCCCGGCGCCACTGCGGCCGGCTCCTTCAGGAACGAAACGATGGCTGCCTCCTCCGAGTCGTACACCCGGAAGATGGTGGACAGCTTCGTCAATTGCAGCAGGGTGGTGAGAAAGGGCTGGGGAGCAGCCAGTCGGAAGTCGCCGCCGCGGTTGCGAGCGTGCGACAGAAAACGCACCAGAAGGCCCATGCCGGTGCTGTCCACGCGTGTTACGTCGGAGGCCTGCAGCACCACTCGGCTGAATTCCACCATGCCGCGATTGATCGCGGCTTCCAGCAGGCTTGCCTCTTCGCCGGTGACGATGCGGCCCAGGCATTTCACCACATAGACCTTGCCGCAGGGACGGCAATCCACCGAAAGTGACATGCAAACCTCGGCTATGGGAGTTAGGATCCCTGCCACTTTATCATCAGCGGGAAGCAATGCTGCAACCATATTGTTCGGGGGGGACGCCGGAGCCCTGAGGCGGTTGGATTACGACGCGGAGCGTTCCTGCACAGCTTCTTTTTGTGCAGCCTGGCTCGGCGCTTCGAGCTGCGGAGTGGGAGCGACGGCTGCTTTTTCTTTTTCTTCCAATTCGATTTTCAGCAACTCGCCCTCCAGTTGGCGTTTCAGGTCGTCGCGCATCACGCGAAACTGTGCCATATACTTCGCCAACTGCCGGGCGATCTCCGGCAGCTTCTTGGGGCCGAAGATTACCAGAGCCAGGATCAGGATGAAGAGGACGTCAGGCATGGCGAACAGGCACGGTTTGACCGGAGCTTAGCGCAGGGCGGCGGCAAGCGCGCGAGGAACTACACCTTCTTCTTCTCGTCCTCAGGCGGCGTGGCCGGGTCCTTGGCATTCATAGACTCTTTGAAACTCCGAATCCCCTCGCCCAGGCCCTTCCCAAGTTCGGGCAGCTTCTTCGGGCCGAACACCAGCAAAGCGATAAACAAGATCACCAGCAGGTGCATCGGTTGGAACAAGTTATCAAGCATATGGACTCCTACTTACTAAGCATAGCGCATCTGAGCACGGTTTGAGCAGAATCCGGTTCTTTCCCCTCCCACAACCGTGGGATACGCCGGCCGCAAATGATCAGATGACAAGCCACTCCCGCCGACGCACCTTCCTGGAGTATGATTTTTCCGCCCGCCGTAAGGGCTGCAGGCGACCCGTCTGCATCTAACGTCTCCAACGCTCGTAAAGGAGGTGAAACTCTAACTGCCTGATATGCCACAAGCCAAACGCTGTGCAGTCTGTGAGTCGGAAGAAGTCACAGCGTACCGGGTGGATTTGCCGGATGATCTCGGTAAATGGCGACTTCTGCTGACCGACAAAGTAGTTTATTGCTGCAGGAATGGACATCAGTTCCTGATCCTGCCTGACGAAAGCGCCAGAAGCGAAACGCTTCTGTAGGACGCTCGTAACACCTGTCACTTGATTTCCGGGCCAATTGTGAATCACCAAGATGAGACATTGCAGTCATGGGGCCGCCCTCGCGGGCGGCTTTTCTTTCGCACTGCTTGCCTGTCCGGCTAGGGAAGCCGTTCTGGGCTGGCGATCCAGCCTCCCGTGGTAGAATTCGCGCAATCCTACAAGCGGGGCTTCCGCGAAATGCCTGGGATTTCCAGACGCAAGTTAACTCGGCGCGGTTTGCCTGCCTTTTTTCTCACGTATGGAATTCTAACTGGCATAATCTGGATCGGCCTCCCGGTAATCGGATGGCTCTCCATGGCCAAGGAAAGCGATCTCAAGCTTGTCTCCGGCTCAGTGCAGCAAAGGCCTAGATGGCAAAGGACCAAGGGCGGCCCAATCATAGTTATTCCTGTCGAAATGGACGATGGTGTCCACGATCTTACGGTGGAGGATTTGAGTCACTACCGGGAAATCATGAATTTGCGGCCCGGCGACCGAATCTCCGCGCGCGTGATCTCCTTCTTTGGATACCGTGTATGGGAGCTGAACCTCGAAGCAGTCACGATTGAGAGCTACCAGGACACGTATCTATATCGGAGCAGACAGAATGAGCGGGGGGCAGAAGCGGCGCCTTGGTTCGGGTTAATCTCTCTGGTATGTCTGACGCTGGCCCTCGGTCTAAGAATCTATTTCGGTACATGGCGGGATCCAGCTCGCTTCGCTCCAGTGGACGCAGAAAACTCCGTCCAGCAGCCCTGAAACTCCCGTCGAAGAATCCTTCTCGCAAACTGATCTCGGAGGGGAAGTGTACTTCCGGTCAGCAGGACGTATCGCCAACGCGGGTTGGGAAGCAAGACTCACTTACAGGGAATCTCTACTGGATCCGTAATGCCTCTACCGGTTCAATCGAAGCCGCCCGCCGTGCCGGGACCAATCCCGCGATGAACGCGCATAACCCTAAGGCGGCAATCGCTCCGCCCAGAATCACCGGATTGAATGCGCCCACGCCGTAGAGTTTGCTGGCCATCAACCGGCCGGTAATGATCGCCAACGGGACACCGATGATCAGGCCGAGGCCGACCTGCCAGAATGCGCCGCGCAGCACCATCGCGATAATGTCTTTGCGGTCGGCGCCCACCGCCATGCGAATGCCGATCTCACTGGTGCGCCGCTCGATGTTGTACGCCGTAACGCCATAGAGCCCGATGGACGCCAGCAGTAGCGCCAGCAGGCTGAACAGCTCCGTCAGCCGCGCGATGACCCTTTCCTGGTTGAATACTCGAACCACCTGTTCCCCAAAAGTATGCATCTCGATGATGCTGAGGTTGGGATCGATGCCGGCCAGCACGCGCCGCACTTGTGGGCCGATCTCTTCCGCCGGTCCTGCGAACTGAATCTCGATCCTGCCGGGATATTCCGACTGCGACATCATGCGCCGATAGTTAGGCTCCACGAAGTCGGCATTCTGAAAATAGGGAAGGAAGAACATCGGATTCTGCTTGTATTGCGTGTCCGTCGGATCGCGATACTGCGTATCTTTGACGACGCCGACGATTTCATAGTCTCCGCTGTGGCCCGGCCGATCGAATCCGAAATGTTGGCCGATCGGATCTTCCTTGGGGAAGTACTTGCGGACAAAGCTCTCATCCACTATAGCGACCCGCTGCGACGTGGCCGTGTCTTCTTCCCCGATGGGGCGGCCGCGCAACACCGGAGTGCCAATGACCTTGAAGTAATCAGGGCTAACCCGCAGCCATCCCGCATCCCAGTCCTGCGTGGCTTCGGGCGGACGGCCCTGGACGGCAATCGTATCGTTCCAACTGTCTCCGTCCTGCGGGCTGTACATGGAGCAACTGACGCCTAGCACGCCGGGAATCTGGCGCAGCCGGTCGCGCAGTTGCTGATTGAGAGCAGGCAGCCGCCCCTCCGTGTATCCAGCCGTAAGCGGGTCGATCATCACAACCATGCGTCCGCTGGTGGTAAAGCCGAAGTTCATGTGCTCCAGATAGCGGAGGCTTGCGGTCACCAGGCCGGCCATGGCAAGCAAAACCAGCGACAAGGCAGCTTGTGCGATTACCAGCGATTTTTGCGGCATGGCAGAACGATCGCGGGTGGAGCGATTGGCGCCGCGCAGGGCTTCGGCCGGATCGGAGTGCGATGAGATCCAGGCCGGAGCCACGCCAAAGATAACTCCAGTGACCAGAGACAGCCCGAAGGCGAAGGCCAGAATTGGGAGTGAAGGCGAAGTTTCGATGGGCACGAAATTTGCGCCGCGGAAGGCGATCAGCAGAATGGCGCGAGTACCGAAGTAAGCCAGCGCCAGCCCGCCTGCTCCGCCAAGACATGCCAGCACAAGGCTCTCCGTAAGCAGGTTGCGAATGAGGCGGCCGCGCGTAGCTCCGAGCGCAAGCTGAACGGCGGTTTGCTGGCGTCTCGCCGTACCGCGCGCCAGCAGCAAATTTGCCAGATTGGCGCAGGCGATCAATAGCACCAGCGCGGACGCGGCCGTCAGCAGGTAGAGGCCGGCCCTCGCCCGGTCCTTCAAGTCAGTGATGCCGGCGCCACCTGGTCCGAGCTTGATGAACTGTTTGCCGATCTTCTCGCGTCCAGCTGGTGGGAAGGTGCTGGCTATGGTGGGCAACCACTGCCGCAGTTCCGTGGTCAACTGCGACTCCACTTGCGACGGCTGCATCCCCGGCTTCATGCGTCCGATCAGGTAGAGCCAATGCTGGTTGTCCACGTGCAAGATGGAACTTTCCTGGTTAAGCAGCGGCTCGAAGGCCAGAGGCAGGTAAAACTCCGGCGGATCCTCCCGCAGCCGGTCGCCGAAAAATCCCGGAGGCGCGATGCCGGCAACGGTAAACGGTTTGCCATTCGCCATGAAGCTGGCGCCTACGACCGACGGATCGAGACCATAGTGCTCCTGCCAGGCACGGTAGCTCATCACCACCACTGGGGTAGCGCCGGCTGTGTCGTCCTGCGGGGTCAGCAGGCGTCCGGCGAAAGGCCGCAGCCCAAACGTGGAAAAGTAATTGCCCGAGACAAATTCGCTGGGGAAGGTTTCTGCCGCGGCCGAAGAGCCGGCGCGACGCACACTGATTTCGGGCTCATTGGCCTGAAAGGCGGCGATTTCCTCAAACTGCGGAGTGTTGGCGCGGATGTATTGATACAGCCCGTACGAAAACAAGCCCCAACCTTCGTTCTGCAATCCGCCGTAGACGCAGCAATCGTCGTTGTCGCCGATGCGGTAAAGCTGCGAGGGATTGGCCACGGGCAGCGACTTCAGCATCACTGCGTGCACCAGAGTGAAGATGGCCGTATTCGCGCCAATGCCCAAGGCCAGCGTCAGGATGGCCGTGATGGTGAAGCCCGGCGCTTTGCGCAGCTGCCGCAACGCATAGCGAACGTCCTGCAGAATTGTCGGCATTCTTTTCCTAAGTCTCAAGTAGGTGCAATCGGAGCGCCACTGCCGCTCGATCTAAACCGCAGCATATCTAGTAGATACGGACTCCGACACCTGGTGCGTGCGAGCGCCTGTGTCCGTGTTCGCAAGCCAGTGTCCGAAAGCGAACGCGGACATCAAAGTGAGTAACCGCATAACGTCAAGATTGAGTTGCGTTGCCGGCTTTTGCGTGTCGCCACCTGAGCGACAAATCTCCAATCCGATGTTTCGTTTGTGAGCAACTGGCCGCCGCCACGAATTAACTGATTCGTCATAAGATACGTATTTACAAATCTCCCCAACGGGGGGACAATTCTGTTTGCAGTTTAGGCAGTTCTGGGGGAGGGCTGCCTTCTAGGCGCTCTGCGGGAGACCGTAGGGCGCCTTCTGATTTTGGTAGTGAATTCCCCGCGCCTGTCCGCATTGGCGACCGCTCGGTGCGCCCCTGCTGCGGCCCGCGGATCGGCCGCTGCGTCCCACGGCGTCCTGCTGCATCCAATCCGTAATCGGGATGTTACGATTAACAAATGGGCCCCTGCTGCCTGGCGGGGCTGGCAAGAAGTGTCCCGCAGGAGGAAGAATGGCAAGCAACGCAATTGTGGAAGTTACGGATGCAAATTTCGATCAGCTGGTGCTGAAGTCAGATCAGCCTGTAATCGTGGATTTCTGGGCGACCTGGTGCGGTCCGTGCCGGGCGCTGGCCCCTATCGTAGATGAAGTGGCGCAGAGCTACAACGGCCGTGTGAAGGTCGGCAAGATGGATGTGGACAAGAATGCTGCCACTCCGCAACGCTACGGAGTTCGCGGTATCCCGACGCTGTTGGTCTTCAAGGACGGACAGGTGAAGGAGCAGATCGTGGGCTACGTCTCGCGCGACGTGATCGAGAAAGCGCTGGACAAGAACCTGTAAGGGGGAGATTTCATCGGGGGCGCGGCTTAGGCTGCGCCCCTTTTTCTTGCGTTGCTGACAGCCGAGATGATTCATCCCCGGCAATGACGCCGCAATGGGCTGACGTTGCCGCCAGCCCACCTCGGCGATCTCACGGCTTCCCCCAGCCGCTCGATTCTCAACCGCTTATCGGATCATCGATCCGGTCCGGGTCCCGTGGCATCCGGCGTAATGACTCTGTCGGGTACCGTTGTGACCGTATTTGGCCCGACCGTCCGGGCACTGGGGTCGGCAGTTTTGGTATTGGGCCCGACGGTCCGGGCGGTGGGATCAAACGTCGCATTGGGACCAACATGGGTGGGATTTTTCCCTGTGGTTGTCGCGTTGGGCATCACCCCATCATGTCCTACGCTGAGCGCGTTAGGGCTGGTTCTGGCATTTGGCGAAACGGGGCCGACGTCGGGAATTCTTGCGCTTGTCCCTACGCCTCCAATGGCATGACCGCGCTGCGCATAGCTGACGCTGGTCAGCAGTCCCAGAAGCATCCCACAAACGAGTACCTTCTTCATACCTGTTCCTCCGCTACATTTCGTGATGTTGTTCGCGGCCAGTTAAGGGTCCCATGACTCGTGGCGGGTGCCTGCCCGGGGCACTCGGTAAGTAAGATGCAAGGAGCGTGCCAGAAGCACTTTGATTAAAAACATTAGGGTTACAGGGCAATTTCCGCCAGTAACCGTGAAAGTTCGGCCGGGCGCTGGAGAAGTTTTCCCTGTGAAGGCCAGGATGGTTTCGAACCGGATTATCGGATAGTAGTGCGACGTGCGGGACGGCGGCTGAGCTAAATGTGCTTTGCTCGCGACCTGTTCACTAGCCACTAGCCACTGACCACTGCCTTTCAATACTTGCGCAACACCCCAATCACTCTGCCCTGCACTTGCACCGACGCGGCGGGGACGATGATGGGCTGCATGGCGGCATTCGACGGTTGCAGCCGGACTTTATTGCCCTCGACATAAATGCGTTTCAGCGTGGCATCGCTGCCGCCGACCAGGGCCACAACGATCTCGCCGTCGCGCGCGGAGTTGGCTTTCTCAACCAATACGTAGTCGCCGTCAAGGATGTGCTCATCCTGCATGCTCTCGCCTTTCACTTGCAGCACATAGACTTCTTTGGAGCGCGTGAAATCGGCAAGCGATATCGATTCCGGATTCTCCACCGCCTCCAGCGGATGGCCGGCGGCAATGCGGCCCAGCAACGGAAGGCTCATATTGCTTTCGGCCGCAGCGGCTGCGGCCACCGCTAGTGATTGCTTCATCAACCCGCGAGGCTTCAGCAGATCGATCGAGCGGCTGCGATTGTAGTCGCGGCGCAACAACCCCTTCTGCTCTAGATTAGTGATGTGCTTGTGGACTGTGGCCAGCGAGCTGAGTCCGAGACCTTCGCCGATCTCTTCATACGACGGCGAATAACCGTGGGTGTCCACGAAGTTGGAGATGAAGTCGTACACCTGTTTCTGGCGGCGAGTAAGAGCCATGACTGTGGGCTGGACCTCCGCCCACATTGTTAGCGAATAAAAGGCGAATGTCAATATGGGCGCCGCAAGAACACCCTCGCAGAGCGTTTCCTACCTTGGTTCGGGGATGGTCGCCTTGTGCGAATTGCGGAGCATAGGCATACTTTGCCGGAATGGAATTTTTTGTGGCTTGTGGGTTTTGCGACGGTCGGGAGACTCTGATTAAATCTAATTTCTCCGAACGGGACGGCCTTCAGGCCGTCCGTAAGATGCCACAAAGTCTCGCGGCTTTAGCCGCCGGGGGAGTTCGCTTTGACCAATCAGAGATCCCTTGAATGTCTTGTCCGTGCCTGACCTGTGGCCACATCAATTCAGCAGCCTCAGAGGAAGAAGGAATGATGCGCGTCAAAAATCTGTTGTTGTTGCTTCTTTGCGTTCTGGCGCCTGCAATGCTCGGCGCCGACGTCATGGACTCCGCCTCCAACGGTTTCACGATCAGGGTCGCAACCGTGATTCACGCTTCCTCCGCCGACGTGTACAACCGGCTGGTGCACAATGTGGGCGACTGGTGGAGTCCAGATCACACCTTTTCCCAGGACGCTCACAACCTGTCGATCGACGACAAGCCCATGGGCTGCTTCTGCGAGAAGTTGCCCAACAACGGCGGCGTGCGTCACGCCGAGGTCATCATGGTAATGCCCGACAAGATGCTGGTTATGTCCGGCGCATTCGGACCGCTGCAACGCTTCGGAGCCACCGGCACGCTGACCTTTGTGTTGATGCCGCTGCACAACGATACGAGGCTCGAGGTCACCTATGCCGTCGGCGGCTATCTTCCGGATGGACTGAACACCTGGGCCGCTCCGGTGGACCAGGTGCTCACAGAACAGGTGACCCGGCTGAAGAGTTACGTGGAGACCGGGAGCGCAGCCGCTGGCGCCAAGAAGCCGCAGTAGGCGCTCAATCTGTCATCACGGGTGGCGGCCTCTCTGCGTGCATGTTGAGCAAGCTGAAGGCATCACATGGGCGGCGGCCTGAGGATATTTGTGTGAACTGACGTCGCGAGACCGCGCATCCCGCATCGTCAGCTGTCAGCGGATGGGTTGGCTCACCTGCTGGGCGGACGAACTGTAGAGCTTTACGAAAACTGCAGAGCTCTACCAGATCTGTTTGCCCTATGAATATGAGTTGTGGAGCTCTACGAAATGGAGTCCACAGGCAGAACTCAAAGCGCCGTGGGCGCGGAATCATCTAGCCCAGAACGCAGCCGAAGGCGGAGTGCTGGGTTAGGGTAGAAATTTGCATTTGAGTCCCGGAGGGACGGCAGGTTTTCAATCGCTCTTTCAGAGCACCCATTTGTATTCTTGACGCAGCTGCCGCATTATTCGATCGAGGTGTCAGCGCCATCAGCGCGATACAATGTCGCTCAACGCCCACTCGATTCGATCCACCTCGTCGCGAATCACTCGAATCGCTTGCTGATGGCCAGGATGCGGCACGGGCGCAATCGCTTCCACCGCGTGACGGATCTTGTGATTCCGGTCCCAGATCAAGTTGATTCTGGCGGACGTTTCCATGCGATGCTGATAAATTCTCTTCGCCAACTTCGTGGTCATCCAGGCGAATGCCAAGCCGAACAGCATTTCGATGGGAAGACGGTCGGTGGCGCCATCAAAATCGAAGAAGGCCAGCCGATAGACGGCCTCGCCGAGGCCGAGGGAAGCGAATATCACTCCCAGCCCAATCAATCCGAGGGTCAGACGGTCAATCCTGCGGAGTTCCAAAGAAGGTTCATCATTACTGCGGTTGTGCTTGACAGACATTGCTCCCCCAACGCGACCTGTTTGATGTGAAGCTACATTGTGCTACGTAACCCGCTTTCGGCTCAACCTCAATTATTGGTGGCGTTGGTACCAAAAGGGGATGAGGCCTACCGGAAGCGCAACCCTGGCGTGCCGGCGGGGTTCGAAAACTGTAGGATTCAATCAGGGCTGGAAGTTTGCATCTTGACTGGCCGGCCCTGATGAGTCCTTCTCCTGGCAACACTTTGGTCGGGAAACGAGCGCACACAAGCATGAGCATTCTGGAAACCATCCATTCGCCGGCGGATGTGAAATCTCTTTCGATTCCGCAGCTGGAGCAGTTGGCGACGGAAATCCGTGAGTTCATGATTGTCACGCTCTCGCGCACGGGCGGGCATCTGGGGCCGAACCTCGGCGTAGTTGAGCTGACGTTGGCCATGCACTATGTGTTTGACACCCCCCGCGATCACTTCCTCTTCGACGTGAGCCATCAAGCCTATGTGCATAAGCTGCTCACCGGCCGGCGGGAGCGCTTTGACACCATACGTCAGCCCGGCGGAATCAGCGGCTTTATGCTTCGCACCGAAAGCCAGCACGACCTCTATGGCGCTGGGCACGCAGGCACCGCGCTGTCCGCGGCGCTGGGCGTGGCTGTGGCACGGGATATGGCAGGCGGCAAGGAGCATGTCGTGGCACTTGCCGGCGACGCCGCCTTCACCAACGGCATCACCTACGAAGCTCTGAACAACATCGCCGAAAACACGCAGCGGCTGATCGTGGTACTGAACGACAACGAATGGTCCATTGACCGCAATGTGGGCGCGATTGCGCGCTATCTGCATCGCGTTGTCACCAGTGAGCAGTATGTTCACCTGCACGAGCGCGCTGCGCGGCTGATTGAACGCTTCGGCGGCAAGACCGCGCGCAAGGTGGTGCATCGCGCCGAAGAAGCGGCCAAAGGTCTGTTGTGGCCTTCGATGATCTTCGAGGAATTTGGCCTCCGGTACTATGGCCCGATCGATGGTCATAATTTGCCGCTGCTGATCGAAACATTCAAGTTTCTCAAGACGCAGGAGCGCCCTGTGCTGCTGCACGCCATCACCCAGAAGGGACGCGGCTTTCAGCCGGCGCTGGACAAGCAGAAGAAGTTCCACGGCCTTGGCCCCTACGACCCGGAGACGGGCGAGACCAAGCCGGCCGGACAAAAGACCTACGCGGAAGTATTCGCCGAGACACTGGTCAAACTGGCTAATGAGAACGACAAGGTAGTAGCCATCACGGCAGCCATGCCCAACGGCACGGCGCTGGATTCTTTCCGTCCACACCATCCCAAACGCTACTTCGATGTCGGCATCGCCGAAGAGCACGCGGTAATTTTTGCGGCTGGCATGGCGACCCAGGGCTACAAACCATTTTGCGCGATCTATTCCACCTTCTTGCAGCGCGCGTTAGATCCGGTGATCCACGACGTGTGCCTGCAGAATCTTCCCGTCGTGTTCTGCATGGATCGCGGCGGGCTCTCCGGAGACGACGGCCCCACGCACCACGGGCTGTTTGACATCAGCTATCTGCGCGGCGTCCCTAACATCATCCACATGGTGCCCAAGGACGAGGACGAGCTGGCTGACATGCTCTACACCGCCATGCTTCACAACGGACCCGCGGCCATACGCTATCCGCGCGGCACGGGTCCAGGCCCGGCCGTGAAGGAGCACCCAACGGCGCTACCAATTGGCAGAGCCGAAGTGATCGAGGACGGCGAGGACGCGGTGTTTCTCGGGCTGGGCGCACTGCTCCCGATGGCGACAGAAGCAGCCGCAAGGGTGCGCCGCGCGGGATACTCCGCTGCGGTCATCAACCCGCGCTTTACCAAGCCGCTGGACCGGGAGATCCTCGCGCGCTATGCGCGGCACGCTACGGTGTTGGTTACGCTTGAAGATCATGTGCTCATGGGTGGATTTGGCAGCGCGGTGCTGGAGGCGCTGAGCGAGATGAAGCTGGAAGTTCCGGTGGAGCGCATCGGCTGGCCGGACCAGTTCATCGAACACGGCAAGGTTGATAGCCTGCGCGAACGCTACGGCATTACAGCGGAGGCGGCGACGGAACGCGCGCTGGCTCACTTGAAGCAATTGCGCCGGCACGTCCTCGTCTGAGCGGAACCACGTCCTGGAAGACGATACGCGGACCTAATCGAATGCTCTGATGGCCACGGTCTCGTCGTCTTTAATGTCAAAAACAGTGTAGAGCTTGGTGATCTGGAGTAGATCGTGCACTTTCTTGGTCAAGTGCAGCAGCTTCAATTCGCCGCCCTGGTTGCGTACCGAGGTAAAGGCACTGACCAGCTCGCCGATGCCCGAGCTGTCAATGTAGCTGATGTCGCCGAGGTTCAGCAGAATTTTCTTGTGGCCCTTCGACATCAAGTCCTTGACGGTCTCGCGCAAAGTCGTGCTGCCCTCGCCTAGTTTGATACGTCCACTCAGGTCCACCACGATAACGTCTTCTACCTGACGAACACTTGCTTTCATGCTCACGTGGAAGCCTCCTGGCGGTCCATACCTTCTGGGGTCCGCTTTAATTAATGGGTTGAGGTCATTCTAGTGCTAAAGAGCCGCTTAAGGAAATGCAAGCACCCTCGGCGCCAAAGCCACGAGAATTTCAGCGCATGGATCGCACTCTGTCTGTGACGGTTGCGCATCTAAACCGCATAGGCTTCTGTGAAGAATTGAGCAAATGTGAACAGACCCGACGGTCGGACAGTGCATTAATCTGGAGTAAGGCTCCAAATGAAGACCGTGCGTGTATCCTCGGCCACGCGGAGACCTGACATCGAAGTCGTCGTGGAAAAGGCGACAGCCGATGGTGAATCGGCAAGAGGAGACATTATGCGTATTAGCGTCATTCTTTCGCTGTTATTGGCGGTAACAATGCCATTCGTGCCGACGGCGTCTTTCGCGCAAGTCGGCGTAGACATCACTGTCGCGCCACCGGCGTTGCCTGTCTACGATCAGCCTCTTTGCCCCGGCGACGGTTATATCTGGACGCCTGGGTACTGGGCGTGGGCTGATGGCGGCTATTACTGGGTACCGGGAACATGGGTGCTGGCTCCGGAAGTCGGCTTCCTCTGGACTCCGGGTTATTGGGGTTGGGGTGGCGGCGGATTTCTTTTCTATCCAGGCTACTGGGGCCCGTTCGTGGGTTTTTATGGCGGCATCAACTATGGCTTCGGTTATTTCGGTCATGGTTATGAGGGCGGACGCTGGAACAATGGGCATTTTTACTACAACACAACTGTGAATCACGTGAACGTCAACTCTATCCACAACGTTTACAACACCAGGGTGAACGAGGGCGAGGTTAACCGTGTCAGCTACAACGGCGGTAATGGCGGGATCAATGCTCGCGCCACGCCGCAAGAAGAGGCCGCAGCTAACGAGAGACATATTCCGCCCGTAGCTGCCCAGACTCAACACGCGTGGGCTGCCCGCAATAACCCCCAGCAACGCTATTCTGCCAACCACGGCACGCCGCCAGTTGCCGCAACTCCCAACGCCAACATGGCGGTCCATCCTAAGGACTTGCCGCCCGTCGATCGACCCGCTGCACCGAGCACCGGGAACGCGAAGCAGGACCAGAAATACCAGCAGCAGCAGGAGAAGTTAGTCGCGAAGCAGAACCAGGATCGGCAGAAACTACAGCAGCAGCAGGACCAGGAACATCAGCAGCTGGCGAAACAGCAGGCTAATGAAGCGAAAACACAGCAGGTGGAGCAGCGGCACCAGCAACAGACTCAGCAAATGCAGCAAGGCCACGCGCAGCAAATGCAGCAGATGCAACAGAGACAGCAGCCGGCTGGCGGCGGTGGAGGATCTCACAGCAGCGGCGGCGGTGGCGGGCATCACTAATCGAGTTTCGCGATGCTTACGGAGGTCGGCCACGGCCGACGTTGAAAGTCGCTTTACTTTCCGATGCAGAACGAGCTGAAGATCAGGTTGAGGATGTCGTCGGCGGTGGTGGCTCCGGTAATTTCATCCAGTGCGCGCAGTGCGCTGTAGAGGTCCAGCAGGAGCATCTCGTGAGGTATTTTCTGTGGCACTGCCGCAACAGCTTTGTCCAACGAGCCAATCGCATCGGCGACCAGTTGCTTCTGGCGCACATTGGTCAGGAATCCGCTCTCGCGCTGCGCGCCGGTATCTCCGCCGACTAGCTGGAGGATTTTCTTACGCAATTCCTCGACGCCTTCGCCGGTGAGGGCCGACGTGTCTACACAGCCGTCAGGCCGCAGCAACCTCGCTAAGTGCGGCGATGCCAGCCTGTCAACAGGTGCGCGTGCCTCCGGCGCAAGGTCAATTTTGTTGAGGACCACTAGGCGGACGCGACCTTCACTTTTTGCGACTAACTGGGCGTCCGGATTCGAATCCGGCGCACCGCGAGACTCGGACGGATTCGCCGCATCCAGCACAATCAGCACCACGTCAGCCTCGGCCAGCGCCTCCATCGACTTGCGCACGCCAATGCTTTCCGCTTCATCCCTGGCGACGCGAATGCCGGCGGTGTCGACCAGTCTCACCGGAATGCCGCCGATCGCAACCGTCTCGCTGACCAGGTCACGCGTGGTGCCGGGCGTGGCCGTAACGATCGCGCGCTCGCTCTCGACCAGGCAGTTAAACAGGCTTGACTTGCCGACGTTTGGCTGTCCGACAATGGCCAGCGTCAGCCCTTCGTGCACTACCTTTCCGAAGGCAAAGCTGGCCAGCAGCTCTTCGAGTGGCGCGTGGATCGCGGCGATGCGCGCCAGGATCTGCTCGTCGGCAATCACCGCAACATCGTCTTCGGCAAAATCCACACCGGCTTCCATCGTGGCGATCAGCTCCACCAGCTTCTGCTTGACGGGTTGCAACCGCTTCGACAAAGCGCCGTCCAATTGCCGCGCCGCCACTTGCGCCTGGTAGAGCGTCTGCGATTCGATCAGGTCGCGCACGGCTTCGGCCTGCGTCAGATCGATGCGGCCGTTAAGAAACGCTCGCATGGTGAACTCACCCGGCTCGGCGAGCCGCGCGCCGCCAGCGATTGCCATCTCGACTACATGCCGCAACACCACGGGCGAGCCGTGGCAGGAAATCTCGACGACATCGTCTGTCGTGTAGGAGTGCGGCTTGGCGAAGAACGTGACGACCACCTCGTCGATGCGTTCGCCACTCGCCGGCTCGATCAGCTCGCCGAAATGCGCGTGGCCAGCCTCGAGATCATGCTGGTGCGCCAATCGCAACATGGGACGAGCAATAGCGCGCGCATCAGGCCCCGATATTCGCACCACACCGATGCCGCCACGTCCCGCAGGCGTGGCGATGGCGACGATAGTGTCGTCAAGGTGCATGAATTCAATTATTAATTAAAACGACTTGGAAGGCCTCGCTCTTCGCTTTTCGCTGGATCACTTCGCCACAAACATCGCCACGCTGCGCCCTTTCACCAGATAGCTTTCCTGCGATAGTAGCGGGAATTCCTGACCGTCTTCTGCGATGTCGAGGGGTGAGTCCTGCGCGGTGTCCACGATGCGAAACCACTCGCGCTCGCCAATTTGCGGCAGCTCAAACTCCAGATCGCCGGAATATGCATTGGCAATGAAGTGCAGGTCGTCGCGCGCGTCGCCTTCATGCAGTTGCGTCAGTTGCATGGCAACCGTACGCGATTCGTGGCCCCAATCCGGCTTCATGCGCTTCACGCCGTGCCAGGTGATGTGAAAGCCGTGTTCGCCTTTGAGCTGAAAATCGGCGCGGCGCAGCAGCGGACAGCGTTTGCGGAAGGCGATCATCAACTGGAAGAAACGCAATAAGCCGGCGTTCGTCTCCGCCATTCGCCAATCCACCCAACTGACCTCGTTGTCCTGGCAGTAAGCGTTGTTGTTGCCCTGTTGCGTGCGGCTGATTTCGTCGCCCGCGAGGATCATCGGCACGCCGTGCGACACCAGCAGGATCACCGCGAAATTCTTCTGCTGCCGCAGGCGAAGCTCCGCGACGGCTGGATCGTCCGATGGGCCTTCTACGCCGCAATTCCAACTGAAATTCGCGTTGTTGCCGTCGGTGTTGTTGTCGCCATTCGCCAGGTTGTGTTTCTCGTTATAGGAGACCAAATCGTTTAGCGTGAAGCCATCGTGGCAGGTCACGAAGTTGATGCTGTGATAGGGCTCACGCGCGCTGGTCAGATAGAGATCGGGACTTCCCAGCAGGCGCGTCGCCAGCGGCGAAGTCATCCCGGCGTCACCCTTCACAAACTTGCGGACATCGTCGCGAAAGATGCCGTTCCACTCCGCCCAGCGTCCCCACGAGGGCAGCGTGCCGACCTGGTATAGACCGGCTGCATCCCAGGCCTCGGCGATGAGCTTGGTGTTGGCCAGCACCGGATCGTACGCCAGGCTTTCCAGCAGTGGCGGATTCTTCAGCACCCGTCCGTCCTGACCGCGCCCCAGAACCGACGCCAAGTCGAAGCGGAATCCGTCGACATGCATCTCCATCACCCAATAACGCAGGCAATCGACGATAAAGTCGCGGACCACGGGATTGTTGGCGTTCACGGTGTTGCCGCAGCCGGTGTAGTCCACGTACTTGCCGGTACCGGGCTCCAGAATGTAGTAGGTGGGATTATCGATGCCGCGAAACGACCAGGTCGGACCTTGTTCATCGCCTTCAGCGGTATGGTTAAACACCATGTCGATGATGACTTCGATTCCGGCCTGATGAAAGGCGCGAACCATCCGCTTGAATTCCTGAATCTGCTCGCCGTCTTCCGGGTTGGAAGAATATGCTGCGTTGGGCGCGAAGAAGGCGGTCGGCTGATAACCCCACAGATTCAACAGCGGTTCGCCGGTGAAAGGGTTGAAACGGTCAGTGTCGGATTCCTCGAACTCAACGACCGGAAGCAGTTCGACCGCAGTCACTCCCAGCTTCTTCAGATACGGGATCTTCTCCAACAGGCCGGCGAATGTTCCCGGGTGCGGCGCTCCGGAAGACGGATGCCTTGTGAAGCTGCGGACATGTGCTTCATAGATGATGCTGTCCACCAGCGGAATGTTGAGCGGCTGATCGTCTCCCCAATCGAATGCCTGCTCCACGAGCAAACCGTTGCGGTAGGGCCGCGCCCCCGGCTTGTATTCGCCCCATGCGCCGCCATTGGAAAGCGCGTGCGCGTAGGGATCGAGCAACACGTGCGCCGGATGGAAGCGATACACCTGCGGATCGGGATTGGGCTGCATGTCGAAGCGGTAACCGTACTGGCCGCCGGCGTCCAGTCCCTCGACGAACACGTGCCACACCTGGCCGGTTCGGTTGGCCAGAGGATCGAGCGCGAACTCGACGTAAGGATCTTGCGCTCCCGGTTCGAAGAGCACCAGCGTGCACGCCGTGGCATGCTTGGAAAAAACCGCAAAGTTCACGCCGCGCCGGCGCACAGTGGCGCCCAGCGGAAGCGCTACTCCGCGGCTTACACTTTGCCCGGGTGCGGTAGTGAGCGGCGCCTTCTTCGGTGCATGTTGGGTAAAGGACTTGAGTGGCATGATTCGCGCCGACCATTGTGCGCTATAGGTGGCACTTTGGAACAGCAAAAAGTCACGAGGAAAAGCGGTATGCGGATATTCACCACGGCGACACGGAGCTCACGGAGGAAACTTTTTCTAAGAACCCCGTGTCCTCCGTGCCTCCGTGGTGAAAAGCTTGCCCAGCCGAATCAACGCCCCAGCAACTCGCGCGCAATCCCGGCGTATAGATCAATCGCTTCCAGAAGCTGCTTCTTCTCGATGTATTCGCTGTCGGTGTGCGCGACGTGAATTGAGCCAGGACCGATCAGCAGCGGTTGTCCCCAACGAGTCAAGGCCGGGATGTCGGTGGTGAAGGCGGCCACCATAGTTCCAATGCCGGGAACTGTGCCCAGCTCCATGTAAGGAATTTCCAGTTTGAAATTGGCTTCCGCCCTGTTACCTGCCGCCTGCGTGATTTGCTTTCGCAACTCCTCCGCCGGGCCGACCAGGCGGAACAGCAACTGCGCTACGGCGTGATCGGGAATGACGTTGGGCGCTCGTCCGCCTTCGATCTGTCCAATGTTCAATGTGCACGGACCGGCTTTCGGATTAGCCGGCAGCTTCAGCTTGCGAATCTCGTGCAGCGCGTCCAGCAGTTTTTCGATGGCCGACTCACCCAGCTCGGGATAAGCCGAGTGCGCCATTCTGCCGCGCGCGACTAACTCAACACGCAGCGTGCCCTTCGACGCGATGGCCAGCCGGTTCTCGGTTGGCTCGCCGTTGATCAGGAACTTCACGCCCCGCGGCTGCTGATTGGCCGTCTGCGCGCCCTGGCTGTCGCGCTCTTCTCCCACCAGAAACAGCAAGCCGACATAAATGCCTTCGGCCTGTAATTTCTCCGCTGCCGCAATCTGCGCCACGATAATGCCCTTGGCATCGCACGAGCCGCGACCGTAAACGCGATCCGCTGTCTCCGACGAGGGAATGAACGGCGGCACCGTATCCATGTGGGTGGAGAAGGCTAGCTCCGGCTTCGGGTGAGTTGGGTCGGTTGCCCAGATGTCAAAGCGATCGTCTTCAACAGGGATGCGCTCGACGTTATAGCCGAGTTGCGTCAACTCGCCGGCGAGCGCCTCGCCAACGGCGGCTTCCATTCCAGTGGTGGATTCGATGTCGATGAGCTTGCGAGTGAGAGCGAAAACGTCCATCTAGGAAGAATAGATGATTTCGCCGCCGAGACACAGCTGTCCAGGTAGTGTCTGAAAAGTGCGTTGGTCGGCTCGCCGGGGCCACAGGGGCTTAATGTTGCTGGCAGAAGGCGAAGGCGAGCAGAGCAATCACAGCCGCCTTACAGTTTCCTTAGTTACTGGGCAAACAAGCACAGTAATGTGGTATCGCAATACACCTTTACCTAAGCCCTGAGGATCCTGATCGGCGGTCGGGAAGCTCTGTTCAATCAGCGGCTTTTGATGCAATCCGCAGATTGGCACCTCTGAATTCGGGGAATGTGCCTCGTAACACTTTGTTTCCATGCTTAGTTCACCAATCCGATCATAATGGCGCCGGTGAGTCCGACGTAAACGTGAAACAGCCCGGCTGGAGCCGGACTGCTGGGTGAGCTAGAGAAAAATGCCGAGCCCCCCGAGGGCGACACAGTTGCACTGTGACGCCGTGCCCCGATACACAGCCATTCGTACAACCACAGCGTGCTATTTCGGCTTGCCGCTGAGGCCCGCCCACTTCTCCAGCAGCCCGAGCGTCGCAGCGTAGTCCAGATCGTCCCAGCCTTCCTCGCTGGACAGCTCGTAAATTTCATCCACAGTTTCCAGCGCGGGCAGCTTTACCCGGTGCTCTTTCGCCATATCGAGCATGAGGTGGATGTCTTTATGCATCAGGCGCAACGGGAAGTTGGGCGAGTAGTCATGGCGCAAGACAAACGGCGCTTTGTAGTCCATTACGCCGGAGCGCACCATCGATGCCTGGATCAACTCGACCAGCTTGCTCGGCTCGACGCCCAGCTTGCGCGATAGAACGAAGGCCTCAGCAAAACCCTCGTAGATCATGGCGATCATCAGGTTCATGCCGAGTTTTGCGGCCTGGCCCTTGCCGGTGTCGCCGATGTGAATGACCTGCTTGCCCATGGCTTTGAACAGCGGATCAAGGTATTGGACCGGCTCGGGCGCGCCGCCGACGATGAAGATGAGTTGTCCGTTTTCCGCGCCGATCTTGGAGCCGGTGACGGGCGCGTCCACCCAATGCACTCCGGCCGCATTCACGCGCTCGGCAAAGCGCAGCGTGGCCGAGGGGGAAATGGTGCTCGAGTCGACGATAATCGCCCCTTCTTTCAGCGATTGCACCGCGCCGTCATCGCCAAACATTATGCGCTCAACCGCGGCCGTATCGGCAACGCAGCTCCAGACGACTTCGGCCTCTTTGGCGGCGTCGGCCGGGGAAACAGCGGTGGTTGCGCCGTCAACGTGCTGACGGGCCGTGCGGTTCCAGACCGAAACTTCGTGCCCGGCGGCTACCAGCCGCGTGGCCATCGGACGTCCCATGATGCCCAAACCGAGGAAGGCAATACGCATGTGTTGCTCCTTAGACTTTCGGAATTGGACACGCGCTGGCAGGGAGCCGCTGGCGCAGTCGGCCCGAAACTAGATTTAAGCCAAGGAAGAGATTGGCATTGTTCGGTTGCGCGTGCCGCATCGGGACCGCTGCCACGCGCGTCTAATTAATCAGAACCATCATGTTGGGACCTTCAATTCGACGTAAGGCCGGCCGCTTTGGCGCCTTGGTGCGCCACTCTGCCATGACCCCGCGCACCGGAGTTACCCGCAAGCCGGTGCTGGCGGATCGCAGTGAGCTGGGCGTCACCTTCATCGGACATTCCAGCTTTTTCCTCCAAATTGCGGGCAAGAATATTCTGGTTGACCCCAACTTCGCCCGCTGGATATTCGTGCTGAAGCGCCTGCGGCGGCCAGGGCTGAGGCTGCGCGACCTGCCGGCCATCGATGCGGTACTGGTTTCGCACGCTCACTTCGATCACTTGCATCGGCCGTCGCTGCGGGCAATCGCGCGGCTCACGCGCCGCCGCTCCGGCAAGCGGCCCGTGATCATCGTGCCGCATCATGTCCGTGACCTGGTAAGCGATTTGGGATATGGCCGCATTGTCGAACTCGACTGGTGGGAGGATTTGCGCCTCGGCCAACTCGAGATTACGCACGTGCCCGCGCGGCACTGGGGAGCGCGCATTCTGCGCGATATGTATCGCGGATACGGCGGATACGTCCTGAAAGCTGGTGGTCATTCGCTCTACCACGCCGGCGACACGGCGTACTTCGATGGTTTTCGCGAGATTGGCGAGCGCCTGCGGCCTGAGGTGGCGCTGCTGCCGATTGGCGCGTATCATCCGGCTTCCTACCGCTCGGTGCATACCAGCCCCGAGGACGCGGTGCAAGCCTTCGTCGATCTGGGCGCGCGCTGCATGGTGCCCATGCACTACGGAACGTTTCGGCTATCACATGAGCCGGTGGAAGAGCCGCTGCAACGGCTGAAGCTTGAGGCCAGGCGCCGACGCATCGAGAAGAAGATTTGCGTGCTGGAAGAGGGCGTGACCAAGCTGTTCGAGTAGCCGTCAGCAATCAGCTAGACCTATGTCTTCTCCAGAACAATATTTGATTTGTCATCCTGAGTGGAGCGAGGTCGCGTCAGCGACCGAACAAAGCCGAAGAGCGCGCCCTGAGCTTGCCGAAAGGACCCCTATTGTTCGTCGGGAGTCGCCGGTTGCGGACGCGGAATGGACCAAGTCCCACGCAGTGGGACGATATAACATAGCCCAGCGCTTCAGCGCTGGGTAGAATGTCGAATGAAATTCGAGTCCCGTAGGGACGACACATTTGCGAGCGTGGCTTCAGCCGCGCATCTTCGCTGGAGGCCTAATGAAAAAGATCGCTTTCGTACTGATCATGATGTTTTCGGCGCTCGCCTTCGCCGCCGACACCTACCAGCAGGGCAAGATCGTGAAATGGGAGAACGGCACGTACGCGGAAAAATCCAAGAGCAAGAACTGGATCGTCTATCAACTGCAGACGGACACTACCACCTATTCCATCGCCCGCCATAAAGAAACCAAGCCGCAGATGCAGGCTGGCGAGGTTGTGCAATACGAGCTCAAGAAAAACACCCAGATCAACGTGATCGACGCCAACGGCAAGAAGCACGAATACCAGATCGTGGGGCAAGCGGCGGGGCCGGGACAGTAAGCGCGCGGTTATTTCCGCCGCGGCCGGCGAATCGGAGAAGCCAGTATTCCGGACAGGTGCTCCACCTCGGTCACCACGCGATCCAGATCGTCGATCAGCGGCTTCAGCCGGTGGGTCACGCCGCCCATCCGATACTCACGCACCAGCGACCGGTAGTACCATAGCGTCTTGGCCTTGGGCACGGAAAAGCGCGAGAACGCGATCTCGCCGTCATAGCGCAAATCACGCAGAACGGCGCGCGCGTTGTAGAGCTTGTCGGCGGCCGACACGAAGCGCGTCTCGGCGTCCTCATGCCGCACTCGACGCAGGTAGCGGAACTTGCGCCGCTCCCAACTCTCTTTTTTCTTGGGGTCCTCCACGTAGGAGTCGGTGCAGCCATCGACGATCTTGGCGACACGCGCCCCAAAAATCCGATCGATCACCTTCAACATGGGCCGCCCGCCGTGGTCCTCCACGGCATCATGCAGCAGCGCCGCGATCCCCATCTCCTCGTCGCCGCCATAATCAAGCACGATGGAGGCCACGCCCAGCAGATGCGAAATGTAGGGGATGCCGCTCTTCTTGCGATCTTGCTCGCGGTGTACCTGCGAGGCGAAGAGCAGGGCATGATCGAAGCGTGTGGAGAGCGGAACGAACTTGCGATCGAACGAGGCAGGTTGCTTAGTAGGCATATCGGCGCAGGAAGACTACTGCAACAGAATAGCGGAAATCCGGGGGAGCCACTAGACGTAAATCCTTGCTAATGCCCAACGCGACAGTCATCGCAATTCTTGCCGCGCAGATCTTGCACGCCTTCCCGCGCGATGATCGGCGTCATGACCAGCGCCGCGGCCGGATCGGCCCACCACCAGCCCAGCAGCGCGTGCAACAGCAGCCCAGCCAGAAGAATTGCCGAGAGCCACGCGCAGAAGTCGGCTTGGCGCGCGTCCGCCAGCAGCGCCCCACTATGGATTTGCGCCGCCACTTGCCGCTTGGCGCGGCCCAGCAGCGGCATTACGATCACCGCCGCGACAGCAATAAGGATGCCGGGCAGGCTGCGCTCCGGCTGCGCTTTTGTCCACAGCGCACGAATGGATTCGATGGCGACGTAAGCAGCCAGGAGCAAGAAGCAAGTTCCCACCAGGCGACGCGCGGTTCGTTCGGCGCTCTCGCGTTGGTGCGCGTCTTGGTCGGTGCGCAATCTCCACAACAGAATTCCCGCCGATGTGGTTTCGATCACCGAGTCGAGCCCGAATCCGACCAGGGCGATGCTTCCCGCCAGCAGTCCCGCGACCAATGCCACCGCAGCTTCGAAGCCGTTCCACGCGATCGTGAGGTACTCCAGACGCCGGCCGCGCGCGATCAGTGCCACTCGATCCGGCATAACAGAAGAGGTTGCGGGATGGGACACGACGAGCTTCACGACTGCAGAGAGTATAGGCGGAATTCTCGCGTCGTAACTTGTAGGGGAATTGGCTAACTGCCAAGTGCCAAATGCTAATTGCTAGTTGCTAGTTGCTAGTTGCTCTCTTCAATCCAGCCTCACCAGAAACACGCCGCCCTCTTTGACATGCGTCTTGCTGGCGACTTCCTGGGCTTTCTGCTTGTCGTCGCCCTCAGGACGGATGCGGACCCATTCTCCCGTTGGCCCGGTGAACTGAATGACGTTGGCGTTTTCGTACCTGTCCTGCAACTTTTCTTTCAGTCTGCGAGCTTCTCCTTCGCTGTGGAAGGCGCCAATCTGCACGCACCAGCGTCCGCCTTCCGCAATCGGCGCCGGCGCCGACAGCACTTCCAGCTTGACCTCCGCCGTCCCTGGTCGCCAGATATCGACCGCCTTGGCCGCCGCCAGTGACAGATCGACAATGCGGTCTTCCACGAATGGCCCGCGATCGGTGATGCGCACCATGGCCACGTGCCCGGTGCTGAGGTTGGTCACCCGGACCATGGAGTTGAGCGGCAGGGTGCGATGCGCGGCGGTCATCGCATTCTGGTCGTAGATTTCGCCATTGGCTCCGCGGTGGTGGTTGTACGGAGGCCCGTACCAGCTCGCCAGTCCGGTCTCGACGTAAATGGGCTTGGACTTGTGTGGAACGGCGGGCGTGGGCTCGGTGGTGGCAGTTGTGGGCGGCGCGGGCTGCGGCGATGTGACGGTCGGAGGAGGCGGAACAGGCTGGCTGCGCGCGGTCTTATGTCCGCCGCATCCGGAGAGCAACAACAAAGCCGCGAGAATCGGAGGGACCGCGAATAGGCTCCGCCCGAACCGTGCAGCGGTGGCTGCGATGTTAGCCCCGGGCGTAAGCCCCGGGTCAATGGCGAAAATCGACAGAGCCGCGGAGCCGCGGCAGTCGGCGTTCAGAAGTTCGGGCAGCTCGGTCACGTCCCGTGAAAGGAGACGAAAACTCGCGGCTAGCCCTTGCGCTTGCTCGAGTCCATGTGGTCCGCGACCTCGGCCAGCTTCTCGCTGGCAATGCGCAACGCCTTGGTCGAGCCTTGCCGAATCGACGGCACCAGCTCGTCGTTGATGTACTTGATCAGCAGCTGCGTCTCTTCCTCGATGCGTTGCGTGGTGTCGCCCAGCAAATCGTCGAGCCGCTCCCCAGCCGTCTGGAAGGGACGGCGGGCGTTCTTGTTTTGGTCGTTCACAGCCAGCCACCTTGCGAGTAGCGAATAATCGTCAGGCAAGAAGATTATGGGACGGATCGCGGGCGCGGGTCAATTGGCGAGAAGGGTGCGCGCGAAAGCTGTGAGCCGTCGGCTAGAAACTCCTATGATGTGTCATCCTGAGCGAAGTGAGGACGCGGAGCGTCCGAACGCAGTCGAAGGACCCCTATACCCGGAAGGATCCTTCGCGCTGTAGCGGTCCTTCGGCTCCGGCGTGCAAAAGAGGCACGCCTGCGCTCAGGATGACAAATCGTACGGTTGTGGCTGCTCTTCAGCACTGGCTGACGGCCGATAGCTGACACCTGACGGCTGCTGTAATCTATCTCTTATGCCACGCAAGCTCACCGGCTCCGAAGTTCGCCGCATGTTTTTGGACTATTTCGTCTCCAAGGGACACAAGGAAGTTCACTCGTCGTCGCTCGTTCCGGCCAACGATCCCACACTGCTGTTCACCAACGCCGGCATGAACCAGTTCAAGGACGTCTTCCTCGGCCTGGAGAAGCGCGACTACTCGCGCGCCACCTCGTCGCAGAAGTGCGTGCGCGCCGGCGGCAAGCACAACGACCTGGAGAACGTGGGCTTCACCAATCGCCACCACACCTTCTTCGAGATGCTGGGCAATTTCAGCTTCGGCGA
>JBEKXQ010000012.1:0-66136 GCA_049511915.1 Candidatus Korobacteraceae bacterium
GGCCAATGGTCTCGATTGGAAAGGTTGGCACGCTTATCGTCGCGGGCTCGCGACGAACCTGAAAAAGCTAGGCGTGCCCGACACTACCATTCAAGCCATTCTCCGGCATGAAAGCGTCAGCACGACTCAGCGCTTTTACATCAAGACGGCCCGTGAAGACGCCATGGATGCGATGAAAAAGTTCGAGGAAAAACTCGAGTGTGCAGCACTTGTGCAGCAGATGGTGAACTGATTGTCGGTAAGCTATTGAAAAAATGGAGCCGACGATCGGACTTGAACCGATGACCTGTCGATTACGAAATGATGCTGGATTTTCACTAAGCTACTGTAAACAAATAACTTAATTCAGCCTCGGTTCGCATAGATGCGTTTATTGTGCTTGTTTGTTTTGAATAAGTTAGAGACGCAACGACACGTTTACGACACACTAAATTGATTCGCTATCCGGCTCCTTGAGCAGGTCGATCCAATGGGTGTTTTTGCATCGTTTATTGTGCAATTTTGAAAGCAGCCACCACCTCCAGAATCTGGTGTTTCACGGAGCTTGGAAACTTGGCCGCATACTGCAGGAGCTTGTTCTGGTCAAGCCGTTCCAGATCCAGTTCGTCGGTATGGATTGTGCTGCCGGTGTGTCGCCCGAGATAAACCCAATCCAATAACGCCTTCTCGGGATCAGCAACGTTGTAGCCGCCGTACCGTGTGCGTTTGTGTTGGAAGCCCCAGAAGAGGTCCTTCGATATTCGACGAAAGACGATCGCTAGGGACTTCGCTCGAAACTCGCCTGGTCGCCGTGTCGTAACGCAAGTCAAGACCCTCGGGCTTTGCGTCGAAACACCTGAATCTCTCAACACGGTTTCAAGCGAAAGGTAGGCTTCCGGTCGTAACACATTGATCAACTCTCGCCCGGAGAAATCGCTGGCCAGTCGGTTGATGAAAATCTTCTTGCCGACATGTTCGACGAGACCGCGCCCCTCCTGGCGTCGGAGCGAATTTCGAATTACAGCCTCGGAGAGGCCTAAATCTCGAGTCAGTTCTTCCACTCGGAGTAAACCGGAAACCCGCGCCCGGTCGTTTATCAGTTTTGCCCAGTCCATTGCGCACCTCCTAGAGCCATGCAGAAAACAACTGCCGCAGTGCTGCACGCAACGGCTCGAAGTCCGAGCTTTCAAGTTTCTCGAATACGTCCTTCGGCAGATACGGTTGTAACTCGGGCGTGCAGGTTCGCCAGTTAACCTGGGCAATTCGCTGGGTGATGAATTCAGGGTTTTCCAGTTTTTCGGCTGCTGGTCCATCGACCAGATGAACCGTCAGGCTGTCGCTCAGGACAGCACCAGAGTCTTGAAGCAGCTTGATGTCGAACGCATCTCGGGTCTTCAGGAAAGGTCGCCTCAAGAAGGCCTCTGCCTTGAATAGGAGTTGCAGATTCCGTGAAGGAACTTGGACGGTTACGTGTTCACTTGAGTCAGAGGCTATCGGGAACTCGACCAACTCGCCTCGAATAACAGCACTGATTCTCGTCAGATCGATTGTGAAGAGAATCCGTGTGCCAGCCCTGACTGCGAGCTTTGAGAACTCACCTGCTGTTCTGGCTGGCTCGATTGTCAATCCGCGATAACCAAGGATTTCGGCGTCAGCTCTCAGTGGCCCTTCCAGCGCTTTTTGCACGGCATCGGCGCTCAGTGCAGTCTCCGTACTGATCAGTAGATCCAAGTCTCCCGAGTGTCTGGGACTGCCGTAAAACAGAACCAAGCTTGCGCCGCCAAAGAAGACGAATGTATCGGGAAAGGCCGAGAGCAAAACCTGCAATGCCTGTTCAAGCAAGACATTCACCGCAGCGGTTTCACGGTTGAACCCCCGATCTTCAAATCTCGCCAATCGCGCAGCAATGTTCATTACGAAAAAGTATCATAAATGAAGCATTTACGGAACATGACACTTATATATTACGAAAATGCATCGTATTCAGTATATCTTCGGCACCTAACTGCCAACGACAATACACGGAGAGTTGGAGCCGCCATACCGTGTGCGTTTGTGCTGGAAGCCCCAGAAGAGGTCCATCGATATTCGTCGGAAGACAACTGCCAACGACTTCGCTCGAAACTCGCTTGCTCGTCTAGGCCGGATTCTACTAACGTCCATTTCGGATTGTAAACTCACTCGATCCGGAAGATAACGCTGGACGGAAGTCGGCGCCGGGGCCTAAAGCTCCTCCCGATGAGATAAGCATGTTATCCGTCTCAAGTTTCTCTACCTGATGTGGTTTCCTGACTGTTGCGCCGTGACCCGTTACAGCTTCGCATTTGTCAGCCGACGCAGGAAACTCTCCTTGGCGGCGTGGGTTTGGCGGAGTTTCTCCAGCGCGGACTGGAATTCAGAAACCTGCTGCTTGCGGACCGCCAGATCATGGAGGTCGACCAGCAAGCTGACCGCCTTGTCGTACTCGATCGGCTGGCGTCTCTGGATGTGCGCTGCAATCTGATTCCAAGTCGTTTCTCTGCGCTTCTCCAATTGGTCCAGATACCGTCTGCGGTCTGCCTCGGCTTTTGCTTTCTGTCGCTTTGCTTCCGCCGCTCGTTTTGCGTCCGATAGCCGAGTTCTCTCCTCAGCCAGGGCACGAACTGCCGCTAGGAGGTCTCCGGCTGTCCGCCGTTGGACTTGACGGCATTCGCGAGAGTCGCGCTGTTCATCCTGCTGCCGAAAGCGCCGCAGAAGATCGTTTCTCCAGCGATCGCCGGATTGCGATGCCGCGGTTAAGAGCAGCTCATTCTTCTCCTTTTCGGGCAGGCTTCGAATCCAAGCATCTAGTCCTTTCCTGCTCGGCCCGGCGTTGAGCGGCGCTGCAGTTAGCGCTGCGACCTCGACTAGTTCTTCGTCGATTCCAAGAAACTCGATCAGCGAGTGGAGAGGAGCCGAAAGTTCGCCCAAGCCGGCGGGTACGGGAGGCTCCAGTTCCTCTTCCGCGAACTCTTCACACTGCGCGCAAAGAAGCCATCCGAGATATAGGCATCGGAGGTCTCCGCACAGCAATTCAGAACGCAGCGACATCAGCGAGCCCATCCAGCCCGTGCCATCGTCCCAGTCATCCTGCTCCGACTCATTCTCAAACCCGACAATCAGGTGTCTTCCAGCCTTTCGCACGCTGGCGGCGTCGCCTGGGAGCATGACCTTGAGCTGTTTGTAGTCGACCAACTCCAGCGGAAGGCGAAGATAGAATTCCCGTGTCCCCCAATTTGCCACGTAGACAAATGCGTCGAAGTACTTTTCCAGAAGTTTAAGGGGATTTGCCTTAAGGTCTCCCCACTCGTAGTGGTTCGTGAAACTCGTCGAGGTAATCACGGCGCGCGTGGAAATAGACCGCAGTTCAGCCATCTCGGCTTTTGTCAGTGCCCGATCCATCGCCCGAAAATCGTAATATTGGTATTCGCTCACTCAGAACCCTCTGCGCCAGTGGCGATAGGCTGCGATCCATTCCGCGCCGGCCGGAGTGGGCGTCGGAAGCACCAGATCGAGGATCCCGATTCTTTGCCGGATGTTTTCTCGCCGACAAACCGCCACAATTCGACCGTCGCGGGTCATGTCCACTTTCTCCACTACTGCCTCAACGCCAAGGATATTCACGGAGAAGGGCAGAACAAGATGATCCTGAATCATCGTGAGGAAGCCGACGGCCTGCTCCTGCTCCGTGTACGCATCCACCACCGCCTCCGCGATCAGTTTCTCCAATCGTGCTTTGCTGACGGGCGGGAGATTAGTTTCAGGTTCTGGCTTCAGTTTCCGCACATCCATGTGGACTACCACCAAGGGTTCGTGCTTCTTTTGCGTCATATGGTCCCTTCGATCCGAGAAGCCGTTCGCTTAATTTCTCCCGAAGAACGGATTATTGTACTGGGCTGGATCCCATATCTTGCGCGCCGTCGCGAATCCTGTAGCCGATGGCACTGTAACCTCTCAATCGGCGAGCGTACATTCTCGCTAACATTAGGACACGGGAATCTACATAGTCATAGACCTGGACAACGCGCTTCGCGTCGTGCAGCCGATGAAGTCGCCCGACATACTGCTGCAATGTGCCCTTCCAGGAAATCGGCATTGCTAAGAACAGCGTGTCCAAGCGCGCATCGTCAAAGCCCTCTCCTATGTAGCTGCCAGTTGCCAAGATGACTCGTGGCGCGTTCTCCGGAACGGCCGCGATGGCTTCCGCAACTGATCGCCGTTGTTTCTTCCCCATGCCGCCTCTCAGTACGAACACGTTGTCCACCTTGCCTGAGAGCGTCGTCTCAAAATACTCCAAGTGATCAGTCCTACCGGTAAGAAGCAACGGTGAGCGTCCATCTTCGACAGCACGTACGAGATCGGCCACAATGAGTTCATTTCGAGCACTGTCGTTTGCAAGTGCGGCATACAATTCCTGAATTGTTGTGTCGATCTGTTCGGACGGCAAGCAAAACTCTGTCGACCGAGAAATCACTTCATGATCGAAAGGTGTAGCGGCGGTCATCGAGCGAGCGCTAAGCTTAAATCGACTCGGCCCACATTGCATGTAGATGATGGGATGGTGTCCATCTTTACGCTCGGGAGTTGCCGTCAAGCCGAGGATGTACTTCGCTTTCACCTGCTTCATCACCTGTTCGAACGTGAACGCCGACAAATGGTGGCACTCATCGACAATGACTTGTCCGTACTCGGCGACGAAATCCTTGACTCCGTCTTTGTCGTGGGTGCTTTGGATGATTGCGACGTCAACACAACCGGTGCGCTCGCTCTTTCCTCCGCCAATTTGCCCGATTGACTTGGCTGGAAGATTTAGGAACATTGCTAACCTTGCATGCCACTGGTCCAGCAGTTGTTGGCGGTGAACCAGTACGAGGGTATTTACTTTTCGTGCGGCGATTAGCCACGCGGCCACAGCAGTCTTGCCGAACGCAGTGGGTGCGCAGAGAATTCCCTCATCGTGTTGGGCAATCATGGAGACAGCATCCTTTTGCAACGGGCGCAATCGGCCAGAGAACTCCACATCAATTGGAAGGCCGGCGACCCGCTCGTCACGAATGTCCGTCTTGATGCCATGCCCTTCGAACAGTTCCACTACCTCCGAGAGGCAGCCACGCGGCAACGCAATGTGATTGGCAAGATCTTCGCCGCACGCGATCACTCTCGGCTTATTGAATGTGGGAAGGCGCATTGCCTGGGCCTTATAGAATTCGGGATTCTGAAATGCTGCCAAGCGTAGCAGCCGGTTTAACATCGCCGACGACAGATTATTTTTCTCGATGTACACGAGATTGGCGCGAATGATTCGCACCTGCGTTGGGAAAGGTCCAGGTATTGGGCTCTCCACTCTCTTTTGTGACGGCAGCAACGTCCAGGGATCTTGTCCCTCGTCTTCTGCAATGCTGATTCTGACCCCAATGAGATCCCCGCGCCGTTGCGCTTCAAGCACTACTGTCTCGACGGCATCGGCGGACATCTTTTCTAGGCTTGCCAGAAATCCCCACTGATCGGGATACGGATGAAATTCTGCATCAACAAAAACACTGTTTCCGTTTGCGCGCGGGACCTTTTGCAGAGGTAGGGCGATTAGGTTGCCAAGCCCTCCCTTGGGCATCGTGTCCTGGTTGGGAAAGAATCGGTCATATGAATCCAGTCCCACCTGATGGCGGGATTCCATGGTTCGGGTGAGGATGGCACAGCCCAGTTTTCGCGCGGTTGTGGCAGGGATCGCTCGCTCAAAGAAAATCCACACGTGTCCACCGTTTCCCGACCGGGAACGTTCCAATGCCGCAGGCACTTTCAATTCGTGACATACCGCGAGAAACGCAGTGGCGTCCTTCTGCCAGGTCTTCTTGTCAAAATCCACCGCCAGCAGCCAGCAAGTCTCGTCCAAAACACGCCACGAAGAAATAGCGCCAAAGATCCTCCTTCATGTGGCTTCGTGAGCAGTGGTTGCAGACACCTCCAAGCCGCGAATCGTAAAACCAGGCACTCTGCCAGTTGGGCCTGCGGGCACTCTCCTGAAACTCGGCCCCGGTGCTCCTAATAGCCTTCAGCCGTCCAAGTGCCTGCCGCATCTCTTGACGAACTGCTTCGCTCAGCTCTCCGTTCTTGAGCGTATCGCTAGATAGTATCTCGCGGAGGTTCTCGACCCAGAGTTGCGCAGAGTCCTCATCCTTTGAAATACGGCTTCTAATCCGCGGAAGATCCTTAATAACATCCCATAAATCTATGGACTGGCCGCTTGGACGAAGCCTCCCCGGACTGTGGTACCCTCCCTTCCTCACTCCCAGCAGGATCAGCCTGTGCCTAGCTTGGGGAATGCCATATGATTCGCAGCGAACGATGTACTCGGACGGGTCAACGTCGTTGGAACCGAAGAGCGATGCTGCACCGATGGGACCACCGATTGGAAACAGCTCATATTCTAGATCGTCCGCCCCCGCTCCTCTGAGTTCAGGCTGCGCTCGCAAGGGACTGCGAAGATCACTAAGGATCCGATCAATGATCCGCGCGCCCTCGATTTTCGATGAGAGAATGCCCTTCACGTTCTCCATTACGAAGACGGGCGGACGATGCACGGCAATAATGCGGAGGTATTCGCGATATAGAAAGTGCCGATGGTCCTTCGCGTACTTGAGTGGATCGACGGGTATCATCCGCGACCTGCCGGCCAAGGAATATGCCTGACATGGAGGACCACCAATCAAGACCCAATGCTCGGCTTCTTCGAGTGCTTTGCGAATTCGACCATCGATCAAGGCAGCAGGAAACTCATCCGTCCCTAATTCAGCACGCCATGATTCCGAGTCCGCACATGCCGCCTCAGCTGGAAATTTCTGGTATAACTCGTCAACCGTGAGTTTGCCTCTCAGGCAATCGTAGTATTCTTCGGGTAAGTTAGGCTTCCTGAATTGCCGATAAAAGCTGCGCAACTTAAGCGTCCTGTGAGCGTCGGGGTTCTTCTCAACCGAAAGAGCGATTTTGAACACAAGTCGACCCTGATGATCGCGAAATGCACTGAAACCTTCACCCAATCCGCCGGGGCCTGCAAACACATCAATCACAGGGATCATCGGGACTTCCAGGATAGCTGCATATTCCACGTTAGTTCAACAGAATTGTGCCACTTAGCTGGCTCGAATGTTGTTTGCTATCAGTGGTAAGCGTTCGGGTCTTTTAGCAGGACTTCGCGTGCCTTCCCTTTCGAATCGCGTTCATCAGCTGCGTGGTTCGCATTCACCCTGGTGATTGCGCGGGAGCCAACAGTTTGGAGTTTCGCGACAGTCTTGGCCGATCGCCTTGTTCTGTTGTTGCCACCAGTATTGATTGGCTCTCATCGCAGCGTCTTTGGCCGTCGCTTGCGCCTCAAACTCACGGCGAAAATCAAATGTCCAGATCTTCTGCCAGTCGTCCAGGGGCATGTTTGCCGAAGAGAGAGCTTGTTCCACTTCTTTCAGCCACGATTCGTACGCAGTAGATGTCACACTCATGTCGTCCTCCTCAAATGGTAACGCGGGATCGGTTCGAGCGATACACGGTTCACCCGTGGGCGGAAACTCACAGGGTTCCAAAGGTCCGGTGACCCAAGTGATGCGAATGTAATTCAGTCGGGAGCCTCCGACCTGACGTGGCGGCGTGTTGGCCAAAACGATTTCGTAGAAGCGCGATTCCGTGAACCTTTCCAATCGTGTGTTCTCAGCCTTGCACGCGCTTCGCAATGGGTTTGCATCAACCATTGCTTGCTTCGTGCATCAATTCGTCGTGCTCATTCCATACACGACCATTGTAAGAAATGCGAGCGATCACAGCTCCCGTGGAATCGTACACTTTGCCGCAGTTGGGTTCCATGTCCGACGCGCCAAGCCCATAACAATCACGGTATTTCGCGAACAGTAACGATGCAGCCTCCGAGTGAGGTACTGGAATTCGCAAAGTTGGACATCCTTCTGCAGCGAGGTAAAGCACCCATGTCTCTTGCTGAGTCAGTTGCGTTCCGTCCATCTGTCCTCCTATGTAGAACGCCAGAAATGACGTGCGATGCTCAATTCTCTTGCTCGAAACATCGCGAGGTATATTGCCTGCGTCACGATAACCGGCGGCGTACGATCTCTTTCGCCATCCGCTTTTCCAACATGCTGAAACAACCGGTACGACTCCTGGACCGTACGCCGACTCTTGTGGCGGGCACTACGCAGGACGTACCGATTGCAGGAAGCCCGCCAGCTTCGCCGTCGCTTTGTACTGAGGGATTGGATCCAGTTCCTTGAAGGCGCTCGTGAATGCATTCGAGAGGCTCCACATGGTTCGTGCCTGGAACTCCTCATGCACGGGCTGAAAGTACAGATCATGCACTCGCCGTGCCAGGTGCCTGGGAAAGCCCGTCTCTTCCTCGATGAATGCCTGGTAGATCAGCAGCTTCGCCGCAGCCGTGGACAACTGCATGGCACGCCACTCGTCCACCTGTTGCTTCAAAGGACCAAAGTTCCGCTGCATCCGGTCGACCCCGATGGCCAGGCTGTCTTCGAGCGAGAAGTGCTTCGAATGCTTAGCGAGAACGGGAGTATATTCCCCGTGAAACGCGAGATTCTCGCAGACGAAGACTCTCAGGCCGACGGTGCAGCTAAGCCGAAAGCTCTTGTCGTGGCTGTTCCTCAGGCCGATCGCGAAACGGCAGCCATCGAAGCCGGAACTCAGGTCCATCACACCGAACATGCGCATCCCGTCCGATGAAACGGCGTATTCCTCCCGCACCACGCCAATCTGGCGTAAGCCGAGCGCTTCGATCAGTTTCTCGACAACGGCAATGTGGGGAATGGGTTTGTGGGTTGCTGTCCCGACGGGCGTTGCCACTCGGGAAAGTTCTTCCCGGTTTAGCTTTTTACCGTAGGAGCACAGCGTCACTGTTGGAGCGGGAGCGGGTACCGGGACCGTTAAGACCCCAACGGGATGCTCCTGCTCGATAAGGTTCGTCTCTTGCATCGCATTTCCTCCAAATGAAGATCGGGAGGGGCAGCAAACGACTGAGTCTGCGGCTCTCCCGAGTGGTTGTGCCGTTTCCGACGGCTCGGCGCCCGCTCAGCGCGGGTCAACTGGCATGAAGTGAAATCGAAATGGAATCGGGGAAGCGGCACGGAGAGCGCCGGCGCGGGATTACTCCGCCACGCGTCCGCCGAACTCGTGCTCGCACACGCGCCAGTAACCGCAGTACCGACGGGAGCACATCGGACCGCTGCGGTGCGGTGGATAAATCCCGTCCCGGATGGACTCCTGCACCATGGGATACAGAGTCTCGGCAAAGCGCCGGTCTTCGGCACCGACCTGATAACTCTGTTGGATCACCTGCACGGTTTTGGTTTTGGTAACGGTATCCAGACGGCACAGACCGCTGGCGCCGGGTGTGATCATCGCGTAAGTCGTCAGCTGCAAACTGTGTTCGGCTGAGAGTCCATTAGGACGCTTCGACGCCGTCTTGAAATCCAGCACGCGACCGTCAGTGTCGAGCAGATCGACAATCCCTCGAACCTTCACGCCGGCAATCTCACCTTGCACAGTCTGCTCGACTGCGTGTGGCTGCAGGGGACCACCGGCTTCTGTCACGTAAGCTGCGACAAGAATCTGGCCAGTCGCGGCAAGCTCATCTGCATCTTCATCGTCGCGCAATGCAGCGTCGGCAGTTGCCAACGACCACTCCTCTGCGAAGACTTCGCGAAGTTCTTTGGCTTCCATGTCGCGAACTGTGCTCATCTTCTGGCGGAAGTTCCGAGCGAGTGTTCCATGAAATGCTTTGCCGAGCGCCAGTGCTCCCGTGGTCGGCTCGCTCAATCCAATCAAGTAGCGGAAGTACCACTTCGCGGGACACGTCATGTAGCTGCTGACCTGGCTGGGGGAGAGCGACTCCCCCAGCGCCTCGGTTATGGCAACTTCTGTCATCGCACACCTCCGTCGCGGGCGTGCTGAATGAACAGGCTGAGCGCCATGGCGCGCAGGTCTTCGCTACCGAAGCGGACCGACAGACCGTGTGCGGACGCGTATTGTTCCGCTGCCAGGGCTGCGTCAATGCTCGCCGTCAGTGCGGCACGCAATGCTGTTTCCGCAGTCCCGGACTTGGTTGGTGCGCTGGCCGACTTGCCATTTCCGTTGCCGTTACCGTTGCCATTCGGGTTGACACGCGCACCGGTGTTGCCGTTCATTGGCGAGCCAGCCGTATCACCATGCGCAGTGACAATCTGGGGCGGTGCTGCCGAAACTTCTGGCTCCACGACCCAGTCGACAAAACGCCGATTGCCTTCGCGACGTTCAGCGCGGCAGATAGCAAACGGCTCATGCTGCCGGATGCCAAGTTCTACCAGCTTGTCGCGCACAACCGGCGGCACGTACATGACTCGTCCGTCGGTGAGTGAGTACATCACCTGATCACCAAAGCGTCCTTGCACTTTCAATCCATCCGCATACGCCAGCGTGGCCGTCACCGGCACATTGGCTTCAAACACAACTCGTTCTTTCATAGTTCACCTCCTGAGTGTCTGGTTGATTGTTGGTTTGGTTGGCTGAGAACACACCTCCGGCTGTGCCATCGGCAGTCACCGGGCAGTGGTAGAGGATTTGGAGAATGAGAAAACTGGCTGGTAAGCCGAGCACGAAACGAGCACACGCGAGCCGTGCGGACTTGGTTTCAGGCGGGAAATCGAGGCTTGGGAGGCCAATAATCAGCGACCGATACGGCTCAGATCAATTCGATCAGGCATACGTCGAAAAACAGGTGGGAGAGAGCGTATATAGTCTCGAACCAAACTCAACGCTCCCAGGGGTTTGCAGCCCGGCCCGAAACTGATTCGAAAGCCTATGGAGAGGCAACGGAAAGTCAAAGCCTTCAGTCAATTCGGCAGTCACACCAAGTGTGCCAGGGCAAACCGGGCACGCGCTCTTGTCGTGAGATAGGAAGTGAAGTGGTCTGGGGACACTGCCTACGTTCCGGTTTTCGCCGGCAGGAGTTTTGCCAGTACATCCTGCAGTGAACTCACTCTGTAATTCCCATCGTGCACACTGGTGTTCAACAGCTCGCGCTTGAATTCATCGACCAGTCCGAACACAACCAGTTGTTTCGTTCGCCAAAAAGCGTCCCTGAGCCCTTGCAGCAACGGATAGCTGGGCACCAGGTATAAGAACGCTTTCACCCGTTTCTCCGACTCAATGGCCTCGCGGATCTTTTCATACTTGGCCGGGCTCTTCAGCGTTCGCTCGTACTCCACCGCGAACTCAACCAAATTGTATTGGAGCCGCACGGTCGCGATGCCGTCATACACCTTGGCATACGCCGTCGCGGGCGACAGATTCAAGACCCGAATCAAGCACTCCGGAATCCACTGAATCAGCGTGCGGTGGACCAGCAACGTGAGCCGGATATTGTTCACCTCCAACGCATGCGGCAGCTGAAACTTGTAGGCATCCTGCTCGCGGTCGAGGGTTGCGCCGAAATAGTAGATCCCGAGGCGCTCCAGCGCCTGCAGGCCAGCGCGCGTGATCGAGTAGAGGGCGTCGCCATGCAACATCGGTAGCGCCTGTTTCCGCACCAGGCCGCGGTCGACCATCCGGCGAATTCGCCAATTGAAGATCGGTCGGCTGCGTTCGTAATAATCCAACTGCGCAAAGCGGAACAGTTGCGCGTGCGTCACATACCGTGAGTCCGCCACAAAGTTGAGAATAGCCTTGTCTTCAAGGTTGTTCAGGTTGAGAGACCCTTTGCGATAACGCATTTCTGGCTTACTCCGGGCGGGATGCTAACCCGGAAATGAATTCCGCGCAAACGGACCTGATTTCGTTGATTTTTCGACAGGTTTGTCGTAGCAAGAGGCGTCGATGCTCGCGCTTCCGTTCGTTTGACAGCCAATCACTCCCGTGGAAAATAGGCGGCATGGTTCGTCGGATGCGCTAAAACAGCATCCGACTGGGCCGCACAATCCAGACCAGTATGGAGCGCAAGGCAATGCCAAACGACAGCACCCCCGCAGAAAAACTCAGTCAGCTAGCCCAGGAAGCGCAGTCATTCTTCGAGCAGGTACGTGACCAGCCCACGAACGCCTGGCGTCTGAGCGAATGGACCTGGGGTCGCCTGTCGCGAGAACAGCAGGCGATTGCAGAAAGGTTGGGGCACGATCTGCGTCAGCAGATGGCATTGCTGGTGCCCGCCATACAGAATGCGCCTCTGTTGGACAAGCGGGACCTGGCTCGCTTTTCCCGACTGGGCCGTACCATGGATGCGGCACTTCGATTCCAATCGTTTCGCACCCGCCGTGAGGGAGATCCCCGAGCAAGCCGCGTTTTCCAGCGCGCATACGACGAGATTCGCAGGCTGCTGGAACTCCTGCCATTGCAAGGGTCTTTCGATCTTTCGATGGTGGACAAATCAGCTACCAGACACGGAAGAAACGGCCACAACGCGAAATTCCCGGTCAAAACGCGATTGGTGAAATGAATCCGACAACGGACTTTCAAGCCTCCCAGCTAGCCAATGAGGGCTTCCCGGTCGAGAGCAAGAGAGGACGCCCCTCCCAGACAACGTGCGGCTGGTGAAATAAAACTGCCACAGCTCTGCGATCGACAACTCGCGGTGGCCTGGCGGCTGTCAGGTCAGAAGCCAAGGAACGCCTTTGTCCAGTCAAAGTGTGATTGGTCAAATAAATGTGGCGACAGAGCTGTCAGGGACCGTTGGCAGCACTTGGCAGCTTCCTGGGCCAAGAGCAAAGGGCTCTGGCTCCTAGACAAAGTGCAACTGGTGAAATAAATGTGGCGACAGAGCTGTCAGGGACCATTGGCAGCGCTTGGCAGCTTCCTGGGCCAAGAGCAAAGGGCGCTGGCTCCTAGACAAGGTGCGATCTGTGAAATAAATCTGCCGAGCACCCGTGGACCGAAGGAGCTGCTGACAACGCGGCCTGAGAGTCGCCTGACAGTGTCCGAGCCCAGCAAAGTAAAAGCGCCCCGTTGTCCAGCCAAAGTGTAATCGGTGAAATAAAGTTCCCACCAAGGCGGCGATATCAGGTACAAGCTGGCTCGTCGGGAATCCCACGAAAACCGTACGGCAGTTTAAGTTCTGCCAGAAACATCCTGGCCACCCTCAGGGCGATCGGCAAATCGCTTGCTGAACCCGCAAGAAAGGAATGCGTTCCCTCAGGCGATCCATTTGACTGACGTTTGATTTCAAGATAACAAGAGCAGCTAACACAACGCGTGCCCTTGGAGCCGATCCGTGGAATGGAGCCGGGTTGCTTTCACAGCCGCACGAAAGTGCGTCGAGGTGCTGGCACCCGGGAGGATCGCCGTTTGGGGGAGGAGAAATCAGTTTTCTTGATTCCAAAATGAAGCTCTTAACCACAGCCGAGGCGGCGGCCTTCCTGCACAAGCCAGCCGGAACATTGCGCTATTGGCGTGCGGTCGGCGCCGGGCCGTGCTACGTGAAGATGGGAAAAACAGTTTTATACGAGGAGGCGGAGCTAGTACACTTCGTCAAGAGCAACACCGTTGTTCCATCCGTGCGAACCGAGGCAAGGGAGGAAGCAAACCGTGTCGCTCTTTAGACGAGGACGTATCTGGTGGTGCCACTTCTATGTTGGCGGGAAGCGGTACCGCTGTTCAACGAAACAATCAACCGAAAGCAAGGCCAGGCAATTCGAATCCACGCTCATGGCTAATATCCGCGAGCGCGGCTCGACTGCCATACCTGCGAAAGCTCCGACACTGCGCGAGTTTAGTGCGCGGTTCTTGCAGTGGGTGGACAACACCCATCGACTCAAACCCAACACCCGTAGGTACTACCGCTACGGATGGAAACGGCTGAAAAGCACACCGCTGGTTGGAATGCGCTTGGATGCCATTACTACTGATTTGGTGAGCACAATCCCATTTTCCGGATCGACGTCGTGGGCCAACCAGGCTCGGCGGACGCTGAGGGTAATGCTGGGCAAGGCGGTGAGGGACAACCTCATTCGTCAAGCGCCGCTTATTCACTTGGCGGAGGAGATCGGGCGTGACGGAATTCTGGACGATGCCACGGAGCAAAAGCTGTTGGCCGTGGCCAGACAGCCGTTGCGAGATGTCCTTGTCATCATGCGTGACATGGGCCTCCGGCCCGCAGAAGTGTTTCGGATGAGATGGGAGCACGTGCATTGGGACAGCAGGCTCTACTTCAATCCCGTCGGCAAGTCGCGTAAGGCTCGCCGTTGGGTGCCGTTGAGTCAGCGGGTCTTTGATGTCCTCCAGCTTCGTGCCTCCAACGGAAGCGAATGGGTGTTTCCGTCTAGGCGCGCCGCAGAAGGTCATCTCACAACGATTGCGGGTCAGTTCCGCGCGGCGCGAGCAAAAGCTGGGATTTCCAAGCAGATTGTTCTGTACCACGCTCGACATGCCTTCGGCACGTACGCGATGGCAGAGACAAAGAATCCAGCGCTGGTTCGCGACGTTATGGGTCACGCTGATCTGCGCACCACGATGATCTACCAGCATCCGGACCTGGAACCATTGCGGGATGCCATCGATCATCGAAATCAGCGAGTGATGTGACTGCGCAACGGCACAGTTACGACACAATTTACGACACACACGAAAGTGATGGCCGCCAGAGTGGCGGCCAAGTATATGAAGCGCAGAAACTTAGTGGAGCCGACGATCGGACTTGAACCGATGACCTGTCGATTACGAATCGACTGCTCTACCAACTGAGCTACGTCGGCCTGGCTCGATTGTAAATGTCGTAGGAGGTTACCGTAAAGGGACATCAGGCCCGGTTTTCCACTGTTTTCAGGGATTTCCACTTGCTTCGCATCTGCCATCCCCGGATAATGAATGGAAGCTCAGCTGGCTACTCCGAGCTTACATGAAACGATATTGTCGAGCGGACGTCCTTCGGATCCTGCACATCACGGCCCAGCAACTTGTAGGCTGGCAACGGGCAGGACTTGTTCCCATTTCCGAGACGTTCACGTTTTACGATCTCCTCCAGCTTAAGAAGATTCGGGACCTTCGCGCCAAAAGGGTGCGCTCCGCGGTAATTCGCGAATCCCTGCAGGCCATGCAGAAGCAGGTGGCCGGCATGGAAAACCCTCTGCTGGAGGCAAGCGCCTTCAGCGTTGGTTCGCGTGTGGCCTATCGCCATCAAGGCCACATAGTAGAGCCGATCGCGGGACAGTTTGTTATGGAATTCGGCCCCGTAGGGACAGTGGTATCGACGAGCTCGGTCGTCCCTAACGGCAAGGTGAGGCCGATCGCCAACTACGACGATGTCATTGAGCTCTTTACCCGCGGCGTCGCGATGGAGGAGCATCCCAGCACCCACGACGAAGCTATTCGCACTTACCAGCGGGTGCTGGAGCTTGAGCCCGACCACGCCGCCACCCATATTAATCTCGGCACTCTTTACTACAACCGGCAGGATTTTGTCTCCGCCGAAAAACATTATCGGGCCGCGGTCGCTGCTGACGCGCGCTACGCTCTAGCCTACTTCGACCTTGGCAATGTGCTGGACGAGACCGACAGGATTCAGGATGCCGTCGTCGCCTATCGAAGCGCAATCCAACTTGCTCCTACCTACGCCGACGCGCATTACAACCTGGCCTTGGCGTACGAACGTCTGGGCGAAGCGCGGCGCGCCCTGCTCCATTGGAAGACTTACCTCAAGCTCGATAGCAGCGGGCCTTGGGCGGTTCATGCCCGGAACCAGGTCGCCCGCATCCTGGAATCGGACCCCCTAAAGATCGTCTACAAGCAACAGAAGTAGTCTATTCAAGCCAGCCTGATAATCATTCCGCGGGAAGCCGTTTTTCGTATTCATCCCTGGCGTTGGTAAAGATCGACCAGAAGGCAGCCGGCTCGCGGTCTCCCAGCCGATCGACCAGCACCGCAAGATGAGAGTGCCAGCCAGGACCGACTGCGAGCATCGCCTTGCGATCGCGGAGGCGGCGATGAGTTAGAACCAGTCGAACCTTGTCGCCTTGCGGAGTCAATTCAAACGTGACTTCTGATGGTCCGTCCTTGCCACTTCCCCAGGTAAGACTCAACAGCCGCGGCGGTTCGAAGCGGGTCACAGTGTGCTGCGTCTTCTGACCCTCCTCTGCGCCTTTGAACTGCTCTGGGACAGGCGCGGTATTTTTCGACAGGCTCGAGTGATAGAACGTAAACTCGACCGTCCCTTCCACGCGCTGCCCCATTTCGCCAGATGCAAGCCACTTGGCGCGCTTGTCCGACTCGGTCAGATAGGCCCAAACGCGATCGATGGGGCCGGGCAATACTCGCTCGAAGCGGAGCGTACCAGGCTCGACAACCGCGGCATAGTCGCTGCTCGCCTGATGCAACGAGCCGGCCAGTCCGTCGAGAATCATCGTCCAACCCTGCCGCGTGCGATCGATCCACTCGGGCAGTACGGCCTCATGCGTCAACGTAAGGTCGCATCCGCCTGCTGAGGGGACAATGTCGATAGTCACACGAGTGTTTTCGGAAGAGTATTTGGGAACTTTGAACAGGAAGACCAGCCGTCGAGGCCGATCAAGCTCGATATATTCGCCGATATGTTCGACGTCGTCGCCGTCGCGCCGATTCAGCAGGAACTTGCCACCGACGCGCGCGTCAATTTGCACGCACGTCATTTGTCCGGTGGGCGTGGCGAACAACCACTTCCCCGCAGTCTCAGAGTCGAGCCAGGCGTCAAACACACGCTCGGGAGAAGCATCGAAGTGCCGGGTAATACGAAGCGCTCGGTCAGAATCGACGGTCATTTCAAGTGTCCTTTCACTTCTTCATCCTGGGCTTTCAGCAGGGCTTCCAGCGCATCCAGGCGCTTGTTCCAGAAATGTTCGTAGTAACGCAGCCATTTTTCGGCAGCGGCCAGCGGCGATGGCTCAATGTGGCAGATATGCCTTCGTCCTTCCACCCTGCGGCGCACTAGTCCGGCCGACTCCAGTACTTTCACATGCTTGGAAGCCGCGGCGAACGACATCTTGCAGGGCGCAGCGAGCTCGCCGATATTGCGTTCCCCTGCGGCTAGGGTGCGAAGCATCGCGCGCCGGGTGGGATCGGCCAGAGCCCGAAAAACACTGTCCAGCGATGCTGCGCGTTGTGCAACCATGTGGTTGAATATATAACCGGCGGAAACAAATTGTCAACCACTTGGTTTACTAAAGTTGTGATACCCCGGCAGTGGCCGGCTATTTTCTTTTTTTGGCCGATTGCCTCCTCACCTCGCCACCCGGCACGAACGCCAATTTGCGCATCCAACACATCAGACTCGCAATGTGAATGAGGAATGACTTGCCTAGACTCGCCCGAGAGGCTCGCTTCGGCTGGCAGCGCCTGACCATTTTTCTTCTTGCCCTGGCTCTAACCGCTCCCGTGGGATGGACCCAGGCAGCCACCTCACCGGCGCCGGCGCCGGACAGCGCCGACATCCTCGGTCACCTGAATGCCGCCATCAGTTGGTATCGTCACGTAGCCGGTCTGGACATAACTGCGGGACAGCCCAGTGACACCCTCTATCTGGAAAACGCGCGCAACTCGGCCAGCCAGGCGTTGCAACTCGCTTTCGAGGCATCGCAAGCCGAAGCTGCGCTGCTTAAGCAGGAACGAAAGGCCAATGACGCAAGCGCAGCAGGGCCGAACTCCAGTGCCGCCGCAAACCAGCAGGACAGCATTGCGAACTCCATTACCAGCACCAACGATCGCATCGGCCAGACGCAGTCGCAGCTCGACGACATAAACAAACAGCTCGGTTCGGTGCGTGGAGACAAGCGGCAGCAACTGCTTTCGCAACGAGACGCACTACAGGGCGAACTGGATCTCGACAAGATGATCCTTGACGCCCTGCAAAAAATCTCGAGTACCCGGCTCAATGAAAACGGTGGCAGCGGCCTGCCGGGGCAGATCAATCAGTTGAAGCAGTCGGTGCCAGAGGTTTTCGCGGTCGTTAAGAAGGGTACGTCCGCTTCGGTCGTCCAAGTCTCGAAATCCAGCCGGGCACAAGGCTCCGGTTTGTTCGGCCAGGCGACCATTCTCTTCGGACAAATGAGCGACGTTCACGACATCGATCAACTGATGTCGGAAATCGAACAGTTGCGCAATACCGCTGAAAAGCTCGACTCTCCTCTGCGCGATTCGCTAAAGAGCCTGATCCAGCAGGGGCGGGAAATTGTTAACCAGCCGGCCACGTCCGATGCCGCACAAATCGCGGCCATGCGCCAGAAGTTCGAGAGCCTGACCACTCAATTCAAGCAGCTCACTGCCGTCACCGTGCCTCTGCGGCAGGAGATGATTCTGCTCGACGAGTGTCGTGGCGACCTGTTGGAGTGGCGTCATTCCATCGAGACCGAGTACGGTCGCGTTCTGCGCTCGCTGATGGAACGAGTAGCGGCCATTCTTATCGCACTGACGTTCGTGTTCGTCCTGTCTGATGTGTGGCGGCGCGCCACCTACCGCTATGTTCGCGATACGCGGCGGCGGCGTCAACTGATGTTGATTCGCCGCTTCGTTACTCTGTTTCTTATGGCCGTGGTCGTTGCCCTGGGCTTCATCAGCGAGTTTAGTTCGCTGGCGACCTTTGCGGGATTCATCACTGCCGGCATCGCCGTGGCGCTGCAGACGGTCATCCTCTCCGTGGCGGCCTACTTCTTTCTCATCGGGCGCTACGGCGTCCGCGTCGGTGACCGTCTTACGGTTTCCGGCGTTACCGGCGATGTAATCGAGATCGGGCTGGTGCGGTTGTACCTGATGGAATTGTCAGGCACGGGAATTGACCTGTACCCCACCGGGCGCGTTGTGGTGTTCTCGAACTCGGTGATGTTTCAGGCTACGCCCTTCTTCAAGCAGTTGCCCGGCACTGCGTACGCATGGCATGAGGTGGCTGTGACGCTAGCGCCCGAGGGCAACCACGCAGCTGTCGAGCAGAAGCTCTTGAACGTAGTCAATTCCGTGTATTCGGAATACCGGGACAGCATTGATCGCCAACATTCCCTGGTCGAGCAGACCCTCGATGCCAAAATCGCCGCCGCCGAACCCAAGGCGCAGATGTCCTTCGGCGACACTGGGGCGGAGTTTACCGTGCGCTATCCGGTGGAGATTCCTCGGGCTGCGGAAATTGACGACAAGATTGCTCGCATGCTGATGGAGGCGATTGCCGGTGATGCGGAGTTGAAGGCAGCGGTGACGGGCTCGCCCAAGCTGCGGGCGGCGATTAAGGCGTGACCCAGCCGCAATCCGCAGACGCCTCGCCGCAATGCTAAAATCAAGGGTTTCCTATCCTATCAAGAAGGACTGCCATCATGTCTGAAGCTACCGCACCTGCCGTCGCCAATCCGCCCGCTCCTTTAGTCGCCCTCACCGAAGACGAAGTGCTCTTTCGCGATACGGTTCGCCAATTCGCCGACGAAAGCATCCGGCCACATGTGAAGGAGATGGACGAGAAGGGCGTCTTCGAGCACTCGCTCATCGACCAGTTCTTCCAACTGGGCCTGATGGGCATCGAAGTTCCCGAGGAATACGGCGGCGGAGCGGGCACGTTCTTCGAAGCCATCCTCGCGGTTGAGGAGCTGTCGCGTGTCGATCCCTCGGCTGGGGTCATCGTCGACGTGCAGAACACGCTGGTCAATAACGCGTTGCTGCGCTGGACAACGGCCGAGCAGAAGAAGCGCTACCTGCCGCGCATGTGCAAAGACACGGTAGGCGCCTACGCGCTGAGCGAAGCCGGCTCGGGATCGGATGCGTTTGCTTTGCAGACGCGCGCCGAACTGAAGGGCAGCGACTATGTGCTGAACGGCCAGAAGCTGTGGATCACCAACGCTAAGGAAGCCGGCGTCTTTATCCTGCTGGCGACAGTCGATCCCACAGCGGGGTACAAGGGCATCACGGCGTTCATCGTCGAGAAGAGTTTCCCCGGCTTCACCATCGGCAAGAAAGAAGACAAGCTTGGGATTCGCGCCTCCAGCACCTGCGAGCTGATTCTGGAAGATTGCAAAGTGCCCAAGGAGAACGTGCTGGGCGAGGTGGGCAAGGGATACAAGATCGCAATCGAGACGCTGAACGAAGGCCGCATCGGCATTGGCGCGCAGATGGTGGGACTGGCGCGAGGCGCATGGGAGTTCGCCATGAAATACGCGCAGGAGCGCAAGCAGTTTGGCCGCGCCATCGGCGAGTTTCAGGGCATTCAGTTCCAGATTGCGCAGATGGCGACCGAGATTGAAGCTGCCCGCATGCTGCTCTACAACTGCGCCCGCATGAAGGACGCCGGCATGAACTTCGTGAAGGAAGCAGCAATGACCAAGCTGTACACCTCGCAGGTGGCCGAGCGTGTGGCCTCGCTTTGCATCGAGATCTATGGCGGCTACGGCTTCACGAAAGATTATCCGGTGGAGAAGTTCTTCCGCGACTCCAAGATCGGCAAGATCTATGAGGGCACGTCGAACATGCAGTTGCAGACCATCGCCAAGCTGGTGATGAAGTAGTTGTCGGTTGTCGTTGCAGTGACAGGTGCCCCGCCCTAGCCAAAAAAGGCTAGAACGGGGCACCTGTTCCCTTCCTAATTTGTTCTTACTCCCACCCTGTCGCACACCACTTAGGGGACCCTCGCCGACAACTACCACTCTCACTTTTTTCCCACACAATATGCACTAAAGTCGCTCGGCGGTGATATCCTTCGCACGAACAGCGTCTCCTACTTCGTGGGAATGCAAGAACAAGGAGAACCGCCATGCACCGGAAATCAATATGCCTTCTGCTGCTGACAGCCAGCTTGCTGCTGGTCGCCAGCTTTGCATTTGCGCAGAACAATCCCTGCAACGTAATGTCACTGGGGCCGATGGGCAGCTTTAACGGGTTCGTTCCCTTCCCTTCCAACAGCCTGTGGAACACCAACATCTCGAACTCGCAGGTGGATCCGAACTCCGCCAACTACATCAGCGAGATCGGAAATAACACGCCGTTGCATCCTGACTTCGGCGCCGGGCTGTACGATGGACAGACCATCGGCATCCCCTACATTGTGGTACCCACCACACAGCCGCTTCTGAACATCATCTACACCTTATACGGGGACGAGAGCGATCCCGGCCCCATGCCGATCCCATCCAACGCGCTGATTGAAGGCTTCCCTCAGCCGGGCAATGGCGACCGCCATGTGCTGATCGTGGACAAGGGCAACTGTTGGCTATACGAGCTGTACTACGCGTTCAATGCCGGGCCGCTGGGATGGAACGCCGGCTCGGGTGCGGTATGGGATCTGGAAGCGAATGAGATGCGGCCCTACACCTGGACCTCGGCCGATGCGGCAGGACTGCCCATCTTACCGGGACTAGTTCGCGCTGACGAGGTGCAGGCGGGAGCCATCAACCATGCCATTCGTGTGACCCTGCAGAACAGCCAGGAGGCCTTCACGCCGCCGGCGTCGCACTGGGCTCCGAATTCCGATGACCAATATGCTGCGCCGATGGGCATGCGGCTGCGGCTGAAGGCGAGCTTCAATATCTCCGGTTTCTCGCATACGAACCAGGTGATCCTGACTGCACTGAAGCAGTACGGGGCGATCATGGCCGACAACGGCTCATCGATGTTCCTCACCGGTACGCCCGATATGAGGTGGAATAATGATGATCTCGGCAATCTGCATTCGGTGACCGCATCCGATTTCGAGGTTGTGCTGATTTCACCGCTGTACACGCCGCAGAATGTTCCGACCGGACCGGATCCGACGATTAACAGCTTCACGGCGACCTCGTCTGGCGGCTCGGGTCAGCCGGTCACGTTGAACTGGAGTGTCACAAACGGGGAGTACTACGTTGTGTCACCTGCGGTCGGCGCGATTCGCGGCAATAACGTTACGGTGTATCCAACGGTGACGACAACGTACACGCTATACGCCACGAATGAGTACGGGCAAACGACGGGGCAGGTTAGGGTAACCGTGCCATAGACAAAGCTGTGCCGCCGGCTGAAGCCGGCTCGGATTGAGTAGCAGTTATATCGGCGCAGCTAAAGCTGCACCCCTTCAAAAGCACCAATCGCAACACATCGGGTGCCCCACTCAAGCCTCTTTCGCCTGGGTGGGGTTTTTGTCGATTGCAGAAGAAATCTTCCTACCGAACCACGCCTTCCAGCGGCGAACTGGCTGTAGCGTAGAGCTTCTTGGTCATGCGGCCGGCGAGGTAAGCCTGGCGGCCGGCGATCACTGCGTTCCTCATTGCCTCGGCCATCAGCACGGGATCTTGCGCTCCGGCGATGCCGGTATTCATCAGCACGCCATCTACACCGAGCTCCATAGCAATGGTCGCGTCGGATGCAGTGCCGACTCCGGCGTCGACGATCAGCGGCACGTCCGTGATGATCTCGCGCAGGATGCGGATGCTGGCGCGGTTCTGAATGCCCATGCCGCTGCCGATCGGCGCACCAAGGGGCATGACCGCGGCCGCTCCGGCGTCGATCAGGCGCTTCGCAACCACAATGTCATCAGAAGTATACGGAAGAACAGTGAAGCCTTCCTTTACCAGTACCCGGGTGGCTTCGATGGTCGCCTGCACATCTGGGAACAGTGTTTGCTGATCGCCGATGACCTCAACCTTTACCCAATCAGACAGTCCGACCTCACGGCCTAGACGTGCCGCGCGGATAGCCTCGTCGGCGGTGTAGCAGCCGGCGGTGTTGGGCAGGAGAAAATATTGTTTGGGATCGATGAAGTCGAGCAGCGACTCCTTGCTGCGATCAAGGTTCACGCGGCGCACTGCAACGGTGACCATCTCGGCCCCGCTGGCCGCGATGGCGCGAGCCGTTTCCTGGCCTGATTTGTATTTCCCCGTGCCGACGATAAGACGCGAGCGGAACTGCCTGCCTGCAATGACAAATGAATCCATATGGGTATTGTAAATCGCGCAGGCGCCGGGGGCTCGGTGACGCACGAACAATCGGGGATAGCCAGGACGTTAAGCTACACGAAAACGATTCGATCGAAGACCCTCTACGATGTGAGCTGCCGTGTCTGCCGGGTGAGAATCGTCGTCTAAGCATCGTCATCGGATAACAGGTCCGGTGCGCCTTTGACCCTCTTCCCCGCTTTTGTTGCGCCTGGCGCAGCCGTTGACAGCTCGACGCTGTCCGGAGCACTATTTTCCTGCTGCGTAGGGCGCATCGGTGCAAAGCGAAAGGGCAACGCCCACCTACCACATGGGAATACCGCTGCGCCTATGCCGAACATCGAAAACCTCAAGAAGCAAGCGAAACAGTATCTGCGCTGGCACCGCGAACGGTACTATCCCGTCGCCGCTGGGATCAGAGCGAGCCTGCCCCGGTTCCGCAACCTTAGCGACGAGCAAGTACTGGACGCGGACTTCAAGCTCGCCGACGCGCAGGAACTCGTAGCGCGGCAAAGAGGTTTCGAATCCTGGCAGGCGCTCAAATCAGGAGCCTATGCCATGACCCAAAAATCCCCTGCCCCACTTCCCGTTCTTACCTCAACCGCTGCACAACTGTTCGTTGCCGACATCCAGGTAGCTTGCGATTTCTACACCACCAGGCTCGGCTTTGCGATCGACTTCGTTTACGGCGACCCGCCCTTCTACGGCCAGATCACCCGCGACCGCGCGAAGCTGACTCTGCGGGTTCTCGGTGAGCCCGTGTTCGCCGGCGATGTTCGAGAGCGCGAGCACCTGCTCTCCGCTTCGCTCACAGTCGCGACCGCGGACGAGATCGAACAACTCTTTTTGACTTACCAGGACGCGGGAGTACGGTTTCATCAAACGTTGAAAAAGGAACCCTGGGGCGCCAGAACGTTCGTCGTGCTGGATCCCGATGGGAATCTCATTCTCTTTGCCGGCCCATCCGATTGAAGCGGCTGCTGTGCCGTAGGCAACGAGGGGTTGGGAGTGGTAGACCTAGACATGCCAGCCACACCCCTCGTTTGACCCTTATTCTCCCACTTCCCTACAATCGAGGATTCCGTACTCATACAGGAAGAATTCATGGCGCTAGAGCTTTTCAATACTCTGTCTGGCAAGGTCGAAGAGTTTCACCCCCTGGAAGACAACCTGGTCCGCATGTACGCGTGCGGGCCGACGGTCTACGACTACGGCCATATCGGCAACTTTCGCACCTTCATCGTGGTCGATACGTTGCGCCGCTTCCTCAAGCAGAGCGGATTCAAACTGAAGCACGTGATGAACATCACCGACGTGGATGACAAGATCATCCGCAACGCCGCGCGCGACGGCGTCACCGTGCAGGAGTACACGAAGAAGTACCGCCAGGCGTTTCTGGAGGACGCCGACACCCTGAACATCCAGCATCCTGAGCTGATCGTAAACGCCACCGACCACATACAGGAGATGGCGCACTTCATCGCCGTCCTGGTGGACAAAGGCTATGCGTACCGCACGGATGATGGCTCGTACTACTTTCGCATCGCCAAGTTTCCCGAGTACGGCAAGCTGTCGAAGAAAGATTTTGCCGGGATGGCGGATGGCGCGCGAGTAGATGTCGACGAGTACGACAAGGATAACGCTCGTGACTTCGCGCTTTGGAAGGCTCCCAAGCCGGGTGAGGCGCAATGGGATACCGAGATCGGGCCGGGACGTCCGGGCTGGCACATCGAGTGCTCGACCATGTCGATGAAGTACCTGGGTGAGACTTTCGATATCCATCTCGGCGGCGAGGACCTGATCTTTCCGCATCATGAGAATGAGATTGCGCAGTCGGAGGCGGAGACCGGCAAGCAATTCGTAAAGGTATGGGTGCACTCGCGTTTTCTGCTGGTGGAAGGCGAGAAGATGGCCAAGAGCGCGGGGAATTTCTTCACTGTCCGCGATCTGATCCTGATGGGACACAAGCCGTCGTCGATCCGCTTTCTTCTGATGTCAGTTCCCTACACCAAGCAGCTCAACTTTACCTTCGATGGCCTGACCCAGGCGGCGAATTCAGTCGAACGGCTGCGCAATTTCAAGCTGCGGCTGGAGACTTCGCAGTTCCCGGAAGGGGCGAACGCCGCGATTGCGGAGATCGCGAAGAAAACTTCCGAGGAAATGACGGCCGGGCTGAACGATGATCTGAACACGGCGCGCGCTCTAGGCGCGATCTTCGATATGGTGCGCGACGTGAATGCAGCGGCGGATGCGGGTGATGTCCACAAAGACGATGTGCCGGCCCTGCTCAAGGTGCTGGAACAGTTCGAGGAAATCTTCGCGGTTCTGAAGGATGACGACGCAGCGAAGGTGCGAGCGACGGTCGAGTGGGCTCAAGCCGAGGGATTGCAGGACAAGATCAGTCCGGCAACGGGCGAGCTGGCAAAGGCGGCGACGCTGACGGATGAAGAGATCGAAAAGCTGGTCGGCGAGCATTCCCGAGCGCGGAAGGCGCGGGACTTTGCGAGATCAGACGCGATTCGCGCTCAATTAGGCGAGAACGGCGTGATTCTGGAGAACACGAAAGACGGCGTGCGATGGAAGAGGAAGTGAGAAAACAGTAGCCAGTTGCCAGTGGCTAGCACTGAAAACTGGGTACTGGTCACTGGCCACTGGTTTTGAACGCCTTGATCACGATGTCGTTGGGCTGGTTGCCGACGGGAATCAGCGTTACCAAGGCGCGGTCGGCGCTGATCTTCGAATTGTCTCGAGTCTTCACCGTACGCACGACGGCGACATCGCCCGATCCCGAATCCACTACCAACAAATGCGCTTCATCGGGAGTAAGCGCCAGCGCGTCAGGATGGTTGCCGACCTGCACGGCGCCAATGACGCGGCCTTCATCGATGGCATACACGCTCACCGTACCCGATCCGAAGTTGCTCACGTAGAGCAAGGTGTTGTCAGAAGTAACGATGCCATGCGAGGGATTGTTGCCGATGAGGTAGCTGCCGCCGACTTCGTTCGTGCCTGTCTCGATAATTGAAAAATTGTTGCTGTTGAAGTTGCTGACAAACAGCTCGCCGCCATCGGGTTTAAGAGCGAGTTGAACCGGTAGCTGTCCGACGTCGAGATAGGCCAGCAATCGACCGGACTTCAGATCGACGGCAGCGACCTGGCTCGATCCCGGGCAGGCCACGAAGACCTTGCTGTTGTCGGGCACGATGGCCAGATCCTGCGGCTGACTGCAGACTTTGATGGTAGTGCGCACAGCTAGCTTTTCCGCGTCGATGATGGAGATCGTATCGTCGGCGCGATTGCTTGCAACCACCAGCTTGCCGTCCGTCGAAACCTTGGCCAGGCCTGGTGCGCCTCCAACGCGAATGGTCGCGATGACCGCCCGTTTCGCCAGATCGATTACGGAAACATTCGCCGAACCGGAGTTGGCGACGTAGGCACGCTTGCCATCGGACGAAACTGAAACATAATACGGCTTGGCGTGAACACCAATGGTCGCGATCACTTGATTGCGTTCGGCATCGATGATGCTGATGTTGTTGGAATCGACATTGGCAACGTAGATTTCGTTGCGCGTGGGACTGGTGGCAATGCCGGTGGGAGCAGCGCCGACGGGGATGGTCTTCACGTTGCGAAGCTGCAACAGATCGATAACGCTGACTGAGTTGCCCTTGCCGTTGCTGACGTAGGCGTATTCGTGATAGCCGGGAGCGACGGTTTTGCTCTGATGGCACGCGGCCAGGATGGCGACTACGACCAGCAGCGACAGCGGTGCGCCCGATCGGGCACTGCTGCGCCACGGCGTTTTCGCAGGCATTATCGAGCGGCGGTTCCGGCGCTTGCTCCAACCGGGCTGGGACGGCGGGCCTCGGGATTGGTGACAGTATCAGCCACGGAGCGACCAAGCACATTGGCGATCTGGCGAATCTCGACCATCAGTTGGTCGAACTGATCGGGATACAGTGACTGCTTGCCATCGCTCAGCGCGCGATCGGGATCGGGATGGACTTCGATGATCAGCCCGTCGGCGCCAACGGCAACCGCAGCGCGCGATAGCGGTGTGACCTTGTTGCGCTTGCCGGTGCCGTGGCTGGGATCGACGATGATAGGCAGATGGCTGAGCCGCTGCACGGCCGGCACCACACTGAGGTCGAGCGTATTACGGGTGTGATCGGCGAAGGTGCGCACCCCGCGCTCGCAGAGTACGACGTTGTAATTGCCTTCGCTCATGATGTACTCGGCAGCCATCAGAAACTCTTCCAGCGTGGCCGACATGCCTCGCTTTAGCATCACCGGCTTGCGGGCCCGTCCGGCGCGCTTCAGCAGCGAGAAGTTCTGCATGTTGCGCGCGCCAATCTGAATCATGTCGGCATACTTCTCCACCAGATCGAGAGATTCGTTGTCCACCGCCTCGGTAACGATCAGCAGACCAAACTGACCGCGAATTTCAGCCAGGATTTTCAGGCCGTCTTCCCCCAGACCCTGAAAGGCATAGGGCGAGGTGCGGGGTTTATATGCGCCGCCACGGAAGAATCGGGCGCCCGCGCGGGCGACATGCCCGGCCGTGGCGAATGCCTGCTCGCGGCTTTCGATGGCGCAAGGTCCGGCCATCACGGCTACTTCGCCGCCGCCGATGGTCGCGTCGGAGTTCGGGAAGCGCAAAACGGTGTCTTCTTCTTTCAGGTCGCGGCTGACAAGCTTGTAGGGCTTGCTGACGCGGATGACCTCCTGCACGCCCACCATCTCGTCGAAGGTGCCGGGATCGAGCTCGGTCTCGTTGCCGGTGATGCCGATGGCGGTGCGCTGCGCGCCCGGCATGGAGTGAGCGCGAAAACCCAGAGCTTCGATTCTTTCGCAGACGCGCCGCACATCCTCTTCGGTGGCGTGCGCCTTCATGACAATAAGCATTGGGAGACCCCTTGTAGTGGTCTAGTGTACCGTTCGCGGACGTGCGGCGGCAATGGAAAGAGCTGCACCAATCAGGGCGTTTCCATCATCTCCAACAGCTTGAGAACGGTGTTCCAGTTCCTGGCCGTGCAAACCGTCTTGAGTCTGGAGTCAAAATATGCGTTGGTCAACTTGGTGCGCCCCATTCCGTTGGGCAGGTGTAGATAGACTTCGCGGCCGGAAACGTGAAAGGCGTCAGGCGCGGACCGCTGCAAATCGAGAGACTTGACGGCAACGGCGGTTGGCAAGTCAGCGAGGAAGTAGACATGCAACGTCGGATGCGGCAACCCTGCCTCCAGAAACGGGTTGATGCGTGCGGCTTTGGCAAGTTCCTCACGACTGCGCAAGACAATGGGAACGGAAAATCCAAAGCGCTCTTCGATCTTCTTCGCAAGAAGAGCAGGAAGCGCCTTCGCAACTTTCGGCGGAGCAGTGAACACAACGTTGCCACTCTGGATATAGGTGCGCACGTTGCCGCACTTGGCGCCGGTGAAAATCTCGACGAGCTGCTTCATCGGCACGATGCGCTGTCCGGCGACATTGATGCCGCGCAAAAGTGCGACGTAAGTTCCTACCTGCTCCATGATGTGCCGTTGTCCCAATTGATGGTGTTGCCATCCGGGCTGATGGTCCCCCCGATCTGACCCTCAGGCCAGTTGGTGGTGATGTGACGTGGGTCGTTGAAGGAGCCGGTCGCGGTCTGGCCGCTTTCATTCTTCAGGCGCAGATTGCCTTTCTTCTGCCTGATGGAGCAAGCCTGCGAGCGATTGCCGTCGCGATACCAAGTGCCATCGAGATTGGGGCGGCGTCCGCTTCCGCCACCGGAACCGCATCGCATCCAGTAGGTGCCATTGGTCCAGTCGATGCGGAGCCCATCCGGGCTAAGCGTTCCCTGTACGAAGTGCCATTCGTCCGCGCTGAAAACCGTTTGTTGCATGTTTACGAAGTGGCCCGTCGAGGTACTGCCATTCTCGTTGGTGAAGGTCAGGAACGCCCCATTGCTGCTGATCGAGCAGCGCTTGGTTTTGTCGCCTTGGGCACACCAGTCGCCCGAGATGCGCCCGGCTCCGAAGTCCTGCGCCAACGCCCGTGGAGCACAAAGCTGGACCAGACCCAACACGACGGCGGTGACCAGCAAGGCCCTACCTGCGACTTTCGAGTTCCTGGAGCCCATCGTTCCTCCCTGCTCCGTTGATCTCCGACCTGCGCAATTGGCGCCCGGCCGCCCCGAGCTTTGCGCCAAAGAATATCAGAGGATTGCCAGCGGGTAACAAACCCGTCACAATCAATGACGCGACCGCAAACCGTAGCGATTGCAAAGAATCAGAAATTTGTTGGCAGATTCAACAACGGTACTCATCCCAAGGGCTTGGCAACTTTCTGAGTCGTAACAGTAGTGCCACGGCATTGCGCGCGCGAACGACATGCCTCTACTTGACAGCACGCGGGTCAAAAATCCTTTCTGGACAGCGCCCAACCAGATAACGCTGCTAAGGCTGATTTTCATCCCCTTCGTGATTATCGCGGTATTCGACGGCCACTGGTCGTGGGCGCTGGGGTTGCTGCTGGCCGCCGCCTTGAGCGACGCCCTTGACGGCCTGCTGGCCCGGGCGCTGCATCAGCAGACCCTGTTGGGGCAGTATCTGGATCCGCTGGCCGACAAGCTGCTGCTGAGCTCATTATTTCTGGTGCTCTCGTTCGTCAAGAAGATTCCGTGGAAGTTCACGATCGTGGTTTTCAGTCGCGACCTCTGCATTGTGGCCACTGCGGTTGTGCTGTACGCCACCGTGGGCTTTCGCGACTTCCGTCCCAGCATCTACGGCAAGCTGAATACTGCCTGTCAAATCTCTGCCGTGTTCTTCGTCGTGCTATCGCAAGTGGTTGACGCACACTGGGTAAAATTGCTCATCAACTTTTTTCTTTATGCGACCTTCACCTTCGCTACCGTTTCCGGAGTGCACTACGTCCTGATAACGGGACACCGCCTGCGTAAAGAATCGGTAGCCAGTAGCCAGTAGTTAGTTGGCGGGCATCAGCGGGCGCTGAGATGTTGATTGCTGATAGGGATGATTTTGACTGCTGAGTACGTACAACAAGTGACTTCTACCGGCTGCTGGCAACTGACTACTGGCTACTTCCTTCTGTGAGCACCGATCGCCATCATCGCCTGCAAGTGATCTTTGCGTTTGCCCTGGTGTACATCTTCTGGGGCTCGACCTATCTGGCCATTGGCATTGCCGATCAGGAAGGCCTGCCGCCGGCGGTCATGTGCGCCATGCGCTTTGCCATCGCCGGATCACTGATGCTGGCGGTCCGCGCCCTCATCGGCCGCCGCATACGGATCACATTGAACGAGGCCGTACGCCTGGCGACGATCGGCTGCCTGCTGCTGGTAGGCGGCAACTTCGGTCTGGCATGGGCTGAGCAATGGGTGCCAACCGGCTTTGCCGCGCTGATCATCGCGGTGACGCCTATCTGGTTCCTGCTGCTTGAGACATTTGCCTTTCGCGGTGACCGCCTCTCGGGCCGAGGTCTGTTCGGCGTGGGGCTGGGCATCGCGGGTGTCGCCGTGTTGTTCTGGCCAAGGTTCGAGCACCGCGCCACCCTGGGCATCATGCCTCTGATGGGAGCTTGTACTTTACTGCTGTCGTCGTTCAGTTGGTCGCTGGGCTCCGTGCTGTCGCGCAAGTGGCAAATGAAGGTCGATCCCTTCACCGCTACTGGCTGGGAAATGCTGTTTGCGGCCATCGGCAATGCACTGGTCGCTGTCGCCACCGGCGAGATGCATAGCGTCGTAATCACTCGCCGCGGAATGCTCGCTGTGCTCTATCTCGTGGTCTTCGGGTCGTGGGTGGGATACACGGCATATATCTGGCTGCTGAAGCATGTACCGTCGGCCAAGGTGGCGACCTACGCCTATGTCAATCCGCTGGTGGCGCTCTCTCTGGGATGGCTGGTGCTCAACGAGCGGCTGGACTCGTTCATGTTGGCTGGGACGGTGATTATCGTCGCCGGGGTGGCGCTGGTCACGACAGCTAAAGTGCACGAGGGTGGCAGAGCGGCCCCGGTGCTGACCGAAGTCGAACCGGACGCATAGGTCGGGCAGACATTGACGAATCCATCGACGAATACTAGGACCCTCCTTAGAAAAACCTAGGCGAAGTACAGCTGGCCGTGATGGTAACTAAGGTTACATCGCTCGGTAACCACCACCTATTTGCAGGCAGTATTCAACGATTTGCGAGGTATAATCTCGACACTTATGTCGCCGTGGGTGTTGCAGTGGTGGGAATGGTTTTTGCTTGCAGCTGCGCTGTTTGTCGTGCGAAGGATCATCTATAGCGATCATCCCGCGGCGTTCACGATTCGCGTTACCATTCTGGTAGGGATAATCCTATCGGCATTAATGGGCGTCATTCGATTGGTCATGATAGTTTGGGGAGGATAATTCACGATTCCCCGCACCAGTTTCACTCTTGCGCGTGCGGTCGGCGCTCTCGTCTTCCCACTTTAGAAACGCGCGAAAGGCCGCGCCGCGGTGACTGTAGCCCGCCTTCTCTTCGGCAGTGAGCTCGGCAAAAGTCTTCCCAATCTCAGGAAAATAAAATAGCGGATCGTAGCCGAAGCCGTTCGAGCCGCGCGTCGCGCGCAGGATGATTCCCTCCGCCTTGCCATGAAATGTCGCCAGAGTGTGGCCGTTACGCGCGGCGGCGATCACGCAAACGAATCGGCCGGTTCGGAATTCGTCCGGCACGTCGTGCAGCTCACGCAGCAGACGTGCATTGTTCGCCTCGTCGTCGGAGTTGCCGGCGTGCTCGGGCGCAGGGGGTTCGGACGGACGATGCTCGTCGGCGGCGTAACGCGCGGAGCGCACGCCCGGCGCGCCGGCTAGAGCATCGACCTCCAGCCCGGAGTCGTCGGCGAGGACGATTTCACCTTTCGCATACTTGCTGTAGTGCTCGGCTTTCTTGCGGGCATTAGCTTCGAAGGTGGCGCCGTCTTCAACGACAGACGGCAGCAAAGCAAAGCCGGGCAGCATCTCGATCTGCACATTATGAGGGCATGCTGCGCCGACGAGGTCGCGAATCTTGCCGGGATTTGAAGTGGCTACGAGTACACGCTTCATGAGAATCCATTTCACCACAGAGGGGTGAGCAGCAATTAGCAATTAGCTACACCTCACCGATGCGAACGCCAAGTGATGATTGCTTCTGCTGTCACACTCAACTTGATGCTTTGACCAGAAAGCTAAGTGCTAAATGCTAAGTGCTGAATGCCAAGTGCAAGTGCCTTCCTTCGTTCACCGTACCAGAATGCGCACAGAAACAGGAGAGCAGCAAGGCTGAGGCCGTCGCCCAGCCAACGGTCTGGCGTGCGGATGAAGCGAACATCAACTTCGCTGCGGCCGCCAGGAACAGCGATCACCATCCGTCCCGTGGGATCGTCGGACTGCGGCGCAACTGCCGATCCGTTGACTTCCACACGCCATGCGGGATAGTTCATCAGGCGAAGCACGATCTCGACTGGCTGTGAAGACTCCACAGTCAACTGCTTGCGATACGGGCCAGCGTGGAAGTGTGTCGCACGTGCGTTTGCTGCCGGCCCCCGACCATCCACATCGTGAATCGCAAAGTCGGGAAAGTCCGGCTTGATCTCGTAATTGTCGCCGCCTGCGGGAGTGTATTCGTCGGTTCCCACATACCCATAGCCCGCATGGAACACACTGGAGAGCATGAAGGGCGTGTCTTCGGGATCGCATTGCGGTTGCAGCGCCAGGTTGCAGACCGCGATCGACACGACGAACATGACAGCATACAGCAATGCTTTGCCGCGAAAGCTTGGCACAGCAACGACGACAAATACGGCATAGGCGATGCCGGTGACCATCAACCATCGCCAGGGAAACTGAAGAAAGCGCAGATCGGGCATCAAGCGATAAGCCAGGCTGGTGATACGCAACATCAACGCGAGCGACACGCCGGCCAGGATGACGAGCGACCACCAAAGCGTGGGATTTCGCCTGCGGCACCTCTGAGCCACGATCATGGCCAACCCGGTGATCGCCAACTCTGCAACCGCCAGCCATGACAAAGTTCGCAAGAACGCATCATGTTCAGGCTCTGCAATTCGCGTGAAGAGGAAATTCTCTGCTGGACGCACGCCCGCGGACAAAACCTGTCCCACGGTTATCCAATTCTTCTCGTAGAGCACGGGCACGATGTAGAACGATGCCATTAGCAGCCCCGTTGCTATGGCGGCGACGCCATAAAGAAAAACGCGCGAGTTGCGGCGCAGGATCGTGACGGCTGCCAGGAGCAACACCGCGACATAAGACGCGATGATCGCCGCCGGGACGTTGGTGAGCCACACTCCAGCGATGGTCAGCGCCAGAGGGACGAACATGGTGCGCGCGGCACGCTCGCGAACAATCCACAGCACCAACAGCGGCAAGAACGAAGCGGCGAGCAACTCGGCGAATGCACTGCGGACGTAAACCGTCAGCAGCATGTAAGGGTTGACCGCGTAAGCAATGGCGATCAGGGTCGCGTCCGGCTCATCGAACCACGTGCGCGCCATCTTGTGCATCGCCAGCCCGGCAAGGAAAACAGCACAGCAAGCAACGGCCGCCGGGACGATGGTCCAGGGAAGGATGCTGCCTAGCGCGCCGCCGAGAATCCACGACAGCGGCGGATAGAAAAGGAAGCGCGGCTCGCCGCTGCCGTAGTTGGCATAAGCGGCCCAACGCGGGTAGACGATTCCTTCGCGCCACTGCTGCGCCACTTCCATCCAGCTATTCATGTGGAAGGTGAGATCGTGACCGCAGGCGATGCCGCGAACGCTGAAGGGCGCGACCACCGCGAGGGCGGCAGACGCCAGCGTCCAGACAGTCACCTTCCTCATCGGAGACGGGGATTGCGGCATGTTTGTTATCTTAATCGTCCTCAACCGAGCTCATGGCGCAGGGAAACTTGCAGCCTGCACTCCAGACCTGTCCAATTCCGGCTGCTCTTTTGTGGTTCATCAAAATTTAATGTGCGGTTCAACCTAAATTGATGTGCACCAAGTATCAAGGTACAACCTCAGAATCCATGCCTGAGGAGCGGAAAGGGTGAGGAAATCTATGCGTCAAGTACTTGCGACGACGTTAATGGCGGCCATGACGTTTGGACCGCTGGTGAATGCGAACGCAGCGCCGGCCAAACCGGCTACCAATGCCAATACCAAGTCAGTAGCCGTTCATGTGCCCACAGCAACTCCCATTCAGCACATCGTGGTGATCTATGGCGAGAATATCTCCTTCGATCATTACTTCGGCACCTATCCCAATGCCACCAACCCTTCAGGTGAGCCGGTTTTCACCCCATCCCCCGGAACGCCCAGCGTTAACGGAGTTCAAGGCCAGCTCAGCATCCTCAATCCGAACCTCAACCCTGCTAACGGGACCGGCGCGACCAATCCCTTCCGGCTGGACCGCGGGCAGGCGGCGACCGCCGATCAGGATCACGACTATACGCCCGAACAGGCGGCTTTCGATAAAGGGTTGATGGACCTGTTCCCGGCCAACACCGGTGTGGCTGGTCCGCCTCCCGGCGGCGGCGGTATTGTCGATACCACCGGGTTGGTGATGGGCTACTACGATGGCAACACCGTGACCGCGTTGTGGAACTATGCTCAGTACTTTGCGTTGAATGACAATGCTTACGGTACCAACTTTGGTCCCTCCACGGTGGGTGCAGTCAACCTGATCTCTGGTCAGACCAACGGTGTCATCAACAACATCCGCGGCACCGGTGCGGTCATCGCTGACGGCACTGGCGGCCTGACGCTCATTGGCGATTCCGATCCGAATGGCGACGTGTGCTCTACCTCGTCGGGCGAAAATCTCGACATGAGTGGAACGAACATCGGCAACCTGCTCGACACCGCCGGTGTCAGCTGGGGATGGTTTCAGGGCGGCTTCGACCTGACCATCACCAATCCGAACGGTACCACCGGTTGCAACCGCACCCACACGTCAACGATTACGGGCGTGACCGAGAAAGACTATATTCCTCATCACTCACCCTTTAACTACTACGCCTCGACCGCCAACTGGCAGCACACGCGTCCGACGTCCGTGTCAACCATCGGCCAGAATGGCGATGCGGGCAACCACGTTTACGACATTCACGACTTCTTCGACGCCATCAACGCCGGCAACTTCCCGTCGGTAAATTTCCTGAAGGCGCCGGGCTATGAGAATGCGCACCCAGGCTATTCCGATCCGCTGGATGAGCAGACCTTCGTCGTCGACACCATCAACTTCCTGATGCAGAGCGGATACTGGGCCACCACCATGGTCGTCATCAACTATGACGATTCGGACGGCTGGTACGACCACCAGCTCGGCCCCATCCTCGAAACTTCGCAAACCTCGGCCGATGCCCTTACCGGCGCCGGGACCTGCGGAATCGTGACGCCTGTGCTGGGTGGTCCCAACGGCTCCAGCGTCCAGGGACGATGCGGCTACGGTCCGCGTATCCCCATCATGGTCATCTCGCCCTATGCTCGGCAGAATCAGATCGATCACACCTTGTTGGATCAGTCTTCGATGATTCGATTCATCGAGGATAACTGGCTCGGCGGGCAGCGAATTGGAGGTGGCTCGTTCGACGCCATCACCAATTCCGTCGCCTCCATGCTGCAAATTCAGCCGAATGCCTGCCTCCGCTACGAGTTGCTGGACGACCAAACGGGTCAGGTCACGGCTAGAGGTTGCGCCGTTCCGTAGGCTCGGCTGCTACACTTTGTAACCATGCTTTAAACTCGGCAATGGATGCGGCACCGCCTGCATCCATTGCTGTTTTATGATCTAGTGTTTATCCCGAAAGGCCTCCATTGCCCTCGCGTCGAAACTTCTTAAGGCAATCCTCAATGTTCGCCGGCGGTATGTTGCTGGATGGATCCAAGGCGGCCTCGGCCATGATGCGTGCCATGCCGACGCAGCCCAACACACTCAACGTCAGCACGCTGGCAAACTTCGTCGATCCCCTTCCCGTTCCCGCTGTGGCCAAGCCCAGCGGAACCCGCTCACTACCTTCTTCGCCGAAGACCAAACTTCCTTACTACCGATTTGCGGCGCAACCGGTGGAGATGAAGATCCACCGTGACCTTAAACCGACCCGATTCTGGTCCTTCGGGCCATCCGTTCCTGGCCCGACGTTAGAAATGCGCGGCAACCAAGACGTGCTGGTGGAATGGGCGAACGAACTTCCGCAACAGCATTTCCTGCCCATCGACTACCGTTTGCACGGAGCGGAGGGTAATCCCCAGGTGCGAATTGTCTCTCACCTGCATGGTGCGCGCGTTCCGCCCGACAGCGACGGCTTTCCCGAAGACTGGTTTGTGCCCGGCAAGTCTGTGCTCTATCACTATCCGAACAAGCAGGACCCGGCGATGCTCTGGTATCACGATCACGCCATGGGCATTAATCGGCTGAATATTTATGCAGGCTTGTTCGGCGCCGCTATTCTTCGTGATGCGGTTGAGGATGGACTCAATCTGCCGAATGGAAAGTACGAAGTACCGCTGGTGATCTTCGACCGTATGATCACACCCGAAGCCCAGCTCTACTACCCGATCTCCGACAAACCGCGCGCGCCCTGGGTTCCTGAAGTTTTTGGCGATGCGATTCTGATCAATGGCAAGCTGTTTCCTTATATCGAAGTCGAGCCGCGAAAATATCGCTTCCGCGTGCTCAATGGCTCGAATTCGCGTTTCTATTCTCTTTCCCTGCAGAACGGGCTTCAGCTTCATCAGATCGGCACGGATCAGGGGCTTCTGCCGGAGCCGGTTTCCCTCAAGGGCACCCAGCTGGCGCCCGGCGAGCGTGCTGACATCGTCATCGACTTTAGCGACAGCCGGGGCGAACAGATTGTCTTGAAGAACGACGTGATCGGCATTATGCAGTTCCGGGTTTCGGCCAACAAGGTCAGTGACAACAGTTCCCTGCCCAAACAACTCCGTCCCGTTCCGAAGATTGCCGAATCGGAGGCGGTAAGTACGCGCCTCCTCACCTTGGACGAATATCGCAGCTTCACCGGCGAATCGACCCTGCTGTTGTTGAACGGAAGTTATTGGCACGATCCCATCACGGAGAAGCCTGCCCTCAACAGCACCGAGATCTGGAGCTTCATCAATCCCACTGACGATACCCACCCCATCCATCTCCACGCCGTGCGTTTCCAGATTCTCGACCGCCAGCACTACGAGCCCTGGACCTACCAGACTAAGAAGGAATTTCGCTTTCTCGGACCACGTGTTCCACCCGAGCCATTCGAGGCGGGATGGAAGGACACGGTTGCCGCCCACTCCAAGATGGTGACCCGCATCATTGTGCCCTTCAATAGCTATCCCGGAAAGTACGTCTGGCATTGCCACATTCTTGAGCACGAGGACAACGAGATGATGCGGCCCTACGAGATCGTCGCCGGCGCGTGATGGTTCCACTTCGCAGTACAATGGCCGAACCTCGTAGAGAGTTCGCCTATGACCATTGACGACGCCCGCAAGGAATTTCCCGCACTTCGGAACCAGGTCTTTCTCGACTCCGCTTGCGTCAGCCTCGCTCCGCAGCGCGCGGTCGACAAGCTGCGCGCCTTTCTTGATATGGCCGCAACTTGCCCCTCGGGCTCCGCGACGCAACAGCATCTCGATATGGACGCGATGCGCAGCGCGGCGCGTCCGCCGTTAGCCAAGCTGATCAACGCCAGCGAGGACGACATCGCGCTGATGGAGAGCACAACGCAAGGCATGAGCCTGGTAGCGAACGCGATCCCGCTTAAGCGCGGCGACCGGGTTGTGGTCTGCGATCTGGAATTCGTCGCAGTAGCTCTTCCTTGGGTGCAGAAGCGGCAGGAGATTGGCATCGAGATCGACGTTGTTCCCAATCGCAATGGGCAGATTCTTGTCGAAGACATCGAGGCGGCCATCACCGCCAACACGCGAGTGGTCGCCATCAGCTCGGTGCAATGGAGCAACGGCTTCCTGTGCGATCTCGATGCACTGTCGCGCCTGTGCCGTGGTCGCGGCTTGTTTCTGATTGTCGACGCCATCCAGCAGATTGGCGCTATTCCGCTCGACGTGCAGAAGACTCCCGTCGACGCGATTGCCTGCGGCGGCCACAAGTGGCTGCTGGCGCCCTTTGGCTGCGGCTTTCTGTACCTGAGCAAGGACTTTCGCGCCAAGGTGACACCGCCGCTGGCCGGCTATCTTTCCGAGGTCGAACCGGAAGACGGCTGGGGAACATACTTCCGGACACCAACAATCAAGCCGGTCCGCGAATACGATTTCGTTGACGCCGCGCGCCGCTGGGAAGCCGGCGGCACTGCAAACTATCCCGGCGCAATCGCCTTGGCGGAGTCCGCCGGACTCATCAACGAGATCGGCATCGAGAAAGTCGGCGAACACGTGCTCTGCCTCACCGACTATCTGATCGATAGCTTGCAACAGCAAGGAGTCGAGATCGTTACGCCGCTCGATCGCCGGAACCGCTCCAGCATCGTCACGTTCACAGTCGGCGACGTCGATCAGAATGTCGCGCTGGTGGACTATCTTCAGCAGCACAAGGTGCTTGTTTCGTTGCGCTATACGTCAGGAGTTGGCGGTGTGCGTGTCGCCTGCCACCTCTTCAATAACCGTGAAGACATCGGCCGTCTGGTTGAAGCGACCAGCGAATTTGTTCGCCGCCATACAAGGGCCACCGCCTGATGGCCGCCGACCCCGTCCCGGTTCCTGACCATCACGCGCAGGCCATCGCCAACGAACAAGGCTTGGCGCGCCAACTCAGCGAACGCCAACTGGGCATGATTGCCATCGGCGGCGCGATTGGCACAGGATTATTTCTCGGCAGCGCGCTGGCCGTCCGCACGGCCGGTCCGGGTGTCATTATCAGCTACATCCTCGTCTCCGGAATTGCTCTGCTGCTGATGTACTGCCTGTCGGAGATGGCGGTCGCGCATCCTACGGCCGGATCCTTCGGCGTCTATGCCGATCTGTATCTTTCGCCGTGGGCCGGCTTCGTAGTGCGCTACACGTATTGGGCGGCGCAATCGATTGCCGCCGGCGGCGAGGCCGTGGCCGCGGCTATCTACACGCGTTGGTGGTTTCCCAATACGCCCGTCTGGGCCTGGGTTGTCTTCTACTCCGCGCTTTTAATCTATGTTAATGCCCACAGTGTCGGCGCATTCGGCAGCTTCGAATATTGGTTCTCGACGATCAAGGTGAGCGCGATCGTGGTCTTCATCCTGCTCGGTGCCAGCATTCTGCTCGGTATACATCAGCAGCGCCCCATTGGCCTGGAAAACTTTCACGCCAATGGCGGCTTCCTGCCGCGCGGCTGGAGCGGTGTCTGGCTGGCGATGGCCTTCGTCATCTTCGGCTTTATTGGAACTGAAATTGTGGCGGTCACCGCGGGAGAAGCGAAAGATCCCGAGCGCTCCGTGCCGCGAGCGCTGCGCACCATGCTCCTGCGCCTCGTCATCTTCTACGTGGGCGCCATCACCATTCTGGTTGGCGTGATCCCGTGGACCGAGATCGAGCCTGGCCAGAGTATTACCGTCAGCCCGTTCGTACGCGTTTTTGACTTGATGCATGTTCCAATTGCCGCCGACATCCTCAACTTCGTGGTATTGACGGCGGCGCTTTCCGGCATGAATTGTTGCCTCTATTTGTGCACCCGCATGGTCTTCTCGCTCGCGCGCGGCGGCTATGCTCCACGAGGTTTGGGACGCGTCTCCGCAAGAGGCGCGCCAATTCCGGCGCTGATGGTTTCCGCCGCGGGACTCGGCCTGGCTACGCTTTTTGCCATATCATTTCCGAGCTCGGCCTATGTCTACATGTTTGGAATTGCGCTGTTCGGAGGCCTCTTCGTCTGGCTGATGATCTTCATCACCCACCTCAGCTTCCGCAGGCATTGGGACGCTCAGAAAACCTCACCAGCAGGATTGAGGGCTTCCGTCTTACCAGTAAGAATGCCCCTGTTTCCGTTTACCACCATCCTCGGTGGAGGAACTGTGCTGGCGATCATTGTCTCCACGTGGTGGGTCGAGGGAATGCGGGTGACGCTGGAGTCCGGTATTCCCTGGCTTCTGTTGCTCAGCGTGTGCTATTTCGTCTGGGGACGAAGGCGGGCAGGGCAAGTTGGATGAGCGACGCGGCGGCTGTGACTTCGTCCTGATCTGGTCTTGAAAGGGCACGGCTTCAGCCGTGCCGTCAGAGCCAGCAGAGGAACTGGCCTTTAGGCCCTGAGGGCAAGTCCACTCAGGCTAAAGCCGGGCTGTTGATCAGCCCTAGCGGCATGCCTGAAGAAGCCGCTGAAAAAGTCGCTTTCAGCGGGTTTTGAAGGGGCGCACCTTCAGGTGCGCCGTCACAAGTCCTTTAGATTTGTCATCCCGAGGAGGCCTTTAGGCCGACGAGGGATCTGTTTTTGAGTTTTTCAGCAGCCTCCGAAGGCGTGCCCTTTCAAACACGCGGAGTCGCTCCCAGCAGAACTGAACCGATTGCGAAATCGATGTAGCAGAAATCGTCGTGTCTTGTTACGTTAACTGCGCGTGCTGATTGTCGCGTTTGTGAAGAATTGTAAAATCGCTCAAAGTTCATAATCTCTGCTGAACTTTTTCTCCCGCCCCACGTCTATTGCTGTAGCTCAAATCCAAGGTGGGCGCCCGAACCCCAACAGTAGTAATCGGGCGCCTACCGCGCTTTTCAGTGGCTAGTGGCTACTAATCAGTGGCCAGCCAAACGCATCGATTCCGCAAAAGACCTTCGTCTCCCCTACTGCACTGCGTACATTCCAATAATCCGCTCGATGGCACGCCGGCAGACCGCGCAAAATCTGTCGTAGCGGGTGAACATGATGCAATTTTCCTGCGGACGATAGAAGCCGTGCGCCTCGTAGTTCGCACCCTCAAACGCTCCTACTCGATCGGAATACTTATCGGTCCCGAGCAACTCGTCTTCGTGCTTCTTCTCTTTTTCGAAGAGCGCATTCATCTCCGCTTCCGAACGGTTTTCTTTGCGGATTTGTCGCCGCTCCGCCTGGATGTCTTTCTCGTAAGCCTCGAAGTCAGCCTTGCGCCACGGCGTCGGCACAGGCGTTCCGGCCACGACCAGGTCTTTCCACTTCAGCATCGCCGGATCCAGCAGCGCAGTCACGTTCGGCTCCCACGGTTCGATGCGCTTTTCTGCCGATTCCACGGCCACGTCGGAGGTGAAGTACTCGTCGGCCAGTCCGGCAAAGTGGTGGCCAAACTCGTGGACGAAAACGTATGGCCCCCACTCGCTGTCGATGGCGACCGTGGCGTACAGGTTGAAGATTCCGCCGCCGCCATAAGTTTTCGAGTTGGTGAGGATCTCGATGAACTCATACGGGGCGTACGAGGCCGCATCGCGCAACGCGCGATTGTCCGTGGTCATGATGTAGCGCTCGCTGCCGAAGGTGTCGTACGAGGTGCCCAGCGGCGGATGGCGATACGTTCCAGTGGAGGGCCGCGAAATACCGGGCTCATGCGCGAGTGGGCACAGGCCCCACACGTTGAAGTCCTTGCGATGCTCCTTGAACGGCGAGCGCGAGAACAGGATTTCCGTGGCACGCTTGGCGTCCGCCTCGAACTTGGGCAACTCCTGCTCCGTGTAGCCATCGCCCAGGATCAGCAGATCGACCTTGGTTTCGGGCGCGCCCATCTTCTGGATAGTCAGCACCGGCCCCGGTGAGGGCGGATTGGTTCGGTCAACGAATTCGCCTTTGGGATCGATGGTCGTGGTCCAGACTTCGTTGAAGTCAACGTCTTTGCCCTCCCTGCGCTCCTTCAGCACGATCTTCACTGGCGCGGAGGGAGCGGGAAAGCGCAGCGACTCGGAGAAGGTGCGATTGAGCGTCTTGGCCTCGTCAGTTTCCGACCACTCGCTGAAGAGCGTGCCAAAGCCGCGCGAGTACAGCAGTTTTCCGCTGGCCTGATCGCGCACCTCGAAGAAATAATTGCCCAGGTTGGTGTCATCGATGGTCTTCGACATGTCGCCCGGCCACGGCAGCGGTTCATAGACCACGCGGTCAAAGCTGAACATTTCCTGCGTGGCGTTGCCGGTGTGGTAGTAGTCGAGACGCATGGTGGGAGGATTGACTGCATTTGCGGCCGCTGCCAACACCAGCATTGCGGCGGCGATCAGGAAACAGGCCTTAAGAGCACGATGCATCAGATTTCTCCTGGCTCTATCGCGAGCAAACGACTACTGAGCAAGACTGCTTCACCGCAACCCGGCAGTCAAGTGCCGCGAATTTCGGATACGCTTAGGCTTCCATGCATTACAATTCCGCCAGAATCCACAACAGGGTCCGCGTTTCTCCGGCAAGGCCGCCGGGCGGTCCGATGGCGTTTGCGGAGCGAAGCAATCGCGCGGATAGCTGCGGCGGAGATGCGTGCAAGGCCCTGTACAAAGGCTGCGTCGTGAAAGACAAATTCAACATGTGGTTTGCGCTCGTGTTCGCGATACTGTTGGGCATTCAGAGCTTGAGGTGCGTATTGTTGGGTCTTGATGAACCTCGAGCCGCCTGGAAAAGTGTCTGTTTCGCAGGAGCGGCGATCTGTGCGTTTGTTGCCTACGTCTTGTGGCGAAAGTTCGATACCATACGCAAATCCCGACATTCAGAAGACGACTAAGGCAGTAAGCCCGTGCCCGTCATCTTCCGTCGTCAGTTTAGCTTCCCCGCAATCTCTTCCGCTGCTTCCAGTATCGTGCCGGCCTTTGCCAGTCGCGTCAGGTTGTTGATGTCTTCGTGCAGGGGCCGGTCTTCGTCGAGCCGGGCGACGTGCCGCCGGATGACGTCATAGGCGGCCTGTGACGCCGGCGACGGCCGCACCGGAGCCCGCAAATCGAAAGCCTGTGCCGCCGCCATCAGCTCGATGGCAACTACGGTCCAGGCATTCTCGATGATCTGCCGCGTCTTAATCGCCGTGGTCATTCCCATGGAGACGAAATCTTCCTGATCGGCGGCAGCCGGAATCGAGCCTGTGGCCGCCGGAGTGCTGAGCACACGGTTTTCGCAAACCAACGCGCCGGCGGTGTACTGCGTCAGCATCAGGCCGGAAAACATTCCCGCGCCCTTAACCAGAAATGCCGGCAGCCCCGCCGAGAGATGCGGATTCATCAGGCGATTCAGCCTGCGCTCTGAGAGCGCTGCCACCGTGGTCACCGACATGCCCGCCAGTTCCAGCGCGAATGCCATCGGCGTGCCCTGGAAGTTCGCGCCCGTCAGCACCCGGTCTTCATCGGGAAAGAACGTGGGATTGTCGGCCGCGTGGTTCAGCTCGATCTCCAGCATTTGACGCGACCACTTGAAGGCGTCCTTCGCTGCTCCCACCACCTGCGGGCTAGAGCGCAACGAGTAAGCGTCCTGCACCTTCTTGCCGGGTCGCTCCAGCAGTTCAGAGCCCTGCGTGAGCCGGCGGATGTTGGCCGCGCAATCCTGCGCTCCGGGATAGCCGCGGGTGGCGTGAATTCGCGGATGGTACGCCATCATATTCGCATTGAGCGCTTCCAGCGTCATGGCTAGCGCGACTTCCTGCGTCTTCAGCCAGCGAATCGCGTCGAACAACTCCAGGCAGCCGATGCCCGTGGTCAGATCGGAGCCGTTGATCGTCGCCAGGCCGTCGCGCTCGCGAAAGACGATGGTCGGAATGCCTGCTTCGTCCATGCCCTGCTTCGCAGGCAGCCGCCGGCCTTGGTAGAACACCTCACCTTCGCCCATCAGCGTGATCGCCATCTGCGACATGGGCGAGAGATCGCCGCACGCGCCCACCGATCCTTTCTGGCATACCACCGGGGTCACGCCCTTGTTCAGCATCGCGATCTGAGTCTGCACAATCTGGTGGCGGATGCCGGAATGTCCCCAGCAATGAGTGTTGAGGCGCGAAATCATTCCAGCGCGAACATCTTCTTCGGCGCACGGCTCGCCGCAACCCGCCGCGTGCGAGTACAGCAGATACTTCTGGAATTTCTCTACCTGCTCGGGCGTGAGTATCACTTCCGATAGCTCTCCAATGCCGGTGTTGACGCCGTACATGATCTCGCGTGCGCCAATCTTCCGCTCCAACAGCTCCCGGCACGTGTTGATTCGCGCCACGGCGTCAGGGTGCAACTCAATTGGCTTACGATCACGCGCGATCGCTACCAGGTCTTCGATCTGCAACGAATGTCCATCCAAAACGACGGCATGTTCCGTTTGAATACTGGGCGATTCTTCAAGAACAGCGGGCATACAGTTTTCCCCCATTTCACAACGCCCTGAATCTATTCCGTCGCGAACCAATGCGGTAGGACGGCTATCACGTACGCGGGTGACTGGGAAGCGCTCTTCGCTGCTCGCTCTTCGCAGGAGAGTTTTTGGCAGCAGGGCCTTTGAGGCAAGTCTGGAGTTATCTGGCGAAGGGCGAAAAGCGACTGCGACCCCATCCCACCGGCGTTACAATAGACCAGAGCAGTTACCATGCAGTTAACAGACTTACAGTCCGAAGTTCACGATGCCCGCTGGTGGGAGACTATGGCCGATGGCCGCCTCCACTGCTATCTTTGCCCGCGTCATTGCCACATCGGGGAAGGCCAGCACGGCTTCTGCTTTATCCGCAAGAATGAAGGCGGACGGCTGATTCAGCTCGGCTACGGACGCCCGGCGGCGCTGGCAATGGATCCGGTCGAGAAGAAGCCGCTCAATCACTTTTTCCCGGGAACGAAGATTCTCTCCATGGGCACTGCCGGATGCAATATGGGCTGCCTGTTCTGCCAGAACTGGGATATCTCCAAGGCAAAATCCGACCAGGTCAACTCTTTGGTGCTCAGCCCGGAGCAGGTGGTCGAAGTCGCACTTGAGCATCACGCGCCGCATCTCGCCTTCACCTATAACGAGCCCACCATTTGGGGCGAGTACGTCATCGACATCGCGCGCGAGGCGCACGGCGCAGGCCTGAACAATGTGATGGTCTCCAACGGCTACATCACGCGCGAGGCGTTCTTCGATATCTACCGCTACATCGACGCCGCCAACGTCGACCTGAAGGCCTTCACCGAAGGCTTCTACGGCAAGATCACCATGACCCACCTGCAGCCCGTGCTCGACACGCTGAAGTGGCTGCGGCACGAGACCGGCGTCTGGTTCGAGATCACCAACCTCATCATCCCGACGCTGAACGACGGCGACTCAGAGTTCAAAGAACTCTGCGACTGGGTGCTGGAGAATTTGGGCGATGACGTTCCACTGCACTTCACCGCGTTTCACCCCGACTTTAAGCTGCAGGACAAGCCGCCGACTCCGCCGGAGACGCTACATCGCGCGCGCCGCATCGCGCTCCAGATGGGTCTGAAGTACGTCTACGAAGGCAACATCCACTCCGACGGCGGAAACACGATTTGCCCCGGCTGCAAGCAGACAGTAATCACGCGCTCATGGCACTCCGTGATGTCGAATCGGCTGAAGAACGGATGCTGCACGGGCTGCGGCACGCGCATCGCGGGGGTGTTTACAAACGCCGAAGCGGAGAAGCGGAGAGTGTGGGCGGCAGCAAAAGTGTAACCGGAATCTGGGCTGTCAAAAGGAATAGGCATCCGGCCGGGAGCTTTTCCCAGCCGAATGCCTTCATGCAACCAATCCACCGAAACTACTGCTGCGGAGGTGTTTGCTGCGGCGGAGCTTGCATTCCGTCCTGGCCCATTCCACCGTGGCCCATTCCCGGGCCGTGCCGCTCCTGCATCTGCGTGAACTTCTGCTGCTGATCGGGATTCAATACTGACTTGATCTGATCATTGGTGCCTTGCCGGATCTGCTGCATCTTGCTCATCCGGTCCTGCTGGGACATCGAGGTGTCCCCGTGCAAGGTTTGCATCTGCTGCTGCTCTTGCTCGAGGATCGGCTTGATCTTCTGCTGCTGATCGGCGGTGAGGTTAAGCTGCTGTGTCATGCGCTGCAGCCGCTGGTCGGGAGACATTGGCATGTGGTGCATGCCGCCGGGGCCGCCCTGGCCCATGCCTTGTCCCTGACTCATACTGTCCTGCGCGTAAAGTGCGGTGCCGAGGCAAGCCATAGCGATGGCCAGCAGGGCGCAAATCAAAACTTTCTTCATTCTGTAAAACTCCTTGGAGACTCGCCGCCAGGCAGTGGCAGCCACAAACGTTGCAGCCGTTGAAACCGGTGCGTTCGATGTGGTCATAAGCACCGCCATCGCGTGAAGTCTTTGGAATATCCGTGATGGATTCATATCCCGGCAGTTCGAGTGAATTTTGCTTCGTCCGTGTGCTGAAACCCCGCGTCACGCGAGAAGTTTCCAGCGTCACGTGTAAAGAAGTGTTGACTCGATTATAGGGGCGAAACGGGAATGCAAAGCCAAGGGCGCGAAACTTTCGCGCCCCTTGTCGTAGATTAACTCCCGAATTCCGCTACTGGCCGCGGCTGGCGGGAGGAACGATGTTGTTCATGCGCAGGTATTCCACCATCTGACCGTAGTGATCGAAGGGATGGCCGAGGGCAATCAGCGTCAGGCGCAGCCGCGTGGTCTTGTTGGAGCCGAATGGGCTCTGCATCGGGGTCAGCACATTGTTTTCGTCGAGATTGGCCAGCGACTTGTGCAGATAATCGAACGAGTCCTTCAGAAACTTGATAATGTCCGCCTTTGACGTCAGGTTGTCGGGACCATTCTCGTTGCCCACATTAACCGGTGGCTTCTCGCTGAGGATGGCGGCTCCCAGGATGTAATTAACGGCGGCAACATGTTTGACCTGTTGCGCGAAGGTGCGCACGCCTTTGAATTCGCCCTGCGTGGGAGCAAAGTTGAACTTATTGTCGGGCATGGCTTCGGCGGCGGAGACAAATTCCTTCTCCACTTCGCTGAGGGAGTGATCGAACACAGAGGCCAACGTCGGTTTCTGGTCGGTGTTGGCTTGGGGTGCAGCCGTAGCCAGAGGCCCAGCCGTGCCCAACGCCAAGAGAACAATTGCCATCACAACTTCTTTCTTCATCAAAAGCCTCCACAGAGAATTGTCATGTAAAACGGGGCCGCGCCCTGACCATCTGCCGGGGCGAATGGTGTGTGAGAATTCTAGTCCATCCCGACGATAGTTGGCTGCAAATCGCTGGGATGAAGCTTAAACCACGCTGCCGCGATCATCCCGATCAGCAGCCCGATTGCCGCATACGTCAGCGAGCGCGACATGCCAACCCGTTCCGCAATTCCTCCCCACAGCGCCGCGCCGCCGGCGAATCCACCTTGCAGGACCAGCAGGTACATCGAAATAGCGCGCGCCCGCATGTGTCCCGGACACATGGTCTGCGCGGAAACGTTCAGGCTGGCGAGGATCTGGATCCACGCCACCCCGGCAACCAACATCGTAACCGACAACACTGGAAAACTCTGCCAGCGCGCTGCTGCGAAAGTGGTGAAGGCGAAGGCTGCCGTTGCAATTGAGACCAGCGCGTCGGTCGAAAGCTTTCTCCGCAAGAACGGCATCGAGGCCGCGCCCGCGAATGCGCCCAGCCCGAAGAATCCCAGCAGCAGCCCGTAGCCTTGCGACCCAAAGGGATGGGCCAGCAATGGCAGCAGAGCGGGCAAGGCGCTGGCGGAGATGCTGAAGACCGCGCTGCGCACCAGGACTGCCTTTACCGACTGCGAGCCTCGCATATGGCGAACGCCATCGAACATGGCTCGCATCATGTGTGCGATGCGAAGTGAAGTGCGTCCCGGCCGCCGTCGCCAGCGATACAAGAAGTAGATCACGCCGAAGAACGAAAGCGCGTTCAGCAGGAACGCAATCCCCGACCCGGCGGCGGCAATTACCAGGCCGCCAAGCGCTGGGCCAATCGCGCGCGCGACATTGAATCCCGCGGAATTCAGGGCAATGCCAGCGGCGAAGTTCTGGTGCGAGACGATCTCCGGCGTAATCGCCTGCCAGGCGGGATCGTTCAGCACCGCGCCGAATCCCATCAGCAGCGTCAGCAACAAGAGCAGTGTTGGCGTGATTTTGCCGGCCAAAGTCAGCGCGCCCAGTGCTGCTGCGGCCAGTACCATCCAGCTCTGGGTGAAGAGCAGCAGCTTGCGGCGATCGACCATGTCGGCAATAGCGCCCGCCGGCAGCACGACCAGAAAGACCGCTATGCTGCCCGCCGCCTGCACCAGGCCTACCATCAACGGCGACATAGTGAGCGAGGTCATCAGCCATGCGGCGCCGACGTTCTGCATCCAGGTGCCGGTATAGCTGATCACGGCCGCAATCCACAGCGTGCGGAATAGGGGTTCGTGCAATGGCCCCAGCACACCACGCCGCGGCGCGAGTGGCGTCTCTGGAAGCGGGCCGAGCCCGGCCATGGAGTCAGATCCCGCTGCGCGTTGAGTTCTCAGCTGACGTGGATTTGGTGCAGCTTGGGGGGGGACACTCCGCTGGTGCCATGCTCCGCTGGTGGCCATCGTTCGTCAGACTTCGACGGTAGTCAAAAGTTAGCGGGCAGGCGGCGGGTTTTGTGGCGCACGTTCCAAGGGGCTTCGAATTCGTGACCAGTCGCGGTGGTAGGCTTTGCTTGCTATACCGCACTTTGCCTGTCGGCGATCAGCTTAGACATCAGCATTGGTTTCACTAATAGCGGGGTGGGAAAACTTTAGGGTGGAGCACTGCTTTAGCGGTGCAGCAAAATGTTATCGACTTAGCGCGCCGGCTTTAGCCGCTGAGGTAACTTCTTCGCCGGATTTGCCTCAGTGGCTGAAGCCAGTCTGAATCCAGGCAGGCTCATGCACACCTGAAGGCGTGCTCCACCCGACGCAAAAACTCCGGCTTAAACTCCGATCGACGTTTTGCAGGAGCTAAAGCCCGCTGTATTTCTTGCCTTTATTCGGCACGGTTGAAAGAGCCTGCCCTGAGCACAGCCGAAGGGTGCCATGATACAAATCGGGCACCATTGCTGGAATGACTTGATAACATCTAGAGTTCCGCTACGAACGGCCACTCCCTTCTTCGCCACGAGCGCACAAAGTAGATCGCCAATCCCACCACCAGAATCGCCACCGCGTAGCGAATCTCGCGCAGAAAGTTCTTGCGCGCCAGCAGAATGAAGGTGAATCCCGCGATCGCCATCAGCGCCGGCACGGGATAAAGCCACATGCGAAACGGCCGCGGCATATCGGGACGGCGATGCCGCAGCACCATCACTCCCACCGCCTGCACGATGAACTGCAACAGAATCCGGATGACCACCAGCGCGGCGATCACGTCGGCCAGGCGCAGAAAGCAGAACAGCATGGCGACGCCGCCCAGCGCCAGCAGCGACACCGTGGGGAAACGCCGCTTGGGATCGACGCGGGCGAAGGCGCGAAAGTAATTGCCGTCGAGCGCCGCGGCATAGGGCACGCGCGAGTATCCCAGTAGCGTGGAAAACACCGAGGCGAACGCCGTCCACATGATAAGCCCCGTGATCAGCCGTCCCGCCCAGGTGCCGTAAATGCGCTGCATGAAGACCGAGATAATGTGGTTGTTCTCGCCGCCGGAATGCGACACCATCTCCCGCCACGGAATGACGCCGAGCACGGCGACATTCATCGTCAGGTAGATCGCGGCGACGACGAGGATGGAGATAATCAGCGCGCGCGGAATTGTCCGGCCCGGGTCCTTCACTTCCCCGCCCAGAAAGCACACGTTGTAGTAGCCCCAATAGTCGTAGGTGGCGATCAGCATCGCCGATCCCATTCCCATGAAGAATGCGGGCGACAAGGTGAACGCGCCGGGCGGAAAGTCGAAGGCATGCGCGGCGCTGAAGTGCGTCAGACCGGCGACGATGACCCATCCAACGGCCAGCGCCACGCCGATCCACAGCAACTCTGCCAGCTTGCCGAGCACGGTGATGCGGCGATAAAGCAGGAAGACCACGACCGCCGCGGTCGCAATGGCAACCCACGTTGCCGGCATCACCAGGATGCTGACTTCGAGCGGACCAACGTGAATCGTGTGCGCCAGGATTATGCGTTCCAGGCCGGGCCAGAGATATCCCGCATAATGTGCCAGACCGATGCAGCCCGACGCGATGGACAGCGGTGCGCTGAACGAGAGCTGCCAGATGAAGAGAAACGATAGCAGGCGGCCGAGCGAATCGGGGCCGTAGATTTCCTTGAGATACCGATACGATCCGCCCGCGTTGGGCATGGCCGCGCCCAGCTCGGCCCAGACTAGACCATCGCAGAGTGCGAAGACCGCGCCTAGAATCCAGCCGAGCATGGCTTGAGGGCCGCCGGCGGCGGCGATGACCAGCGGCAGCGTGATGAACGGCCCCACGCCGATCATGTCGATCATGTTCAGCGAGGTCGCTTGCGTCAGGCCAATGCCGCGGACCAGCTCGGGCTGCTCGGCCGGACTAGTGTGGCTCATGTCCTACGCTCAGCAGGTTCACATAGAAACGAATGGCGCCGGGGACACCGAAGGGCAACTGCCGGAAGAACGCATATCCGGTGTAAATGTAATAGCCCTTGCCATACTGAGCCAGCAGCAGGCCGCCTTTTTGCGGCTGCTCGCCGGGATCGTTCGAGGCCAGCAACGGCGTGAAGTGCTGGTCCCACTGATCCATGAAGTACAGGCCGCGCTCCTGCACCCAGCCGTCAAAGTCGTGATTGGTGATGGGATTTGGATAGTGAAAAATCGCGTTCTGCGGATCGAGAATCGTGACCGGCGCTTGCTCAACCGTCACGCGCTCGCGGCTGAGCTGCGCAGGATAGGGCGTGTAATGGCCGTCATTGAAGTCGCTGGGCGACGTATTGTATTGCACCACCAGCGTCCCGCCGTTGCGCGCGTAATCCAATAGCCGTTGATTGTTCTTCTTGACATCGTCGCGCGTATCGTAAGCGCGAATTCCCAGCACGATGGTCCCGAAGCGGCTGAGATCGCCGCTCGCGACATCGTCAGGAGTAAGCAGCGCGACGTCGAGGCCCAGCTCGCGCAGCACGTCGGGAATATCGTCGCCCGCGCCCATGATGTAACCGATCTTCAGCCCCTGCGGAACCTTGACCTGAACCACGCTGGCGCGCTGTAGCGCGGGCTGGTAGTAGAAGAAGCCGCCAATGTCAGGGCGCGCGACCAAGGCGTATCCCTCGCTGTAATCGCGCCCGCCGGCATTCAGCAGCGCCCGAACCTCATAGCGCGATTCCTTCGCTCCGTCAGGGAACTCTTTGAAGTCAGCCGCGTGCTGGCCCGGTTCTGTGAACGCTACATCTCTTGAAGCCGGTTCGATTTTCCATTGCTGCGGAACTTCCGGATGTACCGTTCCGCCCCCGCGGTCCGCAGTCGTGCGGACCACTACGCTGAGTCCGGCCGAGGGATTCGTCCCTGCCGGAATGATTTGAGTTGCCGGCGCAGCCTCTACAGAAAACGGCGGAACGACCGCCAGCGGCATCGACCATTTATCGCCCTTGTCGTCGTGCATGGGCGTGCGGGCAACGCTGCGAATCACGCCGTCCGCGCCGTTGATCTTGTACTCCACTCGCGCCGAAACCGGCGGCGGCGGCAGCGCCAAGGTCACATACTTTGGATTGTCGATCTTGTAGATAGTGTCGGTGTCGGGATCGTCGCGATGGAAGTACGCCTTCGTCACCTGGGCGTCGATGGGCGGCGTAACGCGAAACGTCAACGCGCAGCCATCGCCAGGAGCGATCTTCGCCGGCACCTTGTCCATGAAGAGCTCGTACTTCCAGCCCTCGGGAACTTCGAGCGCGAACTGCTTCAGGTCCATGGGCGCGGCGCTGCCGTTGTGCAAAGTCGCCCGCAGCAGAAACGTCTTGCCCGCCGTAATCACGGCTGCCAGGACATCGCCCTCACCGGTCGGAAAACTGGCTGCCATAGGTCGGCCATCGGGAGTGCCCGGACCAAGCTCCAGTTCCATTCCCAAGGCCAGGTTTGCGGCTTGCTCGAACTGCTGCTGCTTGGTGCGCAATCTGGCGAGCAGGTCAGCCTTCTCCGCGCCCGACAAGCCGGACGCGTCAACCTTGCCGATCAACGCCCGAGTGAGGTCCAAGCCGCGCAGCAGCGGCGCACCAGCCGATTGCGGATCCTTGTCAACGGCTGCCGTTGCCTCATCAACCGCCTTGGCTATTGCCTGTAACTGCGGACGAAGCCATGGAACCTTTGATTGATCCGCTCCCAGCCGTGCTGCCAAGGCAGGCAATGATGTCTCGATGCCATCGAAGAAATCGTTTTCGTGTGCGCCGGCGGCCGGCTTGCTGGGCAGTGCGGAGTCAATCAGCGTGTAGTAGCTGAAGCGCTGGCCCTGGGGAGGATCCCACGCGCCTGCGCCTTGCGATAACTGGTGCTTCAGACCCTTCCAGCCAAACTGCACATAGGTCTCGCCCAGCAGCGGATCGGATTGGGAGGTTTCCAGCTTGATGGTCCAGTCTTCCGTGCTGCGCACGTTGTCCATATAGAGCTTCTTCGCTTGCCAGGGTTGCAGGCCTTCGCGGATCTGCTCAGGAAAGCGGGTGGGATCGGCGGCGGCACGAAACGCCTCGCGGGTCAGGATTCCCGATGCCTGATGATGGCCGTGGCCATCGCGAGGAGCTCCTTGAAACCGGGTGCAGATGACATCCGGGCGGAAAGTGCGAATCACGCGCACCATATCGCCGAGAGGAATGTCGTGGCCGCCCCACTTTTCGAATGTCTCTTCCGGCGTCTTGGAAAAACCGAAATCGGCCACGCGGGTGAAGCGCTGCTCCACGCCGTAGTAGCGGTCGGCGGCCAGCAGCTCCAGGGTGCGAATGATGCCCAGCTCATCGAAGAGATTGCTGCCGACTTTGTTTTGTCCGCCCTCGCCGCGGTTCAGCGTAAGCTGCAACACGGTAACACCGTGGCCGCGTGATTCCAGGGTGAGCATGCCGCCGTCTTCGTCGTCGGGATGGGCGACGGTGTGCATCAGCCGCGCTGTGGTGTGCAGGCGGCGCAGCATCAGCTTCAGTCCGGTGGTTCCGGTGTCGACCGAGAGCGGCTTGGTATCGACCCACGGCGACGCGACTTGAGCCGACGCCGAAGAGCAGAGGAGCGCCAGCAATAAACACAGGTGCAGGACGATGCAAGGGTTCAGGCGTTGGCGTGACGTGCGCTTATCGAGGAACATTCGTTGTCGGAATAGAACTAATCAATACAGAGTACACAAAAAGCCGTGGTAAGGACGCTATTCGCCTTCCGCTATTCGCTCTTCGCCAAACCGGGGGTGGAGCACCGCTTTAGCGGTGCAGTTGCGGACAGAAGATGGATCTGGCTTTAGCCACTGAGGTGAAAGCAATATTTACCTCAGGCGCTAAAGCGCGATCCGAGGAACTTACAGCAATTATGCACGTCTGAAGACGTACTCCACCTTGGTTTGGCGAAGAGCGAGCAGCGAAAAGCGGCTTCCCTCACACATACGCCTCGTGTACGTAGCACCACTTCCATTCGCCTGACTGGAACGCCTGCATCACCGGATGTCCAGTCTCGCGGAAGTGTTGGTTGGCGTGCTGACCGGGCGAGGAATCGCAGCAGCCAACGTGTCCGCAGACCAGACACTTGCGCAGCTGCACCCAGCGCTGGCCAGTTTGCAGACATTCTGCACAGCCGTCATGACTGGGCTGGGCACTAGGATCGGCCAGCTTCACGTGCTCACAACTTGGCATTCGTCCTCCTGGGAACAAGTTGTTTGGATGAAATAGATCGCGCAGCGGATTCTCCGCAAAAGGCGTGGCATGCGCGGTTGAATCACCGTGCTGCTGCAAGTGTCTATAATCGTTATGCGCACGAAGACGTGTGCGAGGAGCGCTGTTTCTTGCTCGTATTTCGTTGTTGGCTCTTTGCTAATTGCCTCTAGCTGTTAGCAAGCTAAACCGGAGCCGCGCTTGCTAGAGCTAAAGGCCAAGAGCTAGGAGCTAAGAGCCGCCCTTATCATGATTCAAACCCTGTTCGGCAGTACCGAAGAAAAGCCAAGCTTCCTCAAACGCATGAAAGAGGCGGTCACGCGAACGCGCGAGAGCCTCAGCGAGCGGATTGAAGATGTGGTCGCTTTCCGCAAGGAAATCGACCGCGAAACGCTCGACGACCTGGAAGCCACGCTGATCTCGGCCGACCTCGGCACGGCGACTACCGCAACCATTCTCGAAGCGTTGCGCGAGAAAGTCGATCGCAAGCAGGTGGCGAACGTCGACGAGCTCAAGCGGGTGTTGAAAGAAGAGCTGCTGGCAATCCTGAACGCCGCAGAACAACGGCCGGTGCAGAAGGTCGACGGCGAGCCGGAAGTAATCCTGGTCGTCGGTGTGAACGGAACGGGCAAGACCACATCCATCGGCAAGCTGACTCACCTGCTGCGGTCGCAGGGTAAGACCGTGTTGCTGGCCGCGGCTGACACCTTTCGCGCTGCCGCCATCGAGCAATTGGAGATCTGGGGTGACCGTACCGGAACCGAAGTGATCAAGAACAAGCCGGGCGGCGATCCGGCTGCGGTTCTATTCGACGCGCTGCAAGCCGCCAAAGCCCGCAACACCGATTACGTCATTGTCGACACGGCTGGCCGCCTGCACACCAAATCCAGCCTGATGGAAGAGCTGTCAAAGATGCGTCGCACCGCGCAGCGCTTCAGCGCCAACGCGCCCCATGAGACTTTATTGGTGATGGACGCCACGACCGGCCAGAACGGACTGCAGCAGGCACGCCTGTTCACGCAATCGGCTGGCGTGACGGGCATCGTGCTCACCAAACTGGACGGCACAGCCAAAGGCGGAGTGGTGGTCGCCATCTGCAAGGAGTTGGGACTGCCCGTGCGCTATGTGGGGGTCGGGGAGAAAGCCGGCGACCTGCTGCCGTTCAACCCGCAGGACTTTGTGAATTCACTGTTTGATTAATGAGCACTCGGCCTAGCGACGAGCAGTTCATGCAGCAGGCGCTGGAGCTCGCTCGCCGAGGCGTTGCGCTGGCTTCGTCGAACCCCTGTGTGGGCGCGGTGCTGGTAGCTCCGAGCGGCGAGGTCGTTGGCCGGGGCACGCACACCTACGAAGGCCGCAAACATGCCGAGGTGCTGGCGATCGAGCAGGCCGTTGAGCGTGCGCGAGGTGCCACTCTTTACCTGAACCTGGAACCGTGCTGCCATGTGGGACGCACTGGTCCTTGCACTGACGCCATCATTGCAGCCGGTATCAAGCGCGTTTTCGTTGCCATGCGCGATCCCAATCCAGTTGTGGCCGGACGCGGTCTGGGCAAATTGCGCGCTGCCGGCATCCAGGTGCACGAAAAGCTCTGCGAGCCGGAAGCCAGGAAGCTGAACGAAGCCTTTGCCAAATACATTCGCCACAGGATTCCCTTCGTCACGCTCAAAACCGCGATGACGCTGGATGGCAAGATCGCTCCGCCGCCGGGCGAGCCCGAGGCAGCCTCCGGTTTGGCGCCTAGCGGCGGCTGGATCACCAGCGAAGTGGCCCGCGCGCATGTGCACGAGATGCGTCACGCCAACGACGCCATCATGGTTGGGGTGGGCACGGTGATCGCCGACGATCCTCTGCTGACCGACCGGACCAGCCTTGCGCGGCGCCGGCCGCTGCTGCGCGTCATTCTAGATTCGCGCTTGCGGCTGCCGCTAGACTCGCGCGTGGTCAAGACCGCGCGGGAAGACCTCATCGTCTACTGCTGCTTTGCCGAGGAGAACAAGCGCCGCGAATTGGAGGCGCGGGGCGTGGTGGTTGAGCAGGTTCCCATGCGGCGCTCGCCCGACGACGGCACGCTGGTTTTCCCCAGCGCTTCGCCTACGGTCGATGGCCGCCCCGACCTTGACCGTGTGATGCGTAACCTGGGCGAGCGTGAGATCACCAGCCTGATCATTGAAGGCGGCGCGATGGTCAACTGGGCCGCGCTGGCGGCGGGCATCGTGGACAAGATTTTCTTCTACTATGCGCCCAAAATCCTGGCCGGCACAGGCTCAATTCCGTTTGCTCTGGGAGCCGGCTACCAGCGCATGAGCGAAGCCGCCTGGGTGCAGTCGCTCACCTTGCATCGCTTCGGAGAAGACTTCGCCGTCGAGGGCTATCTGCGTGACCCTTATGAGGAAGCAACCAGCAATTAGCAATTCGCGACTAGCGGTCAATCGAATCCAGTTGTGAGCTAGTCGCGATATCAGCAAGTGAGGAACATGCGTAAGCTGCCGGATGCAATCGCGATTATCGGTCTGATTTTCATGGTTGTTTCGATAGGCATCTTCTGGTCACAGCTACCGGCGCTGGTTCCCACCCATTTCGGTGCGTCGGGATCACCCAACAGTTATGGGTCGAAAATCAGCATCTGGATGCTGCCAATCGTCGGGTTCCTGCTCTATTGCTTTCTGACGCTCCTCAGTCTTATTCCGATGCGCTTCACGTTTTCGTCCAAAGCGGTGGCCGAGCAGAGCGGGCAGCAGCTGCAACCTGTGACGCTGGAATTCGTCGGCTGGCTGAAAGCGGAAGCCGTGTGGACTTTCGCCTGGCTGAACTGGACCACGCTGCAAATCTCCCTGGGTCGAAGCTCCGGACTGAGCCCGGCATTTCCCGTGGTTACGTTGGGCGCGGTCGTCATCACCATCGCGGTGTTCCTGATTCGCATTTTCAAACTGCTGAGGCGAAAAACTCCGCTGTAGCAAAAATGGTAGGCCCGGTGCCGTCCGGGCTTAGCTTCCGTTAGCCTGCCAGAGACTCGATCGCCCGCACTGCCTCCGGAGAGAGCGTTGTGTCGCGACTGAACAAGTCCTGTTTCATGTGCTCCGCGTTACACGTACCAGTCAAAGGCAGCATCCCGACCGTGTGCGCGAAACTGAAAACGACCTGAGCGGGAGTCGCTTTCTGACTTGCGGCGAGAGCTAGAATCAGAGGATGGTGCAGCACCTCTGCATTCGCTGTAAGAAGAGAAAATCCCTGATAGAGGATCTTCCGCTCCCGACAGAACAAGCGAACCTCGCGGTCCCAGCCGAGCTGCGCGAAGCAGCGGTTTTGCACAAATGCAGGAAGGTCGCCGTGAGCGGTCGTCATCTGCTCGAGATGCCTTAGGGAAACGTTGCTCACCCCGAGAAAACGGGTCCGTCCAGCCTGACGCTCTTCGCACATCGCCTCCCACACCTCGGCGTCAGCATCGCTCCAACCGTAGGCCGACGAGGGACCGTGCAGTACAAAGCTATCGACGTAGTCGGTCCCAAGATGTTCGAGCGAACTGGTCAACGACTGCGTCACCTGAGCGCAAAGACTGGCCGCAGGATCGTAGGGTAGCCGGTGATCCTGGCCACTCTGATAAGTGAATTTCGTCTGGAGAAAAAGGTCGCTGCGCGCAACCACTCCGGCACGATAAGACGCGGCCAGCCCCTGACCCACTCCAGCTTCGAAATAATGCCGGCGTTGGTTTGCTGTGTCGATTCCGCGAAAGCCCACTCGGAGAGCTAGTTCGGTGAGGCCCGGAGTGCGATCCTCCTTCCAGGCGGTGCCGTAGAGAAAATCGGGGACAGAGGGTCGCTCACTTGTCATTGGGATATATCCTTCTCCAAGGCTCACTCATAGTAATCCACCGAGCAAGGCGTTGGACCGTTCGCCGGTCGACCGAATTTTGCCAATACAGACGCCAAGTTGCCTGGTCCCTTTGACGCGGCGGACTCCCGCAGCTAATTTAGGGACCAAAATACCAGTATCGGACGCTTCATAGGCGAGTGCCCTCACGGCTGTCGAGCGCACATTGCTTGCTGACGGTGAACGGTTCTTCTGCTGGAGGGGAAGCGTGGCGAAGTACAACAGTTCGGTTGGAGGCCAAACGCGGTTGAGGAGGCTTCTAAGCACTAAAAGGCCAGTGGAATAGTGGGTGGCTATGTAGTAATCTGTCGCGCGTGAAAAGAGCGAGGAAGTCGTAAAAGACCATTAAGAGCTGCTAAGGGCTGCTACAAGAACAGTGGGCCTAGATGAGTGAGCCGGACTATAAAGCGGAATTCTTCTCCAAGCTTCGCGTCGATGACGAGAAGCTATGGTCGATCATTCCCTACCTGGCTAAAACCTCAGAACCGGAGCGGCGCCGTCTTCTGCGTCCCCACGCCGAGGCTGGATTTGACTTCGAACAAGATCAGCCGCTCCTGGAGAAGCGCCTGGCGGTGGATCGCGCGCTCGGGAAGCTGACGCTGCTGGAGATCGCTTTCGAGCTCCAGATTGTGAGTGAAAACGAGGTTGCGGAGCACTCGGCAAGTTTTGCCGTTATTCTCGAACAGTTCAAAGGCCTCTTAGGATCGCAAGCGTTGCTGCGCTACGCGAGCGCATATCTTTATTTCGGGATTCGCTTACTGGCCGGCCGCATTGCTCCGCCTGCTTGGTTTGTTTCTCGACCTGCGCAGCCACTGACCAGGAGCAACAATGAGCGCTCGTTCCCACTTGCCTCTCCGCCTCCAGTTCCTCCTACGGAGTCCACGAATCAGCGATTCCGGGTTTTTCTGCGGCAACGAAGAACCACAACCGTGGAGATGGCGCAGGCATTCCTCGACGATTTTCTCGTCACTGACTCTGAACTGGAAGAGCTTCAGAAAATCACAGAACCCGAGCAGAGACGCAGGGAGCTGGAGCGGCTGTTAGGAGATCGCGACCCGAACAACCTGGAGCTATGGCTGCGAGGGCTGCGCCCGGAAACCGATGTGGCGACAGACCTGTATTTTCGGCGAGTCAGCGCAGGCATGATGAGCTGGGCGCGGGAGCGCGCTACGTTCTACAGGCAATTTGTCGAGCCAACCGTCGGCGGCTGGAAAATAAGCGATCCTGCCGCTGCTCGCTTCGTTTTGGCAGACATGTATTGGATAGCTCGCCTATTTCGGGCCGACGTTTCGGCGGACTGCGTTGTCAGCTACTCACGTAGCAATTGGTTGCATCTCAAACGATTCAATCTTATTCTCCGCCATGCTGATGAGAGACACGTCGAGGAACTTGAGGAGGCTGAAAAGATTCTTCGCACAGTTTTCGGCTTCGCTTGCGACCTGGTGCAGAATTCCGTTGAGGTCACTCGTGAAAAGGAACTGCAAGCCTACGCTCCGGAGGCGATTGCTGAAGCGCCCGAGGAAACGGTCAAGTGGAGGCAGGTCTACGATGAGGAATTGGAGGAAATCTCCAGGCAGCGCAAGCGCCGCACCTTTCGTGACGAGTCGGCACAGCCTTCTTCTGCGCCAGCTGATGCACCGCCGCCCAACGATCCTGTTAGACCAAGAGCAAAAGCAAAAGCAGAAGCAAAAGCAAAAGCAAAAACAAAAGCAGAAGTAGAAGCAGAAGTAGAAGCGAAAGCAAAAGCAAAAGCAGAAGCCGAATGGAGATGGCGGATCAGGACTGGGAAGGAAACCTCCAACCTGTTTGGAATCGCTCTGTCCGGCGGCGGCGTGCGGAGCGCAACTTTCTGCCTTGGTGTTCTGCAAGGTTTGCAGGAACTGGATATGCTGCAGTACGCCGACTATCTCTCCACTGTCTCCGGTGGTGGATTCATTGGTTCGTGGCTGGCCGCTAATGTGAGCCGCACGTCCCATTGGTTGGGGCGCCTCACCAACTGGGATGAATCGATTGCGCACTTACGGCGATACTCCAGCTATTTATCGCCCAAAACGGGCATTCTGAGCTCAGACACGTGGACGATGTGGACTAGCTGGGCCCGCAATGCCCTCCTGATTCAACTCACAGGACTCGCCTGGATGTTGGCCATCCTGCTACTCGCGCTCTCGGCACAAAGCCTCTTCTACACCGCTGGTGCTTTGCCTGGGCTGCTAGGGAATGTCTCAGCAACCGGCATGGTGACCGGGCTAATGGCGGCCTTGATTCTTTGGACCCTTCTCTACAATCTTAGCGGCGAGCGAGCAGTCAGCGGTGTAGCGAAACCTTTCGCCGGACACACGGTTCGTTTGCTGGCCGTGCTGCCTGCGTGGATTGGTTCCTTTCTGCTTGCCAGCTTGTTCTGGGCGGATGCTACCGGAAGATCTCCGGTAGCAAGCAAATTTACAGACAAAAATTGCTACTCGTGCATTCTCAAAGCAGCAATAACGGTGAGGCCTTGGCAGGTAATCATCATTACGCTGCTCGTCGTTTTGTTCGCAATCGCATTCCGTACGCTGCGTGATCGGCATCGTTGGCTGGCCTCGATCATCAGCCCGTTGTGCGTAGCCGCACTTTACCTGCAGCTGTGCGGCATCATGCGACTTTTCGCCGCATGGCATGCGAAAGCTGATCCGCGCTTTGACTGGTATGCATTCGTGCTTGGGCCTCCTTTGGTCCTTATCGCGCACGCCGTAACAATTGTGCTCTTCATTGGTTTCTGTGGGCGCTACTCGAACGAGCCGCTACGGGAATGGTGGACCCGCTTCGGTACGTGGCTGTTCATCTTCGGAGCGATCTACCTGTTTATCACTACGGCGGCTGTGTTTGGTCCGCCCTGGATTCTTCATTTTTCACAGGCACACCCGAAAATTAGCGGGGGCGCTTTAGCGGGCTGGATTGGTTCCGTAGTTAGCGGTCTCTTGGCCGGCAAAAGCAGCAAGACCGGCAGCTTGAAGTCTTCTTCCCCCCTGCTGGAATGGGTAGCCAGGGCGGCCGGTCTGCTGTTCATTGTAGGCGCAGTGCTGGGTACCTCGACTCTCTTGTACGTTATTCTTTATAACGTCGGGACCAATTGCGGGGCGTTCGGCGAATACTGGAATGTGGTACCCGAGATATCCATCCGAGTGAAGATCATCGCCTTGGCAGTAGCCTTAGCATGCGGTGGGCTCTTCTCCTGGTTCTTCGAGATCAACATCTTCGGCCTGAACCAGTTCTACCGTAACCGGCTGGTCCGCTGCTACCTGGGCGCGACCCGATGGGCGCCAGGCGTCAGGAATCCACAGCCGTTCACAAAGTTCGACGGTCGAGATGACGTGCGGCTCAGCAATCTCAGAACTGGGTATCAAGACGCTTACGGGAGGAGCGAGTTCCGAGGACCATTTCCGATCCTGAATTGCGCGCTCAATCTGGGAGGCAGCTCCGACCTGAGCGTTCATACTCGTCAGTCCGCATCGTTCTCGTTGACGCCGTTGCGCTGCGGTGCGGACCGCGCGCGAGTTGGCTATGCCCCGACCCCGCAGGTCTGCGGGAAGTGCTTCGCCAATGGAGTGATGCTGGGGCAGGCCGTCTCGGTCTCGGGCGCGGCCGCGAGCCCCAACATGGGCTATAACACCTCTCCGGTGGTGGCTTACTTGCTCACCATGTTCAACGTGCGCTTGGGTTGGTGGTTCCCGAATCCCGGCCGAAACCGTTGGTTCCGGCCGGGATTGCAGTTCAGTCTTTATTACCTGACCATGGAACTGTTCGGTATCGCCGACGAGACCAGCGCCTTTGTGAATGTCTCTGATGGAGGTCACTTTGACAATCTCGGCATTTATGAGTTGGTCCGCAGGCAATGCACGGTGATTCTCGCCGTCGATGCGGAGTGCGATGAACAACTCACGTTCGGCAGTCTGGGCAATGTAGTCCGGCTGTGCGAGACTGATTTCGGAGCCAAGATTGAACTGGATGTAAGTTCCATTCGACAGCAGAAAGACGGCCTTAGCACCGAGCACTGTGCTGTCGGGAGGATTGTCTACAGCAATGGCAGCCTCGGGTATTTGATTTATCTGAAGGCATCAATTAGCGGAGACGAAGACATCGGCGTCGCTCAGTATCGATCCGCTCATCCATCGTTCCCCCATGAGACTACTGCCGATCAGTTCTTCTCGGAGGACCAGTTTGAGAGCTATCGCAGGCTGGGACGTCACGTCGTGCTGCAGTCGTTGCGCGGTACGCAGCCCGGCGATCACCCTGTCGATACTGCCGAGAGGCTAGTTGACGTACTCACGCCCAGCGGGTGCAGCAGTGAAATCTCCCTCAAACATGCCCATACCTTGGAGAATATTTGGCAGCAGTTCAGGCGATCTCCCGAATTGTATCCGTTCATGAACGAACTTGTGCTTGGTTTGCCGCGACCAAGGTACTGCCGAGGGCTGGACAGCGAGATGAGTATAGGCCTTGAGCTTATCCAGTTGATGGAAGATGTATTCCTGGATTTGCGCTTGGACGATTTCTGGGAACGCCCCGACAATCGCGGTTGGGCAATCTTGTTCATGCGTTGGGCACGCAGTACCCGATTCCGCGAGATCTGGAATCAAACCCACCGCGCTTTTGGTATTCGTTTCGAATACTTCTGTGCCGCTCGCCTGGGCTTAAAGCGGGACCGTCCCATCGTCCGGGTGTAGTGAATATCCCCGTGGCGCATCAAAAGCTCATATTCTATGAATGATGGGCTACCAACAGCAGGGGAGTGCGAGAAGAAGGCCGCGGAACTTGGATTTGACCTCACAAAGCAGTTTCTCACGCTGGCTTTCGCGGGAATAGCTTTCGTCGTCGGCCTTTCATTCAGTACGCCGGGGGCTGTGTCTCTAGTAATGCTTTGGCTTGTGATTGGCGCGTTTGGTCTCTCTGCGGTGCTGGGGCTTTTCTTCTTGATGCACGGCGTCAACCTGTTGAGTATTCAAAAGACGTATGACATCTACGCATCGTCGCTGCGGTTGCTGGCTACCAGCCAGATCGTTTTCATGTTCATAGGCGCGGGCCTACTCGTGCCCATTTTAGAGGCTCGCTACAGCAAGAAAGCACCCCCTGTCTCCAACAGCGTAGAAATCAGGCTAGGTCCACAGCAGAGCGTTGTTTATCCAATCGACCCGAGCAAGAGCATCACTATTGAACTGGATGGCGGCAAGGTGAAGATTACGAGCTCTAAGGAGACGCTCTTGCAAGGCGAACGCTGAGGCCGGATGCGCAACGCAGGGGGGGCGCGATTCCCATTCCGAGAATGCGTTAGGAGAACGCTCTAAGCGCCCCGCTCGGCGTTTGGCCGTCTCCCAGTATCACCGCACAGCCAAAGATTGTAGCAGCGGCTTGTGCTCATGGAGCAACAGGCCACGCAGCAAGGCAGCTCACCCGTGACGGCCGTTTTATAATTACCTGCACGTGAGGGCGTGACATTCCTCACGTCAATACGTGACCAGCAACGCTTACGGCTCGCACTGATAATGCTTAGAATGTGAGGCGTCAGTGGGAGGCTACCGCCGAGATGGGAAGACTTCTGAGTTGGCCGACGCCACCGAAGAGAACTCCCGCCCCCGTATGGATCCCCACAAAGCCGGAAGACCTAAGCGTTGATATGTGGATCGACGCGGTGATCTCCCTGTATTCAGAACCCTGGGGCCGCCAAATCGATCGAGGCGTCCTCGCAGGCCTGGGCTACCAGTTTGGACATGACGCCGTCCTGCGGGGTCTAGCGCGCCAACTTGAGCGCTTGGACTCGGAAGCCCAATCCGTTAAGGCACAAATTGCCCTAGTCACTGCGGGCTGGTAGCGGGCCAGCGATTAGGGGAACGCTTTGTGCCGCTGCCCTGCACGGGCCGTATGACGGACCAAGCGCCGAGGGCGTCGCATGGCTGAATGCGAGAGAGGAACGAATCAAGCAGTGAATTACTGAGGTCGTCGAAGCCCGCTTGCCAAAGCGCGGTCAAGAAACGGTCAACGAGTCACCGCTTCCCTGTTGGCTCACTTGCCCATCTGCTGCGCCAAGTACGGGCCGATGCCGATTTCCTTGATGGAATGCAGTTGCGCTTCCAGGAAATCGACATGCCGTTCCTCATCGTGGAGCAAACGCTCGAACAGTTCCTTGCTGCCCGCGTCTCCCGCTTTGCGGCAAATAGCCGACGCCTCGTTGTACTCGCGGATGGCGTTCGTCTCATCAGTTAGGCCGGCCTCGAGCTGCTGTGGCACGTCGCGGCCAATCGTCGGGGATAGCGACACTTTGACCTCTGGAATGGAGTCGAAGAAGACGATGCGCTCGATCAGCGCCTCAGCGTGCTTCATCTCCTGGATGGCCCGTGCCTTGGTAAGGCCCGCCAGCCGCCCGTAGCCCCAGTTCTCACAAATCTCTGCCTGCACCATGTACTGCACGATAGCCGTCAGCTCGGCGCTGAGGGCGGTGTTCAACTGCTCAATCACTTTCTGGTCACCACGCATGAATATCTCCTTGACTCTACAATCGCTTGATTGAGCGGTTGTCACAGTCAGTTCTCTCCCGATGGATGGTTATGATTCTGTGTTCGGGATGGCAAATTGGGATGTGCGCCTCATCACCGATTGTCGTGACGTTTGGCGAGCGAAACCGCGAAATCCCTGGTGACTGAATCGGATACCAGCATGAGCGCTTCGCGCAAAATCGCCCCAGAACGCGCGGAAGCTAACGGGACGGCCTTTACCCCTCACCGAGTACCGCAAAGCCCTAGCAGCGGCTTGTGCTCGTGGAGCACAAGGCATTCCTCTACTCGTTGCCTTTCTCTTTAGCCCATCGCGCCAGCACTGCCTTCCTTGCCATCGCAGAGCGTTGCTTGGCGGGGATCTTCTCCCAGCCACGAGTTGCGGCCCGTTTCTTCCCGCCCTTTCTGCCGAGGCTGACGGCTGCCGGGTTCTTACGGTAAGTCATTGCAAGTTAATATAGCATACGCTAGCGCCAGGGCAACAATATCACTGTGAACAGTGACGCTCATCACTTGACGACGAGCCTGACGCATAGATAGATTGCTGTTGCAATCAGAAATAAAGACGCGCTGTTTCGGTGTTACCGGCACCGAAACAGCGCTAACCAAGAGGAAACGAGGAGGTTTCCAGATGGCTACCGCTAATCGTACCGCTCGCAAGTCTAAGAATTCAACCATCACGCCCGATCCCGAAGCCGCGCTGCAGGATCTTATGCGCTCAATCCTTAATCGCCGCCAAGGCAAGCCGGCCACGTTCGCGCAGATGTGCGACGCAGTGGACCGTGGCCCCTCGCGCGTGCGCGGGGCTCTCACTGCTCTCCGCGCCTCCGGCCTCAGCGTCCGCCTTGCGGGGATGCGGTCTTTCGCCGGTCGGTAGCCAGGTCGAATTGTTCCCGGGGCCGGTCCGAACTGGGGCGCCCCCCTTTTGTCTTTGATCTAAAAATCGGCTAAGTGTCGAACGAAAAAGCCCCCGACGGGAGGACGCTGGGGGCACGAGGGAACGCAAGTTGATTTGGGACCTAAGAGACTCCACCTTATGCCGAGACTGGATGAAGCGCAAGTGAAATACAGTAGCGGTGCAGTTTGATTTCCACAGGCTATCTGACTTCAGGGTTGCGCCAGTTGTTAGCGATTTGTTCAGCCTCGGCTGCGGAGTAGCGGCGCATTACTTGCTTGGTTGCGAGATCAACGGCGATTACTTCCTTTTCCGCCTTATCTTCTAGACTCGACCACTCCGCGCAAGTTGCACGTTCGTAGGGATAACCATCATTTCCTGGTGCTTCGCCAATTTTTACGATGTGATATATAAGCTGCGCTACAGGCATGGTTTCCTCTCTCTGAGTGCCATCTGGCGATCTTCCTCTCCGGGAATATTACTCTTTGGCGAGTGCTTTCGATAGCCGTCGGGAATGAGGTGAACAAAGGCTTTGACCCTATACTTTTTCGCCAATGCCCCCAATCTTACGCCGCCGGCATCGGAGTTCACACATCCCCGCTCGTTTGGCCGGGTTTGTGGTACTGCCGCAGGTGATCCGCAAATGCCACGCTCATGGAGGGTCGCACGTCAGGTTTGAACGGATACCCGCACACTGAGCAGTGTTGCAGGGTTCCATCGGCGATCAGACGCGGCTCTGCTCTGTTCTTACCCTGATCGGCGATCCTCTTTTCCCTGACCTCCCGATCATGGTCAATCGCGGCGTCGGCGTTATCGTGTGCGGTCTGAGCGAACGGATTAGCGCGATCTTTGTGTTCCACTGCCCAAGTGTACGCCGGTCCAGAGCGGGTGCAAGGGGGCGTTAGACAAGCCCAGACCTCGTACGGTCGAGCCACCAGCGGACAGCTTCTTTTTCTTCTTCTTCCTTCCGAATCTGAGCGTTCTTTTCTTGGAGTTGGCGGTCACGATCACGAGCTTCCTGAGCCGTTTTGTGTATCTCCTGGAATAGGCGTGGGGAGTCCTCGCGTTGCATGCCCCCGAGTGTACGCCCGGCAACTGGTAAGAACTGGAACGATCCCGGCAGGCGCCGCGGGAAGTCGGCGGCGAAAATCCCCCGCGAGGTGTAGCAAACCAGTAGCAAAATTGTTTGGGGATGCTCGTAAAGTGGCGCGCCCTGAGAGATTCGAACTCCCGACCTTCTGGTTCGTAGCCAGACGCTCTATCCAGCTGAGCTAAGGGCGCTTCTGAAAAGCGGCAAAGCGATTATAACAAAAAGGACAAGCACTC
>JBEKXQ010000013.1:0-69637 GCA_049511915.1 Candidatus Korobacteraceae bacterium
ACGTGGGGACGCATGAAGGTCTGGGCGATGCGATATCCCGCGAAATTGTAGGGCGACACCACGTGATTGGCGCCGGCCGTCAGCAGGTGTTTCTCGGCTTCTTCCTCGCTGGCGCGGGCGATGATCTCCAGCTTGGGGTTCAGGCTACGCGAAGTGAGAATGATGTAGATATTAGTCGCGTCGGTAGTGGTCGAGGCGACCAGGCCGCGCGCCCGTTCGATATGCGCCTGGCGCAGCACTGCCGTCTGTGTCGCATCTCCCACCAAAGTAAGCCAGCCCTCGTCGGCGTTGCTTGCCAGCTTGTTGACATCGTTATCGACGATGACGAAGGGACAAGGTTTGCGCGCCAACTCGCGCGCCACGCTGCGGCCGACGCGCCCTGCGCCGCAGATGATGTACAGGCCCACGCCGGCAATTATGATGAAAGTGTTGAAGATGCGGCCGGTGTGCGAAAGAGGGTGAACTTCCCCGTAGCCGATGGTGGTGATGGTGGTCAACACCATGTAGAAACCTTCGAACCACGACCAGCCCTCAAGGAAATGGAAGCCCGCCATGCCGATGAGGACCAGCGCCACCAGTGCCACGAACAAAATCTTGAGGTTGAGATACGGCTTCACTGAAGCCATTGTGGCCCGCCGGGATGTCGAGCGCAAACAAAAAGCCCTTCCGCGACGAAGGGCTGCTCCGTGAACGATTCTCAGCCTACATTCGCCGATCGGCCTGTGTCAGGGCACGGCTTCCAGCCGTGCCGCATGATCGCCAAAGGATAGGGCTTTAGCCCCTGAAGATGGATTCTGCAGGGGCTAAAGCCCTCGCGCTCTTATCGGTTGTTCGGCACGACTGAAAGTCGTGCCCTGACACAAATCCAAACCACTTATGCGATGACTATCGCGAGCCCTAACTAATCTCCGGCGACCTTTACTTCATCCGGGACCATGTTTTGTACCTTGCTGTGATGGCGTCCGTAGCCGAAGTAAATGAACATGCCGATGACGAGCCACACGATCAGGCGAATCCAGGTGCCCAGCGGCAGGCTGGCCATCAATCCGACTGACACCAGTACGCCCAGGATCGGCACCAGCGGAACCATAGGCGTCTTGAACGGCCGATGCAGGTCGGGACGACGTACACGCAGTATCCATACTCCAAAGCACACAATCACGAACGCAAGTAATGTGCCGATGCTCACCAGTTCGCCAAGAATATCGATCGGCACAACGGCCGCGAATATTGCCACAAATCCCCCCACCAGCAGGGTGGAGATCCAGGGCGTGCGGAAGCGGGGATGCACTTCGCCAGCCCATGCCGGCAGCAAACGATCGCGCGACATGGAGTAGAAAACGCGCGACTGTCCCAGCAACATGACCAACATCACCGTAGCCAGACCGAAGATGGCTCCCAGCTTCACCAGGAATTTTGCCCACACGACACCGGTCGCATCGATCCCTAACGCAACCGGATCGGAAACGTTCAGGTCGGTGTAAGGAACAATTCCGGTCAGCAGGCCCGCAACCAGGATGTACAAGACGGTACAGATCACCAGGGAACCAAGGATGCCGAACGGCATGTCCTTCTGGGGATTTTTTGATTCCTGGGCCGCGGTGGAAACCGCATCGAATCCGATATAGGCAAAAAAGATGACGCTGGCGCCACGAGCAATTCCGGACCACCCGTATTGCCCGAACTTGCCGGTGACGTTAGGCGGAATGAACGGATGCCAATTCGCTGCCACCAAAGAAGGATTCTTCAAGGCAAACAGTCCGGCGATTACGATGAACATCACCACGATCGCCAGCTTCACAATCACGATTCCAGAATTGAAGTTGGCCGACTCCTTGATGCCGATCACCAGCAGGATGGTGACGCCGACGATCGCGAGAAACGCCACCAGGTTGAACAAACCAGTTTGTTGCGGCAGGGTATTAGGATTGATGTGCTGAGCCTGAAGCATGTCCTTCATGCGCTCCAGGTGCTCCCAGTGACCACCGTAGAAGATGAGCTTCTCGCTGGGCGCCAGAGTGAGTCGCGGGGGAATGCGAATGCCGAAATCCTCCAGGAAGCTCAGCACATAACCGCTCCAGCCGGAAGCCACGGTCGCGGCGCCGAAGGCATATTCCAGGATGAGGTCCCAGCCGATAATCCAGGCGAAAATCTCGCCCAGCGTGGCATAACCGTAGGTGTAAGCCGAGCCGGCGATGGGAATCAGGGAAGCGAACTCGGCGTAGCAAAGTCCGGCAAAAACGCAGGCAATTCCAGAGAGTATGAATGACAACACGATCGCAGGACCGGCATACTTGGCCGCAGCCGATCCGGTCAAGACAAAGATGCCGGCCCCGATGATTGCACCAATACCAAGCGTGATCAGATTGATTGGACCTAAGGCCCGTTTGAGGCTATGTTCCCCCGTCTCCGATGCCTCATGCATCAGCAGGTTGAGGGGCTTGCACTTCAGCAGATTGGATGACATTTAGGCTGTGCCTCTTCTCAACAACTAGGCTTGCTCGCGACCCCGTGGGTTGAGCTTCGACCACAGGAAATACACCGGGATCCCGAGTAGAACGATGATCAGGCCGGGCCACGTGTACTGCGGCTTATAACGCAACAAGACTACATCAATAAACGCGGCGATCAAAATATACATTGCCGGCAGCACGGGATAGCCGATGGCGCGATACGGCCGCGGCTCGTCCGGCCGTTTGACGCGCAGCACGAACAACCCGGCGATGGTCAAAATATAGAACACCAGCACCGCAAAGATGATGTAGTCGAGCAACTGTCCGTAGCTGCCCGAAATGCACAGAATGCAGGTCCAGACACACTGCATGGCCAGCGAGTGCACGGGAGTGTGGTACTTGGGATGAAGTTTGGCAGCACTGCGGAAGAACAGCCCATCCTTGGCCATGGCGTAGTAGACGCGCGCGCCTGCCAGAATCAGGCCGTTGTTGCAGCCGAAGGTAGAGACCAGAATGGCGATGGCCATGAGCGCTGCACCGCTGGAGCCGAAAATCTGTTGCATCACGGCGGTGGCAACGCGATCTTCCGAGGCGTGCTGAATGCCGCGCGCCAGAATCGTAGCTCCGTGCGCGTCGCCCTGGAGCGGCAGGACTGTGAGGTAGACGACGTTCGCCAGCACGTAGAGCAGCGTTACGGCGGCGGTGCCGAACGCCAGCGCCACCGGCAGGTTGCGCTTCGGATTCTGGACCTCGGCGGCGGTGAAGGTGATGTTGTTCCATGCGTCCGAGGAAAACAGCGAACCGACCTGCGCCACCGCGAGGATCGTCAGCGTTCCCACCAGCGCAATCGGACCGCCGACGCCGACCTGCACCGGATGAAGAATGTGCCAGCCCGCGTTGCGCCAATAGTTCGCGCCAAAGTTGGCGGCAATAGCTTGCGCGTTGCGTCCCACGAAAAGCCCAAGCAGCACCAGGCCAAGCAGCGCGGCCGTCTTGGCAATGGTGAAGACGTTCTGCACCGCCGCGCCCGTTCTCACTCCGAAGATATTCAGGACCGACAGGAAGATCACGATGAGGATCGCCGCGAGATTCTGCGTGTTCAGCCCGACATCCATGTTGCCCAGGACCATCGGGCCAATCGGTATGGGCGGCACGTGCGCGATATGAATCAGCCAGTGCGTGGATGAGACCGACGGGAAAAGAACGCCGAGAAACTTGCCGAAAGCGACGCCCACGGCGGCAATGGTTCCCGTCTGGATGACGAGATAGAGCGTCCAGCCGTAGAGAAATCCCCAGAGTGGACCGAGCGCTTCGCGCAGATAGACGTACTGGCCGCCGGCGTGCGGCATCATCGCCGCCAGTTCGCCATAGGCGAGCGCGCCGGTGAAGGTGAGAAATCCGGTCAGCACCCAGGCGCCAATCAGCAGGATGGGAGAGTCGACGAGGCGAGCAATGTCGGCCGAGACGATGAAGATGCCCGAGCCGATCATCGAGCCCATCACCAGCGTAGTCGCGCTGATCGGGCCCAGGCCCTTCACGAATCCGCTGTCGCCGGAACTCACGGAGATATTTTTTGCTTCAGTAGCCAATGAACCTCGAAGGGGCGCACAAGTCTTCGGCGACATTGAAACCGCGCCGGTTTCGACGCTGTCCCGTATCACCAGAGCCGAGTCTCGCGCAGCGAGACGCAAGATGATAGCCCCGCCCTTCAGGGCGGGGTACGCGCCCAATCACAATGCGAGTCCCCCGGGGACGGCACACCGGGCGTCGGCCTATCCGAATTTACACCAACAGCCGCAGGAATTCCCCCGCAACTTTCGCCGGCGAACTGAGCAGATCGGCAATCACTGCGACCGAATCCGCCCCAGCATCGACTACGGAACGCGCATTGGCCCGCGTGATACCACCAATGGCAATCAGCGGCTTCTTCGTGGCCTCACGCGCGGCGCGAATCCCATCCAGACCGACCACGGGATCCGGATTTCGCTTCGACGAGGTCGCGAACACCGGGCCGTAGGCGATGTAATCAGCCGAACCTGCATCGGCTTCGCGCAACTGCTCAAGATTATGAGTGGAGACTCCGAGAATCCGATCGGAGCCGATCAATGTACGCGCGGCTTCGGGCGAAAGATCTTCGCGGCCAACGTGCACTCCCTGCAGATCAGCCGCAAGGCAGATATCCGCGCGATCATTCATGATCAGCATGACGTTCTCGCCCAGCGCGCGGCGCATTTCACGAGTATGGTCCAGCATCTCGCGCGTGGTGCCAACCTTGTTGCGATACTGAATGAGGGTCGCGCCGCCGGCCGCGAGATCGCGAGCGTAGTCCACTATGGCGGCGGTAGTCCGCAGCGGCATGGCGAAGCATGAGACATCAACGATGGCGTAGAGCTTGGGTAAAATCATGTTTGAAAGGATATTTTCACCACAGAGACACAGAGGCACAGAGATTCTAATTTGTAAATCTGTTTTCTCCGTGTCTCTGTGTCTCTGTGGTTAATGATCTCTCCGTGACTTCCGTGATCTACTTCGCAGCCAGGAAGCGTTCCATGAATTTCGTATCAAAGTTGCCCGCACGGAAGTCTGGGTCGCGCATGATCCGCTGGTGGAGCGGAATGCTGGTGTAGATGCCTTCCACCACGAACATCTCCAGCGCCCGTGACATGCGCGAGATGGCTTCATCGCGGTCGCGTCCGCGTGCGCATAGCTTGGCAATCAGAGAGTCGTAATAGGGCGGGATGACGCCCTCGGCATAAGCGGCCGTGTCCACCCGGATGCCGGTACCGCCGGGCGTGTTGAACACCGTGATCTTGCCCGCTGAAGGCGTGAAGCGTTCAGGATGCTCAGCGTTGATGCGGCACTCGATGGCGTGCCCTCGAGATACTACCGGCTGGGTGATGATGCTGCTGAGCTTCTCGCCGGCGGCGATCAGAATCTGCGATTTCACCAGGTCGACGTCGGTGACCATCTCTGTCACCGGATGCTCGACCTGGATGCGCGTGTTCATCTCGATAAAGTGCAGGCTGCCGTCCTCGTCCATGAGGAACTCAATTGTGCCGGCGTTCATGTAGCCGATGTTGCTGAGGGTCTTCACCAGGATGCCGCCGATGCGTTCGCGCAATTCGGGCGTCACCTTCACCGATGGCGATTCCTCCAGCAGCTTCTGATGACGGCGCTGGATGCTGCACTCGCGCTCGCCCAGGCTCATCACGTTGCCGTGCTCATCAGCCAGCACCTGGAACTCGATGTGGCGCGGCCGCCGTGGAACAGGTTGGGCAGCTCCTGCTCATCACGGATGACCCTCATGCCGCGCCCGCCGCCACCGGCGGAGGCTTTGACGATCACCGGGAATCCCACGCTGCGCGCCCACTCCAGGGCTTCGTCCGCTGAGGCGATAATCCCATCCGAGCCCGGCAGGATGGGCACGCCTTCCCGCTTCATCGTGGCGCGCGCTTTTTCCTTTTCGCCCATCAGTCGCGTCACCTCGGGCGGAGGACCAATGAACTTTATGCCGCAAGCCTGGCAGACTTCGGCGAAGTTGGCGTTCTCGCTCAGCAGGCCATAGCCGGGATGAATGGCTTCCACGTTGGCAATTTCAGCGGCGCTGATCACGGCGGGAATATTGAGATAGCTCTCGTTGAGCCGCGGCGGACCAATGCAGATAGCTTCGTCGGCGAAGCGAACATGCAGCGAGTTGCGATCGGCCTCACTGTAGATGGCGACCGCCTTGATGCCGAGCTCCTTGCAGGCGCAGATGACGCGCAGGGCAATCTCGCCGCGGTTCGCAATTAGGATTTTCTTGAACATAGGTTTCGATTCACCACGGAAGCACGGAATGCACGGAAGGGAATTTGTTCCAAGCGTTATCGCCTAGAATATGCAACCTGCAATCCGTTTCATCATGGACTGCCCGCCAGGCAATCCATCTCAAGAAATTCCGTGCGTTCCGTGCTTCCGTGGTGAACACACAAGTGAGGGCATCTACTGCCGGCGAATGCCGAACAGCGGCATTCCATATTCGACGGGGCTTCCGTTAGAGACGAGCATCTTGGCGATTACGCCCGAAACCTCCGCCTCGATCTCGTTCATCAGCTTCATCGCCTCGATGATGCAGAGCACCTGGCCTTCCTTCACGGTGTCGCCAACTTTGACGAAGGGCGGCGTACCCGGCGAAGGAGCTTCGTAGTATGTGCCGACGATGGGCGACTTGACGATATACAAGTCGGCATCCGCAGGCGCTTCCACAGTCGGACTGGGGGCAGTTGTCGCGGCCGGCGTTGCCGGTTGCGTAGTGGCCTGTGGCGCCGGGCCGCCGACAGCCTGGACCGATGGCACCGCGGCAATCGGAAGCGGCTGAATGGCGCTGACGGCGGGCGCGACGTGGACCACCGGAGCGGCCGGGCCTCCACGCTTGACATGTACCTTTATGTCGCCGCGTTCGAGCTCGAACTCGGTGATGTCCTTCTCCACCAGGAGCTCTATGAGTTCTTTAATTTCCTTCTGATTCATTCGATGTGCCAGACACCTGCCGATCCGTCAGGATAGCAGGCAGTTAAACCTGAAAACCGCGATTCCGAACGAAAGCTCGGTCTGACCTACAACCTGCAAGCGCAAGGCAATCAGCCATTATGAACGCTCGTGCGGAATTTGGGAAGTTGCGCTGGTAGGCGGAGTATTTACTTTCGCTTTTTCTTCGTGATATACTCCTCCGGTCGCCGCTACTGCGGCTGGAGACTTTGATGGCTATTCGCGACATGCTACTACCCGAATACGACCAGGAGATGGCGAACACTCGCAAGCTGCTGGAACGTCTTCCCGAGCAGATTTCCGACTACAAACCGCATGCGAAGTCGATGCCTCTCAACCGCCTTGCCGGACACGTTGCCGAACTGCCGGGCTGGGCCAAAGAGACCTTCACCAAGGAAGTGTTGGAATTTGATATGGACAATTTCGTCCCCTTCACGCCGAAGACCCGCCAGGAAGTACTCGACACCTTCGACAAGAACTCCAATGCCGGCCGCGAGGCCCTTGCCGCAGCCAACGACGAAGCGTTCGGCGTGATCTGGAGCCTCAAGAACACCAAGGGTGACACCATCTTTTCCATGCCGCGCGCTGCCTGCTATCGCGGCATGGTGATGAGTCACATGATCCACCACCGCGCCCAGCTTGGGGTTTATCTGCGACTGAATGAGATCGAGATTCCCGGCATGTATGGGCCGTCGGCTGACGAGATGAAGTTCTGGCAGGAAGCCCACAGCGCGTAGGCCCGGGAGGTCACATATAACTTGCCGGCAGAGGCCGGGATGCGGCTCTCCTCGTGCTCCAGGGAAACGCTGACTCTGAGTACTCCAGTTCTTCGGAGGGGACGGCCTTCAGGCCGTCCGCAAATGCCGCGAGAATCAATGCGCGGCTTTAGCCGCTGAGGGGCTTGATCAGGATTTCCTCGGATAGGGGAGAGCCGCATTTTGTTTTTCGTCGCGCTTGTGCGAAAGTAGCGCCGTGCGCGCCGTGGCTCTGCTGGGACTTCACGCCTCCGATCACGACGTCCGGCAATTCGAAATGCCGGGCGTCAATCTTTTTTCAGGCAACGAGCTCGATGCCACCGACCAGCCCGCCGCAGCCTTGATTTTCGGCGGGGATGGAACCATCCATCGTCATCTTGGTGGCTTGGCGCTGAGGCAAGTCCCCACCCTCATCGTCCCCATAGGCAGCGCCAACGATTTCGCGCAATCCATCGGCATCGACAGCGTAGCGACGGCGCGGGAGGCATGGAAGCGCTTCTGCTCCGGCACTCAGAACACCAGGAGCATCGACCTGGGAACGATTCAGCCGTTGGGAAACATTTCTCAGGCGCTGCAGCCCGGCGATACTGTTCCCTGGCAGGAGGATTCACTGGAAACGCTGCACTTTGTTCCCGATGGCCCGCGAAAGGACCTGCCGCGGATGGGCATGCGCATCATGCAATCGCAGTTGCGCCACGCGACGGACGCCGAGCGCGAGATCGCGCGAACCACTTTCTATTGCTGCATCGCCGGTACCGGTCTCGACGCCGCTGTGAACCGCCTGACTTTAAAGCAGTCGCGATGGCTCCGGCGGCATGGGGGCTATGTGATGGCGCTGGTGCAAACCCTGGGCAGCTTCCGTCCGCCGCGCATCACCATCTCAGTGGAAGCCGGCAACTCATGGCAAACCCGCATCGACGAACCCGGGTTTCTGATCGCCGCGGGCAATGGTCCGCAGTACGGTCACGGTATGAGACTGACGCATCAGGCGCGAATGGACGACGGCCTGCTCGATGTCTGTTTCGTTCGCAAGTTGAGTAAGATGCGCTTGCTTCGTTTGTTTCGCGTGGTCTATGGCGGGAGCCACATCGGCATGAAGGAGGTCGAATACTTCCAGGCCGAGCGGCTGCGCATCGCTACCGATCCGGTCACCGAGGTCTTCGCCGACGGCGAACCCATCTGCACGACGCCAGTCGAACTCGGCGTCCGGCACAACGCCCTGCGCGTGATTGTGCCCTGAAATCCTTCGACGCTGGCGAAACCTGTCCAATTCCCGTGATGAAACGCGATCACGGAGGGACGAGCCAGAGTCGTACCTGCATTTTTCTGGAACTTCTCGCTGGCGGCTGGGTCTATACTGGTAGTAAATAATGATGGCCACGCCCGCAGCTGCAAAACCGGAGAAAGAGCCGATTCCGAAGGTTGCACCCGAGGACCAGGTCATCCCCGCGCTATTTGGCGAGGGTGAGGGCCTGTATCCCCAGCGCAAGGATACGTTTGTCTATTCCTTTATCCTTCACATGGTTGCCGTGGGCCTGCTTATCTGGTCAGGGCACTGGGTCTTCGAGCACAAAGACGAAATCAAGCAGCAAGTCATCGGCGTGGTCACCGATATCAGCCCGTATTTGCCGATGGCCATCTCCAAGACAAAAGCGGGCGGCGGCGGTGGCGGCGGCGATCGCGACAAGCTGCAAGCCCCTAAAGGCGCGCTGCCTAAGCTCTCCAAGGACCAGATCGTACCTCCGGCCATCGTGATCCGCAACGACCATCCCAAGCTCGTGGTCGACCCCTCGGTGGTTGTACCGCCTGAGATCAAGCTACCGACGATGGGCGCGTTGGGCGATCCGCTGTCCAAGGTGATGGGACCACCTTCGAACGGCACCGGCTCCGGCGGCGGCATTGGCAGCGGTAGTGGCGGCGGCGTGGGATCGGGAAGCGGGCCGGGCGTTGGGCCGGGCCATGGCGGCGGATACGGCGGCGGCGCCTACCGCGTCGGCGGCGGCGTCAGCGCTCCCAAGGTCTTGTACGAGCCCGATCCGGAATACTCAGAAGAAGCGCGCAAGGCCAAGTATCAGGGCACCGTGGTTTTGTGGCTGGTGGTGAGCGCGGAAGGCAAACCGCAGGAAATCCGCGTGCAGCGTGCGCTGGGCATGGGTCTGGATGAGAAGGCTGTCGAAGCCGTCAAGCAGTGGCGCTTCGAACCCGCCAAGAAGGACGGCCACCCCGTCCCCGTCATGATCAACGTGGAAGTAAACTTCCGGCTGTACTAGACCGAACAGACTTGGCAAAGCGACCGCGGATTGACGCCGCGCGCCCTACCGGGAGCAGCGTCAGGATCAATGGCCGGGTTGTACGATCACCACCGGATCCTTCGCGATGCAACCTGCTGCATTGCAGTTCGCAATCAGATATTTATTGCATTCGGGAGCAGGGTTTGGATCGGCAACAATAGAGCCGCTATCTGGAGCGCCCGAATTACCCGAAAAGACTGCTTTATTGGCAAACGGGGACGGAGTGCCGAAAGCGACTACAAACGATTTATCGTTCCCCTCCATCCAATCAACTTTAGTATTCTTTGTGACGCAGATGTAATCGGAAACTACCTTGCCCTGCTGCGCCGTCACGGTGGCACCATCGTCGGAAATCGTCATCTTACAATCACCACCCACGGCCGGCTGGGGACATAGGTTCGGGCTATTCGGTGGGCAGTTGTCCTTCCAGTTGTAATTGGCGCACTGCCCGATAGCTAAGGTTCCGTGCATGGGTCCGACAGGCGGGTTTACGGATGTCTTCGAACAGCTTAAGAGCGCCATTGCCGGCAATAGTACGAACGCAAGTTTTTCAAAACGGCTCAATTTCATGGATTGCCCCTTGAGGTCTAGGATTTTGAGTGCGGAGCCCTCACATCCCTTTCGCTGAGCCATCGCTGGTAACGGGGATCAGAACGCAAAGCGCGAAGCTCGGGTTCCTGTTCGACCTCGGCCAGCGAATAGCCAGCCTGAACTGCGTCGCTAACGGCCTGCAAGGCTCGCTCCCGGTGCCCGATAATCTCATAGACAAGGGCCGATGTAAATAAGGAATAGCTGTCCTTGGGAGAGATATCCAAAGCACCGCTGATATACCTCTCGGCATTACTTTTCTCACCCAAGTGGGCGTAATAGAGTGCAATGCTGCTTAATACTTGAGGATTGTTTGCATTCACCTTGAGTTGGGCGAGTGCCGTTTCCAATGCCTTCTGGTAGGCATGCGTGGCCTCCAATTGCCGCCCGGGGATTTGGTGATAGCTGTCTGCGAGGTTCCGCCACAAATCGTGATTGTGCGGACTTAGGTCTGTAGCTTTCTTGGTCGCATCAGCCGCTTCCGCATACTTGCCGAGATACATATAAGCAGCTCCTAAATTCGACCAGGCGACAGAGTCTTCTCTAATACTTAAGCCTCTTTTCAAGACCGCGACCGCGTCCTCATAATGCCCCAATCCCATATAAGCTCCGCCAAGGTCGTAATATCCCAGCGAGTTATCAGGCGCGAGGTCAATCATGGTCTTGAATTGTTGGACGGCACTCGAAAACTTTCCTTCACGGTAATACAGTGTTCCAAGTCCGCTATACCCCAGCCAATAACCAGGGCGCCGCGCAATGACCTGCTGATCCGAGTCTTCAGCGTCCTCATACTTCTGCTTTGCTTCGTACACTTCAGCCAGCTGAAACTCCGCTTCAACGATGGCGGGATCTTGATCAAGGACACGCTTGTACTCAGGTATCGCCTTGTCGAATTGTCCGGTTTGTTGATATACCCTGCCTAGAGTCATGTGGACCTCAATCAAGCGGTCATTCAGCTCCAACGCGCGGTTCGCATTGTAGGTAGCGAGATCAATCCATTGAGGATCTTTTGTCAGGACGAACTTGTCGGCGAAAGCATTTCCTAATCCGCTATATGCGAGAGTATAGGAAGGATCCTTAGAGAGAGCTGCGTTAAACAATCCAATAGCACGATCGACGTCGTCTAGGTTGAAACGCTTGAGATAACCCACTCCCTCTTCATATAGTTCGTACGCTCCGGGCTGCGTAGTACCGCCGGCCGCTAATTCTTCCTTAATTTGTGAATTCACTTGCAGATCGAGCATGTCAGCCACGGATTCCCACACACGCTGCTGCATTTCATCAAGGTTCGCGGAAGCTACGTGGATCGATCGCGAAGACAACTGGCGATGGTTCTTTGGATCGACCAGATCGGCCGTAAGGTTAAGTCCCTCGGGCGTATGTTCAATGCTTCCCGTCACGGCCAGGGTGACGTTCAAATTGCGATAGGCTTCGTCCAGGCTCTTGACGTTTCGGGTGTCGCTTGACGGCACAACCCAGAACGACTTCTGGTAGCGCTCCAACTGCGACAGTTTGCTGGTCAAGCTTTCGGCTACACCTTCGGCGAAGGCTTGATTGGAAGCGTCGTTTCCAATGTTCTGGAACGGCAGGACGGCGAGATGCTTCTCCTGCGGCAGCCGCTTGAAGGGATTGGGCATCACACCGGCCATCACTAAAGCTAGTACGGCCACCAACAGACCAGCAGCAACCCCATAGATTACTCCGTGCCGCCGGATTCCTGCGGCGAAGGCTTTCCATCCCGATTGCCTGGGCAGGTTTTCTCCCGACAAAGCGCACCAGAACTCGTCCACGGTAGCGAACCTGGCAGCAGGATTGACCGTCAGAGATTTCGTGATCGCGTCTCGCCAGCGTGGCCCGATTCGCTTGACAACGTCGGCTTCGAGCCCGTTGAAAGGCGCATCGTGGGAGCATGGCAGCCTCCCGGTCAGCATCTGAAAGACAGTGAGACCCAAGGCATAGATATCGGTCCGGCTGCTGCATTGGCCGCGAAGCTGCTCCGGCGCCATATATTCCGGCGTGCCTACAACATCGACAACAGATTCAGCAAGAGTCTCATCGCACTCCGGGTTAGTAGCTAAGCCGAAGTCCGTCACTTTGGCCAGCGGCCCTCGCGTGGTTTCCAGGAGCATCACGTTTCCGGGCTTGAAATCGCGATGCACGATGCCCAACTGATGGGCAGCCGCGAGTGCCGATACCATCTGCCGAACCAACGGCAGCGCCTGCTCGCGAGTCATGGGGCCATGATGCTGAAGGTAGGCGAACAAGGTCTCGCCTTCCAACAATTCCATGGTCAGAAAAAGCAAGTCTGCCCGCAGCCTATCCTTGTGGTGGCCCAGGTCGAATACCCGGCAAACATTGGGATGACTGACCTTCCTGGCGAGCTGAATTTCCTGCCGGAACCTGCCGATTTGCCTGGCCGAGGACGCGCGCTCGGGGGCAATCGTCTTTAACGCAATCCTGGCCTGCAACTCCCAATCTTCGACTTCATACACTTCACCCATGCCGCCGCGGGCGATGAAACGGATTACGCTGTAGCGCTCGCAAATGACATCGCCCGGAGAGAAGATGGACCGGTCAGGACGAACTTCGGTCGTCGGCTCGCTATGGGGGTCGCTTATCAGGCCAACATTCTTCTTGCCGTGCTGATCGCTTGATTCCATCACTTCACCCTGGAAGTCAGAAACCCTGTTCAGAGCAGACGCACGCGTCCATCAAGTTGTGAGCAAGTAATTCGAGAGGCGATGACAGAAGGCGCGGCGCCAACCATACCCCCAAGGGTCATCCGGAAGCGTTGGAGCAGGCTCTTGTTGGCAGCATTATAGCCCGGTTTTGACTCCCGGTAACAACGATATTTTGCAAGGGCCTATTGACGAGGAGATTGGAGGGCCCCGGTCATCGCGGACGTCCGGTTCCACGAGCGAAGGTAACAGCCAAGCGAACAAACACCAGAACGCCCAGCAACGCAATCAGCCGAAGCCACCACGGCCAGTGGTGCGTGGACGCGGCTTGCTGAACCTGCATGTCCTTCAGGACTGCGAGGGCGGCGAGATGGATTGGCGGGCTCACCATGGCGGCACTAGAGCCTACCATAGTACTTGCAGCTTATTGAATGGCGAAACGAATTCTGCCCCAACCGCGGCGGGACACAGGCCGATAAGCACAACACGGCTGTCAGTTGCTCAGAGAGATTTATTTCGCGGCCTGAGCCGGCGCTCAGGCGCTATCTGCGGAAAGGCTTGCTAAACGGCGCCACGCGTTGCTTCGCCTTCTCCGCCCACTCTGAACCCCTGTCGACCCAATCGCTGGCCTGATCGCCAAGCTCTTCCACGGTATCGCGAGCATCTTCGTACTTTCGGCGCAGAGTTCTGCGCATTTGCTTGCCGGTCTTGGGAGCCAACAATAGAGCAGCAAGCGCACCCAACGCCAGACCGACAAACAGCATGGTCAACCCCATGCTGACGTTATTTTCCGACGAGCGATAATCCCCTTGGCCCGCGAATTCATTAGTCTGATCGTCCATCAACTCCACCTCCAACGCATAAATGGTAAACCTGGCCCGGTCCTCTATCCATTAGAAAGTCGATACGGAAGGGCTGTTGCCTGCAAAAGCGCACCTGCATCGCGCATTATCTCTTGACCGCATGTCACGCTAAACGTTAGCCGCCGAAGCGACATGCACTTTGCGACGAGAGGGTTTGGATCGGCGTTTCTTCTCCGGCTTGGCGGTAACGTGGCCAGCCGGGCGTTCCTGTAACAGATATTCCGTTGCCTGCACGCGAGCATCTCGGCAGAACCATTCCTGGACGATTCCGCCCTTCAGGAAGTTCGCAATCGCCAGCAGACTCATTCCCTGGTGATGCACCATCCAGGAACGGACCAGGGCAAAGCGCTGACGTCGTGAAGGACGCACATCGCGAGTGAAATCAGCCGATTCATAATAGCCGTACTTGCCGAACCACTCTTTCCTGGTCATCCAGCGCAGATTGCGGATCGCCTCGGCGGGGTCGATCGCCAGCGCCAGCATGGTTGCGTAGGGAGCGACCACCAGGCGATCTTCGTCCTGCTGCAAAGCCAGTTGCGGCACGCCGAAGGCGCGGTAACCGTAGGCGCCGTTCTCCTCCAGTTTAGCGAAGGCGCACTCCGAGACACCCCACGGAATTCCCTTGCCGTCAGCGTACATCTGTTGCGCCAGGACGGAAGCCTCCTTGCTGTTCTCCAGCATGGTCTGGGGATACGAACGCATCCAAAGCGTGGGCATTAAGTACTCGAACATCGTCCCCGTCCACGACAACAGTGCCGGGCGTCCATATACCACAACGTGGGAGCGGCTCAGGAGGAACCAGCTTTCCTGCGGGATATCGCCTTTGGCCACGGCGATGAAGGCCGCGATACGGGCCTCGGATGCCAGCAGGTCGTAGCAGGCGGCATGCACCTTGCCGGCCTCTGCGTCGTAGCCGATGGAGAGCAGCTTGCGTCGCCGGTCGAGCAGGAAGCTGAAATCCATTTCCAGCACCAGCCGCTCGCACTGGGCGGCGATGCTCCGCAGTTGTTCAACCAGCCGCAGGCTGTTAAGCCGCGCCTCCGGCAAGCCTCGCAGTAGCTTCTTCCGCAACTCCGAATTTTCCATGCCGAGCGTGAGGCTCACGTCCAGCTTGCTGCGCAACTGCTCGATACATTCGGGCAAGCGCTCAAGGGGCGTGGAATCGCAATTCATCAGCGGCGCAAGCGTGGCGTCCGCGCGAAGCGGCGCGAATTCGCCAAGCAACCAAGGCATAAAGTCTGCGATGGTCCGCTGCACTTGCTCAACCAGCGCCATGGCCCCCTCAGCAAACCAAGCAGCGTCCGAGCCAATTCCTTGGTGCTGGCTGATCTTCCCCAACTCGACCGATGACAGCAGCCGATCGAGCCAATGCGCCTCGCCCGGCCGCTCGAAGCTCTGCGCGACCTTCCTAGAGATGACTTTCAGCTCGGCCAGCGCACAAAGATAATCGGCATAGCCCTCCAGCAGCGCGGGATTCAGCAACGGGCGGCGCAGCAGGTCCTGACAGCCGCCCTTCAGTGTGATGAGCGAGGCGGCAAGGTTGCCGCCGTCCACGGTGGAGATAAAACGGGGACGGTCCGGTTGCAGCGTGCGCGTGTCGTACCAGTTGTAGAGATGCCCGTGTTCTTTCGGCAGACGAGCCACCGTTTCCAGGGTGCGGACGGTCTGTTGCACGAATTCAGGCAGGGTTAGATAACCGAACTCTACCGCGACCTGCCGGGCATTCAGCAGAAAGCCCAAATTCGTCGGCGAAATGCGCGCCGCAATCCTCGCCGGCTCCTGCTGGACGTTGTCCGGGACCAGCCAGTTGTGCTCGCGATCGCTGAAGGCTGCAAAGTAGCGCCAGGTGTGGAGAGCAGCCCGGCGCAGGAAGCGCTGATCTTGCACCGTCACGTTCTTATGCAAGGGCCTGGGCGGACGATTCAGCCAGATTGAAACCGGCTTGCTGCAGGCCCACAAAAGTAATATCGGCAAAGCGTCGAACGTCGCAGGCCGCCGCGCGAAGTACACGATAACTCCCACGATGAGGGCGGCGGCAGGCGTCCAATTCAACAGCACATCCACAAATGTGCGCTTGTCCAACATTTCGGCTTCGGCCGCTGTTTCCCACTCCAGCAGGCGTTGCCGCGAAACGATGCGCCGGTAAAACGTACGTAAGACCGCGTCAGCCGAGATCAGCGTCTGGTGGGCCAGGAAGGTGATCGTGAGAAAGACGCTGATCACCGCCTTCGCGAGTCCGGCAGCCGCATCGCGAATCGGGCCCAGCCGTCGCGCCAGCAGCGCGCGCACCACGGAGAATGCAAACTGGAACCATGGCGGCACGAACAGGATGGCAACCGTCACCAGGGTCCAGTACAGCGGCTTACCGGGAAATACAGTCCAGCCCAGGACGAACAGCAGGAATATTCCGGGCTCAACCAGGCTGCGCCGCAGATTGTCCAGAATCTTCCAGCGCGACAAGAAGGAGATGGGATTAGGAACGCGCCGCCCGGTTTCATCGGGCACGCGCCCGAACAGCCAGCTGACGATCTGCCAGTCGCCGCGCACCCAGCGATGCTTGCGGCGATTGTAGGCGCTGTAATGCGAGGGATAATCGTCGATAACTTCAACGTCGCTCACCAGTCCGGCGCGCGCGTAAGCTCCCTCGATGAGGTCGTGGCTGAGCAGCGCATTGCGCGGAAAGCGGTGTTCGAGCACGCGGCCCAAGGTCTCGACTTCGTAGATTCCTTTGCCGGCGAAGATGCCTTCGCCTTTCAGGTCCTGATACACATCGGAGGTCGCACGAGTGTAGATGTCGAATCCGGTTTGCCCGGAATAGATGCTGGCCAGCCGGGACTGCGACGCGCTCTGCACACTAATGCCGACGCGCGGCTGCAAAATACCATAGCCTGCGACCACGATATTGTCGTGCGGATCGACGATCGCCTGGTTCAGCGGATGGGCCATCGCACCGACCAGACGGTGCGCTGTGCCGCGCGGCAACTCGGTATCGCTGTCCAGAGTGAGGACGAAACGAACATGAGGCAGCAACGACAGATCGCCGATCTTCACGGGAAAGCTGTCGTACTTGTGCTTGATCAGCCGGTTGAAGTCGAGCAACTTACCGCGCTTGCGCTCCCAGCCCATCCATACGCCTTCGCGCGGATTGTAAATGCGATGGCGATGAAAGAGTGAGAACGTCCCAAAGCCGTCGGCCGCGTACTTCAGGTTGAGGTCGCGAATGAGGCGCGCACAAAGTCCTACCAGCGGATCGTCCTCGTTGGGGGTTTCGGCGGAATCGGGCATGTCGGTGAGCAGCGCGAAGTGCAGGTTGCGGCTGATGTTGCCGAGATATCGGACCTCCAGATCTTCCACCAGCCGACGGACCTGCTTTTCATTCAGCAGCAGCGTGGGGACAACGACCATAGTGACGCAGTCGTTGGGTACACCGTCAGAGAAATCGAGTTTCGGCAGGATGCGCGGCGGCAGCAGCGCGGTGGTCAGATAGTTCATCATCTCGACCGCGCTTTGGCTGCATGGCAACAACAGAACGATGATGGCGAAAATGCGTCCCAGAAAGCTGTTGAAGAGGTTAAACACTGGGCTCATGATCGCTATGACAATCAGCAGCGTCAGTACTTCAACACCCCCCAGGTAGAACTCATCGGGATGGCGGCGCAGAAATTCCTGCATGCTTTCTGCAAAGGGCAGGCGTACTCCGGCGCGAGTGCGAAGTTGCTTTGCGCCCTCGCCGATCAGGTAATAGCCAACGTGAGATTTTCGCCAGGCGAGCCGCGGGTCGGCTGCCGGATGTCGAGTCGACTCCGCCGCCAGATCGAGCGCGAGATGGGCAATCTCCAGCTCAGAGCAGTCGGAGTGTTCGGCAAAATGTGCCACGGTATGGCGATAAAGCTCGCGGCTCTGGAAGTCCATGCGGGCATATGCCTTCGCAGGATCCTGTGCGAGCACGGACTCGAAGACGATCAGAGGCTCCAGCAGTTCCTTCCAGGGCGCTTCGGAAAGCTCGCGCATGCTGCCGATCAAGTCGCTTATCCTCTGCGGCTGCTCGGTTGACTGCAGGACTTGCCGGCCGCGCGCGACGAACTCCTCGAGCACTACCAACTTCAGGGCGGGCACCAGCAACGACAATTCGTTCATGTTGAGGCCGGTTACCGACTGAAACGCTTCCACGTAAGCCGAGAAAGCATGATCCGAATAGCGATATTCGAGTGCGCGCAGGAGGTCTTCGGCGATCGCCAGAACGCGAGGCAGGATGACGTGTTCCGGCGTCCGCACATGCGGGACCCGCCGTAGCGAACTGGCCGCTTGTCGCACTGCGCCCTGCGTCACTCGCACCAGACGCAAGTTGTCGTGCATCCATTGCAGGTCTTCGGGCAGCTTTTCTTCTGGATCAGCCGTGAAGTCAAGGTCTGCGAGCAACGGCTCCAAGTTCCCATTGAGGGCCGCTAGTCGCTTGGCGACGTGATGGGATTGCTTGACGGCAGGAAGCCAGACCAGGGCGTTCGCCCAATGGCGGGCGGCGGCGGCAAGCCCTGCACTGCGCTGTGGAGATTCGGCGGGAAAGGCTGAAGGCCTGACCGTCATCTCCACCAGCACGTCTCTGTGATTGGCTACAGCCATCAATTACGCTCGGATCTATGCTCTTCCCTGGCTGAGGGCGGCGGTCTCTCCAGGGTGGAGCACGCCTTCAGGCGTGCATTTCGATGTCACATAAGGGTACTGCGCTCTAGCCCCTGAGGTAACGCTGTGCCTAGCCTCAGCGGCTAAAGCCGGTCGTTTCCTGCTCTCAACTGCACCGCTAAAGCGGTGCTCCACCGAAGGGCGCCACACCATCTGACAGCCTTCACCGATAGCTTGCCGCCTGCAGTTCGAACATTTCAGCGTACTGGCCACCGAGGGCCATCAATTGCTCGTGACTACCGTCTTCAATGATCCGCCCGTCCGCCAGCACGACAATGCGGTCGGCCATGCGCACGGTTGAAAAGCGATGCGAGATAAACAGCGCCATCTTACCTCCGGTCAGCTCGGCAAAACGCTCGAACACTTCGAACTCGCTGCGCGCGTCCAGCGCCGCTGTGGGCTCGTCGAGAATAAGTAGCTGCGCGTCGCGCAAATACGCTCGCGCTAAGGCCAGCTTTTGCCATTCCCCGCCTGATAGATCGACGCCATTCTCAAACCGGCGGCCCAGCATCTGATCGTATTTGCCGGGCAATTTGGCAATCACCTCGTCTGCCAGGCTCTTATGAGCCGCAGCCGCGATCTGCTCTGAATTCCCAATCTCTTCGATGCGTCCAACGGCTACATTTTCGTGGGCAGTCATCTCATAGCGCATGAAATCTTGAAAAATTACGCCAATTTCACGGTACAAGTCCTCCAGGCTGTATTCGCGAAGGTCAATCCCGTCTAGCAGCACCTGGCCTTCGGTCGGGTCGTAAAGCCGGGTGATCAGTTTGACGATGGTGGTCTTACCTTGCCCGTTCTCCCCAATCAGCGCCACGCGCTCGCCAACGTGCAGCGTGAAGTCAAGATTCTTCAGGATCAGGCGCGAGCTGCCGGGATAAGCGAACGAAACATTGCGGAACTCGAATCCGCGATGTATGGGGCGCGGCGCGGGCAACGCGTTGGGCTTGGAGCGGATCGTCGCCTGCATCTCAAAGAACGCCAGCAGGTCGGTGAGGAATAGCGCCTGGTCGGCAACGCCGGACAGGGTAGAAAAAATCATCTGGATGTTAGTGCTGGCCTGCAGAATCGCGCCCGCCAGAAAGTACAACTTGCCGATGGTGAGAGCGCCAATCGCGGTCTGCCAGATCACGTAAACATAGGCCGAGTAGTAGCCGAGCGAGCCGACGATCGACAGCAGCGCTCCGGCGATAAGCTTGCGGCGGGAGAGCGCGACGTTTTCCTCATACACCTCGTCGGAAAGCCTGGTGAAGCGGTCGGTGAGGAATTTGCTCAGCCCGAAAAGCTTCAGTTCCTTGGCCGCTTCCTTACTTCCACCCAGGATGCGCAAGTAATCGAGCTGGCGGCGCACCGGTGTCTGGCGGAAATTCTTGGCATATCCCAGAAAGGCGAAATGGCTTTCGCCCAGAAATGCAGGCAGCACGCCAGCGACCAGCAACAGCAGCAACCAAGGCGAGAAGTAAATGATGGAAGCGGACAGCGTAATCGTCGTAATGACCTGCTGCACCAGCCGTCCCAGCATCTGGATCATGGCCAGCCGGTCGGTCGCCTGCACCCGCGCCCGCTCCAGCCGATCGTAGAAGACGGGATCCTCGTAGGCGGTTACATCCAGCTCCGCCGCGTGCTTCATCACTTGGATGCTCACGTGGCGGGTGTACTTGTCGGCCAGCAGCGAATCAAGGTAGTCAATAGCGCGGGTGAGGATGTTGCCGAGCACCGCAATGACAAATTCCGCGGCCACCAGCCACCAAAGGCGGTTGGGAATTGCCTGGTGTTTGGAGTGAATGCTTACGATCAGGTCAATAATCCGCATGCTGACGTAAAGCAAGCCGATGGGCTGCAATGCCGCCAGCAGGCGAAAGGCAAAGCCCAGCACGACCACAATCGGGCCGGAATCCCAGACGATTTTGAGCACGGGCGGGAGGTTACGGAGCGCCGACAAGCGCTCCTGCCACGCATTGCTTTTCCGTTCCTGAACCATTGACTTACAAACTATCCCAATTCTGCCTGTGCGGGCAGTCCTTCTCTATCGCCACCATGGTGGTGGATTTCTGGCCGAGGATACGGTTTGAGAGATGCGAAAAGTGCCACGACAGTTTCATCGGATCCCAGCCAAATCTAGCAGGGTCATTGACTTTCCAGTTTAGGGCGTTAATATCACAGACTTAGGGCGGCAAGTAAAGCTACAATGCTGTCTCGGAGGCTCGGCTATGCACCGCGTCACTTCTGTCGCTATTGTGCTAGTTTCCCTCTTCCTTGCCTGCGCCGCATTTGCGCAGGACGACCCGACGGCCGCTACTACGACCTGCAACTTTGACGAAGACAAGCAACTGGTGCTGCAGTACCAGCACGTCCCGTTCACACCCAAGAAGCCGTTGTCGCTTCAGGTTCCTCTCGGCAAGGTGTGGGCTCCCGGGGGCAAGCCCATGACGCTCTTCGCCAACACTGCTGTCCAGATTGGCGACAGAACTCTCCCCATCGGCGCTTACACGATGTTTCTCATCCCTAATGCGAAACAGTGGACGCTAATTATTTCCAAGAGCACCCAGACTACTGGCTCATATGACGATCAGCAGGACATGGTGCGGGTGCCAATGGAAACAGGTGAACTGCCGAGTCCGGAGCCGGAGTTCCGGGTCTCCTTCGCACACATTGCTGCGGATCAGTGCAGTATTCGCGTGGATATGGATAAGTACGGGCATTTTGCCGTGTTCCAGGCGAAGTAGATCAGAACGGCGATGTCAGTTTATCCGGCCGCGATGGCCCCGGGCCTTACCGATTGTTTCGGCTATGGTTGACAGAATAACCGGTCATTAACACAAGCACGACGCACGACAGTAGCACGCTCCAAAGGCCAATCAGAATTGAGCGCGGGCGGTAACGGAATTCCACTCGGTGCGAGCCTCCGGAGACAAACATTCCTCGCACCACTGCGTCGGTCCGACGAATCTCAGCAGGCGCGCCATCAACCGTGGCTTGCCATCCGGGAAGATACAAATCGCCCAGCACGAGATAGCAATACGACGGGCATGACACCTCGAAGTTCACCTGATTAGGCAAATAGTTGAGCTTTTCGACACGGCCCGCGCCCAGACCGTTCTCAGTCGCCACGCCTTCCACCAGCGCTTCCTTCAATGGCTGGAACCGGTTCACCGGATCCCACAAACGGTTGCGGGCTTGCTGATAGTCCGCAACACCCGTCACCTGGGAAACGAAGAACGCTCGTGGCAGCGCATTCTGGTTTTCGATCACGACAATTCCGTTGTGGTTGGCGATCTCTCGGTACGGATTCGATGCCGGCAAGGACCCTGCCCGCGCGAAGCAAACATCCGACACATGGACGGCGGCCGGATAGTCCGTGGAAAAACGGAGATCGACGAACTCGTCTTCCTGCGCTGTAACGTAGATGTCAACGTACGGCGTCGGGCGCGGCGTCAATTGAACATTGCTGATGCTGAAAGATTGGAGCGGCCGCCAGTCGTGGTGCCGCGCGACGACAATATTCAGGTTCGTGATCTGAGTGGCGGCGCTGACGGTGAAGCGCAGTTCGTAGACACTGTTCTTCCGCAGCATCAGGCCCGCTTGCTGCATGCCACACGGAGGCGCAGCGCACTGGAATGGATTGGCTGTTTCAAGTTGCTGCCCGGAAGTCAGCGCGATCCAACCATCGGGAGATAGCACATTCTGCGCTTCGGCGGTCGCGGCTTCCTCCATCTGCAAAAGCGGCCGATTACCGATGAATCTGTTTTCCAGCGCTTTGGCCTCGTCGCCGCCGGCAAGGATGAACCGCGTGTTCAGCAGGGAAAGAATTGCGTTATTGGCCATCAGTTCCGGCCAGTGCGGCAGCTCGAAGGCGCTGGCCGGCAGCAGGTCCGCATATTGCCGCGGAATAAGCGCGCTGTAGCCGTAGATGTCGTCGACCCCAGCGATCTCGTTGAGATTGGGCCTGACGAACTCATCGTTAGGGGCAAGCGACATGGTGCGGAACGGATCGCCACCGGTGGCGCGGTTCACTGTTTCGCAAGTGGCGCGCTGGGCGGAATCGGCGTCGCCCGGCGAGAAGTGCGGCTGGTCCGACAGTCCAAACCAGAGCAGGTCGGCGAGCACAAATGCGACGGCCAGCCGAGAGATCAGTTTGCTGGCTGGATTCATCATCCATCGCCAAAAGAGAATTGCCGCGACCAGCAGCGTCAGCCACGCAAGGACCATGTCGCGGTTGCCGAAATGCATGAACTGATGCAGGCGCCAGACCCACATGCCATCGAGGGGCGCGATGCGTGGATTCATGGAGCCCAGGATTGCTCTCATCTCGATTAGCAGAACGGCGGCCGTCGCGACGAACCCGAGAGGAACTGCGCGCGCCAGCCGGATTCGAAGCCGGGACGAGAGTTGCTCGACATTGCCGCTCGCATAAGCCGTCAGGCTCGCTACAGAAAACGCGAGGAAGATGACATTGACCCGGTGATCCCGGAAGAAGTTATAGACCGGCAAGCGATAAAGCAGCGGCGCCAGAGGGGTGAAGGCTACACACGCCAGGAATACAGCGACCACCGCCGAGCATGACGCGAAGCGCACATACCGCGATCTGCGCCAAAAACTGAGCGCGGCAACGCCAAACATCAGCGGCAGGACGCCCATGTACGACGCGGTCACGACCATCTGCGCCGGTCCGAAAAACGCGACCGGATGGCAGGTCGTGTAGTCCGCGCCCATCACGTAAGGAAACAGCAGCGTGACCAGCGTCTGCGGCGCAACCGAGTTCGAGAGAAAGTGGCTATAAGGGAGCACCGCGAGGTTGGAGAACGGTTTGAACTCCATCGTCGGCAGCACCTCGATTGCGCCGATCCCCGCGGCGAGCAAGCCCATGGTCAGCACTCCGCCCAGCAGTTGGAACCGGCGACGCTCTTGCGGCATTGCGCTGAGAACGTAGATGGCCACGTAGATTGCGCTCAGCAACACCATCTGCGGCCAGCCCGCCAGTAATTGAAATGCCAGGCAGATGCCGCCCGCCGCGCTGAATTTCCAGTCTCGGGTGCGAATCCATTTCTCCACGCAGTAGAACAAGGCCGGTATCCAGGCGGCGGAGTTGAAGATGCCGATGGCTTCGATGTGCAGCAGCAGAAATCCGCTGAAGCTAAACGCCACTGCCCCCAGCCATGCCGCCTCCTCGCGATCGGTGAGAAGGCGAAAGTACGCGTGCGAAAAGCCCAGCAGCAGCAGGACGTGCAACATCATCGTCACATTGAATGCGACCGTCGACGGCAGCACGATGTAGAGGAGGATATTCGGCGGATAAAACGGAGCGGTCTGCACGATGGCGAGGTGCGACATGCCGCTGAAGATGTTCGGATTCCACAACGGTAGAGCCCCGGAGCGAAACACCCGGGCGGAAAAGACGCGGCTGGGCAGGTAGTCGATCTGGCCGTCGCCACCCTTCTTGGCGAAGAGCAAGCCGCTGGCGGCACTCCAGATGGCCACGGCGAGGAGGAGAATCGCAGCCAACCAATAGAAGCGTGGGATGCGGTGGAGCCAATGGCGTGAGAAATTCAAAGAAGAAGTATCGTCGGTTTCCCGCCATTACTCAACAGCGCCGAGGCTAGTCCGCGAACACCGGCACTTCTTCGCGTTCGGCCGCCTTCTTCCTGCGTCCCGGCATGATCGACAGCACCCAATCCTTCAGGTGGTCCATGTAGAGATACACCACAGGCGTGGTGTAAAGGGTCAGCGCCTGGCTGACGATGAGGCCGCCGACAATAGCAACACCCAAGGGACGCCGGATTTCCGACCCGACGCCGGTGCCCAGCGCCAACGGCAACGCTCCCAGCATGGCGGCCATGGTAGTCATCATGATCGGCCGGAAGCGAATCAGCCCGGCTTCGTAGATGGCTTCCTCCGCGCTCTTGCCGCTGCGTTCCACCTCCAGCGCGAAGTCGATCATCATGATGGCATTCTTCTTCACGATGCCGATCAGCAGGATGATGCCGATCAGCCCGATTACATCCAACTGCATGTGGAACAGCAGGAGCGCCAGCAGGGCGCCGGTCCCGGCCGAGGGCAACGTGGAGAGAATCGTGATGGGATGGATGTAGCTCTCGTAGAGCATGCCCAACACGATGTAAACCGCGAGCAGCGCGGTCAGAATGAGCATCGGCTCCGACGACAGCGAATCCTGAAACGCCGCAGCCGTTCCCTGGAAGCTGCCGTGAATCGAGAGCGGCATCCGCATGGCCAATTCAACACTGTCGATGGCACGCGTAGCGGTTCCCAGATCGCCGCCGGGCGCCAGGTTGAAGGAGATGGTCACGCAGGGGAATTGTCCCTGGTGATTCACCGAGAGCGAGGTGTTCGCGGGCGCAAAGTGGGCAAACGCCGCGAGCGGTACCTGCGCCCCGGAGCTGGTGATCACGTACACGCTCTTCAAAGCGTCAGGATCGAGCTGATACTTGGGATCGACCTCCATCACCACGTGATATTGATTGAGCGTCTGGTAGATGGTTGAGATCTGTTCCTGTCCGAAGGCGTCGTACAGCACGGCATCGATCTGCTGCGCCGTAATGCCCAGCCGGGCGGCGGTGTCGCGATCGACCACAACATTCGCCTCCAAGCCGCTAATCTGCTGATCGCTATTCACGTCCTTGAGCTGAGGAATCTTGCGCAGTTGCGCCAACAACTTTGGGGCCCACTCGTACAGCTCATCCAGATTTTCGCCGGAAAGCGTGTATTGAAATTGCGCATTCGACTGGCGACCGCCGATCTGCAAGTCCTGCACCGACTGGAAATACAAGGTTGCCCCGGGAACATGCGAGAGCTTGGGACGCAGGCGGGCGATCACCTGGTCAGCGCTGACTTTGCGTTGATTCAAGGGTTTCAGCGTGACGAACATGCGTCCCTGGTTCTGCGCGGCATTGCCGCCGACAAAGGCGAGGACGTTGTCCACCGCCGGATCCTTCTTCACCACCCGGATGAACTCGTCGGTCTTGGCCTTCATGTTGTAGAACGAGACATCCTGATCGCCCATGATCGTGCCCATCAGGCGGCCTGTATCCTGCTGCGGAAAGAATCCCTTGGGCACGATGACGTAGAGGAAGACATTAAAGAAGACCATGAGGATGGCCACGGCGAGGATGAGGCGGCGATGGCGCAGCACCCACCCCAGCGATACCTTGTAGCCGCGGTTCATCCAAAAGAAGCCGCGCTCGCTCATGCGGTACAAAGCGCCGTGACTGCCAGGATCGTGGGCCTTCAGGAAGCGCGCGCACAACATGGGCGTGGTAGTTAGCGAAACTACCATTGAGACGGCAATGGCAGCGCTCAGCGTTACCGCAAACTCGTGGAACAGCCGGCCGACCAATCCGCTCATCAACAGAATCGGGATGAAGACGGCCATTAGCGAGGTGCTCATGGAGACCACGGTAAAGCCGATCTCGCGCGCGCCCAGAATCGCCGCCGCATGAGGCTTCATGCCGCCTTCGATGTGGCGCATCACGTTTTCCAGCACCACGATGGCATCGTCCACCACAAAGCCGGTCGAGATGGTCAGCGCCATCAGCGACAGGTTGTTGAGCGAATAGCCGCACAGGTACATGATCCCGAAAGTGCCGACGATGGCCAGCGGCACGGCAACGCTCGGAATCAAGGTGGCGCGCACCTCGCGAAGAAAGACGAAGACCACCAGCACAACCAGGATGACGGAGATGACCAGCGTACGCTGAACATCGGACACCGAAGCGCGAACGGTGGTGGTGCGGTCGAGGCCGATGTCGAGATTGATGCTGGGCGGCAACGAAGCCTTCAGAAATGGCAGCGCCGCAATCACGCGGTCGGCAGTGGCAATGACATTCGCGCCCGGCTGGCGGAAAATCACGATCAGCACGCTGGGCTTGCCGTTGAAGCTACCGGCGTTATAGATGTTGGAATACGAATCCTGAACGTCGGCCACGTCGCTCAAGCGGACCGGCGCGCCGTTGCGATAGGCGATCACCAGATTTTTGTAATCTTTCGCCTTGGTCAGCTGGTCATTGGCGCGAATCATCCACATCTTGCCGCCGCTATCCAGCGAGCCCTTGGCCTGATTGGCATTCTGCGCGGCCACCGCTGTGCGCAGCGTCTCCAGCCCAACGCCCATATTGTTCAGCGCTTGGGGATTGGCCTCGATGCGTACCGCCGGCTGCGACGACCCCCAAACGAAGACCTGGCCCACGCCCTCCACCTGCGACAGCTTCTGCCCCATGATGGAATCGGCAGCATCGTACATCTGGTCCTGGGTCATGGCGTCGGAGGTCATCACCAGGATGATCACCGGGGCGTCAGCGGGATTGATTTTGCGGTACGTGGGATTGCTGGGCAAAGCCGGCGGCAGATAATTGCGGGCGGCATTAATGGCGGCTTGCACATCACGGGCGGCTGCGTCGATGTTGCGGTCGAGGTCGAACTGCATGGTGATGCCGGTGGAGCCCAGCATGCTGGTCGACGTCATCTGGTTGATGCCCGCGATGCGGCCGAACTGCCGCTCGAGTGGGGTTGCCACGGCCGAGGCCATCGTCTCCGGACTGGCGCCCGGCAGGGCTGCGCCGACAGAAATAACCGGAAAATCGATCTGCGGCAGCGGCGCCACGGGAAGCTGCGTGTAGGCCAGTCCGCCCGCCAGAAGGAGAGCGAAGGTCAGCAGCGAGGTGGCGACGGGCCGCGCGATGGCTGGAGCGGAGACATTCATACAGTTACTTGTTCACAGTCGCATTTTGGCAATTAGCACTTGGCATTTAGCACTTAGCGGTTACAACTTAGTGTTTAATACTCATTTCGCATTTAGCAGCCAATAGCTAGTCGCCAGTTACCTTTCTCGTCCGTTACCCATCTCAGCAATCCGTTTTGGCTAATTGCTAAATGCTAATTGCTAAGTGCTATTTTCAATCCCCCACCGCTTCCGCCGGCTTGGGCGCGCGATGGTGGCGCAACGCTGCCGCCAGCCGGTCAAACCACAGATAGACAACCGGCGTGGTGAACAGAGTTAACAATTGGCTGATCAGCAATCCTCCGATGATGGTGATACCGAGCGGACGCCGCAGCTCGGAACCCGTGCCGGAGCCCAGCGCCAGTGGAACCGCGCCGAACAATGCGGCAAATGTCGTCATCATGATAGGCCGGAAGCGCAGCAAACACGCTTCGTAGATCGCCTCCACGGCCGGCTTGCCTTCCTTGCGCTCCGCCTCCAGGGCGAAGTCGATCATCATGATGGCGTTCTTTTTCACGATACCGATCAGCAGGATGATGCCAATCAAGGCCATCACGCTGAGGTCCATGTGGAACAGCGTCAGCGCCAGAATTGCGCCTACACCTGCCGATGGCAGCGTCGAGAGAATTGTGATCGGATGGATGTAGCTTTCATACAAAACACCAAGCACGATGTATACGGTCACAATGGCGGCCAGAATCAGCCAGCCTTCATTAGCCAGCGAGGCCTGGAAAGCTCGCGCCGTACCTTGAAATGCCAGTTGGATGCTGGGCGGCAAACCCAGGTCGGAGGCGGATTGCTGGATGGCTTTCACGGCATCGCCCAGCGACGCGTCCTTACCCAGATTGAACGAAATCGTCACCGCCGGAAACTGGCCCTGGTGGTTAATGGTCAGCGGCCCGGTGGTAGTTTCCCAGTGCGCAATGGCGCTCAGCGGCACCTGCCCCGCAGCGGCGGCAAAAGCATTTGAGTTCGAAGTCAGATTTACCGGGGCACCTACGATGGCCGTGTTTCCTGATGAGGCCGGAGTCTGCGCGCTACCGGCCGGCACATAAATATCCTTCAGCGCATCGGGATCGGCGCTGAACGATGGATCAACCTGCAGCACCACATGGTACTGGTTCAACTGCGTGAACATGATCGAGATCAAGCGCTGGCCAAAGGCATCGTACAAGGTGTTGTCGATGGCGCTGGCCGTAACGCCCATACGCGAAGCGGTGTCGCGATCGATGACGAGGGTGGCCTGCGCCGCCTGGTTTGCCTGGTCGGTGGCAACGTCACGCAGCTCCGGCAGGGTCCTGAGCTTGGCCACCAGCTTGGATGTCCAGGTCCGCAATTCTTTGGCGTCAACATCCTCCAGAGTGAACTGGTATTGCGTACGGCTGACACGGTCTTCCACGGTCAGGTCCTGCACTGGCTGCATGTAGAGGGTGATGCCTTCCACGCCGGCGATCTCCTGCTGCAGGCGCTTCATGATCGCCGTCACATCGTCGTCGCGTTCATCGCGCGCTTTAAGGTTGATCTGGATGCGGCCACTGTTGGGTGTGGTGTTGGTACCGTCAACGCCGATGAAGGAGGACAGGCTGACCACGTCCTTGTCCTTCAGGATGGCCGCGGCCAGCGCCTGTTGCCGCTCTGACATGGCAGCGAACGAAATGCTTTCCGGCGCGTCCGAGATACCCATGATCACGCCCGTGTCCTGCACGGGGAAAAAGCCTTTCGGCACTGCGATGTAAAGGTAGATGGTCGCGACCAAAGTTCCAATGGTCACCAACAGGGTCGCGGTCTGATGATTAAGAACGAACTTTACCCCGCGCCCGTAAAAAGCAATCGTGTTGTTGAAGACCCGCTCCGACCAGTCATACAGCCGGCTGTGCTTTTCCTGGTCCTTTTGCCGCAACAACAACGAGCACATCATCGGCGTCAGGGTCAGCGAGATGATCGCCGACAGCAGAATGGTTACGCTCAGGGTGACCGCAAACTCACGGAAGAGCCGACCGACGATGTCGCCCATGAAAAGCAACGGGATCAGCACCGCGATCAGCGAGACGGTCAACGATACGATGGTGAAACCAATCTGGCCCGCGCCGCGCAATGCGGCCTCCAGCGGTGTGTGCCCCTCCTCGATGTAGCGATCGATGTTCTCGATCATCACGATGGCGTCGTCCACCACGAAGCCGGTGGAAATGGTCAGCGCCATCAGAGAAAGGTTGTCCAGGGAATAGCCCAGCAGGTACATCACGGCAAACGTACCCACAATCGACAGGGGCACGGTAATGCTGGGAATGACAGTTGCGGCCAGCGTGCGCAGGAACAGGAAGATAACCATGACCACCAGTGCGATGGTCAACATCATTTCGAACTGCACGTCCTTGACGCTGGCGCGGATGGTGTTGGTGCGGTCGGTCAGGACCGCGACCTTGACGGAAGCCGGCAGATTGGCCTGCAACTGTTTCAACCGCAGCTTGATGCTGTCTGCCACCTTGATGATGTTGGCCCCGGGTTGGCGCTGGATGTTCAGAATCACCGCCGGCGTGGTGTTCATCCAGGCTGCCTGGTTCTCATTCTCGGGGCCCATCACCACCGAGGCCACATCGGACAAGCGCACGGGGTTGCCGTTCTTGTAAGCGACAACCGCGTCCGCATACTCTTTAGGGTTGAGCAACTGGTCGTTAGCGCCGATGGTGAACGACTGGCGGTTGTCCTGCAGTTGGCCCTTCGCCTGATCGATATTGATCTGGCCGACCACGGTGCGCAGCTGTTCCAGGCTCATGCCATAGGAGGCCAGCGCGGTCGGATTGGCCAGAATGCGCACTGCCGGCTTCTGCCCACCGCTGATGCTGACCAGTCCAACGCCCGGCAGCTGCGAAATCTTCTGCGCAAAAGTTGTGTCGGCCAGGTCCTCGACTTGCGGCAGCGGCATGCTGTCCGAAGTCATCGCCAGAGTCAGAATGGGAGCATCAGCCGGATTGACCTTGCTGTAGATCGGTGGTGTAGGCAGATCGTTGGGTAAAAAGGTCTGCGCTGCATTGATCGCGGCCTGGACTTCCTGTTCCGCAACGTCGATATTCTCTTCCAGGTTGAATTGCAGCGTAATGACCGAGGCTCCGAAGGAGCTGCTCGAGGTCATCTGGCTCAAGCCGGGAAGCTCGCCGAATTGTCGCTCCAGAGGTGCGGTTATGGACGACGCCGTAACGTCCGGACTAGCTCCTGGATAAAAGGTGACAATCTGGATGGTCGGGTAATCCACCTGCGGCAGAGCGGAAATGGGCAGCTGCCGGTAGGCCACGATGCCTACCAGCAGCAGTCCCACCATCAACAGCGACGTCGCGATGGGCCGAAGAATGAACGGCCGCGAAATACTCATGTCTGCGATCCGATGTTAGTGGACGAGGTCCCGCCATTTCTTTGATGGGCCGGGGCTTGTGGAGCGACCTTCATGCCGGCCTGCAATTTCTCCTGCCCGTCGGTCACCACGCGGTCGCCGGCCTGTAAGCCCGACGAAATCACCACTGTGCTTCCTTGGGTGAGGGCAACCTGGACCGTGCGCATCTGGACGGTATTATTGCTGTCGACTACGTATGTGTAAGTGCCGTCCGGCCCGCGCTGCATGGCGCTGGCGGGAGCGGTAATAGCGTCCTTGCGTTTTTCCAGCAGCAGGTGAGCATTCACGAACTGGTTTGGCCACAGGGCATTGTCCGAGTTGTCGAATGTCGCCTTCAACTGCACCGTTCCAGTGGTCTGATCGATCTGGTTGTTGATCGTCAGCAGCGTGCCCGTCGCCAGTTTCGTCTGGTCATCGCGGCTATAAGCGTCGACCTCCAGCGTGCCTTGCCGCATGCGCTTTGCGACTTCCTGCAACTGGTCCTCTGGGATGGTAAAAACCAACGATATGGGCTGCAGTTGGGTGATGACGATCATGGCTGTGCCGCCAGCCGCAGTGACGTAATTGCCGGGATCAACCAGGCGCAATCCCACCCTCCCGGGCACGGGCGACTTGATGTAGCAGTAGGTCAGGTTCAGCTTCGCGTTATCGATGGCGGCTTTGTCGGCGGCGATCGTGCCTTCGTAAGTTCCGAAGGACGCTTGCAGCGTGTCCAGGTCCTGCTTGGCAATGACGCCCTGCTGGTAAAGAACGTTGTTGCGCTCGTACTGCGCCTTGGCGTTGGTAAGCTGCGCTTCGTCTTTTTGCAGATTGGCCTCAGCCTGGGTTAGAGCCACCTGGTAAGGCCGAGGATCGACCACGATGAGCAGGTCTCCAGCTCTGACGTCCTGGCCTTCGCGAAAATTGACCTGCATGATCTGGCCATCAATGCGCGTCTTCAAAGAAACCGTATTCAGTGCCTGCACCGAACCCAGTCCGGTAATGTATATGTTGAAATCGCCTTGTTTTACGGTAGCAACTCCGACCGGTACTGCCGGGGGCGGCGCGTTGGCCTTCGCGCTCTTGGTCGCCGACTGCGAACCGCAGCCAGCCAGCACAGCGCAAATGGCGACTGTCACCGTCAGTCCCAGGCAGGACCCCCAGAAGACGCGGTTTGGGCGCGTTCCGGGGCTAGGGAATACCTTCTTCACGAGAACTCCTCCTCGCCAGCAGTTGCGACGCACAGCAGACCGAAGCGTTACCGCACCTCGTCCGATATCACGTAACTGCAACCTGGCGCATTGGTTGCAGTACTATTAGATCACTAATATCCAGATCAACAATATTAGACCGGACGGGGCGCGCAATCGCAGTTAAGAGTGGGTGAAGGAAGGTTAAGAAGTGTGAACGCTGACAACACATCTCGAAACAATTCTTCACAGCACGCGCGACGAGGAAAAGGCAAAATGAATCCGGTGAATCGCCTGCTCATCGTCGACGACGACCACGCCCTGGTTAACCTGCTGAAGCGCTTCCTGGAAGGCGAAGGCTTCCGCGTGGACGCCGCCTATGACCATGCTTCCGGCTTGAACGCCGCACTTTCCGGCGAGCACGAGCTCATCATTCTGGATGTGATGCTGCCCGGCGGCTCCGGGTTCGAGCTTTTGAAGGCGCTGCGCCAGCAGTCGTCCGTTCCCGTGCTTCTGCTTACCGCTCGTGGCGAGGCTGTCGATCGCATCCTCGGCCTCGAGATCGGCGCCGACGACTATCTCGCCAAGCCTTTCGATCCTCGCGAGCTGGTGGCCAGGGTTCGCGCTATCTTCCGCCGCACCCGCGAGCCCGCGCCCGCAGCCGCGCACAACGAACATGACGAGATGCTATCGGTGGGCGACATCAGCATGTCGCTTGCTACCCGCACCGTCACCTGCCGGGACGCGGCGGTAGATCTCACGTCGGTCGAGTTTAACGTGTTGGAACTGTTGCTGCGCAATGCCGGCAGCGTCGTCACCCGCGAACAGATTGCGGAAGTGGCGCTGGGCCGCCCGTTGAATGCCTTCGATCGCAGCGTCGACGTGCACGTCAGCCGCTTGCGCAAGAAGCTGGGTGGTTGTCCCACGGCCGAGGAACTGATCCGGCCCATCCGCGGCGTCGGCTACTTCCTCGCCGCCGGAACACCCGAGAAGAGCCGGGCATGAATCGCCGTCTGTTCTGGAAGATCTTTCTGCCCTTCTGGGTGGCGCAAGCGATCCTGCTGGGCGCGCTTTATCTTCGTGTTCATTACCGTATCTCGTCCGAACATCCCTGGTGGATCCAGCCCGAACGCCGCGAAATGCCGGTGTTGGCCTCGCTTGCGGCGCAACGTTTTGAGCTGGCTGGCCCCGCCGGTGTGACCCAACTGTTGGACAGTCTTTCCCTACCGCACCGTTCGCGCTTCTGGTTAGTCGATGGCAGCGGTAACGAGCTTACCGGCCGCATCGTTCCCGATAGCATTCTGCAGGCCGCCGCAGCCGCCGACCGGCAGGAGGGCCTATACCATTCCTACGAGGCCAACGTGCTGGCTGCGCGGGTGACGACGGAGCGAGGGCAATACCTGTTGATCGCCGAGCTCACGCCACCGCCGCTGTCGGAGCGCATTCCCGGAGACTTGCTCTGGACCTTGAAGCTGGGAACGATTTTCTCGGCAATCATCTGCCTGCTGATTGCCCACTATCTGACCAAGCCGATCGAGCGCATGCGCGACGCTACCCATGAACTGGCGCGTGGCAATCTCGACATCCGCGCCGGCGAAAACCTGGGTAATCGTCAGGACGAAATTGCCGACCTGGTGCGCGACTTCGACATCATGGCCGGCGAACTGCGCAACCAGATCCAGAGTGAACGCAACCTGCTGAGCGGAGTCTCCCATGAGCTGCGCTCGCCCATCGCGCGCATTCGCCTGGCGCTGGCGCTGGCGCGCAGTGCTGACAATCCCGAGCGCGTAGAGATGCTGGACCGCATCGAACAGGACACCATTCAACTCGATTCCATGCTGGAGCGCATTCTGACGGTCGCACGGCTGGAAAGCGGCCAACAGCAGCCAAAGTTCGAGCAACTCTCGCTCAATGACGTGGTAAATGACGTCCTGCACGACGCCAATTTCGAAGCCGCTGCAACTGGAGCGACCATCAACTATCAGAACAATGGCGAAATCAAAGTGAGCGGCGATGCCGGCCTGTTACGCAGCGCGGTGGAAAATGTCGTGCGCAATGCGGTGTTCTACTCTGGTGAGGGCGGCAAGATCGAGGTCAAACTGGAAAAGACTAACAGCGCAGCTGTGATCTCCGTTCGCGACAACGGGCCGGGTGTTCCAGAGAACGCTCTGCCATTGCTCTTCAAGCCGTTCTACCGGGTCGATGATTCTCGCGGAACCGTCACCGGCGGCATGGGACTGGGACTGGCGATCGTGCGCAATGCCGCGGCCATCCACGGCGGCAGCGTGTCTGCGAAAAACGTGCCGCCGCACGGCCTGGAAGTCGAACTGCGCCTGCCAATGACGCCCACTCCGGCGGGCAGACGCAGCAGCGGAGAAGTGCGGTTAGCGCAGGTGTAGGGGAACGCCGCTTTTCGCTATTCGCTCTTCGCCAGAATTGTCATCCCGAGCGCAGCGAAGCGGAGCCGAGGGATCTGCGGTTCGCTCGTACTACCGTTGCCTCTCCGGCGAAGAGCGAAAGGCGCACAGCGAAAAGCGTCCTCCCGTGATAGCTTATCCCTTCCGAAGGGGCGCCATGTTTACCAACGATCTCCTCAAGAACAAACGCATCCTGATCACCGGCGGCGGTACCGGTCTGGGCCGCGCCATGGCCGAGCGCTTTCTGCAACTCGGCGCCACGGTTTACATCTGCGGACGCAGGCTTGAAGTTGTCCAGAAGACCGCCGCGGAGCTTTCTGCCTCGACCGGCGGCACGATTGAAGGCCTCGCTTGCGACGTGCGTTACCCCGAGGATGTTGAGGCGCTGATCGAGAAAATCTGGGCAAGCGGTCCGCTCGACGTGCTGGTGAACAATGCTGCCGGCAATTTCCTTGCAAAGACGGAAGAGCTTTCGCCGCACGCTTTCGATGCCGTCGTCGGCATCGTGCTGAAAGGCTCCATCAACATGACCTTGGCCTGCGGCAAGCGCTGGCTTAAGGAGCAACATAAGGGCGTTGTCCTGAGCATCACGACCACCTACGCCGATACCGGATCGGCCTACGTGGTTCCCAGCGCGGTGGCAAAGGCCGGGGTCGCGGCGCTGACGCGCAGCCTGGCGGTGGAGTGGGGCGGCCGCGGCGTGCGCTTTGTCGCCATCGCTCCCGGAGCGATTCGCACCGAGGGCGCTTTCTCGCGGCTGCTGCCTACGCCCGAGTTGGAGAAGGCGCTACTCGACCATAATCCGCTGCACCGATTTGGAACTCTGGATGAGATCGGGAATCTGGCGGCCTTTCTTGTCAGCGATCACGCCGGGTACATCAACGGCGAGATGGTATACATGGACGGAGGGGAGGTGCTGGCCGGCTCCAGCAGCTTCAGCATGATTGGACGCCGCCTGCCCGACTCGGCATGGCAGATCGTGAAGCCGAAGAAAGGGTAATTGTCCGGTGGAAGGGCGCGGCTTTAACGTGGCGGATAGCCAAGAATTTGCTTGAGGTTTTTGGGTGGAGCACGCCTTCAGGCGTGCAGGGAAGATCGGAATACGAGGTTTGCGCTTTAGCGCCTGAGGTAATGCTTCCCTTACCTCAGCGGCTAAAGCCGACTAACAGGAGCATCTTTAGCTGCACCGCTGAAGCGGTGCTCCACCCTTTGGCGAACGTGGCGTTGCCTGGAAAATTCTGTCGGCTCGACGATCCTCTGACGACATCCTCATGAGCGAAAAGATCGCCATCTCCGATCTCGGCCCGCGCCAAGTCCGCTCGCCGCTGCGGCTGGACGCCCTTGGTTCCATCGAAAGCACCTTCATTCACGACGGAATGTACTACCGCAATCCGTTCGAGAGCGATGGCCAGCTCTTCGAACGCGCGGGCCCGCGCGAGCATCTCTTCTTCGAGCCGGCGAAAACCAAGGTCGCCATTGTGACCTGCGGCGGATTGTGTCCCGGTCTCAACAACGTAATCCGCTCGGTGTACCTTCAGCTTCATTATCACTATGGCGTACCCGCGGTGATGGGAGTTCGCTACGGCTATTCGGGCTTCTCCTCAGAAACTTCTAAAGCGCCGATGTGGCTGAACGCGGAGATCGTCAACAACATTCACCAGTTCGGCGGCACACTGCTTGGCACTTCGCGTGGCCCGGTCAGCGCCGACATCATCGTCGATTTCCTGGAGCAGCGCGACATCAACGTGCTGTTCACGGTTGGCGGAGATGGCACACAACGTGGAGCGCATGATGTGGCAACGGAGATCCAGCGGCGCAAGCTGAAGATCTCGATGATCGGAATTCCGAAGACCATCGACGACGATGTGCAGTATGTGAATCGGTCATTCGGCTACTACACCGCAATCGAGAAGGCCAAGGAAGTAATCGATTCAGCTCATGTGGAAGCGCACTGCGTCCACAACGGCATCAGTATCGTGAAAGTCATGGGGCGCGACTCGGGCTTCATCGCGGCCGGAGCTACCCTGGCCAGCCAGGAAGTCAACTTCACCCTGGTTCCCGAAGTTCCATTTAAGCTGGAAGGCGAGAATGGGCTGCTGGCCGTGCTGCATCGTCGCTTGCTGGAGCGGCGACATGCGGTCATCGTGGTCGCCGAAGGCGCAGGGCAGCACTTGATGCCGCCGATGGAGAAGCGCGACGCTTCCGGCAATCTGTTGCACCGCGATATCGGGCTGTTCCTGCGCGACCAGATTCGCGATCATTTCCAAATGCAACGTTTTCCGGTGGTAATTCGCTACTTCGATCCCAGCTACTTTATCCGCAGCGTCCCGGCGTCTACGGTCGATTCCGTGCTGTGCGACTCCTTCGCTCGTCACGCTGTGCATGCCGCCATGGCTGGCAAGACCGATATGATCGTCGGCTTGCAGCATGGAGCGTTCATCCACGTGCCTATCCCGATGGCGACCACGCAGCGCAAACGGCTCACCAGCGAGGAGTGGGCGTCGGTGGTGACGGCAACCGGGCAACCGGACCTGGGGTGAGCAGGTCTGCGGCACAGTCCCGTGCGCCGATTTCACGCCGTGGGTGGAGCACGCCTTTAGACGTGCTTAACACCAAGTATTAGAGGAGTCGGCTTTAGCCGCTGAGGTAAGTTCCGCAAACGAGTTACCTCAGTGGCTAAAGCCAGTCAAAGTTCTGAGCTGCATTCATGCACGCCTGAAGGCGTGCTCCACCCGCGATAAGCTGTGAGACTGTTCGTTCTATCGCGTCTGACTGTTGCCAAATGTGGTTCTTTTTGCCCTAGCCGAAGCTAACCGCTCGCCATTTCTGGCTATAATCCGGCCATGAAGAAGGTGCTATTGCCGCTGCTTCTCATCACCATGGTCGTGATCGCCGTGCCGGTCTTCGCGAGCCATCATCACCACCACAATCACCATCACCATTCCAGTCACCACCATCATTCGCATCACACGAATTGAAGAATTGTCTCGGGTGCAGGCGATCAATTGAAAGAATCGGGCCGGCATCGTGCTGGCCCGAGTGCATTTGCAAGCAGCAGAACGGAAACTGCCATTACGCTCGCAGACGTTACTCAGGCCGGATGCCGATGACTGCCATCATGCGGCCAGTCTTGCCGAACTCGGCGCGGTGCGAAAAGAAGCGCGTAGTGTCGCACACGGTGCATCCCTCAACCACGCTGATGTGCTCCTGGCGCAGGCCGGCATCCTTCAGCTGACGCCGATTCGCTTCCACCAAATCAAGATGGATCTCCGGCCCCAGGTCGCCGTGTCCCGGTGCGCGCTGGCTCAGGAACAACAGCGGGTATCGCACGTGAATGGCATTAGAGTCGAAGACCTCTTCAAGAAGCTCGCCAGCGTAGGAGAATTGCGATTCGAACTCGGCGCGCACCTCGGAGCCAACCTGGTAGCAGCAGCGCCGGATCGATGGACCGATCGCCGCCCGCAGATCGCGGGGTAAGCTGCCGAACTGGCGCCGCATCTCGCCCACGCCCTTCTCGGCAATGCGCGCAACCGTTCCGCGCCATCCGGCGTGGAATGCACCTACCACGCGCTGCTTTACGTCAGCCACCAGAACGGGGACGCAGTCGGCGGTCTTGATGGCCAGCAGCAGCGCTGGGGCGTTGGTGATCAAGCCGTCGCCAGCCAGTGGTTCTGGCGTCGCCGCGTTTATGCGATGAACCGTCGCGGAGTGAATCTGCCTGACCTGCTGCACTGGCCAAAGATCGCCGTTTGTGCCCGTCGCGCCCAGCGCTGTCAAAAACGTCTTGCGATTGCGCTCGACCTTGACCTTCGCGTCGTGTGACGTGAGGCCGAGATTCAGCGCCTTGCCTCCATAGCACGTCGACAAGCCACCTTGCCGCGTGCTGAAGCCATGCACCAGCCACGGCACCGATGCGAGGTTCGGCGCAATCAGGATTTCGAGCGAGCCGGCGATGCGGGGATGGCGAATAATATCTGGCGCTGATTTTGGGTTGCGACGAGAGGCAGGCACAGTCTGATTCTAGAGCACGATTAGGGTGGAGCACCGCTTCAGGGGTGCAATTGTAGTTGGAGAAGGAACCGGCTTTAGCCGCTGAGGTAAAGAAGCATCACCTCAGGCGCTAAAGCGCTTTCCTTACGGACCCGCCGGCCGGCGTTCCTGCACACCTGAAGGTGTGCTCCACCCAACTCCCGACCAAACATGACGATGGACACCCTCACCCCGACACCCGGCTACAATCAAATGCTCCGATGCTGCTTTGCTACATTACGGACCACACGGGGTTCGCGGGAACGAACGCCGAGCAACGCACTGCATTGCTGCGAAGGATTGCCGAGGCCGCTGGCGCCGGAATCGATTACATTCAGCTGCGCGAAAAGGATCTTTGCTCGCGCGATCTCGAGCGCCTGGCAGGTGAGGCAGTACGCGCGGTTCGTGACAACTCAAGTATCACAAAACTGCTGATCAATGGCCGCACCGACGTCGCGCTGGCCTGCGGCGCCGACGGCGTCCATCTGCCGGCCGGCGAACTACCAGCTTCCGAGATTCGCGCGCTATGGATGAAATGCAGCAGCCGTGAGCCCGTCATCGGTGTGTCCGCTCACTCGATAACCGACATCCCCGAGGCCACGACGCAGGGTGCGAATTTCGCAGTGCTCGCGCCCATCTTCGAGAAAGTGCAGACGGATGTGAAAGGAATTGGCCTCGGTGTACTCCGCGAAGCTTGCGCGACAACGGGCGAGCGCGGAGGGGCCGGCGCACGTCGATTTGCTGTGCTGGCGCTGGGCGGAGTCAATCTTACGAACGCACGCGCTTGTCTCGAAGCCGGCGCCACTGGACTGGCCGGAATCCGGCTGTTCCAGAGCGGCGATCTGTTGGAAACTGTCCGGCGGTTGCGTGAGTTTCAGATTTCTTGAGGAAAGCTCGCCCCGCCCCGGCTACTATTCTCTTTCCGCGTCCCGCGCCAGCGCCTTCAGCAGCATATTGATCAACGAGAGCACGATTGCTCCCCAAAACGCCGGCCAGAAGCCGCGCACCACAAAATCCGGCGACAGCAAAGCCGAAGCAAACATCAGCATCAGGGCGTTGATCACCAGCCAGAAAATGCCGAGCGTAAGAATGCTCAGCGGAAAGGTGATGATCTTCAGGAACAGGCCAAGGGTGGCATTCACTAGGCCAATCACCACCGCCGCGATCAGCGCAGCCATGAATCCGTGCACGTGAAATCCCGGCACCAGGTGCGAAACGATCAGCAAGCTGATCGCGCTCAACAACCAGTTCAGCAACAAACGCATGTTGGTCCTTTCAGCGCAGCACAATCCTATGGATTAACCGCACGAGCATACCGGCTTGCCACGGCTAAACACCGGCTCGACTGCTCACGACTTTGGCGCGGCCATGGCCCGCTCCAGAGTTTCCCGAATGAATCGGGTGTAGGGAATGCCGCGCGCCTTGGCCCTTGCTTTCAGGGCCTCGAGCAAGCCCCTCGGTATCCGCATATTGATTTGTTCGTCCTTCTTCTCAAATTCAAACCGCGCAGATTTGAACTGTGAGAAATCGAGGTCCGACAGATCCCGCGCAAGGAATGCTTCCCCTTCCTTATCGGTCTTGAGCCTTGGTACTTTCCTTTTCATAAGCGGCGACCTCCTCCGCATGCATGTAGCGCGCTGACACTGGGCGCACCAGCCGCCGGTCGCCCTTGGTCCGAATGGTGAACACTACAACATAGGACGCCCGCCGCCAGTTCGTCCCACGGCCATCATGCGGTCCTCGTCGTGCGAGTGTTTCGGATCAGGTGCGATGCGGAGATCGCCGCGGAACAGCGACTCGATCTCCGCAACAGAGACACCGTGCTTCTGGCACTTCGCGCGATTACCGTCGTCCCAGTCAAATCCCTCAACGCGCAAAGTTATCATAGTATCGTACTATACAATTGTATATATAAATGCAAATACTCAATGCCACCAAAGCCCGCTCAGATGGCTTCCAGTACCGCCTTTAGATACTTCCAAAAGCCTTCCACCGAAGAGATCTCGACGCGCTCGTCGGGGCTGTGCGGACCAACAATCGTCGGGCCGAACGAGACCATCTGCATGCCAGGATACTTCTCGCCGATGACGCCGCACTCCAAGCCGGCGTGCATGGCGATCAACTTCGCAGGATGCCCAAAGACCTTCTCGTGCACCGACTGCAACTTGCGAACAATGTCGCTGGCGGGCTCCGGCTTCCAACCCGGATAGCTTCCGGTGTGTTCCGCCTGAAAGCCGGCCAGGCGGCAGGCGGTCGCCACCATGCGTGCGGCCGCTTCCTTGCTGGCGGCAATGGCGCTGCGCTGACTGGTGACAATCTCGATCACATCGCCCTTGAGGGCCACCGTCGCGAGGTTTGTGGAGTTCTGAACCAGCTCGGGCACGTCAGGACTCATCGCCAGAATGCCATGATGCAGGCTGGCCAACAGGTCCACGGTCAGCTCCGCATCTTTGGCATCGAGAACCTTTTCCGGACGTGTGACCTTCTCAACCGTGATCTGCAATTCCGGATCGAAGTTGCCAAGATCAGCTTTGTAATCGGCTGCCAGCTTGGCGACGAGTGACTTTAGTTCCGGTTCGCGAGCGGCGTCGAGAAGGATCGTGGACGACGCCTCGCGCGGAATGGCATTCTGCGCGCTACCGCCGGTCAGATCGGCGATCTCAACCTTCAGGCGCTCCATCAGGATCTGCAATGTGCTGCCCAGAATCCGCAGCGCGTTGCCGCGCCCTTGATGGATGTCCACGCCCGAGTGCCCGCCCTTCAGGCCGAAGACCTTGATGCGCCAGCCGGTATCACCGGTGGCGGGACGCAATGTGATCTTGCGGCGCGCCGTTGTCTTCATGCCCCCAGCGCAGCCGATGCAAATCGTGTCCTCTTCTTCGTTGTCCAAGTTCAGGAAGTATTTCGACTTCAGCATTCCACCGGGAAACTCGGCAGCACCAGTCAGGCCCGTCTCCTCGTCAATGGTGAAAACAAATTCCAGCGGGCCGTGGGCGATATCGGTGCTCTCCATGACAGCGAGCGCGGCCGCCACGCCAACGCCGTTGTCCGCACCCAGCGTGGTGCCTTCCGCCTTCAGCCAGTCGCCGTCGCGCCGTATCTTGATGGGGTCGGTGTCGAAGTTGTGCGGCGTGCCCTCATTTTTTTCGCACACCATGTCCAGGTGTCCCTGCAACAGGGCCATGGGCGCGGCTTCCCGGCCGGCATGAGCGGGCTTGCGGACGACAGTGTTGCCGATTTTGTCATGAACCGCTTCGAGCTTGTGCTTCGCGGCAATCGACAGCACGTATTCGCGGGCTGCGGCTTCTTTTGTCGAGGCGCGAGGAATCGCCGCCAGCGCGTCGAAATGCTTCCAAACTTGCTTCGGTTCCAGATTTGTAAGTGCAGGTGTCATTACACGCTCCAGTAGTGCACAACAATCCTACAGCGGGGGGACAAAGCTGACGAGGGCTGCAATTCCCATTCCGAAACTTGCCTCCCAATTTGCGAGGTTAACTGTTGTTCGCGAGCAGTACTTGCGCTAACGTCATCTTGGATAGCGTCAGCCCAGGTAGGTCGCTACGAGTTGCGTCGGCCCAACGTCGCCGATGCGCTCGCAACGCAATTGCTTCAATCTCCCTTTCGGTCGCCGGATCAAACCGTCGGCAGCCAATCCTAGACCCTCCCGAAAATCTTCTGTGGCGTGAAAGGCGCGCACGCCTTTATGGCAGTGCGGTATTGGCGCCTAACCGTGCGAACGGAGGTCATCAGGATATGAAGAGGACACACGGAGAGTCACTGCGACAGAGAATTGTAATCGCCGTCCTTGCTCTATTGACCGCTTCCCTCCCAACCGCGGCGCAAACCCTCGTCACTACGGTAACTGTGGGAGCCTATCCCGTCGCCATCGCACTGAACCCCTCAACCAACAAGATTTATGTTGTCAACCAGAACAGCAATAACCTGACGGTGATCGACGGAGCGACCTACAACACCAGCACGGTTTTGACCGATAACGCTCCTGATGCAGTAGCGGTCAATGCCGTGACCAACAAGATCTATGTTGCCAATGGGGACAGCGACAGCGTTACCGTTGTCGATGGCGCGACCAACAGGACGACCACGGTTGCGGTGGGCGACTATCCCGTAGCGGTTGCGGTGAACACAATCACCAACATGATTTACATCGCCAACTACTACTCCGACAATGTGACGGTAATCGACGGGACTACCAATCGAACCACAATCGCCAGCGCCGGGCGCAACCCTTTTGCCTTGGCCGTTAATCCCGCAACCAACAAGATCTATGTTGCCGATTCCGGCAGCAACGACGTAGCTATCATTGATGGAGTAACGAACCTAACCACCACTGTTGCGGTGGGAGCTTATCCCAGGTCGGTGGCGATCGACCCGTTCACCAACCAAATTTATGTAGTCAACTACAGTTCCGGCGATGTCTCGGTTATCGACGGGGCCACGAACCTGGTCACGAGTGTCAGTGTCGGAACATATCCCCTTGCCGTGGCAGTCAACCCAATTGCTGGCCAAGCCTACGTAACGAATAGTGGAAGCGGCACGGCTACGATAATCGACGAAACTACACTTGCCACTACTACAGTTGTGGCAGGAAGTTCCCCGGGCGCAATCGATGTCGACCTGGTGACTAACAAGGCTTACCTCACAAACAATATGTGGGACGGCGCTGTGACGACGGTCGACGGCACCAACGATTCCACCGCGTCTGTTTCGCTGGGAAATGCGACTTGGCCCACTGCGATCGTAGTCAATCCAATGACGAACACCGTTTATGTGGCCGACACCGTGGGCAACAGCGTCTCGATCATTGCCGGGGCGGCTTCGGACGGAGTGCAGTTCCTCCCCGTCACTCCTTGCCGTGTTGCTGATACCCGGCAGCCGAATGGCCCTTTTGGCGGACCGCATCTCGGCGGTGGAACGTCACGCAACTTCGCCGTCCCTCAGAGCAACTGCAACATCCCGAGTACGGCGATTGCCTACTCGCTGAACGTCACGGTAGTGCCTTTGCAAGGTGCGCTGGAATATCTCACCGTCTGGCCCACGGGATTGCAACAGCCGCTGGTTTCGACACTCAATTCGCTCGACGGCCGAGTCAAGGCCAACGCGGCCATTGTGCCTGCCGGCGCAGGCGGAGCGGTCAGCGTCTATGCGACTGACTCCACCAACGTCATCCTGGATATCAACGGATACTTTCAGTTGCCGGCGAGCGATACGCTGCAGTTTTATCCGCTGGAGTCGTGCCGCGTGGTTGACACTCGGAATGCGAAGGGAGATCTGGGCGGACCGCCTCTACAGGGCGCGCAGGAGCGCGACTTTCCGGTTCTGAGCAGCAATTGCCGAATCCCTTCCAGTGCGCAGGCTTATTCGATGAACTTCACCGTCGTGCCCGTAGGCGACGAACCGCTGGGATATCTCACCGTATGGCCCGCGGGGCAGAGTCAACCAGTCGTTTCTACCCTGAACAATCCGACAGCGACCATCGTGGCCAATGCCGCCATCGTACCTGCGGGAAGCAACGGCGCGATCGCCGTTTATCCCGATCAGAATACTCAGTTGATAGTGGACATCAACGGCTACTTCGCAGCGCCGGCTCCGGGTGGAGTATCTCTGTACCCGACCGCGCCATGTCGAGTGCTTGACACCCGATCGACGGGAGGAGCATTCAGCGGCCAGCGAAATCCGCCGATCAACGTGGCAGCCAGTGCCTGCGGTGTTCCCGTGGCCGCACAAGGATATGTTTTCAACGCAACCGCAATTCCGAGCGGTTCGCTGGGATATCTGACATTGTGGGCTGACGGCGATCAGCAGCCAAAGGTCTCCACTCTGAATGCGGTGGACGGAGAGGTGACTTCCAACATGGCAATCGTGGGCAACATTGACGGAAAAACCGACGCCTACGCATACGGCACCACGCAACTGCTGATAGACATCTCCAGCTACTTCGCGCCGTAAACCGAAAACGCCGTGCGTCTGCGTCAGTTTGGAGACGAACTGGACGTCGCGGAAAATTCCTGTCCCATCACCGGCGCAAGAAACGGTATGACGTAACCCTGCACAGCAAAGCTCCCCGACTTGATCGCCTCGGCTACGAACTTGTACTTGAATTCGCCCATCTTGAAGGACGCGGCTTTCAGGTGAAAAACAAAGGTCCCATTCTTAGATTCATGCAAGGTGACCTGGTCGGGGCTGAGGTTCTTGACCACCAACAGAATTTCCCCACCCTGGTCTTCATCCCGCTCGCCCGTCGCAACGGATTGCTTCTGTTTCGCCTCCCGTTTCTCTTCAGCTTCGTGGGCCGCATGGCCGGTCTTAGGCGCCTGAAATCCCGGAATAAGCTTGCGGGCTTCTTCCAGGTTCGAGGCGGGATAGTTGCCGGGTAGCCACAGAGGGTCGGGCAGTTCCTGCGGGCCGTCGATGACCGGGTAGATCAATAACTGTTGTCCCTTCGGCAAGTCGCGCCGCTCTGGAGCAAGGCTGAACTCCGCAACCACCATCGGGAACGCGACCGCCTTCGATCCTTCCGCGATGACTAACGGCCGCAGCCCGGCTTCTGTGCGCTCTGGAATCGCGAGGTAGGCTGTGTCAAGGGTCTCGGCGACAATCCGTGCCGGACGCTCTCCAAACGCGGCGAAGGTCTTGGTGCTGTCTCCGCCGAATGGTCCATGAATCACGCAAGGTCGTCCTTTCAGACAGAGCGCGGGCGCGAGGTAGGAACTTGGAGTCTTGGCTTTCGCCGAGGGAGCAGGCGGAACACTGATCGCCTTGGACACCGGGCTACCAGCATTGTCCGCCTGCCGAAAGAGGATGGCCAACTCAAGCTGCCCCGGTGGAACCGTCAGCGCGATGGAACCATTGGCGGGCTGTGGCGGCTCGCCAGATATCTCAACCATCCACCCCGATAACGTAGAAGCGGTGCCCGACGCCGCCAACGGAAGCGCTACCCGATTGACGACGATTCCCGGTATTCCTTCATAGTCGCTGGGATCCTCAACCACACTTCCCGAGACCCGGTCGCCGGGACGAATTCGCGCCGGCAAAATCAATCCCACCTCTTTCACGTTTGTTCCCGCGCCAGCCTGAGGAGAAGCGGCGACTGGCCTGGTCGGGGAAGGTCGCTGTGCAGCTTGCCGGGCCTTTGCCAGTTGCTCTGTCACTTCCTCTTGTGTGAACTTCTTCACTGCCTCGGGAGGGCCGCTGGACTCCTCGCCCGCCGGACAATCGATGTTCAGATACTTCTGGGTAGAGACGTTCCAGTCGGTGCAGTGATAGAAGTTGGTCTGAGGATCGTGGGTTAGCTGATGACCGCTGATCTGCTTTCCCGACTCGTCGAAGACCTGGATAAACTCGCCGGTAAAGTTCGCGTTGTTGTCGTAGGTATCGCGCGTGATCTTGTGGACTTTTCCATCTGGCCAGTACGACGTGGATTCCGTCTGCGGCACATAGCCGCCGACGGGATACTCCAGGACTTGCTTTTGCAGCAGTTGCCCATCGGAGCCGATCGTGCGGATCTCAGTTACCTGGTCCGCAGCATTGTAGTGCAACTCTAGTTTTCTTCCGCCGCCAGATTGCTGTACCACGGTGCGCTGGGCATAGCCAGGCATGGTACTTACGGCAAACAGCGCAATCACGGTGAATATCCGGTAAAAGGGCAAATCATGAACTTGTCGAATTGGTCGCACGGACTGTTTTCCTCACGATAAGAACTTCAAGAGCAGGTCGGGAATGTGGCAAGGCCTCAGCCTTCAGGAAATGATTACGGCCTTCAATAGTAGCAGGCACCTTGGGTTAACACGACACGATGTGAGGCGTGGTCGTCGCCGCAGTGGCCGAGGAACTTCTGTGGCACTCCGCGCAGAACGATCGTGTTCAAAATCGGGACAAATGAAGAGAACTGCTGCCAACTACTATCGTTTTCGTTGACATTGCACTCTCTAGACGTTAGAGTTTGATCGCCCGGCAGTGGTCTCGTCCTCCTTCTGTCTCGCGCAAATTCACTCGTGCCCCATACAAATACATCGGTCAAAAACAATAACAACGAAGAAGGAATATCGCACATGAAAGCAATGCCATTGTTCTCCCGTCGTGGCGCTGGCCCGACCTTATCGACCCTTGCGCTCGGATTGGCTGTGGCCATCACGAGCGTTGCTCCGGTCCATGCCCAATCTGTGTTCAGACAGCTCAGCCAGGATACTTTCACCAACAGCAGTAGCCAACACAAGTCAGAAGTCGAGCCAGGCGCTTTGGCCGTTGGGCCCGTTATAGTTACAGCTTTCCAAGTGGCCCGCATCTTCAGCGGCGGCGGCGCTGACATCGGCTGGGCAACCTCGCTTAATGGCGGGATTTCCTGGACCAACGGATACCTTCCCGGTTTGACCGAAAATGGTCCCGGCGGCGGACCCAACAGCGCGGCCAGCGACGCCGCGGTCGCTTATGATGCGAAGCATGGCGTGTGGCTGATTTGCACGCTTCCCATCGGCAACTACGATACCGTCGCCGTAAGCACCTCTGCCGACGGCATCCACTGGAACAATCCGGTTTACGTCATTCAGAATCGGGACGCCGACAAGAACTGGATCGCCTGCGACAGCACGCCCACCAGTCCCTACTATGGCAATTGCTACGTCGAATTTGACGACCCTGACGTCGGCGATCTGTTGTACATGAGCACGTCCACCGATGGCGGGCAGACCTGGAGTACGCCGGTAACGACGGCCAACGAGGACTACGGAATCGGCGGCAATCCCCTGGTTCAGCCCAACGGAACCGTCGTGGTCCCCTTTGCTGATTTCGACGGCGGCATGTCGTCGTTTGTTTCCACCAATGGCGGCCAGAGCTGGACCGGCGCCATCCAGATCGCTCAGGCTCCCAGCCATGAGGAAGATGGCGATTTGCGCAGCGCGGGACTTCCTTCCGCGGCCATCGATGGCGCGGGCACGGTCTACACTTCGTGGTCCGATTGCAGCTTCGAAAGCGACTGCTCGGCGAACGACATCGTCTATAGCAGTTCGACCGACGGCGTTCACTGGACAGCCAAGGTGCGCATTCCGCTCGATCCTATCGGCAGCGGTGTGGACCACTTCATCAACGGCATGGGCATTGACATCTCGACCTCCGGAAGCACCGCCCACATGGCGATGACTTACTACTTGTATCCCAACACCAATTGCGGCAATAGCTGTGAACTGGCCGCTGGGTTCAGCCTCACCGATAATGGCGGAACAACCTGGACCGCGGGCCGCCGGCTTTCCGGTGAGATGCAGTTGACCTGGTTGCCCAATACCTTCTCCGGCTACATGGTCGCCGATTATGTGGCCACGGTATTTCCCGCGGGTGGCAGGGCGTTCCCGATTTATGCTATGGCCCTACCGCCGGTTGGCAGTGTATTGCAAGAGGCTATCTACACCTCATCCTACGGCTACACCAAGGACGAGATGAACGAGCCCATGATGAGCTCCGCAGGCGAAAAACCGATACCGGGCATCAAGTCGGACCACCCGGCGAGAGCGCGCGGCGACGTCGACAACCTGCCTCCGAACCGTCGTTCGGAAGGAGTTCCTCCGAACCAGAAAAACTAGTAGTACAACCTGAACGGGCCGCTGGCTCTGGTGCCGGCAGCCTGTCACCTGACTTAAAGGCCGTCCGCGCACAAGCGCTGACGGCCTTCTTTCATGACCTATAGCAAAAATGAGAAGCCATTTTGACGCATTTGGCTCGCTGCAGGACACAATGAGACTTTATGCAGGGTGATGGACCAAACCAATAAAAGATTTATGCGCTACAGTCCCCAAGAGGTATATATTGTCGGCTGTTGAAGCTAAGCGAAAGTTCGTTAACGCGTCCCCAGCCTTTGAGTCCACTGCACGGAGATCGTATGATTCGCCGCACTCTTGCTACAACCGTACTGGCCGTAGTCGCATTCGCCATGAGCTTTAATGTTGCTTCCAATGCGGAAGCCAAGCGCAACCTGATTACCCAGAAGGTTGATGAATCGAAGCTGGTAACGCTTAGCGGCAACACTCGCCCTGAAGCCAACCAGGCGAATGATCGCGGCGCAGTGTCGGGCGATCTGGCAATGGATCACTTGATGCTGCAACTGCGCCGTCCCACAGAATTGGAAGCTTCACTCGTGAAGTACATCGATGAGCTTCACAATCCGAGCTCGCCGGATTTCCACCATTGGCTTACCGCAAAACAAGTGGGAGCCAGCTATGGCCTCGCGCAGGAGGACATCGATGTCCTAACCAGTTGGCTGAAGTCGCAAGGCTTTAAGGTCAACGAGGTTTATCCCACCGGAACCGTCATTGATTTCTCGGGCACGGCAGCCAAAGTCGAGGCAGCGTTCCACACGCAGATCCATAACCTCGATGTGAACGGTGTGCACCAGATCGCCGACATGAGTGATCCCAAGATTCCCGCTGCGCTGGCTCCCGCCGTGGTCGGCGTGATTAAGCTGAACAGCTTCATGCCCCATCCCATGATCAAGCGAATGAGACCGCCTACCAACCCGAATGTGGGCAAGAGGCCGTCATCTGACTACACGCTCGGCGGTGGCTATTACGCGGTGGTGCCTTCTGACCTTGCGACGATTTACAACCTGACTCCGGCATTCAACGCTGGCTTCACCGGGCTGGGCCGCACCATCGCCCTGATTGAAGATACCGACGTCTATAACTATCCCGGCGACTGGAATGCATTTCGCAGCACCTTCGGTCTGTCCGAGCAGTTCCCTTCAGCGACCTTCGTGCAAGTGCATCCGGGCAGCGGTTGCGAGGATCCGGGAATTAACGGCGACGACGTCGAAGCCGCGCTCGACGTGGAATGGTCCAGTGCCGCCGCGCCGAATGCTGCCATCCAGTTGGCCTCCTGCGTCGACACCGCGACCAATTTCGGCGGCTTCATTGCTTTGGAGGGCTTGCTCAATGAGACCACTCCGCCCGACCTGGTGAGTATCAGCTACGGCGAGTCAGAGGTATATGACGGCCAGGCATTCAACCAATACATCGAAGGCCTCTATCAACAGGCGGTCTCGCAGGGTGTTTCCGTCTTCGTCTCCTCGGGTGACGAGAACGCCGCCAGCTCGGATGCGGGCGGCTATGCCGCATTTCACGGAATCGCTGTCAGCGGCTGGACGTCGACCCCTTACAACGTCTCGGTGGGTGGAACCGATTATGGCGACACCTATTTGAACGAAAACAGTGCGTACTGGAGTTCAACCAACAATCAGTATTACGGCTCGGCCCTGTCGTACATTCCAGAGATTCCGTGGAACGATGAATGCGCCAGCGTGTTGCTGTCGCAGTACTACACAGGATCGCCCATTACCTACGGATCGGGCGGATTCTGCACGACATCATTCGCCGACTTTTACCCCGGCTTCTGGTACTACGTGGAGGTGGTTGGCGGCAGCGGTGGCCCCAGCAACTGTGCCACCGGAGTTCCGTCCATCCCGGGCGTAGCGAGTGGCACCTGCGCGGGTTTTCCGAAGCCGTCCTGGCAGACGGTATTGGGAAATCCATCGGATGGAGTGCGCGACATTCCCGACGTCTCGCTCTTCGCGGCGAATGGCGCCTGGGGACACTACTATATTTTCTGCTACTCCGATCCGAACGGCGGGGGAGTTCCCTGCACAGGATCGCCAGCGAACTGGCCGGGCGCCGGTGGAACCTCGTTCTCCTCGCCCATCATGGCCGGCATACAGTTGCTGGTGAACCAGGCGACCAATAGCACCTGGGGCAATCCCAACACTGTGTACTACCAGCTTGCCAACACGGAGTATGGCACGGGTGGCAACGCGAGTTGCAATTCCACCCTCGGCAATGGCACGTCCAGCTCTTGCATCTTTTACGATGAGACCTTGGGCGATATGGACACGGACTGCCTGCCGCTCAACGGTACGCCGTACAACTGCTATATGGGGAACGGCAACCTGGGCGTGCTGTCTACCTCCAATAGCTCGTATCAGCCCGCGTATGGAACCACCACGGGCTGGGACTTCGCCACCGGAATCGGCACCGTGAACGCCTACAACCTGGTGACGAACTGGCCGACGTCAGACCATCGCGCCGGAAAGTAGCTGGGAATGTGTTGAGCTTTGGGTGGGGGATCCCCCACCCTGAAGGAAAAAGCCGAAGCGGGGCGCAAGCGTTACTTCTTCAATTCTGCCGGCCAGTTTTGAAATAGCGTCAACGTCTGAGAGCTGCCTTCGCTGGGCATGACAGCGATGAACCGTTGCCCATCGCGCGTGGGGGAATACTCACGGCCAATAATGCCCCTGAGCGGTAGGCGGAACAGCAATTTACTGCTACCGACTTCAAATGTGGACCCCGCGCCGTTCACTTCAACCGCCGTAATGCCGTTGAGATCGAAGTAGAACAGTTCCTTGCCGTCTCCGCGCCAGCGCGGTCCGGCGCCGCCTCCATTCGAAATCTGCCACTTCGCGCCGGTCCAGGGGAACGGAGCAACAAAAACTTCGGGACGACCGCCTTCCTGGGCCACATATGCCACCCAATGTCCGTCCGGCGAAAACGCTCCTCTTGAGGACCACCCGGTCGCATACGGAAACGGTTTGGCGTTGCCGGATAACGGAAGCACCCATAGCTCTGTATTCATCCCGGCACCCTGTTCATACATCAGGTAGCGGCCGTCCTGCGACCAATCCGAGATGGCTTGATAGATTGGGGTTGGCGACGAGAGAAGCGTGCGCTCCGGCGCGCTGCTGCCCAGCGTCTTCACCGAGATGGCGGTCTGCTGGTTCGAGGTGAAGGCGACCTCTTTCCCGTCCGGAGACCAGACCGGAGTGAGATGTGCGCCGCCGCTGAAGGTGAGCCGCGTCTTCAGATTGCTTGTCAGGTCGCGGACCCAGATGGTTGCGGTGGCCGTATTCAAATCCGTGGTCACGATTTTCTTCTCGTCGGGAGAAAGATCCAGATCGTAGAACTCTCCCTGCTCGCCCACTGTGCCCAGCCGTTTCCCACTGCGGTCGTACCAGGTCAGGATCTCGGTCCCAGTGGTCGTGCCGGACGCGTATAACAGCACGCCGTCGGTGGATGCGCTGAGGTTCGTCCGCCAGAGCCCAGCGTCAAATTGAACATTTTCACTCAGGGTCTGCGCCTCGCCGGAGAATTTGCCGCTGGATGGGTCGAAGGGCTGCGCCACCAGGGAATTCTCGCGCTGATACAGGACACGTCCCGACGCGTAGATGGCGTTCGATAAGCTATGAAACAACAGACGGTTTTCTTTGCCATCGAGCGAAGCCAGGAACACCGCGGTTTCCGGACTGTTCGGCGCATTGTGTTTAACCGCGATATAGAGGAAGTGCTTGCCATCAGGCAGGAACCAGGGCCAGCGATGAGAAGAGTAGATGGTGCCATCTGCCGTGGTGACTGGCGTGGGCGTTCCTCCGCTGGCTGGTACGCGCGAGATGCCAGTGTTGTAGGACAGGGCGGCCACAATGGTTCCGTCCTGGTTCCAGCTGCCACCACGTCCCAGCGTCGAACTGCAGATCGTAACCGGCGTCCCACCGCTCACTTCGATTCGTTTCAGCTTGTCGTCGGTGAAGAAAGCTATGGAGCGGCTGTCGGGCGACCAGAAAGGAAACGTCGCACCTTCGGTGCCCGGAAGCGCTTCCGGAGAAGTTGTATCAAGCGACCGCTGATAGAGTTGTGCGCCCTGAGAGCCATAGGCCGAAAAGACAATGTAACGGCCGTCCGGAGAAATCATCGCCGGGCCGCTATGATCGCCTGACAGGTTGAACTGCATCTTGTCGGGAGGGTTGATCTCGACGCGCAGCGTTGGCAACTGCTTCTGGTTCGCCTGATACAGGAGGAACAGCGTCGACGCGGCAATCGCCGCCAAAACTGCGGCCACACCCCAAGCCAACCCGTTACGCCGCTTGCGCGGCGCAACCGTCATCGCTGGCGCGCTGACCTGAGATACACCGTCGGCGATCTGCTTTAGTTGCAGCTTAACGTCATGCGCTGTTTGCCAACGCTCGTCCGGATCCTTGCTTAGGCAGGTCCTGACCAGCCGCTCCAGCGCGGGCGGCGTCGTCGGCTGCATGGAAGAGATCGGAGCCGGTTCGCGCTCCAACACCGCAGCCATAACTGTGGCCGCCGTCTTGCCCTCGAAGGCACGCTTGCCCGTTACCATCTCGTACAGCACCGCACCCAGGGCGAAAATGTCCGAACGTGCGTCGGCCTCCTTACCCTCGATCTGCTCGGGCGACATGTATTGGAACGTCCCCACGACCGTGCCTTGTGCTGTTAGGGGATGGCTTCCCGGTGGCGAGCTCAGATTAGCCGTGAGGCCGGAGGCTGCAGCCGCGTTCGCAACCGATGCCTTCGCCAGACCGAAGTCCATCAGCTTGGCTCCGGTCTTGGTCAGCATGATGTTGCCGGGCTTCAAATCGCGATGCACGACACCGCAGCGATGTGCCTTCTCCAGGCCGTCGCATATTTCGATCCCGTACCGCAAGACCTGCTCAACCGGCAGAGGCCCCTTGCCCAGACGGTCAGCCAGGGTCTGGCCTTCCAGGTATTCCATCACCAGGTAATCGACCCCATCCTGGTGTCCAACGTCATGGAGCGTGCAGATATTGGGGTGATTCAGCGACGAGATCGTCCGCGCTTCCCTGTCGAAGCGTTGTTTTGCCTCTGAGTCTTCAGAAAGATGGGAGGGCAAAATCTTGACCGCAACGCTACGGTCGAGGCGTGTATCGCGGGCGCGATAGACCTCGCCCATGCCGCCGGCGCCCAGAGGCGACAGAATCTCGTAAGGACCTAGTTTGGTGCCAGAAGTAAGTGCCATCGGTGCGCGAATTATACGTTATTCGATTCGTAAACCAGTTTTGCACGGGCAGCGACTGGCTGAATCGGAGAGCCGTGGTCAGGCAGGTCAGCAGGGTGGAGACAGGAGCGGAATGCTGGGTTTCCGCCCCCCGGCGAAAGGCGAATCGAATCGCCCGCGGCCGAAAATCACGCGCAGTCAGTCATAGCTAGGGCGTGATCTCGAACACGACCCCGCCTTCCTCAATACCGCCAGTGCCGCCCATAACTGTGGTGCCGTAGATGTTGCCCGCGCTGTCAAGAACGACTCCTCCAACCGGCCAGCCGCCGTCGAGTTTTCCGGCGAATCCATACAGGATGGTTTCCGCCCACTGGCCCGTGGGCATGGGCGTGAGGCGGAACACGGTGCCGTGACCGCCGACGCCGCCCGAGTTGGTGGTGCCGTACAGATTGCCGTGGGGATCGAAGGTTAGACCGCTGTAGGGATTGCCGCCGTCGCTATTGCCGGTGGCAAAGGAATGCATCACGCTTTCGCTCCAGCTACCGTTCGAGTTGGCAAGCTTGAACACGGTTCCGACGCCGTCAGCGCCACCGTCATAGGTGGTGCCATAGAGATTGCCGGCGGCGTCCAAAATCACGCCGCCATAGGGATTAGCCCCGTCGGCTCCATTGAAGGAATAGAGAATAGTCTCGGCCCAGTTACCGCTGAGCGGATCGAGTACCAGCTCAAAAACCGAGCCCAGTTGATAGGCGCCGCCTGACCACGTAGTGCCGTACAGATTCCCATTGGCATCGGACGCCAGTGAACCAGAAGGCTGACTCCCATCGCTACCTCCGCCAAAGGAATGCAGCGCGCTGGCCCCGCCAGGGAGATTTCCCCCTCCCATGCGAACTGCGACACCACCGCCATTGACGCCGCCCGCCGAGGCCGTGGCGTACAGATGACCGGCAGCGTCAAACATTATTCCCGACTGTGGCTGGCTTCCATCCGTTCCACCGGTAAACGAGTGCCACACCATTTCAGTCCAGGCACCGCCGTTGCTAGCCACCAGCTCAAACACAGTTCCGTTGCCAGAGGTGCCGCCAGATTTGGTCGATCCATAGAGATTTCCATGGCTGTCGAAGACCAACGGTGCGACAGAAGACGACCCATCGCTGCCGTTGAAGTCAACCAACAACCGCTCGCTCCAGTTCCCATTCGAGGGCGACAGCTCGAAGACGACACCGCAGCCGGGCGGCTCGCACGCAGTCCCTCCGGCGATGGTGGTGCCGTACAGGTTTCCGCTACTGTCGAATACTAAAGTTGCCTCCGGGCCAAAGCCGTCGCCATTCTGGTAGACAAAGTTGTGCAGTACCTTGTATTGGGTGGCCGCAACCGCGCTACTGGCGCACATTGCCAAGCAGAGCGTCGAGGCAACCGAAATCATTAGCGCAAAAAGCCTTCCACTCCTGCATTTCATACTGCCTCCTCGCGTTGATTAGTTTGGGAGCGAGAGCTGTGGCCGTTAGTTGGAATAAGGGGGCGAAGCTTGCGGCTCGCCCCCGCTCAAGTGCGGGCGGTCGCAGATTCATCCGCCGAAGGTGTACAGACTCAGGCTGTAGACGACGACATCTCCCGGCTCTCCCCTGGCTTGGATAGATATCTCGGTGACTACTCCCCAAGCAGATGGGAAGGTCAAGGTGGAAATATCAGTGGTCAGCTGGTAGTTCTCTGAACCGATGAAGTTGCCATTGTTGTAGGCGGAGACCGTAAGTACCGCAGGACCGAAGCCGCCGGCCACCTGTGCACTTACAGGCACGAAGCCTCTGGAGTCGGTCAGAGTGCCGACACAGGTATAGCCGTTGATTCGGCAATATTCCCCGCCAATGAAAGCGACGTCCTCGCCTTGCGGTCCCAGCTTGTAGCCAGACCCCGCGCCTGACCATCCGTACGGGTTTACGTAAAAGAAGTTGCCCCAGTCGAGTTGTCCGTAGCCGTTCGGCATGGGAGTGGGCGTGTTGACCAGCGGCAAACTGGAAAAGTTGAGGGTTTGTTGGGCGCTGGCGCTGACTACCAAAGTCACCAGGCAAAGGGTTAAGCAAGCAGTTGCGATCAGGGATTTCATTTTGTTGTTCCTCCGCGGTGAAGTTAAGGTTGGGGCCCGATAATGCCGTATTAAGTGCCAGGTGACACCCGGGAAGCACTCGAACTTGTGTCGAGTGCTCCCAGAGCAGGCCTCGGAAACTCAGGGCGCGAAGTCGTTATTCGCCTGCCAACAGGTCACGCTTCCGGCCGGGTACACGGGAATGTTTTCGTCGGTCTCAATCTGCGGGACCGTGGTGGGCAAGTTGATTTGGAAATAGGGATAGGGAAGTTGCTGGGGATTTTGCTGTTCCAGCGCTGCTACTTGATAAATCCACCAGCGGCACCACTGGCCTTGTCCCCAAGTGGACTTGTTAGCGCCGCCGCCGGCGTCCGCCTGGACGTAGTAGTAGAGCCACAGGCCAGCGGGCCAGGGCGGAGGCGTGTTCATGGGATAGATCGAGACGGTGAATTCGTAGACGGTGATGGGCTGACCACTTACATGCAGCGTAAGAGTCGTAAAGTTGATGGGTAGACCGGTTTGGATAGCGACGGGCTGCTGCGCGAAGCTTGGCATCGCGAACAACAAACTCATCAACAGCAGCAAGTGTGGTCTCATCCTCGGGTTGCAGGCCGCTTTGGACGCTCCCACCACGTGACCTAATCTCGTTAGTTTCTCCGGCATGTTCTTCTCCTCTTTTCCGTTCGGTTAGGGCGACGATGGAGGGCCCGAGCGGTCCAAAATCGATCGCGGGTTAACTGGGAGCGTTCAAACTGGGGCGAGTGTGCGCTCAGTGGCTTTCAGGGGCAATGCACTGGCGGTGAAACGGGGGTGAAATGGCAGTGAAGCGGATAAGCGATTGATTCCACATTGGTTGGCTGCGAACGCCTAACGAGGCCTGAGGCTGCGCACCACTCTCGGCAGATGGCCCCAACTTCCCGCTTGGCGTTCACCCGAGGCTGCAGTAGACTGATCTTCGCTCCCTCACATCCCTAATAGGTCCCATGAAGGACACGCAGCCAGCCCGCGTTCGCCTTGGTATCTTTGAAGTCGACCTGCGAAGTGGAGAACTGTGCGCGAGCAATCGGAAGACTGTGCTTCAGGAACAGCCGCTGCGAGTCCTGCGCATGCTCGTCGAGAGCAAGGGCGAACTCGTCAGCCGCGAGGAAATCAGGAAGAAGCTGTGGCCAAACGACACCATCGTAGACTTTGACCACAGCATCAATGCCGCCATCAAGAACCTGCGGCGGGCCCTCGGCGACTCCGCCGACGATCCCAAGCACATAGAAACTTTGGCCCGGCGCGGCTACCGGCTGATGGTTCCCGTGGAATGGCTGGTCGCAGACGACTGTTCCGGCGAGGTGTCCCCCGGTATCGGCGGGACCGCAGTTCGACTACAGCCCGAGCCCCGCCTGATTGGCAAGAAGGTCTCTCACTATCGCGTCTTGCAGGTCATCGGCGCCGGCGGGATGGGGCTGGTCTACAAAGCCGAAGACCTCAAACTGGGCAGACCAGTGGCCTTGAAGTTCCTGCCGGAAGAGTTGGTGACAGACTCCGACGCGCTGCAGCGCTTCGAGCGCGAGGCCAAGATGGCTTCGTCACTCAACCATCCCAACATCTGCACCGTCCACGAAATCGAGGAGCACGAAACTAAGCCGTTTATCGTGATGGAGTTGCTGGATGGTGAGACGCTACGCGATCGTCTGGCCCGCGCCGCTGGAGCTCACCAAACCCTGCCGCTCGATCACCTGCTGGACGTTGGAGTACAGATATGTACGGGATTGCAGGCCGCCCATGGCAAGGGGATCGTCCACTGCGACATCAAGCCGGCCAACATCTTCCTGACCAGTTCTGGTGCGGTCAAGATACTGGACTTCGGGGTCGCAAAGCTGACAATGGCTGCGGAAGCTGCTGCTGTATCGAAAAAGGCTGAGGATGCTATTCCTCCGGCCACCAATATAGCGGCAATCGATCGTAGCCTGACGCGCACGGGCGCCATGATGGGCACGGCTGGCTACATGTCGCCGGAGCAGGTGCGCGACGAAAACTTGGACGCGCGAACCGATTTGTTTTCGCTTGGACTGGTGCTGTATGAGATGGCGACGGGCCAGCGCGCCTTCAGTGGCGAGACGCAAGCCGTACACCACGATGCCATCCCGAACACCGCCCTGGTTTGGGTGCATGACCTGAACTCCACGCTGCCGCCAAAGCTGGAAGAGATCATCAGCAAGGCGCTGGAAAAAGATCGCAAGCAGCGCTATCAATCGGCGGCGGAGATGCGCGCTGACCTGCAGCAGCTGAAGCGGGATTCCGAGTCAGCGACCTGGCCGGCACCCTCCACCCGCGCTGCCTCGGGTACCAGAGGAAACGCCTGGAAGATGATCGTTTCAGCCGCCACAATTCTCATCGCTCTGGCCGCAGTCGGCTACTTCTACTTCCACTTCCACCGCACGCCCAGCGCTAGCGGCTCGGTCAATCCGGCACCCTACGAAGACTACCTGACCGCCCTTCGCTACATGCAACGCTATGACAAGCCCGGCAATGTTGACCTGGCGATCCAGGCTCTACAGAATTCCGTGCAAGCAGATCCCAGTTTTGCTCTCGGCTACGCGCAGTTAGGGGAAGCCTACCGTCTGAAGAACCGCCTGGACAAGGATCCCAACTGGCTGGCGGAAGCGCAGGCCAATTGCAAGAAGGCGGCCGAGATCGACAACCGCATTCCAGCAGTACACGTCACTCTGGCGCGGATTCACGATTTGATGGGCCATCACGACCTCGCCCTGCAGGAATTTCAGCAGGCCCTGGATCTCGATCCCCACTATGCAGCCGCCATTAGTGGCCTTGCCCATGCCTATGAGGGCTCGGGTCGTTCGGCAGACGCGGAAGCTGCTTACCAGAAAGCCGCTGCCTTGGGTCCGGATTCCTGGGATGCCTACGATGAGCTTGGTAATTTTTATAATCGCGAGGGAAAGTTTGAGCAGGCCATCCAGCAATATCAGCATGCCCTGCAGCTTACTCCTGATAACGCCCAAGTCTACGCGAATCTTGGAGGTTGTTATCTCAACTCAGGCGACAATAAGCTGCAAGGAGACGCCGAGCAGGCCTTGAAGAAATCGATCGAACTCAGTCCCAGTTATCCTGCGTATACTAATCTTGGCAATCTTTATATGATCGAACAGCGTTATGCCGAATCAGCAGCGCTTATGGAGAATGCTCTTAAGCTAAACGACCATGATTACGTGGTGTGGAGTAATCTTGTCCTCGCATACGAGTGGCTGAACAACAAAGACAAAGCGGAAGCCGCACGCCGGCGAATGTTGAGTCTGCTTGAGCAAGAGGTCAAGATGAAGCCCCAGGATGCCGAGGCGCAAGCCACGTTGGCTGTGCTGAACGCGCACTACGGTTTAACTTCGCAAGCCGAGTCGCGGATTCAAACTGCGCTGGCTCTAGCTCCGGACGACCCCGACGTTCTGGCTGATGTGGCAGAAGCCTATGAGCTTCTGGGCAAGCGCGATCAGGCGATAGAAGAGATGCACAAGGCAATACAAAAGGGCTTCGCCATTGATGAGGCGAAGGGCGATCCAGAACTTAAGGGGCTCGTATCGGATCCGAAATTTCACCAGCAGTAGTAAATAAACGCGCCAAAGCAAACGGTACAAGTGGATGAGACGTAAAAAGAGATTGTGCCTATCGGGACAGTGTCGTCCACAGCAGACGGGATGTCGATAGTGGTGTTGGTCGGCGCGCCCTGCGCCCTGTCCGGCAATCTGTGGTATTGAGAAAGGTGACGGTCGAATCAAGCGCCCGTGTCGGTAGGTGCCAAGGCAGCATTCGATGGACAATCCCGAGAAGAACCGCATAGCCAAGACCGTAGTAGATCGATGGTGCTCTTTCCATGAGGTGCTTGGCGGAACGAAGCGGAAGTATCCGACGCGAGAATTCCTTTCTGTTCGCAGAGCCGCCCGAAGCTACATCGACTTGATGCGAAATGATCAACTCATACACAGAGATGTCGCCAAAGCCATAAACGGCTTGACAGAGTCTCTGCCGGCTGGAGAGAAAGCGAGTGCCAGGCAGAATTCTCTCTGAGGCGGACCGGCTCCACTGACGATGAACGACGCTACCCCAAGCACCACCGTTGACGAGAACGCGCCTGACGGCAGCTGCTACACATACAACGCCCAGTACTGCACCGGTTCTGGTGCTTCGCAGCCGTATGCTATTGCCCATCCCCAGATGGTTATAAAGTGCAACGCCCCGTCCAAGCCGAAGCCGAACGCGCACTAGGAACCGTAGTTCAATTCTGCGTCGATCATGACGGGCACCCGCTGCCCGTCTTTTTCTTGCCGGCTCGAAGCGGTTTCCTGGCTCTTATTGCTTTTGAGCTGCCGGGATCGCGTCGCCTGCTGGAACCTTCACGTCCTTCCCGTACATTGAGCCGTAGTAGAGGAACTGATGCACCGCGCTTCGCGGGTAGGTCATGTCAACGCTCTGCACCTTCCCATTAGTCGCCTTCGCATTCAGCTGTGCATTCACACCAACCCAGTAGGTCGGGATGTCCAGGGCCTTGTAGCGCTGGACGACCTGATCGCGCAGCTTGGGATCGAAGTGCACGCCGTACTTGTCGACCAGGGCCTTGATGGCTTCGTAGTCGCCTTCAGCCTTGATGCGCATCAACTCCGTCAGAAGCATCCCGACGCCTTGTTTCATCTTCTGGTAGTCGGTAACCTCGACGTACTCCTTGCCATCGCGCTCGAACATGCGAATGCCGCCGGTCTTGTCCATGATGTAGTTGGCAATGAGCGCCCGGTCACGCTGGTGGTCTTCTTCGATGGTGTCGCCGTGAGGAATCCGGCGCAACTGCAACAGCACCACCAGCGCTGCCGAGTCGTACATCGCTTTCGCCACTTCGTCCTGGTCGCCTTCGATCAGGCCAAGCTGCTTCAGCTTTGGGTCCCAGACGTTCCATAGTGCCGAGAGATCGGCGCGCGCCTCTTCCATGGTCGAGTAATACTCCTTCAAGTACGGCTCGGAGCCGCCCTTCATTTTCTCGCTCAGTTTGCCGGAACCATGACCAATCACTTCGTGCAATGCCGTCATGAGCTCGTTGGCCTGCTGGCCGTACTTGATGTCGCGATCGATCACCGCCTGGTTCGCTCCGAACTCCTTGATCGATTTGTGGCCGGCCGCACCCGTCAGAGCGCGGCTGCTTCCCGTGAACAGGAAGTTCTTGGTGCCGTACTTTTCGTGAATTTCATTCTCGTTGGGCAGGTTGTCGCCGATGGTGGTCACGCTGAAGTCGCCGGTCTCGACGATCGTCTCAATCGCCTTCACGGTCGGAGGTGTGAATGCCGTCTTCTTGTACTTCGGGTCCCACGGGGCCTGCTGTTCGAAGTACTCGGCGTTCTGCGCCAGCTTCTCCATCTTGGTGGTGAGCGGCTTGTCGGTGACGCTGACGAACGCCTGCGAGCTGGCCTTCATGCCGTTCGCGTCACGATAGATCTCGATGAAGTTGTTGGCGAAGTCGACCTTGGCGTTGTTCTGCACCCAGAGGGTATCGAACTTGATCAAGTCGTCGTACTCGCCGGTTTGGTAAAAGCGAATCAGCGCCGCGATCACCGCGGCCTGCTGCGGATCGGCCACCGCCTGCGCCTTGGCCAGATACTCGTTCGCACGTCCCAGGAAATTCGCATAGAGTCCCGGAGGCACGGAACCGTCCGGCGTGCCCGCCCGATAGACCTCTTCCTTCAGCGTGCCATCGGGACCCTTCACAACCCGTGAGTTCAGCGGGTACTTCGCCTTGAAGTCCTTCAGGTCGGCCAGCGTAATGCCGGGTCCGTAAAAGGTGTTCGCGCTCGACTGCACGATGTCCTTCCCGCCCTGCGGGCTTTTGGCGGTCGTCATCGGCTCAAAGTTCGGATCGAAGAAAGATGCCTGCAAGTCGCCGAGTTCTTTGTTGAGCGCGTCGGGACTCGTGATTGCTGGAAGATCGGCATAGGGCGATTGGAACGCGCCATTCTTCTGTGCCTGTAGCGCGGCCTTCTGCAGTTCCTCAGACGTAAACTCGGGGAGAAACTTCTGCGCCGTCAGATCATTGTGATTGCCACGATTGCCCCAGAACAGCTTGGCGTAATCGGTGATCTTTCTCATCCTTGCCGGATCGACTCCTTGCGGATGCGAGACGATCTCTTCCAACATGCGCTTCTGGCGGAGTCCATACCAGGAAAGCTGGTCGTAAATGATGGGATCGATGGCAATGGCCGCCTGCGTAAGCCAGTACGCCAGTTGCTGCTCCTGCGGACTCAATGCCCGAAAGCTTTCGGCGTGAATCTGCACGAATCCAGTGTTGCCCACGCGGTCGACAAGTTCGCCGGGAGAGGAGTTTTGGGGAGCGGGCTTGGCCGATTGGACCTGGGCCGCCAGGGGAATGAGAAAGAAAGCAACCAGAAGAAAAATTACGCCGCACAATTTCATACCAACCTCCGCATAAGATCGCAATGCCGAAAAGATGAACGGATCATGGTAAATGAAAGAGATAGGAAACGCCGCAACCGGCTTCCTTGGTCCGACGTCGGTCCCGTCGAGGGGCAGAGTCGGCGATCTTGTAGCCGAAGCTGCTTCCCGTAAAGGGAATGGCGGGCGCATTTTTCTACATTCCACTTGACCGGCGTGCTGCAGTACTGACATCCTGCCGCTGTCTGTAACACCTAGCCATAACGAGTGACCCTCGGCTTTGAGGTCACCTGCCCAAGAACGACTCGTCTGCCAGCCGAGCCACAGGAACCTCTTCCAAAGAGCCATCGCGACGGGCCACTGTAGAAAACTTTTGTGGAGGAAGTCATGCGTGCCATGCCCTCCTCCGCTGCGTCATCCGCCTGACGCTGGCCATTTCTAACGGCATGCTGCCGCTGGCGGTTTGGGTGCTTCTGTTACGAGGCGCACCGCAAAGGATTTCCGATGACGAAACGCACTTCCGGGCTGTTTGCTCTGTGCTCACGCGAGAGCGGAAACGGGGTCATTATGAAGAAATTTGACTTGGCGAAAATGGTCCGCATCCTCTTCGCATTCTGTGCCGCGACGGCGATCAGCTCATGCGCACAAAATCTCACCACTCTGGTAAGTTTTGACGGTACCAACGGTAGTAGTCCCGCTGCATCTCTCATCCAAGCCAGCAACGGGAACCTCTACGGGACAACCGAGTATGGCGGGACCTTTAGCGGTTGCGAGGGCGGCTTTGATCCCTGTGGCACCGTTTTCAAAACTACCCTCAGCGGCACGCTGACCACGCTACACACCTTCGACTACTTTGACGGCGCGTTTCCTGTCTCCCCCGTGGTGCAAGGTACCGACGGAAACTTCTACGGGACAAACCAGGGTGAGGGGGACAGCGGCGGCTCTGGCGCGATCTTCAAAATGACCCCCGGCGGCACGGTGACGGTGCTGTCCTCCACCAGCTCGCCGGCCGGGCTGGTGCAAGGCCGCGACGGGAACTTCTACGGGACAACCCACAGCAGCCCCTACACCGCTGGCACGGTCTTCAAAATCACCCCCAGCGGCACGTTGACCACGCTGCACACCTTCGACGGCACAGACGGTGATAACCCGCAGGCGGGCTTGATACTAGCCACCGACGGGAACTTCTATGGAACAACGTACAGTGGAGGAACTAGCAACTACTGTGTCGGTGGCTGTGGCACGGTCTTCAAGATGACACCCAGCGGCTCACTGACCACCCTGCATAGCTTCAGCGGCACTGACGGCTACAGTGTTTACGCGGGGCTGGTGGAAGGCACCGACGGGAATCTCTACGGGACAACCTTCGGCGGCGGTGCTCAAAACGCTGGCGTAGTCTTCAAAATCACTCCTAGCGGCGCGTTGACCGTGCTTCACAGCTTTTGTTCTCAAACAAGCTGCACTGACGGCGCGTACCCTAGAGCAGCGCTGATACAAGCCACCGATGGGAACTTCTACGGTACAACTTTTCAAGGCGGGGCGAACAACAGCCAAGGCACGGTCTTCGCTATCACCCCCGGCGGCTCGCTGACGACGCTTTACAGCTTTTGTGCTCAAACTGGCTGCGCTGATGGCACCAATCCCATTGGAGGGGTGATCCAAGCCAGCGACGGCAACTTTTACGGAACAACCTACGCTGGCGGCGCCGACAATTCCGGCACGGTCTTCAAGCTCAGCGTGAGCTACAAGACCCTAACTGTCACGACCAGTGGTGACGGCGTCGTTACCAGCACCGATGGCTTCATCAACTGCCCCGGGACGTGTACCCACAAGTATCTCGACAACACTAAGGTCACGTTGAATGACACGCCGGCATCCGGCTGGGCCTTCACCGGTTGGGGCGGCGCTTGCAGCGGTACCGGTTCCTGCCAGGTGACCATGACCCAGAACACCAACGTCTCGGCCACCTTCTACCAGCTTCCCGTCACCCTCACGGTTTCGGTCGCCGGCGATGGCAGCGTCACCAGCACCGACGGATTCATCAACTGCCCTGGCACCTGCACGCACATCTATCAGCCGGGCACCGAGGTGACGCTGAATGCCACAGCCGCGTCGGGCTGGTCGTTCAGTGGCTGGACGGGCGCCTGCATGGGTGTTGGCTCCTGCACTATCACCATGACGCAGAATCTGGCCGTCACCGCTGTCTTCGTTGAGCCCGGCCACGGGATTCAGTTCACTCCGGTCACGCCCTGTCGCCTGGTAGACACGCGACAAACCCACGATCCGATCCAGGGCGGCACCTCGCAGAGCTACACTCTGCCGCAACTCGGCGGTTGCAATATTCCCTCCAGCGCTGTCGCCTACTCGCTGAATGTCACGGTAGTTCCGATTACGACTCTGGGCTATCTGACCATCTGGCCTACCGGTGAGGCCCAGCCGGTGGTTTCGACCATGAACTCGCCCGACGGCCGGGTCAAGGCCAACGCCGCCATCGTGCCTGCGGGAACCAGCGGCGCGGTCAGCGTGTACGTCACCGACACCACCAACATCATCCTCGACATCGATGGCTACTTTGCGACGCCTGGGTCACAGACTTATCAGTTCTATCCGCTGACCCCGTGCCGTCTGGTGGACACGCGCCAGGCCAACGGCGATCTGGGAGGCCCGGCCTTGCTGGCGCAAACGCCGCGCAGCTTCCCGCTGCTGGAGAGCAGTTGCATTCCCTCCGGTCTGAATCCGCTGGCCTATTCGCTCAACTTCACGGTCGTGCCCAATCCTTCGGGTCAGCCGCTGGGATACCTATCGGTCTGGCCCACCGGCGAGACGCAACCGGTGGTCTCGACGCTGAATAATCCGACAGCAACAGTGGTGGCTAACGGCGCGATTGTGCCTGCCGGAACCGGTGGCGCGGTCGAAGTCTATGCCTACAACACTACCGATTTGCTGATCGACATCAATGGCTACTTCGCGGCAGCGGGAACGGGCGGGCTGTCGATGTATCCGGTCGCCCCTTGCAGGGTACTGGACACGCGGCAGAACAAAGGCCAGCCCTTCAAGGACGAGAAAACGGTGAATGTTGAGGGCAGCGCCTGTGCTCCGCCCAGCAACGCCGCGGCCTACATCTTCAACGCGACGGTCGTTCCGCCCGGGTCGATGCCTTATCTCACGCTATGGCCGGATGGCGAGCAACAGCCGGTCGTCTCGACCCTAAACGCCTACGACGGCTTCATCACGTCGAACATGGCAATTGTGCCGACGACCAACGGTTCTATCGACGCCTACGCCTATGCTTTGACGCAGCTCATCCTGGACATCTCCGGCTACTTTGCGCCGTAGGAGTCTTCTGTTGGAGGCGAGCGGTCAGGAGCCTATGCTGCTCGGGTTCCCCCACCCAGCGGTCCAGTGGGCTGGCATCGTCGCGCTCGTGGCCGTTGTTGTACTTTAGTGGCCACCGATTCGCCATATCCACCGCCAAAACGCATTCACTGGCCGCAACGGTACAGCAGGCCAGGAATCAACTTCTGCAGAGTGTATCTATTGCGGAAAGTCCCCCATTGCGCAAACAAAAGACCATGCGATACGCTGCTTGATTCTATGTGGGTTGCTCAATTCGCCGTCTATGCGGCTTCTTTTCTCCTTTGTAGCCTGAGTGTGCCTCAGAATGCCGGCCCAGGAATGCGTACCGTTCCTGACCTGTTCTCGACCGCAAATGAATCGAACCGTAATTTCAAGGCCGGTGCGCTTCATGATTCCAAATCCAAGTGCGATTGCCCGGGGTCCGCTAGCTGGCCCCGATTTCCCCAGATCATCATTGATACTATGATGTAGCTCTTTTTGAGACCGTCTATGACATCGTGCATTCACGTGGTTCCTTCTTCCTCCCCGCAACAACCTTTGGCGTACGATCCGCTGCTCGACGACGTTGGGTACATGACCTGCATGACCCTGGTGCTGCTCGGAAATTACGCGCAGACCGGGCATCTTGGCGGACCGCTCGCATACACACCGTACAACGTTGCGACGCATTTGCTCGGTCCTGAAAACGGCGGACTCCGTTACGATTACCGCCGCCCGAAGCATCCTTACTCCGACAAATTCATGCTCGCTGCAGGCCATTCGATCCCCACGTGCTACGCGCTGTGGATGATCATGGGCCAGGCGCTGTATCGCAAGTATCAACAGACCGGCAATCCGCGGTATCGCGTCGACCCGCAGGTCGCGATGCTGCCGATCGACGCCTTGGGATTCCGGCGCGGCGAGGGCGCGCTGAAGACGCTGCTGCAGGAAACGGGGTTGGAAGACCATCCGCTGTTCGCACAAGCGAAGGGCCGCGGCATTCGTGCGCTCTCGGGACATGCTGAAAGCACCGACGTAACCAACGACGTGAACGGCGGACCCTCGGGCATCGGCATCGCGACAGCCGCGGGCAAGGCGGCGTTCTGGGATATAGCGGGCGCGCCAGAGTCGCCGAAAGTGATCGCGCTGGAAGGCGAATTCGCCCTGACTGAAGGTCACGCGCAGGAGTTGAAGACGCAGGCGGTTGCGCTGCAAGTGGGAAAGCGTTTGCGGGTGATGGTCTCCGACAACAATGCCGGCATCGACGATTGCCTGATTGGCGGCAAGATCGGCGGCGTAATCGCCGAGTGCTTCGACGGCTACGATCTCGTGAATCAATGGACGTCGTATGGATGGAACGTCTTCACACTGTCGAATGGTAACGATTATGGCGAGGTGGCCGCGGCGCTGAAAGCCATGGACGAAGTGGACCCGCACGACCGCCGTCCAATCGTCGCGATCGGCAAGACGATCAAGGGCTACTGGCCCGCTGCCGCCGACGGAAAAATTCCTGGCTACGGCGGGGACCAACTGGTGAGTTACGCAAGCCATCCCTACGCGCTGAAGATGAACTCGGATTATTTTGTCGCTCTGGCGCAGACCTTCGAGGAGCATTACGGCGTAGAGTTCGAAGGGATTCGCAAGGGCCCGATCACCAACAATCGCGAACGATTGATCCAGTTCATGACGAACATCGGCGTGGTAATGTCGCTGCTCGACCGCAACGGATTGGGCGACCGCCTCGCGGATCGCCTCGTGGAAATCGGCGACACAGTGCGTGACGACGTGAAGTTGCGTATCTCACCCACCAGCGATCCGTTCCTCGACGATCGACTGCGCGTCGCGGCGCTACCGGAAGAGCCGCAGAAGGTGTCGGTTCGCAATGCGATTTCCGGTGCGGAGAAGCAAGTCAACATTGCGCTGTTCAAGAAACCGGGCGAGATAGCCGGAGCGCGGCGCGCTATTTCCGAAATCATCAAGTGGATGAATTTCGTCACGGACGGACGATTCTTCACCGTGGCCGCCGACCTTTCGGAGTCGATCAATGTGGAGCATGGCAGTTTGTGGGGACACTACAGTCCCACGGACAATCCGCTGGGCACACGCTTGAAAGCGCCCATCCAAGAGGCGGGCAATGTTTCCACCGCCATTGGGCTGGTGAGTCAAAGCGCTTCCGTCGATCCCGAAAAATTCGCTGGCGTTTGGGCTTTGAGCGGCACCTACGGAGCGTTCACGCCGTTGATGTACACCCCGGCGCGGGTCTGGAGTCAACAAAATCAGGACAGCAAATTCCGTGTTGGCGTGTTGCATATTCTCACCGCACACTCCGGTCCTGAAACCGCGGCCGACGGGCGCACCCACTTTGGCATCTTCGCGCCGCAAGTGTGGAAGCTGTTCCCGCGCGGTCAGGTGATCAACTTGAGCTTTTGGGATTACAACGATGTCGCGCCCGGCTATTTCGCGGCGGCGGAAATCGCGGCCCGCGATCCGCGCGTCGGCATCATCACCCTGGAAGTGGCGCGTCCCGACTTCCCGGTCGCGGACCGCAGCCATTTCGCCGACACCGATCTGCGCGCTGCCGCAAAAGGCCTGTACGTGATCCGCGATTTCACGCCGGACAAGCCGCGCCACGGTTACGTGATCGCGCAAGGATCGAGTTCCACTGTGAATCTGGTGAAAGTGCTGCCGAAACTGGAAGCGGCCGGTGTGAACGTGAAGGTGATCGCGGCGATCAGCGAGGATCTGTTCGATCGCCAGCCGCAAGCGTATCGCGAGTCCGTGCTCCCGCCCGGGGCTCGCTACGACCTGATGGTGGTATCAACGGGCACGCGACGCATGTGGCCGCTGCGCAACCTCGGTCCATTGACGGACGAGTATTCACTTACCTCCGACTTCGACAATTCCTGGCTGACCGGCGGCCTAGAAGCGGAAGTGATCGCGGAAGCGCATCTCGACCCCGATTCGATTCTCGCAGGCGTGGAGCGATTCGCAAACGAACGCGAGCGCCGCATCGGCGATCAACGCAAAATGATCGGTTAGTCGAGTGGCGGGTTATACCCAAAGTAGCTGGGAATGGCGTCGGAGTTAGTGCAATGGGGTGTGGGTTGCATTGTGGGTTGAACTTCTTCGAGTCGATTCCCGCTAGCCCTAAGAAAAGAAATGGTGGGCGCTACAGAACAAACGAAGGAGCCAATCTCATGAATCGTAGATGCTATCTCACCTGGGGAATATTTCTTGCGGGCCTGGTGCTGAACGCGGGAGCGCAGCAGTCTGCTCCCGCGCCCGCTCCTGCGCCGCCTCCGCTGGTGGGGACGCTCACGGCGCATCCGGACTGGCCTGCGGCGAAGAATACGCGCGATGTAGACACAGTGGATCACCTCGTCGCTTCGCTCTATGACGTGATCTCCGGCCCTGCCGGCAAGCGCGACTGGGACCGCTTCCGCTCGTTGTTCCTGCCCGATGGGCGGATTGGCGTAGTTGTCCCAGAAATGCCCGCCACAAAAGATGCTCCCGCGCGCAAAGCCGATGCCGTTTTCTTGACTCCCGACATGTACGCCCAACGAGATGACTCCTACTTCAAGACGCACGGCTTCTTCGAGCGAAGTATCGCGAACCGCGTCGAGGAGTTCGGAAATCTCGTCCATGTGTGGAGTACATACGAGAGCCGGAATGCGCAGAATGATAGCCAGCCATTCACGCGAGGCATCAATTCGATCCAGATTGTGCAGGCTCGAGGACGTTTCTGGATTGCTAGCGTCCTCTTCGATGATGAACGACCAGGGCTGACGCTGCCGGAAAAGTACCTCAAGTGAACAGTGTTCTGTGCAAGACCGTGCTTCTGACTGCCCACGATCTTCTACGGTCCAATCCTCGCGATTGAAATCGGCTTAAGATTGAGCGCGTCAAGCTTGCATCCTTGCTTCAGCCAAAGCCACTCGGGAGAACGTGATCATGAGATTCATCCGACTCATTCTAAAAAAATCTTGCAAGCAAAGACCCAGGCTTGTCCATGGGGACAGCATGAACAGCGACTGTGCTAGTCTGCCAACCTGATGGCACCTTGAAAGAGGGATATCATGTCGCTTTCCGAAATCGCATCCATTGCCAGTGCTGTTAGCGGGTTGGCCGCGACAGTATCGCTGATTTATGTAGGAATTCAGATTCGGCAGAACGTACGCCACACGATGGCTCTGATCCATCAAGGAACCGCTGCTCGAACCACAACGATCCTACTGGGACGGATGAACGCCGACACTGTTGCGGCATGGATCGAGGGCACGGAGGCACTCCTACGCCCAAGCTAGAGCATTTCTAATTTAAGTATATACAGTCTTGTGACATAATGCTTCTGCCGGTAAAGGAGAGGCATGAATGCAATCCTATTCGCAGGACTTGCGCGAGCGGGTGTTGCGGGCACTGGA
>JBEKXQ010000014.1:0-64248 GCA_049511915.1 Candidatus Korobacteraceae bacterium
GCGCTTTCTGGTGCGCGATCGCGACGGCAATTACGGGAAGACGTTTCGCGACGCTGCCCAATGGCTGGGAATCGAGGAAGTGCTTTGTGCTCCGCGCTCACCTTGGCAGAATGCCTATGCGGAACGGCTGATCGGCTCGATACGCCGAGAATGTCTGGATCATGTGATCGTCTTGCACGAGTCGGGTCTCAGGCGGGTGCTGAGATCGTACTTTGACTATTACGCTCATTCGCGAACTCATCTGTCACTCGACAAGGACGCGCCGATTCCTCGCCCGGTCCAGCCTCCAGAGTTAGGGAGAGTGGTGGAGCTGCCAGAAGTGGGCGGGCTGCACCATCGCTACGAACGCCGCGCAGCCTGACAGACTCGGCTCGAAACCTGGTCTGCTGTCACGTCGCCGCATTCGTACGCGAGCAGGGAGTGCTGTGCCCGGTCTTCACGGTCTTCCGCAGGTTCTGATCTACAACCCGAACACATGCGGGGTCTTGAGATCCGGTGCGAGGGGATACTGTTAAGAGGCGGATGAATTTTTCACCAGGGACAGGCGGGGCTCAAGTTGGGAGATGCTGTCGGCCATTTGTCCTGTATTATGTCATGTCCATTACTAATGGACAAGCAATAAGAGAGGACAAAGACGCCATCGTCGGGGAAAGGCGTCCGCCATCGCCCAGGCGTCCGCCATCGCCCACACAGACTTTACGTTAGGGACAATAGGGAAAATGTGGCCGGAGGGATTGCGAGCACCTCCGGCGTGTGGTTGCATATTTGGTTGCATAGTCGCGTGCCAAGTTGCGCAATTCAGCCCGAACAGCACGACATATCGTGAAGCTAAGTTGTTGAGTCCGCACAACAGGGATGTGGGACTACATATCTTCAAAACCGGCGATTGGCATCTTCGATGTCAATGGTGCGTTCGACTCGCACACGCTTCCGCCAGTTTCAAAACACTTAGACCGGCCTGCGCTCCGTTGAGGACCAATCCGGCTAGCTTCGGAGAAATGTGCTCAGGTGTGTCGAACCCTCAATGTGAACAGGGGGAGCGCCCGGCGAGTCGGGTGCCACGAATGCCTAAGAGCGCAAAGACCCGATGAGGGAAAACCCCAGGCACACCGTTCCTCGGGCCGTCCGACAACCAGATACTACTAAAGAGAATGAACTCTGGCATACCCATTCCGGCGGTTGATTGAGTCAGCACGGTGTTATAGCGTTGTGCCGGGGAAGCGTTTTGGAAATCTATCTGCTCGACGGTACATATGAGTTGTTCCGGCACTACTACGCTCTGCCGTCCGCACAGGATGGGGCGGGTGGAGAGGTCGCCGCCGTCCGAGGCGTCCTGGCGTCGGTGCTAGGGATGATCAAGGGTGGCGCCACGCACATCGCTGTTGCAACCGATCACGTCATCGAGTCTTTTCGCAACGAACTGTGGCCAGGCTACAAGACTAGCGAAGGTGTCGAACCGGACCTCTTGGCACAATTCCCACTACTCGAAGAAGTCTTGTCGGCAGCTGGCATTGTGGTCTGGCCGATGGTCGAATTTGAGGCGGACGATGCGCTCGCTGCCGCGGCCGCTACGGCGGCCCGTGATACACGAGTCGAACGCGTGATCATTTGTACACCAGACAAGGATCTGGCGCAGTGTGTGCGGGGCTCGCGCATCGTCCAACTGAATCGTCGTACGGGGATCACTGTAGACGAGCCCGGTGTAGTTAAGAAGTTCGGGGTCTCGCCCACATCGATCCCCGACTATCTCGCGCTAGTGGGTGATGCGGCCGATGGCTATCCGGGGCTGCCCGGCTGGGGCGCGAAGTCGGCGGCTGCTGTCCTTGCGAAGTTTGGACATCTTGAATCTATCCCTGCGGACTGGCGCGAGTGGCATGTGAACGTCGCCAGGGCGAGCCCGCTCGCTGACACTCTCTCTCGGGAGCGGGAGCAGGCGATGCTATTTCGCACGCTCGCCACGCTTCGTGCCGACATTGCGCTTTTCGATGATGTGGACCAGTTGCGCTGGTGCGGCCCGACACCCTCGTTTGACGAGCTCGCATCACGACTGGACAAGGCGGTCACCAAAACTCGTTCACCAGCGGCCCGTCGGTCGCCGAAGCGTGCCGATTCCAAGGCGATATGATTTCGGAGCTCATCCGAAGCCATCGCCATCGTGGAATAGCACAGGGGGGACGTACCGGATTCGGGAGGGCTGCGACAATCGCGCCCGACCCCTCCGTTCTCCACTTCCCACATGCCAGATTGGGGCCAGCTCTCTGTTAGCCGACGATCGGGGATGTATCTCGCGTTAGCTTCGACAAGGCCGGCACCCGACTTCCGGATGCCGGCCGCTATAAGTGGACCGCTCGCCGACTGATGTATACTGGCGCGCACCATAAATCCAAAGTTGCGATTTAGATCGGACAGGAAAACGAATGTCCCAAGTAATCCCCGGTGTCGGTACCAGCGAAAAACCAGCGGCCGTCATTGCCCCAGACGGCCAGAGCGTGTTTCTTGCATGGAGGGGCGAGGGCGACGATCAACGCATCTATTGGACCCAAACCCAACAACTGGCTCCGGATCCGTCTACCGGCCAATATACGTTTAGCCCCTCGCCGCAAGCGGAGGCCGGTTTCGGAACCTCCCACGGTCCCGCGCTGGCCAGTTTTCAGGGCTGCGTTTATATGGCGTGGAAGGGTGAGGAAGGCGATCACGCCATCTATTGGTCGCGATGGGATGGCATCTCTTGGCAGGCGCAGACGAAACTTCAGGCTGAAACCAGAACCGCTCCTGCTATGGTTGCAACCGGCGACGCAATTTTTCTCGTCTTCCAGGGCAATTCGGACAACAACATCTGGTGGGCGATGTTAGGCGACAGCTTCGGGGCCAACTTCATCGAGATCGGCCCGATCAAGGTGGATTCTACCTTCTTCCAAACAGCCGCAACCCCCGCTCTCACCACGGATGGCAATACTGTGTACCTGGCGTGGTTAGGGGCAGGCACAGATCAGCTTTTGTATTTGGCCCAGTGCAATGAAGACCTGCAGGCGTTATACCCCCAAGGCAATATACCGGACCTGGGCGGGCTTGCTGCTTATGGGAACTATCAGTGGGGAAATCAACAGCAAATCCCGCCCTATGCTAACTCGGGAGGCTGGGACGGGGGCGCGTTCGGAGCCGGCCCGACTCAGCATGGTCCCGCACTGGCTTTCGTTCCAGACAATCCGGGCAACTCGTTCCCCGGTCTCTGGATTGGATGGGTAGCCGCAATGGGTTCGGATTCGGGCTTAACGATCAATCTTACCAACAATGACGATCCCCCGCCGCCCTGGTCAACTTTCATGCCGACTAGCGACAGCACGACCAATCAGATAGCGCTCATTGGGGTGCTTTCGGCGGGCTTAGCGCCGATTTATTTCTTTAGGTCAACTTATGGCGACCAGATCTTTTACAACGGCGCTGTCGCCGAACCAATCGAGAGCTCGGGGCAGTCCGGTGGGGGTGGTGCCACTAACTCGAGCCCTGGGCCCGAAAACCCTGCTCCGCCGTACACGCACGGCGGACAGAAATGAAGTAGTTTGCGTGCGGCGCCACGGGTTACGAAAGTACAATACCGCAGTTGTACTTTCGTAATCTTGACGGATTTTCTAAACGAATTACGATTCGGTTGCTAGGGTAGTATCCGCCTGACTCTGGCGCTCCTGCCCTATTTGCGCCAGCTGCCAGTTCTAACTGCGATGTAGGTTATGTCGCACCCGGACGAATAAGAGTCGGTCGAAGACGTATTTAGGTCCCGGAATCCGAGAAAAGCTTACCTTATGGGTAAACAGAAGTAATCCGCTTTGCGCGTCAATCCAAAAGAACAGCCCGTCAGATTAGCATTACCGCTACATATGCTCCAGGCTGAGGAAATAAGATGCTGACATGTCCCTCCGCTTCGGGCTGTTTGCGATTCTTTTTGCTCTGCTCGGTTGCCGAGTATCAGCGCAAGACATCGCGCCGCAATCCTCATCACCTCCGGCATCTTCGACGAGCGAGCATTCCCAAGCGGACACAACTGCCGACCGTCAGGTAGAGACCAGCAATCCGACCATCAGTGCCCAACACGTGGGCGCAGGGTTGTCGGCGCCCAAAGTGACCCAAAGCCCCGAGCCCGAATACCCCGAGGAGGCCCGAAGGGCCGGCTACCAGGGCACCGTAACTCTGCGGCTGATCGTGGATGCGCAAGGTAAGCCGCAAAAGATTAAGGTACAACGCTCACTGGGCATGGGTCTGGACGAACAGGCCGTGGAGGCGGTCAAGCAATGGCGTTTTGAACCGGCAAAGAAGGACGGGGTGGCAGTCGCCCTCAAGATCACTATGGAAATCAATTTCCACCTTTACGACGGTCTCGCTCCCCACCCAGAAAGCTCGGGGGAGCCACCCAGGTTTCCAGGCGTGAATCTCGCTTGGTATCCACTCATTTTACGCGTGCAACCAGCCTACTTTGACGGCGCTGGGAGCGGCTACAGCGTCAATTACAAAGCTGAATTTATGAACGACGATAAGCCGTCATGGCAGATAATCTCGTGTCTCGTGGCATCGCCACGGTGCCTGCCGCTCGACGAGGGGACCTATCCGGGCCGATGGCAGGAGGACATTATGGGGAAACTCGAGATTTTGGGAGTCAGCAAAGATAAGGGGAAAAACTGGACGGAAGTGGAGTATTCACCGATCGCCATCTCAGGCATGCAAATTTCGGTGACTGGCTGCCTGAAGCGCGGCAGCGAAGGCAGCTACGTCCTCACGAATCGCGATGGCGGCGACAATTGGCAGCTATGGTCCAACAGCGTCAATCTTGCCGAGCACGTCGGACAGGTAGTGAGCGTCGGAGGCAAGTATGGCCAGCGCCGCCCCACGCTGCCCCTTGCTCGGACAACGTACCGCCTGGCGTGGGAAGGCGATGACGGTCAGCAACACCAGAGTGGCACAACGGAGACGGACACCACCCCCCCGCCTATCTTGCAGGTACGCGGTCTGGACATGGTAGGCAACAGTTGTACGCGATAGGTCCATAGGCCGTATCGGTGAACTGCGATGAAGGAATAGACGGACTTAGCCCTATGGGACAGGCACGAATGAACAGCGACAAAGTGCCTCTGTATCCTCTGCGATTCAAACCCATCTATCAGTATCGCTCTGCGGTGGCCGACGCTTTGCCGACCGCGACCATGGAACCACAACATTGAGCCGTAGCGGCTTAACGACGTAACCGTACGCCCATGGCGAGACTAATCATTGCGCACTGCTCCGTAGAACTCTTTGTGCACACTCGGACGAGCTGATGGACGATGGTTCAGTCGTTCCTGAGCAAAAGTGCACAGCGTCTGCATTTCCGGTGGGACAATACAGGGCGTTCCGAACTGGTCCGCCACCCAGCCGCTGATTGGAATAAATAGCAGGGCTCAGAGTGTAGCTAGCCAGCACTGACTTCATGCTGAGCGGAGCAACCTGGACTGCGGCCGCGATCGTCGGCACCGCAGTATTGAGAATCGTAATGTCCAACGACTCTATAAAAAACGCCACCGCGATTAGCCACGGCACCAGCCGCTTGCTGGAAGCGGACAGCGAAGGATGCGCGGAGGAAGCTTCGATCGGACGGGACGAGCTCACATTCGTCGGACTCGGCTGCATCGGACTTTGACCATTGATTGTATTCCTGGACAGTCCGCACCATATCACTGCCGCTCGGAGGACGACCTCGGCAGGGTGCTCAATAAAGCCAGGGTTAACAGTTTCGCCACGATGTCCGAATGCGGCCAGACGGGACGAGCACTGGGCGAAGTCAGTTGTGTGCACAAATGAACAGATATGTGTCGGTGTCTCTTCTAGAATTTTGGTTTGTAGGTGATGCATGACACAAGGTCCAAGAGCCTTCCGCCTGAATAACACCCGAGATCACCAGTTCCTCCAAATCAGGGACGAGGCGGGTGCCGTCGAGCGAACTAAACAAACCTCACCAGACGACTAACGCCGGGCACATGAATTCGCTGTAAGGAGGCGACACTCATGAAAGTATCTGGAGTAATTAGCACAATCGTTATGTTCTTACTTCTCGGATCCATTGTTCCTGCCTTCGCGCAGGAGGCGTCCCACGAGCAAGAAGCCAAGCCAGCAGCACAACAGGAAAAGGAGACCAAGCCAGCAGCGCAACAGGAAAAGCAGACCAAGCCAGTGGCGCAGCAGGAGACGCAGGCCAAGCCAGCAGCGCAGCAGGAAAAGCAGGCCAAGCCAGCAGCGCAGCAGGCTAAGCCAGTAGCGCAGCAGGCTAAGCCAGTAGCGCGAACGCCACAGACCAAAACGGTAAACCAGGGAGAGCCCGGTAAGGCGGCGCAGAAGCCACCTCAGCGGAGTGCGGCCGACCAGCAGCGGCAACGCGCAGTGCCGGCACTGCGGCTCAGTGCCAGCGGCAGCAGTCGCATACCCGACGATCGGTTCCGTAGCAATTTTGGTCAGGGTCACACATTCGTGATCGATCAACCAGTGATGGTCGGGGGGTACTCTCGGTTCCAGTACGGCGGCTACTGGTTTGGATTTGTCCAGCCATGGCCGGTGGGCTGGTATTACACCGATCAGGTTTACGTCGACTACATCGGTGGTGGGTATTACCTGTTTAACCCGTTTTATCCCGGTGTTCGCGTTGGAATCAGTGTTGTGCTGTGACGTACTCGATCCAATCGTGAAGCCTCCAGCCAGGCGGCAGATGGCGATCCAGAGGCAAGAGGTGACCCGGGCCGTCTTCCGAAACCCGGCGGCAAGATGCGGTCGACGGTTCGGGTGTCGCCCTAACTTTTCTTCCCAAGAGACGAAATGTCCGCCGAGTTCAGTGCGGAGAACGAGATCGGATTGAAGAAATGATGGAACGGAAACTCACCATCGCCGAGATCATACTCAAGCGGAAAGCGAGACACCGGGCGGGGCTGCAGGTGGAAGCGCTTGTTCACTTCCGCCCACGTTGACGACGTTCCACCATTCCTTCAGGTAGTTGGCGCTGCGGTTCTGGTATTTCAGGCAATAGGCGTGCCCCCAGACGTGATGGCCTATGATGGGCTAGAAGCCCTAGCCCATGGGATTGTCCTGAATGGCGGAGCTGACGACCTGTAGGTTGCCGCCCGTGGTCGCGCACCAGCCACGATCAGGAGCGTAGTTTCTGGTTCACGCAGCCAGAACTGACTGGTATTCCTCGTAGACACCTTTGAAGTCGGTCACATGGTGATCACCCTCGAAATGCCAGATTCGAGTCGCGACTTCGTCGATGAGATCGTGGTCATGGGTCACCAGCAACACAGTCCCGGGAAACTTTTGCAGCGCGATATTCAGCGCATTGATAGCTTCCAGGTCCAGGTGGTTAGTGGGCTCATCGAGAACTAGCACGTTCGGCTTTTGCAACATAAGTTTGCAGAACAGCAGCCGCGCGGCTTCGCCACCGGAAAGTACCTCGGTGCGCTTGTTGCCGTCGTCGCGCGCGAACAGCATCTGGCCCAGCAAGCCGCGGATTTCTTCGTTCGCAGCGCCCGGGTCCCACCGATGCAGCCATTCGAACGCGGTCATTCCCTTTTCGATGAGCGCCCGGTGGTCCTGCGCGAAATACCCGACCGACGCTTCGTGTCCCCAGGTGACCTCGCCGTCACTCAAGAACGGGCCACTATATCCGCTGGTCTGGCGCAGTTCAGCTTCCGGAACGGTCGGCGAGCTGGCCAGCAACGCATTCAGGAGCGTCGTTTTACCCGCGCCGTTGCGTCCCATCAACGCGATCTTCTCGCCGCGAGTCACACTGGCCGTGAAGCTGCGGATGACCACGCTGTCGCCATACGATTTGTTTACGCCATCGAGTTCCAAAATGTGTTTGCCCGACTGACGCTTCTGTTCGAACTTGAGATAGGGGCGCTGAATGTTCGACTTCGCCAGTTCGGCGACCTGCAGACGCTCCACTTCTTTGCGCCTCGACTGCACCTGGCTCGACCGAGTGCCGGCAGAGAAGCGCGCGATGAAGTCGTTCAGTTGAGCGATCTTCTTTTCCCGCTGGGCATTCTGGCCTTCGATCTGCGAGCGAATCTGCGTCTTGGCCATCACCATTTCATCGTAGCTGCCGGTGTAAGTGATGATGGTTTCATAATCGATATCGGCAATGTGGGTGCAAACGCTGTTCAGGAAATGGCGGTCGTGCGAGATGACGATCACAACTCCGTCATAGTTTCGCAAAAAGCTTTGCAACCAATGGATCGAGTCCAGATCAAGGTGGTTCGTCGGCTCATCCAGCAGCAGCGCCTGCGGCTGCCCAAAGAGCGCCTGCGCCAACAGCACGCGGACCTTCTGCCCGCCCTGTAACTCACTCATCGGACGCTGGTGCATTTCGTCGGCGATGTCCAGGCCTTGCAGCAGGAGCGCAGCATCGGTCTCGGCGGAGTAGCCATCCTCCTCGCCGACGACGCCCTCCAGCTCGCCCAGCCTCATGCCATCTTCGTTCGTGATCTCGTGTTTCTCATAGATGCGGTCTCGCTCTTCCATCGCCGCCCAAAGCCGCTTGTTGCCCATGATGACGGTATCGAGCACGCGATAGGCGTCGAAAGCGAACTGGTCCTGGCGCAACACACCCAGTTTCCGCGGACGTACCACGGTACCCTTCTGCGGCTCCAACTCACCGGTCAAGAGATTCATGAAAGTGGACTTCCCCGCTCCGTTGGGGCCGGTAAGTCCGTAGCGCTTACCGGGAGTAAACGCGGTGGACACTTCGTCGAACAGAACTTTAGCGCCGTAGCGCATAGATACATTACTAACTGAGATCATGATTTTTTTCAGGGACTGCGGGAAAACTTCCTACAAGGAGGGTCGCAGCTTTCTAGATGAGGATATCATGAGCGCGTGAAATCATACCTGCGCGGAAAGCAGCCAACATAAGAACGATGAATACCATGCGCTGCGACCGGGGCCGTCTCGCCATTTTGCAATCCTCCACCATGTCGTCTCTACCAGATCGCGTATACCATCAGCGCGCGCGCTCACTGCGTGCCGGTTTGTAAATGAGTGGGAGGAATCAGGATACGTCACCCCGGCGCGGATAGTAATCCTGTCCTCACTCAAAACCTTGTTGAAGTTTAGAGTTTGACTTCACGATGGGGTGGAATTCCGTTTCTCCTTCGTGAGAATATGCTGAACTCGAGGTGATTCAATGGCTCTCAGCTTTGCTGCCGATATTCGTCCGCTGTTCCGCGACGCTCCCGATGTGGAGGCGATGAAGCCCTTTGGTCTCGACCTGTCGTCCTACGATGACGTCAAGGCGCAATCCGAAGCGATCTATTCCCGCCTGGAAGATGGCAGCATGCCTTGCGATGAACCCTGGCCCAAGGAGCAAATCGCCCGGTTCAAGCAGTGGATCGACGATGGCATGGCGCCATAAGGCAGGCCGAACCCTTCGGGAGACGATCCCCCGGCTGCCCTTGGAGCCACGCTCCGGATAGTCGTCAGAATGTCTTTAAGAAAAAAACGGATATGCTGTGTCCTATCGGTTGATTCGCGAGCAATGGCTGCCGCAAGAGCTGGAAGCGACGTTTGCATTCTTCTCGCGACCCGAGAATCTTGAGGAGATCACGCCTCCGTGGCTGGGATTTCACATTGTTAGCGCCGAAAAGGAATTGCACGTAGGTTCGCGAATCGAGTATCGCTTGCGCGTGCACGGCCTTCCCCTCCGCTGGGTCAGCGAGATCACGGACTGGAGTCCGCCGCACCGCTTCGTCGATACCCAGCTTCGCGGACCGTATGCCATCTGGCGGCACGAACACCGCTTGAGCTCAGAAAACGGTGGAACCCGAATAGAGGATGAGTGCATTATGCCGTGCCCTTTGGAGTGCTGGGGCAACTGGCGCACAAGCTGATGGTGCGCCGCGATGTGGAAGGGATCTTTGATTTTCGCCAGAAGCGGCTGGTGGAACTGCTGGGTAAACAATAAGCCGCTTTCGCCCTCCAATTCGTTATGCAATGGCGGGGTCGATCTTCTCCGCGTCGACGCCGAGTTCCTTGAGGGCGTTCTGTGCGCGCTGAGCGTCGAATTTGCCATCGCGCGCCAGTCGCGACAGCGCCGCAGCCGCGATTGACTCTGCATTGATCTCGAAGTGCTGCCGTAGATGCTGACGATTGTCGCTGCGCCCAAAGCCATCGGTGCCCAGGCTGACAAGCCGGTTGAGCAGCCACGGAGACAACTGGTCGGGCAGGGCCTTCATGAAATCGGTGGCAGCGATGATCGGTCCATCGGCGCCGTCGAGGGCATGGAAAATGTATGGCCTCTTTTCCGCTTCGGCTGGATGGAGCCGGTTCCAACGCTCGACCGCAAGCGCCTCGCGGCGCAGTTCATTGTAGCTGGTGACGCTCCAGACGTTGGCGGGAACGCCATAGCGGTCAGTAAGAATTTCCTGCGCGCGTAACGCTTCGTTCAGGATCGAACCGCTGCCGAACAGTTGGACTTCAGCCTCGCCTTTGGCAGCGGGGCGGTACTTGTAAACGCCGCGCAGAATCCCTTCTTCTACGCCCGGCGGCATTTCAGGCATCGCGTAGTCTTCGTTGTATAGCGTGATGTAGTAGAAACGGTCTTCGCCCTCCTGATACATCCGCCGTATGCCGTCCTGCACGATGACGGCAATCTCATACACGTACGCCGGATCGTAGCTATGGCAGGTCGGAACGGTGCTGGAGAGAACCAGACTGTGACCGTCCTGGTGCTGCAAGCCCTCGCCGGCGAGAGTCGTTCGTCCGGCCGTTCCACCCATCAGAAAGCCTTTTCCGCGTGAATCGGCGAAAGCCCACACCATATCGCCGATGCGTTGAAAGCCGAACATCGAGTAGTAGGTGAAGAAGGGAACCATCGGCACTTTGTAGTTGGCGTACGCCGTTCCAGCGGCGGTGAACGATGCCATCGAGCCGGCTTCGGTGATGCCCTCTTCCAGAATCTGCCCATTCTTTTCTTCGCGGTAGTAGAGCAGCATGTCCTGATCGTGTGGCTTGTAGAGCTGTCCCTGGCTGGCGTAAATGCCCACCTGCCGGATGATCGATTCCATGCCGAAGGTGCGGCCCTCGTCGGGAATGATGGGAACAATCAGCTTGCCGATCTTGGGATCCTTCAGCAGTTGCCGCAACATGCTGACGAAGCCCATCGTCGTGGATACGCCGCGTCCTTTCGATCCAGCGATGGATTCAGCAAAGTGATCGAGCGTGGGCGCTTCGAAATTGGTTGCTGGGACCTCGCGATGCGGCATGAAGCCGCCGAGTTCCTTGCGGCGCTGCCGCATGTAAGTTATCTCAGGACTATCGTCCGGGGGACGATAGAGCGAGCCGTCGCGAGCGGCCTCCTCGGGGATTGGAATCGCAAAACGCGAGCGGAAAGCGGTCAGCGCCTGATCGGCGAGTTTCTTTTCCTGATGGGTAGCGTTGCGGGCTTCAGCCGAACCGAGCCCATATCCCTTCACCGTGTGGGCCAGAATGACGGTTGGTCCGTTGTGATTTTCCACGGCTCGCTTATATGCATTGTAGACCTTCTGTGGATCGTGACCGCCGCGGTTCAGACGATGCAGTTCATCGTCGCTCATGTCGGCGACCATGGCCAGCAGTTCGGGGTATTTGCCGAAGAACTCGCGGCGAATATACTCGCCACCCTTGGCTTTGTAGCTCTGGTACTCGCCGTCTACCGCCTCTTCCATCCGCTTTAGCAGAATGCCGGACTTGTCGCGGGCAAAAAGTTTGTCCCAATCCGAACCCCAGACGACCTTGATCACGTTCCAGCCGGCGCCGCGGAAGGCGGCTTCCAACTCGTTGATAATTTTTCCATTGCCACGTACCGGGCCGTCGAGACGCTGGAGGTTGCAATTGATGACGAAGATCAGATTATCGAGCTTCTCGCGTGAAGCGAGGGTCAGGGATCCCATGGACTCCGGTTCGTCGGTTTCGCCGTCGCCCACGAAGGCCCACACCTTGCGCGGGGTCGGCGGGATGATGCCGCGGTTTTCCAGATAGCGCATAAAACGCGCCTGATAAATAGCGTTCAGCGGCCCAATGCCCATCGATACCGTGGGGAAATGCCAGAAGTCGGGCAGCAGCCAGGGATGCGGATATGAGGGCAAACCTGGTTCTCCGCGCAGTTCGTGTCGGAAGTTCTTGATTTGCTCCTCGCTGAGGCGGCCTTCCAGATACGCGCGCGCATAGACCCCTGGCGAAGAGTGTCCCTGAAAGTAAATAAAATCGCCGGGCTGGTCACCGTAGCGTGCGTGAAAGAAATGATTGAAGCCGACTTCGAGCAGCGTAGCCAATGACGAATACGTCGAGATGTGACCGCCGATGCCTGGATCTTTCTTGTTCTGGCGATGCACCATCGCCATCGCATTCCAGCGGATCAAGCTCTTGATGCGGCGTTCCAGATGGCGATCGCCGGGATATGGAACTTCGGCTTCGACGGGAATGGTATTGACGTAAGGCGTGTTGAGTTGGACCGGCACGTTGACGCCCGACTCTCTCGCCCGGTCTACTAAGGCCGAAAGCAGGTCGCGTCCGCGTTGGCTTCCTTCGGCTTCGACGAGTTGATCGAAGGCTTCAAGCCATTCGGCAACTTCTTCTTCGGAATCAATCTCCGGACTAGCCGGGAAATTGAGTATTCGATTCTGGACTTCTACGGTGGCCACTGTTTCCTCAAATCGGTTAACAAACGCTAGCGCTTGAAGTGCGACGCCCAAGATGCTTCTTCGGCACGATGGGGTCCATGGGCTATTCCGTTTTCAGTGTCGCTCAACAGTAAAGACGCACGACATGGTGGACCGTTTCTTCTTTCTCAGTTGCATAGAACCGGTCAACAGGCCTGAACACCATAGCGGTTGTCGAGCCAGAGCAAGCTATTCGCGTATGCTCATCGGCAACACGTACCTTCAAACCCGTGGAGAGCGACGACAGGCCACAGCAGGGAGGGTAAACGCTTGCGTTGCCAACCTCACCAACAATAATCCGATTTTAGCAGACGAAGAGGTGGGGCGGCAGAGCCAACCGGAGGCAAGGAGACGCACGATTCTGGCCGTAGGCTACGGCAAAGCACGCAGCTTGACAGCGCGTCTCACCGTCACTTGGAGTGATCCCACTATCCCTGATTAATGCGCTGCCACACGGCCATGCCCGCGATGACGAGAATCAGCACTGCAGAGACCGCACCCAGGACGCGCACCCACGGCGTTACTTTCTTCATCCGGGCCTGCACCTGCTCTTGTTCTTCACGGAGATTCTTACTGGAATCGTCAAGAAATAATTGCTCGTCCTGATGCATGCTGAGCGTGCTGCGATAGATCAGCAAGAGAATCAGCACGACCGTCAGTACTCCCCAAACAATCAGCAACATCGTCAGAGTCGACATTCGCCACCTCGGTCCAGAAATGAACCGGTCCCGCACCTGATCGATTCCGTGGTACCCGCCAGGTTGGGGCCTCACGCGCCCCTATTATAGCCTCGCCGCTGTGGGGTGGGGCAACAATTTTGCGATTCAGAAATACCTGGAATCGGGCCGGATTGCGTCGTGCGGGAGCAGGCTCCCGACGCCCGGTTGACGCAATCTGCGACCCGGCACACCGTCGTCGCATCTAAACGAGCAAGCGAGGCAATCAGGTCTGTCCCGCACATAAGCCTGTTTTGCTATAATCCCGCTAGCATTTGGAGGAGAGGCATGGCCACCACAACCACTACACCGACCACCACCGTCACACCGACCACGGATGTGAAACCACTTAACTTCACCGGCGCGGCGATCGCCAAGGTGAAAGAAATCATGGCGCAACAGAATCCTGTACCAGCGGGGCTGCGCGTCGGCGTGGTCGGCGGAGGCTGCTCTGGGTTCTCGTACTCGATGTCGTTCGAGAATGGCGCCGGAATGATGGATAAGACATTCGACTTCGACGGCCTTAAGGTCTTCGTCGACGCGACCTCAATCATGTACCTGAAGGGCGTGAGCGTCGATTACATTGAGACGCTGGAGGCAGCCGGCTTCAAGTTCGACAATCCGAACGTAAAGAGCACTTGCGGCTGCGGTTCCTCGTTCAACGTATAAACAAGCAAGCTTTGCATCGTATCGCTCCACTGACGCGAGGCCATTCCGTCAATTAGCGTTGTAACGATTCGTCAAAAAGTGAGGGCTTTATGAAATTGTTTGCCTGTACCCTTTGTGCCGTACTCGTGGTGTTACTCGCTGTGGCAGGGAGTCCTGCGGCGCAAACTGCTACGCAGTCTTCGATGGCCCAGGGCACGACCTCTGCCGGGAAAACACACGGCACCTTCACCGTGGAATTGACCAAAACCCTCGATTCCAAAAAGGCAAAAGTGGGCGATGCCGTTGAGGCAAAGCTCATAGCGGGGATCACTCTCCCCAACGGAACGATGGTTCCTCGCGGCGCCAAGATAGTCGGCCACGTTACCGAGGCCAAGGCCCGCTCGAAGAGCGACCCGGAATCGTCGCTGGGAATTGTCTTCGACAAATTTGTTCGGTCGGGCGGGGAGGACATGCCGGTTAGCGGCGTCATCCAGGCTGTCGCCCCAAATCCGGATGAAGAGATTTCGACCGGAAGTAGCGGCGTAGGGTATACGGATTTGAAGCAAGCAACGGCTGCCCCGGCGGCGCCCGATACGCGCAAGGGGCCAACGCCGATACTGAATGATCAGTCGCAAGGTGTGTTAGGGATGAAGGGCATGCAGCTCGGGCCACAGGGCGTGATCACTTCCAACGGCAAAGACGTAAAGCTCGATAGCGGTACGCGAATCTTGGTCAACGCGACAATGTAACAGGCGGCCGATGCCGTCTTGCGCGCCTGTTAGTTTGCCAGCCCCGTTCCGCCGAGAACGGGGCTTCGTCGTTTTGGCGCCTCCGCCGTAGAATTCGGCTGGTTCGTTTGCCACGGAGCGTTTGGCTTACCCGCACAACGAATGGCTTTTGCCTGGGTTTCAAGAACCGGGTGCCGGCCGCACCTATGCCAACGCGCAGGCACCTTGTACAATGTTGGTTCCGCTTGGCATTCTGTTGCGGCTTGGCAAAACCACCTCGGGGAGTGTGGATGAAGTTCTTGCGCGAAACCGGCTTCTTGGTACTGATTACTTTCCTGCTGCTTTTCCCGTCGGCCTGCGGAAATCAATATCGCCCGGTGGCGAATCCCATTGTGAGTCCGGGCGGGCAGCCGCAAAGTGCCCATTACGCCTGGGTGTTGAACTACAACCCCACAGGCCAGGGAAGCACGACAGAAATCGATGTCTCGGGCGATAGCAATCTGGCGGTCAACTCCATGGGCGTCGGATCCATTGCGGAAGCCTTCCCCTCCAATTCTCTATCCCTGTACGTAGCCAATACAGCCAATGACACCGTCAGCCAGTACTTGCCGACCCTGGCGGGCGCAGTTACCACCATCAGTTTGTTGCCGGGATCGCATCCGGTAGCACTCGCATCGGCCCAAAATACTGCCATGTACGTTGTCAATTCGGGGGCAAATTGTCTCAACAACAACGGTTTGCTCACCGGTTCGATCAGCACCATCAGCGCCGCGACGCTCGCCGTTACCAATACTACTTGCGTCGGTCTCAATCCCATTGCCCTGGTGCAATCGCCGAGCGACGGATATATCTATGTGGTGAATCAGGGTGACAGCAGTGCTCCGGGCTGTGTTACGGGCTGTGTTACGGTGTTTAATCCTGCTGGCCCGGCTGTGACTGGCACGATCACAACCGATCCAAATCCCATATCCGTGACCGTGAGTGCGGATGGGATCTGGATCTTCGTTGTTACCCAAGGGGATGCCAAAACCCCCCCCACCCTCGACATCATCTCCTCCGGCCAGACCACCATCGCAGGCACGGCGTCTTTGGGAGTGCAGCCGACGTTCTCCATGGTCGATCCCAATTCAAATCGCCTGTATGTGGTCAACACCGGCGGTAACACCGTCAGCGTCTTTGACGCAGCCAGCGTAGCCCCCGGTCCGCCGGCGACGATTCCGCTGCTGGCGACGGTTCCGGTTGGGACGGGACCGGTTGGTGTGGCCGCTTTGCCCAATGGGAGCTTGTTCTACGTAGCCAATGGCGGTTCCAACGACGTTACCGTGGTGAGCGGAAACAGCTTCAGTCCGCTGACCACGATAGCTCTACCCGCCGGCGCCAATCCGGTGTGGATTGCCTCCGAGCCAACGTCCAGCAAGATCTATGTTGCGGATAAAGGTACTTCGGAGACCACAATCATCCAGACCGTCAACAACAAGATCTCGCTAAACCTACCGGCGCCGTCGCAGATCACGAATTGCAATATCTGCGCGCTGCAGCAGCCGGTCATGATTGTGACGAAGTGACATGCAATCTGTTGTCTGCCGACCGGCTAAATCCATAGCTACGTGAACATGAATTCTTTGGTGCGCAGCTCGCGAATGGTGTCGCGCAACTTGGCGGCCTGCTCGAATTCGAAGCGCTTAGCCGCCTCCCGCATGTCACTCTCAAGCTTCACGATGTAACTATCCAACTCCTCCTGCGAGCGAAACTCCGGCATGCCCTCGGCTTCGTTGGTGAGGTCGGCATAGTCTGCATTGGCCACTGCGACCAGCGTCATATCGAGCGGTCGCACGATGCTCTCGGGCGTGATACCATGCTCCTCGTTGTAGGCACTCTGGATGGCGCGACGACGGTAGGTTTCGTCGATCGCCTTCTTCATCGAGTCGGTCATGTTGTCGGCGTAGAGGATGGCGCGGCCATTCAAATTGCGGGCGCATCGGCCCATGGTCTGAATCAGTGATCCCGCGGACCGCAGGAAACCTTCCTTGTCGGCGTCGAGAATTGCCACCAGCGAAACCTCAGGCAGGTCGAGGCCTTCCCGCAGCAGATTGATGCCGATCAGCACATCAAACTCACCCTTGCGCAAATCGCGCAGGATCTTGATGCGCTCCAGCGTCTCGATCTCTGAGTGCATGTAGCGACAACGCACGCCAACTTCGCTGTAGTATTCGGCCAGGTCTTCCGACATGCGCTTGGTCAGGGTTGTTACCAGCACGCGCTCATTCTTTTCGGCACGACTGCGGATCTCGTGCAGCAGGTCGTCGATCTGGCCTTTAACCGGGCGTACCTCGACCTCGGGATCAATCAGACCGGTGGGCCGGATGATCTGCTCCACGACAACGCCGGCCGATTTTGTCAGCTCATAAGGACCAGGAGTTGCGGAGACGTAAATCACCTGGTTAACGCGGTGCTCGAATTCCTCGAAGGTGAGCGGACGATTATCCAGCGCGCTGGGCAAACGAAAGCCGTACTCGATGAGGTTTTGCTTGCGCGAGCGGTCTCCGTGCCACATTCCGTGGAGCTGCGGAATTGTCTGATGCGACTCATCGATGAAGAGCAAGTAGTCGCGCGGCACATAATCCAACAGCGTTGGCGGAGGCTCGCCCGGCAGGCGGCCGGTGAAGTGGCGTGAATAGTTCTCGATGCCGTGGCAATAGCCCATTTCCTTGATCATCTCAAGGTCGAAACGCGTGCGCTGATGCACGCGCTGTGCCTCGACGATTCGTCCCTGCTTCTCCAGTTCCACCTCCCACCACGCCAGTTCCTCCAGAATTGAAGTGACGGCGGCATTCTTGCGCTCCGGCTTCATCACATAGTGCGTTTTCGGATAGATAGGCAGTCGTGCGTGCTTCTGCTTTACCGTGCCAAACAACGGATCGATTTGCGCCAGTGACTCAACTTCGTCGCCCCAGAGCTCGATGCGGTACGCGGTGTCGTCGTACGTGGGGAAGACCTCGATGATGTCGCCACGCACTCGAAACGTTCCACGGCGGAACTCGCCATCAGTGCGCTCGTAGAGAATTTCGACCAGCTTGCGAACGATCTCTTCGCGCTTGATCTTCTGTCCCTTCTCCAGGAACAGCAACATGCCGTAATAAGCTTCCGGCGAGCCGAGACCGTAGATGCAGCTCACCGAAGCTACGATGATGCAGTCGCGGCGCTCGAACAGCGACTTGGTCGCCGAGAGACGGAGCTTGTCGAGCTCGTCGTTGACCGTCGCCTCTTTCTCGATGTAAACGTCGCCAGCCGGGATATACGCTTCCGGCTGGTAATAGTCGTAGTACGAGACGAAATACTCGACGGCATTGTGCGGAAAGAACGATTTGAACTCGTGATACAGTTGCGCCGCCAGCGTCTTATTGTGCGCCAGAATCAATGCCGGGCGGTTCACCTCCTCAATGACCTTGGCCATTGAGAACGTCTTGCCCGATCCGGTTACGCCCAGCAGCACCTGGTGCTTGTCGCCGTCAAAGACGCCGCGAGTCAGCGAAGGTATAGCGGTCGCCTGATCGCCCTGCGGTTTGTAAGAACTAACGAGCCTGAATTCCATAACAATTGTGCCCGCCTCGAGACGTCGCGAAATGGTTGCGAGCGCTCATAGAAAGGAATTTCATCGAGTGGGCATCTCTCTATTATACGACGGCAGGAAGGCCGTCAGTTCGGTGCTCAACGCGCGTACCGCTGTTTCACAAAGCAAACTTCTGAGACAAAACTGCGCCACGTTATCGCAATACGCGGCTTTGTTAAACGCATGTGCTGGTTTATCCTGTCTCTCTGGCCAATACTATGGAATCACGCGAACGCAGTTGTTTTCATACGCATTCATATCTTTATTATCGGGAAGGGCTCTCATGAGGATTCTTGTTATTGGAGCAGGAATGATGGGCAGGGCCGCCGCATTCGACATGGCCTGTGCCCAGCAAGTTGAGGCTGTCACCCTAGCGGACAACGATGAGCAGCGGGTGAACGAAGCTGTTGCGCTAATCGCACAGCTGACGGGAAGCAATAAGGTCACGGGCGTTCTACTGGATGCAGCCGACACCGGCGCGGCGCTGGACGTCATGCGGGGTCAGGACGGCATACTCTCGGCCGTCCCATATTTCTTCAATCTGGGACTGACCAAGGCCGCGATTCGGGCCGGATGCCACTTCGTTGACCTTGGGGGCAACAATGCCATCGTCCAACAGCAATTCAAGCGCGAGTTGCAGGCGCAGGTCGCCGGAATTTCGATTGCGCCCGACTGCGGACTCTCCCCGGGGATGGCGTCCATCCTTGGCGGTGAACTCCTGCGGCGTATCGGCGGCAAAGCCGACGCGCTGAAAATCTACGTTGGCGGACTTCCCCAGACGCCGCGGCCGCCCTTCAACTATCAGCTCGTCTTTTCCGTCGAAGGCCTCATCAACGAATATAGCGAGCCGGCCAAGATCCTGCGCGACGGAAAAATGATCACCGTCGAGCCGCTGACGGAAGTCGAGCCCTTCCACATGGGAGGTTTTCCCGAGCTCGAGGCGTTCCATACATCCGGCGGAACCTCCACTCTGCCAGAGACTTTCCTGGGCCAGGTGGGCGAATGCTTCGAGAAGACCTTGCGCTATCCTGGTCACGCCGCCATGCTGCGCACGCTATACGATCTCGGGATGTTCTCCAGCGAGAAGCGCCGGATCGCAGGTGCCATGGTCGCTCCCCGGCAAGCCACGGCTTGCCTGTTCGAGGAGAAATTCAAGAGCGATGAGCCTGAAGTTACGCTGCTTCGGGTGGAGGCCCATCACGACGACGTTATCGCCTCGTTCAGCATGATTGACTATACAGATCCAGTCACAGGGTTGACCTCGATGATGCGGACCACGGCATGGCCGGCCTCGATCGTGCTGCAGATGTTGGTCGGTGGACAGATTACAAAGCGCGGCGGGATTCACCAGGAGACTGATGTTCCAGCCCAGCTTTTCCTGCATGAAATGGCGAGGCGCGGGGTAGCCATCAACTACCGCATCGAGTCGGCACAGGAATTTCATCAGGAAGCATTGGCCGCCGCTGCGCAGGAGAACTAGTTGAACTTTCTGGATCGGCTACAGCCGCTGGGATTGCTTTTCTTAAGGCTGGCATTGGGTGCGATCATGATCGTCCACGGCTGGCAGAAGATTGCCGATCACATGCACGGCATCATGGGAATGCTGCCACACTTGGGGATACCGGCGTGGATGGGCTATCTGGTGGTCGCGGCTGAATTTGGAGGCGGCATCCTTATCGTGATGGGCTTTCTCACGCGTTTCGCTGCCTTCGCCTTCCTTATCGATATGCTGGTGGCAATCCTCAAAGTGCACCTGAGAAACGGCATGACCGGCCAGGGAGGCTTCGAGTTTCCCATGGCTTGCGCCGCAATCGCGTTTGCGCTGATTTTCTTTGGCTCTGGGCCGATTGGCATCGATGGGGTGCGAGGACCGAAACGCGCGCGATAACGCGGCGCGCAATAGTCTCGCCCCGCTAGCACTAATAACTCGCCAGTTGCAGCATCGCCTGATACAAATCTTCGGCCTGTGGCAGAATTTCATCCTCCAGGATTGGCTGATAGGCGACAAATGTGTCTTTCGCCGCCACGCGCTTCACCGGAGCATCCAGCTCGTCGAACAATTCGTCTGCGATACGGGCCGCGATCTCGGCACCGTAGCCCCAGCTCAGCATGTCCTCGTGCGCCACGAGCACGCGGTTCGTCTTGGACACCGACGCCGCAATCGCCTCCCAATCGTACGGATTAAGAGTGCGCAGATCGATCAACTCCACGCTGACGCCATTCTCGCGCTCTATGCGCTGCGCGGCTTGCAGCGCACGCGGGACCACGGCGCCAAAGGTTACAACCGTGAGGTCATGGCCCGGTCGGACAATCTTCGCCTTACCGAACGGCACCATGTAATCCGGGCCGGGATAAGGCGAGCGGCCAAAGGTCTCGCGATAGAGGCGCTTGTGCTCCAGGAACAGCACGGGGTCGTCGCAACGGATTGCGCTGCGCAGTAACCCGTTGGCATCAAGCGCATTCGACGGAAAAACCACCATCATGCCGGGCGTGTGGGTGAAGATGCTCTCACCGCACTGCGAGTGATAGATGGAGCCGCCGGTGAGATAGCCGCCGATGGCGACTCGCACGACCGCCGGAGACGAGAAGTTGTTATTCGAGCGCCAGCGTATGAGGGGCAGCTCGTTGCGAAGCTGCTGCATGGCAGGCCAGATGTAGTCGAAGAACTGAATCTCGACGACCGGCTTGAGCCCGCGCGTGGCCATGCCTACCGCGCGTCCCACAATGTTGGCCTCCGCCAGCGGGGAATTGAAGACGCGGTCGGAACCGAACTCATATTGCAGGCCGGCCGTCAGCTTGAAGACGCCGCCTTTGCCTTTTACCTGCTTGGCTTTCAGATATTCCTCGCGGCTGCAGTCGGCCACATCTTCACCGAACATGACGATGCGAGGGTCGCGCTTCATCTCATCTTTCAGGCAAGCGTTGATGAGGTCGGCCATTGTCCGCTCGGGGGCGGAAGCGCCCTTGTCTGACGGAGTGGGATGCACCGCTTCCGTCTGGAAGTCTGACGATGTGGGATCCAGGTCGGCCGAATACACGAACTGGTTGTACGAGCCGGGCTCGGGTAAAGCCGCTTCTACCGCGCGGTCGCTGGCGTCCTGAACTTCCGCCTCGACGTCCTCCTCCAGTTCGTTGATTCCCTTTTCGTCGAGAATGCCCTCCCGTACCAGGAACAATTGGAAGCGCGTGATGGGATCGCGCTCAACTTCCGCGTTGCGCTCCGACTCGGGACGATAGAGCTTTTCGTCATCCGAAAGCGAATGCGAATAGGGACGGATTACGTGTCCGTGAACGAACGCGGGTCCGTTGCCGGCTCGGATGTACTCGACGGCGGTCTTGAGCGCCGCATAACTGGCGAGCGGATCGGTGCCGTCGATCTCGGCAAAATGAAAATTCGGAAAGCCTTGCACCAGCTTGCTGATGTTGCCTCCGGCCGTGCCGACTTCCACCGGAACGGAGATGGCGTATTCGTTGTCTTCGATAAGGAACAGAACCGGCAGCTTCCGGTTGGAGGCCGAGTTCAACGCTTCCCAGAACTCGCCTTCGCTGGTGGTGCCGTCGCCGCATGAGACATAGACAACTTCGTCGCCGTGAAAAGTCACATCCTTGAACTGGCGGTAGTCGCCGGTGGCCTTCGCGGCTGCTTCCGGGTAACGGTCAAAGTAGCGGCCGGCTTCGGCGCAACCCACTGCTTGCAGGAACTGCGTCCCCGTCGGCGACGATTGAGTTACGATGTTGAGCTTCTTGTGTCCCCAGTGCGAAGGCATCTGACGGCCGCCGGAGTTGGGATCGTCAGCAGCGCCCACGGCCTCCAGCAATTGCTCGTAGGGCGTCATCCCCACCGTGAGACAGAGTGCGCGATCGCGATAGTAGGGATAGAACCAGTCGTAACTCGGACGCAGAACCATCCCAGCGGCCACCAGCAGCGCTTCATGTCCGGCGCCGGAAATCTGGAAGAATATCTTCTGTTGCCGCTTCAGCAGGATCTCGCGATCGTCGAGTTTACGCGACAGATACATCAGCCGGTAAATGTCGATCAATTGCTGAGAAGTGAGCCCTTCGTATTTTGCGACGGGCATGACGGCAGCCTTGGGCTGTGCTTTGGTGGTGGCCATCCATTACCTCGGGAGTGAAATACTAAGCCCAACCTGGGGCTCTTAACCAGTTTTTCCATTGTAAACGGTCGGTAGCGGTTCCCTCTGCAACGGACCCTTGCGGTTCGCGCCGACCGTTCGCGCCTGATTCCAGCGTCACGGAGCGGCAAGCAGGATCGCTATACTGGAAAGCAATGATACAGATTTCTCGTCTCATTCCGCTCGAAAGAATCAGGCTCGTCCTATTCGATTTGGATGGAACGCTGATCGATTCAGAGCGTGACCTGGCGGCCTCGGTGAACGCCATGCTGATCAAGTATGGGCGCAAGGAGTTGCCCATGGAGGTGATTGGCACCTACATCGGCGATGGCGCGCCCATGCTGATTCGCCGCGCGCTGGGCGATCCCGCCGATCGCGACTTTCTACAGCAGGCGCTGAACTACTTTCTGCTTCACTACCGCGAGCATAAACTCGACAGCACGAGGCCGTATGCGGGCATACAGGATGCGCTGGAGCAGATCGGCCAATCCGATGGCCTGTCGCGTAAGCTGGCCGTACTCACCAATAAACCTGTACGAGTGTCGCGCGACATTCTGGCGGGACTCGGTCTGGCCGGCAACTTCTTTCAGGTGTATGGCGGCAACAGTTTTGAAACCAAGAAACCCGATCCTTTAGGAGCCAACACTCTGATGACGGAAGCAGGGGTCGCTCCGGAAGAGACGGTGATGGTAGGCGATTCGCAAGTTGATATCCTGACCGCGCGGAATGCCGGACTGTGGAGTGTTGGCGTGACCTATGGGTTTGCGCCGCGAACGCTGGTCGAAGTCGTTCCCGATGTGCTGGTGGACACCCCGGCGGAGTTGGCATCCGCGCTGACAGGGAGCGTGTGATCGATGTCGCAGGGTTCCAACTCGCCTTCTCCATTTCGTGACGGCTTCGCGGCGCTTCGCCACGAGCCGGTGCTGCTAGCCGCAGAGCTGACTTGGCGCTGGTGTTTCGGGTTGGCAGCGTGGGGACTGGGTATCATCGCGATCGCGCTTTTTCTGGACAGCCTCAGAGTCGCACCTGTTGACCAGTTTCTTCTTCGCACGCTGCAGCCGCAATTGCTGGAAAACGCGCTGCGGCACATCTTTCGCGGAAGTCTCTCGCGCTTTGTGCTGGAGCAGACAGTACTGTTTCTTGGCGTAACCGTTCTGTGGTCGCTGGCGGCGACGGCGGGACGCGCTGCGACATTGCGTCGCCTCGTTGCGATGTTCAGCAGCGACGAAGAGCCTCAATCCATGCACTGGCAATTCGCTCCAATCTTCCTTTTGCAGTTGCTGCGGGTTTTGTGGACGATGATCGCAGTTGCTGTGGGGTTCGGCGTGTTTCTCTACGGCGTGGTGATGGCGCAGAATGGGCATCCCATGCGCGCGGCATTAGCGTTGTCAGCTGGATTGGGTGTGCCGTTTCTTGCCATCGTCTTGAATTGGTTCTTCGGGGTCGCGCCGCTGTTTTGCATTCGAAATGGAGCGGATGCCATGGAAGCTCTGAAGCAGGCTGTCGATTTTACCGCAGAACAAGCCGGACGATTATTTCTGTTGGCAGTTGGATTCTTTGCTCTGCGGCTGGTGTGGGCGGGGACGATGTGGCTGGCGTTCCTGTCACCTCTGAACTGGATCGCGCAGATTGGCGGCCGATGGACCATGCTGCTCATGGCAGCGGTAGCGCTGGTCTACTTTGCCGGAGCTGATCTGTTGTATTTGGCGCGGCTAGCCGGGTATGTTTCCCTGGTGGAAGACGATTCACATCCTGCGCCAACCATCGAGCCCGCAATGCCACCGGCATCGAATCAGAAGCCGGAGATTCTCCCCCTGGTTGGTCTGGCGTAGATCGGCCTTACGGGCTTTTAGTGCGCCAGTTCCAGCCGCTCTTCTTCCTGCTTTGCCTTCGCGATGCAGAGCAGCTCGACTGCCTTTTGCGCAATGTGCTCGGCGCTGACCTCGAACTCCTTGATCAGTTCCCAAGGCGCGCCTGAATCGCCGAAGCGATCTTTCACGCCGATGCCACCGGTAATAATCGGGACGCCGAACAGCTCAGGACTCTCGGTAATAACGCCACTTACGCGCCAGGCCAGCGCGCCGATCTGGTGCTCTTCAGCGGTGACGATCACGCCCGTTTCCTTGGCGGCGCGAATGATAGCTCCCTGATCGATCGGCTTCATGGTGTGCATGTTGACCACGCGCGTTTCGTATCCAAACTCCTCCTTCAGGATCCATGCTGCGCGCATCGCTTCTGCCACCATGGGACCGCAAGCGATGATGCTGAGATCTTCTTGCTCGTCTTCGTAGTCGGTCGCAAGCACAGTCTCGAACCCATCGATCATCTCGGGCGCTTGACCGCGCAGGCGGCTGATATTTGCTACGCCAAACACAAAGGGCGTGTCTTCGCGCGTGACGATGGGCGTGGCCTCGCGAGCGAAACGGATGTACTTCGGACCAACATGCTCCAGCAGCAGGTAGTCGGTGGCTTTGCGGGTTTCGATGGCGTCGCAGGGCACGACAACTGACATGTTCGGCAGCCCGCACATCGCGAAGAGATCTTCCAGCGCCTGGTGGGTGGCGCCGTCGGGGCCGACGGAGACTCCGCCGTGAGCTCCGGCGATCAGCACATTGAAATTGCCGTAGCAAATGGAAACGCGAATCTGATCCAGGTTGCGCGCCGCGGCGAAGGTCCCATAGGTACCGAAAACGGGTAGCTTGCCGTCGCGCGCCAAGCCCACGACTGCGGCGGTGGCCGACTGCTCGGCAATCCCCATGCTGATCCACCGTTCCTTGCGCTCCGGATTGCTTGAGTAGAAGTCGCTAATTGTGATGGAGTTGGAGATGTCGAGCCCGAGACAAACCACGCGCTCGTCGTCGCCGTTGTTCTTCAAGGAGAGACCGAAGCCCTTGCGCGTAGGCTCCATCTTCACCTTCATTTCGCTGCGCTTGTTCCACCAGTAATCGCGCGAGAAGTGGGGCATCTTGGCCGCGAGAGTAACTTCGACCTCCGCCTGATACTGGTTCGCCTTCTTCAGCAGCGCGTCATACGCGATGACATCCTTAAGCCCAAGCTCGTCAAGCGCTTTCACCATCTCGTCATAGCTGGGTGCTCTGCCGTGCCATCCAGCAATGTTTTCCATGAAGCTGACGCCTTTGCCCTTGACCGTGTTGGCGATGATCACGGTAGGTTTGCCGGGAACCGGAACGCTCTTGGCTCTCTGCAAAGCGCTTACTACCTGCTCCATGTCGTGGCCGTCGATCTCGATGACTTCCCAGCCGAAGCTGCGATAGCGCTCCGGCAAGGGCTCCACGTCCATCACGTCCTTGACCCAGCCGTCGATCTGCAGACGGTTGCGATCAATGATGCCGACCAGATTGTCGAGCTTGTGGTGCGAAGCTTCCATCACCGCTTCCCAGATGTTGCCTTCCTGCTGCTCGCCATCGCCCATGATGCAGAACACAGTGTGCTCGTCGTGATCGAGCTCGCCGGCGATCGCCATGCCGACCGAGATGCTGAGACCCTGGCCTAGCGAACCGCTGGAAACCTCAACGCCCGGCAGCTTCAGTCGGTGAGGATGTCCCTGGAAGGGCGAATAGAGCTTGCGCAGCGAGACAACGTCTTCGATAGGGAAGTAGCCGGCGAATGCCAGTCCGAGGTACAGCGCCGGTGCCTTGTGTCCAGCCGACCAGATGATGCGGTCGCGATGGGGCCATTCGGGATTGTTGGGATCGTGGGTGGCGATTTTCAGGTAGAGGGCGGCGACAATCTCCATTATGGAGAGCGTGCCTCCGGAGTGGCCGGAGCCGGCGGCGCAGAGCGCAACCAGATCGTAGCCCCGCATCAGGCGGGCGGCTTGTTCAAGTTCCTCGATCGAAAAGTCGCGTACAACCGCTTTGGAGAAGGCGTTTACCACAGGCATGACGAATCCTTTGTACAAAAATGGCACTTAGCAAATAGCAGGCAGCAGCCAGCGGTGGCGGCTGGTTGTGGCTAACGGCTAAATGCTGACTTGGGGACCCCGATAGCCTAGGCTAGGCGGTTAAAGAACATGGGTCTGTGAGGCATGTCACGTGGGCTTGTGAGCGAAGGGATTGGCCGCTCAAATCACGGCGGCCAGCTTTACCGCGGAATACAATGTTTCCGAGGTCGAGTGCCCGGGAATGCAAACGGCTGAAGTGGTCATCATTGGCGGTGGGATTGTCGGTTCCAGTATCGCGTGGCATCTGACGGAAGCCGGCTGTCGCAGCGTCCTGATGGTGGAGCGCGAATCGCACCAGGGAAAGGGCTCAACCGGCAAGAGCATGGGCGGAGTGCGCGCGCAGTTCGCTACCAAGCCGAACATCCAGATGTCGCTGTACTCCATTCCGTTTTTTGCGGCCTTCGAGGAACGGCTCGGGCATCCTTCCGGATATCGCGATCAAGGTTATTTGTTCGTCGCCACCAAGCCGTCACATGTCGAATATCTGCGGACCAACCAGGCACTGCAAAGATCGCTGGGACTGACACAAGCTCGCATGATGACGCGCGATGAGATTGTCGGGATCGTCCCGCAGCTACGCGCCGACGATGTACTAGGCGGAAGCTTCTGCCCAACCGACGGATTCGTCGATCCGTATAGCGTGATGGTCGGTTTCACCACTCGCGCGTGCGAGAAGGGCACGACGCTGTGGCGTTCGACCGAGGTCACAGCCATTAATCACGACCGTACGGGAATCACCGGAGTGGAAACCACCCGCGGTCCGGTGAGTACGCAGGTGGTGGTGAACGCCGCTGGCCCGTGGGCTGCCCAAGTGGCCTCACTCGCGGGAATTGAGCTTCCCGTGGAGCCGATGCGGCGCATGCTGATTCCGACCGAGCCCTTCGACGGAGTGTCCCACGACGTGCCGATGGTGGTCGATATGACCACCGGCTTTCACTTTCGGCCTGAGAGTTTGGGATTTCTGCTGGCGTGGAACGATCCTGAGGAGACGTGTGGGTACAAGATGGATTTCGAGCCGTCGTTCATCGAAAAGGTTCTGACGCTGGCGGCCGATCGCGTTCCATGCTTCGAGAATCTCGCGGTCAACCCGAAGCGCGCATGGGCGGGGCTTTACGAGATGTCGCCCGATCATCACGCGATCATTGGTCCGATTCCGGAACTGCCGGGCTTCTTTTGCGCCAACGGTTTCAGCGGCCACGGTGTGATGCACTCGCCCGCGACCGGCAGGATAGTGGCCGATTTGGTTCTTCACGGCAAGACCGATGTCGTCGATAATGTCGAGGTGCTGAGCCCGTCGCGTTTTGCCAAGGGCGAGCTGTTGCACGAGACAGCAGTGCTATAGCGTCGATCTACGGTGCGCATGCCGGCCTGGGTCGATGCCAATCATCACACTCTCTTGATGGATTTGCCGCGCAGATCATGGTTCGGCGTGAGCTAAGCCCTCCCACGCGCAACCGGGAATGCCTGTTATGGGGTATCCTATTGCTCGCCGTCAATTGCTTCGGCGATAGCCGTGACGTCTGTTTATAGACGCACGATTTCGCAACCGCGGTTGCGCAATTTTTGGGATAGAGACAATGTTTATCTACGCCGCTATTTGGGACGGTGTGCCGCTGCATCGCGAAGAGCGGCTGCCATGACCTTTCTCAGTTCCACCGAGGCCTGGGCACGACTGCTGCGCCGCCTGCTTAAGTTCCACATGGTGGGCGTCATCGGCATTGGGGTTCAACTGTGCTTTCTCTTTCTGTTCAGGACCGCCCTGCACCTGAACTATCTGCTGGCCACCGCGCTGGCAGTGGAGTGCGCTGTGCTGCACAACTTTCTGTGGCATGAACACTTCACCTGGTCAGATCGCAATAGCATCGGTAACTCGGGACCCTTGCAGCGGCTGCTACGCTTCAATCTCTCCACCGGACTGATCTCGATTGTCGGAAACCTGGCGCTGATGCGTCTTCTGGTTGGATCGCTGCATCTGCAATACATGCTCGCCAACATCCTGACCATCGGGGCCTGCTCGCTGCTGAACTTCTGGGCCAGCGACCAGGTGGTCTTCCAGGCAGGACTTGCGCCCAAGGAGTAGTCGATTCGCGCGATGAAAGACGTGACAGGCACGGTGCGCGAAGCATCGCATTCCGATATTCCCCAAATTGTTTCGCTCATTAACCGCGCTTTCGCCGTCGAGCGCTTTTTCAAGAGCGGAGACCGTACCGATCCCGAGCAGGTTCAGCAGATGATGCAGGATGGCAAGTTCCTGCTGCTGATGGATGGGGATGAGATGGTGGCGTGCATGTTCGTGAAGGTGACGGGCAATCGTGGGTACGTCGGCACGCTTTCGGTCGATCCCGGACGGCAGAAGTCCGGCATCGGCAGGCGCATGATGCATGAGGCGGAGGATTATTGCCGCAACGCCGATTGCAAAGCGCTCGATATCCGGATCGTCAATTTACGAACTGAGCTGCCGGCGATCTATCGCAAGTTTGGCTTCGTCGAAACGGGCACGCAGTCGGCCGAAGTGATCAAGAATGCAACCCAGCCGATCCACTTCATCACCATGTCGAAGCCTCTGTAAAGGCGTTGTTGCCGCTCGGCACCAGATTTTCTTACTGGTAAGAAAGCCGCGACTAATCTTACTAGTAAGAAAAAGATCATCCGTCTTACTAGTAAGACGGTCTTACTGGTAAGAAAAAACTCGAGGACTTATGAAAATTCCTGTCATCAAGCTGAAGAACACTGAGATGGAAGTCTCACGATTCTGTTTTGGCACCATGACTTTCGGCAAGCCGCTCGATCAGGCCGGCGCCAACCAGCTGGTAAATCGCTGCATCGAGGCGGGGATCAACTTCTTCGACACTGCGAATGTGTACCAGCTTGGCGTCGCAGAAACCATGCTGGGTCATGCCATCAAGGGCAAGCGCGACCAGCTTGTCATTGCCAGCAAGGTGTTCTTCAAAATGGGGGAAGACGCCGATCAGCAGGGGCTTTCGCGCAAGGCCATCCTTCGCAACATTGAGGAAAGCCTGAAGCGGCTAGGCACCGATTATCTCGACATCTATTATTTTCACGCGCCTGACCACAATGTTCCCGTAGAGGAGTCGATGGAGGCGATGGCATCGTTGGTGAAGCAGGGGAAGGTACGCTATGCGGCATCGTCGAACTATGCCGGATGGCAGGTGGTGCAGATGCTGTACATCGCGAGGGAGCGCGGTTGGCCCGCGCCCTGCATTTCCCAGCCGATGTGCAACCTGGTGGCCCGCGGCATCGAGCAGGAATACCTGCCGATGTGCAAAGAGTTTGGCATCTCGACCGTGGTGTATAACCCGCTGGCGGGCGGACTGCTCACCGGCAAACACAAACAGAAAAAGATTACCCCCGGCACGCGCTTCGACAACAATAAGCTTTACCAGGACCGCTATTGGCACGAGCAGTACTTTCAGTCAGTCGACCAGTTGAGGAAAATCGCGCAATCCGCGGGGCGTTCGCTAGTGAGCTTGGCGCTCAATTGGTTGCTGCATCACACCACCATCGATTGCGTGATTTTGGGCGCGTCGCGGATGGAGCAGCTCAATGAGAATCTGGCAACACTTGACGACGGGCCGTTGTCCGACGACGTGCTGAAAGCCTGCGACGACGTGTGGCGTAATCTGCGCGGACCGCTGCCGGTTTATAACCGATAGGTTGAAGCGGCGCGATTATTGCGACTGTGCCGGCAAGACAGGCAGATCCAGCTTGTTTACAGTGGAGCGGTCGTCGCGTAGCTTGACATACAACTCCTGCCCGCTAGGATGCGGCACGTTCAGCGCGAAGCCCGCGAAGCCGTCGGGAACCGGCGTGCTCTGGTGGAACTGCGGGTCCGTCGAAACCGAATCCAGCAGGTACAAGCCTGTCCCACTCAGCGTGCATTCCTTATCCGGCGTATCGGGGCAACGCAGCTCCTGAAGTTTCGGCAACCTGACCAACGTCACCAGCGGCTGCCAGTCACCCTTCTTGCCGTCGGCATTGATCGGGCGGAACTTCAGCGGCCCGAAGGCCGAGGCCCCAAAGCTCTTGAGGGGATCGAGCACGGCCAGCACGGTTTGTGAGTCCTGCATCAGCAAAGTGCCATCGGCGACGCTTAGCACCGTGTGGATGGATTGGTCGCTGCTGGCCACTTCGATGCTTTCATCGCGCGGAAACGCCTGCGGCACCTGGCTCTTCAGTGAGAAAGATAGCTGCGCATCCTGCGGCAGCTCGTCGTCGCTCTGTAGCTGAATCGGCGAAGATGCGTCCGGAGTATGAGGTTGAATGGTCTTGCTGATCAACGCCACCTTCGGCCGAGGTGGCTGAACGGTTGACGGCAAGTCGAGTGTGCGCCCATCCTTCAGCGTGACCTGCGCATGGGTTTGTTGCCGGAGGCCAGTTCGCTCACATCGGCGGTAGCCGGAGCCGACATCTGCAGCTGATCTTCATCGCCCGCGCGCGTCAGAGTTCCAGGCGCGAAGTGGATTTCACTGATCTCCAGACTCGCGACCTCGTCCAACCGCGTTCCCGTCAGCACTCCCTGATGATCGCCGGCATCGATGGTGAAGCCGGCGAGGTGCCCCGCTTCGGAATAGGTGTGCAATGAAACGTCCTCAGGTTTTGTCAGTCCAAACTGTTTCACCTGCATGGTCAGCGGACCAGCCTTTGCATCCTTCAAAGAAATATCTACCTGCAGCTCGCCGGGATTGACCAGCTTGTGCGTCGTCGTAAACTTCTTGCCCTGCTGGTCTTCGACGGTGACATCGCTGACACATACCGCGGCGTCGGAGTGCAGATGCAGGGTGTCATCGCGGCCAACGATAAGCGCGCTCTGATCGGCGGATGCAATAGTCCACTTCGCCGGCTGGGCGGTTCGCAATGCGAAGGTTGGGCCTTCGAACGATTCGAATCCCCATTGCCCGCTTACCGTGCCGCTGATGTCGGTTCCCAGCTTCGCAAAATCACTTTGCGCCGGCACGCCTGGCGGATGTGAATCCAACCCAGCGCCCCTTCTGGGAACGGTGTCGACGACGAAGCCGCCGCGCGCCGCATCGGCTATAACGGGAATATTCATCGACGCGCCCGACTTGCTGCAGAGGTGAAGAACGAGATCGTGCGCCAGGCTGGTGGAAAACACCAGGGGCGCGCCTTCGACGGGAAGCACCAGCGAAGAATCTTGCAGGCAGTACACGCCTTTGGAATCGACCGGACGCAGCGGCGGCAGCTTGGCTTTCTCTACCGCTGGCAATCCAATCACCAGCACTGATTTCGGCTTCTCGAACGACGGTGCGGCATTGAGTTGCAGATTGAGCTGGTCGGCTTTGGGCAGCGCCAGCGCGGGAATGTACTGATACTCGGGATTGCGGAAGCTGGTCAACAGCTTCACTACGTCTACCACGGCCCCAACGTAGGCGCTGTAATAACCGGCTCCGGCCCATGGAGTGGTACTCATCTGGCCGGCCAGATCGGCCGACGGGCCATTGGCCAACTCCGCAACCATCGACTGGCTGTGGGCATCGTCGAGCACCAGTTGATCGCTGTGCTGCGTCAGGCAAGCGGCCTGCTCGTCGATGGGCTTCTTGAAGCAGTCGTCGTCCAGCTTGATACTCAGACTCCGCGCCAGTAGCGTCGATTCCTCCTTCAGTTTGTCGGGATCGGTATTGGATGCGCTCTGCACGGCGTTCAAGTAGGCGTCCAGGCGCGAGCGATCGAGCGCGGCGCGATTGAGGTCCTGCGAAGCGCGCACGAAAGCTCCCGGCTTGCCGCGCACATTGGAGCGTAGTCTGCTGAAGTCGCCGCCTGATTCAGGAGCCAGAAACAGCAGCACTTGCTGCGCACCCTTTGGCACAGTCACCACGACACCCTCGGCACGCGCTTGTTTGTTCCAGGCTTCGATGCGGGTGAACCAATCCTCTGGAGGCGGATTGGTGGTGCCACGCAGAAATGCGACGACGATCAGATAATGCGCGCTCTGCGTCTCCGGAAACGCGGGACGGACCCAAACGCGATCGCCTTCCTGTAAATTCGGGACTTCGGCAATGGGAAGTTCTTGGCCAGCCCGGCTGACGCGCACTTCGACACGAGGACCGGGCAGATCGAACGCAGCCGGGTCGGCACGAAGCAAAGTCGGCGGAAAGAGAGACACCAGCAGGACTATACGTAACAGGCCGCAACGCAAAGACATATCACTATATTAGAAGCAAGTGAGAGGGGGTTCGTTAGCCCTGTAACCAGAAGAACACAGAAATTAAGAGGCTTCGGCGAAGGAGTCGCCTTGGTTGCTTAGGATTGCCGTAGGTTGAAAAGGGAAGAAAAATAGAAAGGCTGTGACTTTGGTTATGCTCTAGCCGCCAACTCCTGCGAGGGAGTTACCAGCGTGGATGCATGCACCGTCACAGCCCTTGACGCGATCACCGCTTTCGCGGTCCCAAACCCCGGCTGACACCTCGCAGTGCAGTCGGTTTTTTCGGGTCTGGCGGTTCCCTCGGGTCGCCCCGCAGAACCAATCACTCAGCTTACTTCGGGTTGGCTACGATTTGTTGCCCGCCCTTTTCTGCCGTCGACGAGAGTGATCCTATCCTATGATTGAAAATTGTCAACGCCCAAGGTTGGTGCAAACACAAGTTATTTTCATGTGGGAATTTTTTTCGGTAAACAACAGAAGGCAAGCGAGTTTTACCTCTCGAGAGAGGATATTCAATATCAATTCACATCTTATTCACAGAAATATTGCGTTGATACGCCAGTATTGGGGAGAATCGAATCTGTTTCTTGACGAATCTCGCATTCTCAAGCATCTTGGTTAAGTCAGGAGTTGAATGTCTGACTTGGTAGCGTACGTGGACGGCGGCTCCCATGGAAATCCGGGACCGTCGGGCATTGGAGTCGTCATCGAGGGCCCTGACGGCGAAACCACCTGCATCGCTAAGTGGATTGGACACCAGGACAACAACGTCGCCGAATACGTTGCCTTGCTTGAGGCCCTGCAGCACGCCGTAGCGAAGAATGCCAGGACTTTGCGCGTGTACTCGGACTCGGAAGTCATGGTCAAGCAGATGACCGGCGAGTACTCCTGCCGCAGCTCGCGACTGCACTCCCTGAACTGGACCTGCCGCAAACTGGCCCGCGCTGTCGAGTTCTCCATCGCCTACATCCCGCGCGAGCAGAACCGCCAAGCCAATGAACTCGCTAACCAGGCAGCCCGCTGCGCCACCGAGCCCCCACAAGAAGTGTGATTTCCATTTGCCGTCCGGCTGATTTCGCTAACGCCGGAGGCAAGAACCTGTGACCAGCATCACTGCAAGTTCCGCCTAAAAGCGCCAGCATGGAGCTTACGCAAGGGGAATCTCCATGCCACGTAAGACGATTATCGAACCGTTTCGCATCAAGAGTGTGGAACCAATCCGCTGGACCACGCGCGAACAGCGCGAAGAGCTGCTGCGGGCCGCCCACTATAACCTGTTCTTGCTTCCCGCCGACGATGTTCTCATCGACCTGCTGACCGACTCGGGCACCGGCGCCATGTCCACGCGGCAATGGGCGGCCATCATGCAAGGTGACGAGAGCTACGCAGGCAGCCGCAGCTTTGATCGCTTCCGCGACTCCATCCAGGACATCTTTGGCTATCAGCACGTGATTCCCACGCACCAGGGACGGGCGGCCGAGCGCATTCTGTTCAGCGTCGCCTGCAAGAAGGGCGATGTCATCCCCAACAACACGCACTTCGACACCACGCGCGCCAACATCGAGTTCGTGGGCGCCGAGGCGGTGGATCTGCCGATCGCCGAAGCGCGCGAGCCCGCAAAATGGCATCCCTTCAAGGGCAACATGGATGTCGCCGCGCTGGAGGAACTGATCGAGCGCGTGGGGCGCGAGCGCATTCCGCTGGTGATGCTCACGATCACCAATAACTCCGGCGGTGGCCAGCCTGTCTCGATGGAAAATGCGCGCGCCGTCAGCGCGGTGTGCCGAAAGAATCGCATCCCGCTGTACTTTGACGCCTGCCGTTTCGCGGAAAATGCCTACTTCATAAAGCTTCGGGAAGATGGCTACGCAGCCACGACGCCCAAGCAGATCGCGCAGGAGATGTTTGCGCTAGGCGACGGCTGCACCATGTCGGCAAAGAAAGACGGCATGGCCAACATCGGTGGTTTCCTTTGCACCAACGACGGCATTCTCGCCGCGCAGGAAAAGGACCTGCTGATCCTGACGGAAGGCTATCCGACCTACGGCGGCCTTGCCGGACGCGATCTGGAGGCCGTTGCTATCGGCCTGCAAGAGGCGCTGGAAGAGGACTATCTGCGTTATCGCATCGCCTCCACCGCTTATCTCGGCAACCACCTCAGCGAGCAGGGAGTGCCGATTGTGCTCCCGCCGGGCGGGCACGCGATCTATCTTGATGCTCGTGCCTTTCTGCCGCATATTCCGCTGGATGAGTTCCCCGGGGTAGCGTTGGCAGCGGAACTGTATCTGGAAGGCGGCATCCGCTCGGTCGAAATCGGCACGCTGATGTTCGGAGCGGCCGCCAAAATGGATCTGGTACGGCTGGCAATTCCACGCCGCGTTTATACCCAGAGTCACGTGGATTATGTGATCGAAGTAGTGCTGGCGGTGTGGAAGCGCCGTCAGCAAGTCCGCGGCATGAAGCTGACCCACCAAGCACCTTTTTTGCGCCACTTCACTGCATACCTGGAGCCGATCGAGGCTGAAGTCGCGCAGCCGGTGGGAAGTGTGTAGGGGATCGGTTCTGAGCCACGCTTGTGAAATGACCTGATCGCAGAAGTCACGACCAGGCCACGTTCGGCATAATACGAAAAGAAAAGCCGCCCAGACGTCGGGCGGCATATTCAACGCAACGAGGGCTCGTGGGGCGCGTCTACGGGGTCATTACAAAACTCCATGTCACGAAGTTCGAGTCGGTGACATATCCCGTAATCCATCCCTCCGAATTAACGTCAACGCCATACGTGCCCTGGTAGTTGCCTGTGCCCGCGCCGGGAAGGCTAAACACGAAGTACGTGCCATCAGGGGCGCGTGAGAAAGCGTAATCTTCGCCGCTCTGGTACCAGCAGGTACCCACGATTTCGCCCCACCCATTCATGGCAAGGCTCTGAACGCTGGTCCGGCCTTGTGGGGGCGCGAAGTCGGTGATAGTGCCGTGAGTATCGCGCACAAAGCCTTGCACGTTGCCAAAACTCCCACCCGGAGGGATAAAACCGCCTACGATCTCACCTTCCCAATTGATCGCTACGCTAAAGGTGCCTTCCCCCGAACCAGTTCCGGCGCCAGGTGCATCGATCCTCGTGATTATGCCGCCCGGCGTGCGCAGCCATCCGTGGAAGAGACCGTTCCCATCAATGAACATGCTGGTGGCGGCACCAGCGTCGTTCAAGGCATCAGGATAGCCCCAGCCGAGTGCGGTCACCCCGGCGCCTTCATCCGGAGCATCAAAGATGGTGAACCCGCCGTACGGGCCGTGCAGGAAATAGTGCCAGTTGTTGCTCGCATCGATGAAGACTCCTAAGACTGTCCCCCCGGCATTTATGTTGCAGGCGATAGTTCCCTGCCCTTGGCCTTTGCCCGCTATCGGCACGTCAATATTCGTGAAAGTGCCATCAGGAGCACGCAGAAACCCGTGATACACGTTGCTTGAATCAACATAGTAGCCCGTTGCTACGCCCTCCCAGTTCATGCTTTGGGGTACGGTATATTGGGCGTTCGGGACGTTGACCTTGGTGATTACGCCGTCGGGTGTGCGGATGAAGCCGTGCCACGCATTGTTCGAGTCGATGTACCAACCAGTGACGGCTCCACTGTCGACGATGCGGTTGACGTAGGTGCCTTGGTTGGCGGAATTGCCCGCGCCAGGAACCCTAAACGTGACGACCTTGTTGTGACTTCCTTGTGGCCGCGCCTGTGACCACGCAGTCAACGCAAGACACGTGCAAAAAGCGAACAGCAGAATGCTGATGCGTCTCATGTTTGCCTCCATGAAATAAAGCTCGGGTTGAACTACACGGGAGCGCGTGGCCCTCGTCCCTGCGGGTGGGCGTCCCTTGGTGGGGTATGGCTCTTCGGGGAGGTGAGAGAATTGTTAGCGCGATTATGACCCCAACCGATTGGAATTCGGCAAGGAAAACCTCAGGGGCAGGCGCTCTATTCCCAAGTTGGGACTAGTCGTTGGGCGCATGGCCCAGCTTGGAACGTAAGGGGCGTCCTGTCCAGGCAGTAGCGGCTCAGGTAGGGATTTTGTCGCGAACCCCCGAAAACGGAAGGTCGCTGAAGTTCACCAAGCTATCGAGGTTACTGTCGCAAAATCCGCATTACAGAAGCAATCGGCTGCGTTCGCGCCGTCCTCACTGCCCACATGCCGGCACGCTTCCCGTCAGCATCGTCTCCGGCAGCGGCTGCAAATGCTGCCCGGTGAGTTGTGCATTCAGCGTCGGCAAATCTTGCTTCATCAAATCAGACCATTGCTGCGCCAGCTTGGTTAGGTCCTGGCAATAGTCATGGTAGGCGGTGTGCATAGCATCGGTTGGCGCTACGTCGGCCTGGTTCACGGCTTCTGACAGATACGCTAACTCCGAGTTCATCAACGTGAATGTCGGCTTCGGCTTGCCGAATCCACCAAATCCACGCTGCACCTCACCTTGAATCTTGAGCACCTTCGCGCCGAAATCTCTCGTGGCTTGCAACGCTGCGTTGGCCTGACCGCTCTTCTCCAACGCCGCTTGTCGATTGGCAACTTCGCTCTGGAACTTCGCGGCTTGTTCATGGAAGCTGTAGCTCAATGACACCAGGCTATCGGTCTTCTGCGCGAAGTCGAGTTGCTGCTGCAACTCAGCCTGGGTCACCTTGACGCGCGGGTCCATCTCCACTGTCAACGGCTCTTTGTAAGTCTTGCCATCAACCGTCAGGCGCACTTCATATTTGCCCGGCACGACGAACGGCCCTTGCGGCTCAGCATGGGTGCGCTCATACAGCGCGGAGATCGGATAGGTGTGCTGGATCGCATCCGGCGAGGCGTAGCGCAGGTCCCACACGTAGCGGTTCATGCCAGCGTTCTTCGGAAGCGGCGTGGGATGATACAGCCAGTAGTTGGGAACTGGAGGCGGCTCTTCGGGGCGAACACCCGTGGGTGTGCTCGAAAGTTGGCGAACCAGTTGTCCCTTTTGATCGTAGATGGCAACTGTCACCTCGCCGGAGGGCACCGACTTGAAGTAGTAGTCGAGGATCGCTCCCGTTGGCGGATTGTCGCCGGCCGGCATCTCCGGCGGCAGCGGCGTGTCTTGATTCATGTCGTTGCGCAGCCGGATTGCCGTTGCAGGCTGAAACAGGTGCACCTTCGACTTCGCCACCTGGTCATTGATCTGCCGCAAGGGTGTCAGGTCGTCAAGAATCCAGAAGGCGCGTCCGTAGGTCGCGGCGACAAGGTCGTCTCCATGTACAACCATGTCGCGCACCGAAACCGTGGGCATGTTCTGCCGCAGCGTGCCCCACTGATCGCCGTCATCGAAGGAGACAAACGGACCGGTCTCGGTTCCGGCATACAACAGTCCCTTGTGCGCGGGATCTTCGCGAACAACCTTCACAAAGCTGAAGTCGGGAATTCCGGTGACGATCTCTTGCCAAGTCTTGCCGAAATCGCGCGTGCAGAAAATGTGCGGGCGAAAGTCGTTGCCCTGATGATTGTCCACCGAGACGTAGACCGTCGCAGGATCGAAGTGCGAGGCTTCAACCATCGTCACCTCGGAAAACTTCTGCAGTCCGGGAGGCGAAACATTCTGCCAGTTCGCGCCGTTGTCGGTGGTTAGCTGGACAAGACCGTTGTTAGTGCCAATCCAGATCACGCCTGGTTTCACAGCCGACGGCGCAATCGTAGTGAGTGCGCGGCGGTCGGGAGGCCGCATCATCTCCTGTTCCTCTTGCGGCTTAGGCTTTTTGTCTTCCGCCTCTTTCGTTTTGGCTTCTTCGGTCTTGTTTGCTTCCGGCTTGTTCTGCTCTTGCGCTGATGGAGGCGCGGGCTCGCCCGGGCGCACCGTCAAGTCTGGGCTGATCGTTTTCCAAGTGGCGCCTTCGTCGCTGGTCTCTAGAAGGAACTGCAAACCTTCGTAGAGAACGTGCGGATTTTGCGGCGAGAACGCGAGCGGCACATTGGTCGCGGTGCGGTAATCACCGTCCCGGCTCACGTTAGGCGAGATCACCTTCACCTGCCGGTTCGTGCGATCGATGCGCCACAGCCCGCGAGCTTCTCCGCCTGCGTAAACAATATTGTGGTCCGTGGGGCTCGGCAAAATGTAACCAAACTCGTAGCCGCCGATCGGGTCCCAATCGAGAAACGTTATGGCGCCATAATCGCCGCGGCTTAGCGTCGCAACCGATCCGCTGTCTTGCTGCGTGCCGTAGACCCAATACGGAAAACGATTGTCGGTAGAAACGTGATAGATCTGCCCGGTCGGCTGGTTGTACCACGAGCTCCACGTCTTGCCGCCGTCCATGCTGACGGTCGCTCCCTGATCGCTGCCCATGATCATGTAGTCGGAGTTGGTGGGGTCGATCCAGAGCGCATGGTTATCGTCGCCGCCGGGCGCGCCTTTGTAGGATTCGAAGGTGACGCCGCCGTCGGTCGAGCGGTAAAGGGAAGTCTGCGCGATGAAGACAACGTCAGGGTTGTGGGGGTCGAGAAAGACCTTACTGAAGTAGCCGTTGCCCTGAATGCGTTGGTCTTCGGTGATCCGCTTCCAGGTCGAGCCGCCATCATCCGAGCGATACAACCCGTCTTCCTTGGGCGCGGAAACAATGGCGAATACCCGCTGCCCGCCGCCCGCGACAACCACCCCGAGGCGGCCCAGGTGTGCCTTCGCCAGTTGCGGAATCGTGACCGGCGTCCAAGTGTCCCCGCCGTCTGTAGTCTTGTAGATTCCCGCGCCGCCCATGCCCATCAATCCTACGAATGGCGTATCAGGCTTTACGTAGTGGTACCACAGAGCGGCGAAGCCAATCTTAGGATTGTCCGGAGCGAATGCCACGTCGATGGCGCCGGTGGTGTCGTCCTTGTAAAGAACTTTCTGCCAGCTCTTGCCACCGTCGGTGGTCTTGAAGATGCCGCGCTCGGAGTTCGGAGCAAATGTATGCCCCAGCGCAGCCACGAAAACAATATTCGCGTCGTGGGTATCAACCCAGATCGCGCCAATGTGCCGCGAATCGTCCAGACCGATGTGTTGCCAGGTCCCGCCGGCGTCGGTGGATTTCCACATACCATCGCCCTGATTAACTGCTCCGCCCACATTGCTGACATCGCCGGTGCCGATATAGACGATATTCGGATTGGACGGCGCGACCGCGATCGCTCCGATGGAAGCCACGTGCTGCTTATCGAAGATCGGCTTCCACACCATGCCGCCGTCGGTGGTCTTCCAGGCGCCTCCGCCGGCCGTCCCGACGTAGTAGATAGCGGGCTGGCCGGGGACGCCGGTCACTCCCGTCACGCGTCCTGCACGGAAAGGACCGATCTGCCGCCACTGCATTCCGGAATAGAGTGAGGGAGGGTATTGCTGGCCAAGAAGCGATGGAGCGAGGGCCAGAACCGCAAGAAAAAGGACGAGAGTCGTAAGGAGTAGTTCGGTAGATTTGCGGCTGCGTGCGATGAAGCCAGTCAACGCTTTGCCGCCTAAGGCAAGGGTCATCCCTCACACCTCCAAATCCAACAGCTTACACCCATGATGGCCGGTAGAGGTGTTGTCGAAGGCGGCCGTTCATCATTCGTGGCTCTGAGGGGGATTGCCGCGCAGACGATACACCATTCCCGTCTTCGTCGTGCCCAGGGAAATCCATTCCTGCACATCTCGTTGCAGGGTGATGAAGAACTGCTCTGACAACTTCTTGGCCTTGTCGTGGACCTCTTCCATCCGGTTGAACTTAAGCTGGTATGCGAACTCGCCAACCAGTGGGGTGTGCTCCCCACGGGTCCGCCACAATGCCACGTTGCAATGTCCCTCGACCCCTTTGCCGAAGTCGAGGTCTCCCAATTCCAGCAGCACTTCTTCGACGATGGCCTCGTTCACCAGCTTCACTTCTTCGTCCTCTGACTTCTTGAGAACGGACAACGCGGGGAAAACGTGGGCGAGCCCCCACATCCCAAGGCGATCGCCTTCGTGCATCTGGCTCAGACCAAACTGACAGTTATGGGAATACAGCAGGCGAAACCCGCCATATTGGTCTTTGAGCGGAAGCGCCTCGGCTTTGAACTTGATTTGATATTTGCCGGCAATAGTGGGCCGCACATCCAGTTCCGCGGCTTTTTTCTCATCCGAGTGACGGAACTTGAAGACGATTTCCGGATCGCCGATGGGAAAGCCATCGATATACGTGACTCGCCGCCGCAGGATGAAAGCGTTGTTGTAGAGGCGGAAGTCCGGGGTGTCCATGAACACAATTTCCCGGATGTCAGGCCGTCGGCCGACCTTGGGATCGGTAATGAATCCCACTGCGAGGCTCTTCGCCGTGTGCTGCACCAGTTTGCCAAAGTCACGGAAGCTCTCAACGGAAACGAAGCGATCGGGCTTGAGAATGAGCTTGGCTTCCAGGTACTGCACGCTGTCTAGCGGATGGCCGTCGCTGTACTTTCCTGCGAGCGGAGCCTGTTCGGCCAGCCAGGAGTCACCTGTCGGCCCCTGAGCGCTGTCGTTCTTGGCGGCTTTCTTGTTGTCCTTCTTGTCGTCCTTTGACATGCAGCGTCCCCTGTTCGGTTCCATCAGACCTGCTGATTATTCACCTCGCGATGACCGTACGCTACCGCAAGAATGTGGATCGGCACCGGAAAATGAAGGTGCGATTAGGACACAGCTTCGCGCTATCTGATACTGACGACCTCAGCCTCGCCGCCCTCAGGTCCGTAGAAGAAGACCCAGGTAGCGAAATCTCCGGTGAACTCTACAAAACGGTGTTCCTCGCCGGCGGCAACGAAGAGCACGTCGCCTACGCCAAACGATATCTCCTCCGTGCCGCGAAGGAAGCGGCCGGTTCCACTGGCGATGACATAAATTTCGTCACGGGTGTGCGGCGTCTGGGGATCGTTGCCGCGAGGCGCGTACAACTTCACCGTAAGCGTGCCGTGCCGGAACAATTCGATCGAGCGCTCGCCATCAGGACCGGGAAGTTGCTCCAGTCCGCTGAGGGCCTTGAGATAACCTGGCACGATGTTGCCTTCAATCTTCATTGTCATAGCGAAGCTTTGCCGCCCAAGTCAGAAGTCCGTTTCGGCTTCCATACACCGATAATAATTCCCATCAGTATGCAACCTAGCAATGGATAGGCTGCGGAGATCAGGATGAACGAAGCAATACGTGCTTCAAACACCATGTTCGTAATCATCGCCAGCGCCGCCGCCAAGCCTACCAATACGCCGACACCGATTCCGCGGAACAAACTATGCGTAGCGGACCCAGCAACTACTTGGGCGATGGCATAGGCGATCAGGATGCTGCACAGCAAGGCGATGATATAAGGCCAGAAGTTCGGTGTGGACAGGTACACTCGTTTGTCTTCGGGCGACATATTCAAACCGGCTACCCACTCCTTGGATAGCGCCTTGAACCAGACCGCTCCGAACAGCCAATCCGCAATTCCCGCCAGCAAAATTGCAGCCCAGTTCAAGCGCACGGAGACATCCTCCTCATCAATGGCAGACGATACTCTTCTTTCAAGCTATTGCCAATTGGATTGCCAGGAAGCGCACACTTTAAGTACATCTTGCGGGGTAAGGCCTTGCTCGCGCAGGACGCGCAGGCTGAGTGCATCATGACGCTTCGCCAGTCGCGCTCCGGCTGCATCGCGTATGAGATCGCAATGATAATAGGCCGGAATCGCCACTCCGAGGGCGCGAATCAGAAGCAGTTGCCGCGCCGTCGACTTTAGCAGGTCGGCGCCGCGAACGACCTCCGTGATCTGCATCGCGTCGTCGTCGGCAACCACCGCAAGCTGATAGGCGGGCACGTCGTCGCGCCGCCAGACCACGAAGTCGCCGAAGTCCTGGCCGGCAATGAATCGCTGACTCCCTTGGCACAGATCGTCAAAGGCGATGATCTCGCCGTCGGGAATAAGGAATCGCCAGTTCACGCCCTCAGGCGAATCATGGTGTTTTGCTTCGCTGATGTTTGCGCGGCAACGTCCGGAATAGAGCGGTTCATCGTCGCCTTCATTGGGCGCAGCGGCGGAGGTCGCCAGGTCTTTGCGGGAACAGGTGCAAGGGAAGATGAATCCGCCGTCACGCAGCCTGCGCCAGATTTCGAGATAGAGTGTGCGGCGCCGGTTCTGCTCGTAAGGCGCAAATGGACCGCCGATGTCAGGTCCTTCCTGCCAGCGGATGCCGAGCCAGCGCAGGTCTTCGATCATGGCTTGCGCGAACTCCGCCTTCGAGCGCTGAGGATCGAGATCTTCGTTGCGAAACACCAGCGTGCCACCGTGTGCAATTGCGCGCTGATAGGCCGTCCAGAACGTGCAGGCGTGGCCGATGTGCAGCAGTCCCGTGGGCGACGGCGCCAGCCGTCCGCGATACGGCAAGTGCTGTGTGGATGACACTGCGTCCATGTAGCGATTGTAGCGGCCGGGGGATTCACCACCGAGACACAGGGAGCACAGAGAAGAACATTTTCCGGCGGTGAACTAATCCAGCGCGGCGCCCACCAGTTCCGGCTCACGTTCACGCTCCACAACGCGCTCCGTAACTCGCGTTCTTTTCGGAGGCCCCGGGTGCTCAGTGTGCGGATGCAGGTCACGCGCGTTTCGCAGCAGCAGCAGCAGCGGAGCCATCGCCCAAAAGATAACCCCCATGATCCAGAACGCCTCGACGAACGACAGCATGGCTGCCTGCTGCTGCACCATCAGGTAGATCGCTCCCCAGGATTTGTGCGCGGCGTCGTAGGCGCTTAGCGGCTGATGCAGATGGAACCAGCTCTGCAAGCCGTGGAGCATGGTCTGGGTACGGAGGCTCATTGGAGTGATGTGGCTGATGAGCTGGCTTTGGTGCACCTGGTTGCGCCGTGCCAGGAAGGTGGTCATGGTGGCGATACCAAAACTGCCGCCGATATTGCGCATCAGGTTGTAGATGCTGGTGGCGTTGCCCATCTTCTCCTTCGAGATGCCCGACATGCTGGTGGTCATCAAAGGCACGAACAGAAACGCCATGGCAGCGCCTTGAATGATCTGCGGCCAGAAGATGTCCCAGTAGCCGGCATTCAGGTTCAGGTGCGAGAGCCGGAACATGGTGTAGCCGCCGGTCATAATTCCGACGAAGAGAAGCTTGCGGGGATCCATGCGATTGGTCAGCTGTCCGCTGATAGGCGTCATCAGCAGCGCGCCGATGCCGCGCGGCGACAGCGCCAGCCCCGATTGCATCGCGGGGTAGTTAAGCAGGGTCTGCAAGAAAATGGGCAGCAGCATGAGCGAGGCATAGAGCACGAAGCCCAGCATGGTCATGAGAAGAGTCCCCGCACTGAAGGTGCGGTCCTTCAAGACCCGCAGGTCGACGATGGGATGTTCGGCGGTGAGTTCGCGAATCACCATGCCGACCAATCCGATGAGGCACAGCGTGGTCCACAGACGAATCTGATTGCTGCCGAACCAGTCTTTACGCTGGCCAGTGTCCAGCACCATCTGCAACATGCCAAAGCCCAGCGCCAGAAATCCTATACCGTAAAGGTCGACTCCGCCACGGCTGCGCTTGCGCAGATAAGACGGGTCAACAACGAAAGTGCTGATCATTAGCAGGGACAGAATGCCGACGGGCAGATTGATGTAGAAGATCCAGCGCCAGGTGTAGTTGTCGGTAATCCAGCCGCCGAGGGTCGGGCCAAGAATGGGCGCGAAGATGATGCCCAGGCCGAAGGCTGCCATCGCAGTGCCATGCTTCCTGGGAGGGAAGGTCTCCAGCAGCACCGATTGCGAGAGCGGTTGCAGGCCGCCGCCGCTCAGGCCTTGCAACACGCGAAAGAAAATCAGCCAGTCCAGACTGGTTGCCATTCCACATAGCAGGGAAGCGAAGGTGAAGCTGGTAACGCAGGTCATCAGCATGCGCCGGCGCCCAAAGCGCGAGGCCAGCCATCCGGCCATGGGCAAGACGATGGCGTTCGACACCAGGTACGAGGTCACGACCCAAGTGCCTTCCTCGACCGTCGCGCCCATATTGCCCGCCATGTGTGGGATGGACACGTTGACTACGGTGGTGTCGAGGACCTCCATGAACGTGGCCAGCATGACCGCGATGGTCACGATCCAAGGATTGACCGGGCTGGTGCTGTCGTCGGGCATCTGCCTGGATTCAGCATAGGGAAATGACGGAACAGCGGTCGGTGATGGGGCTCACACCCGGGCGTTCTGGTAAAACGCCCGACCTTGTTTTTCCCGGAAACATCGGATAGATGAGATACAATGTATCTCAGGAGCTAAGTATGGCGAGCACGATGGTCCACATTCGAGTGGACGACAAGGTAAAGAAGCAAGCCGCCAAGACGCTGGCGTCAATGGGTATCTCGGTCTCCGATGCAGTACGCATGCTCCTGGTCCGGGTAGCAGCGGAAAAGGCCCTGCCTTTCGAGGTGAAAGTGCCCAACGCCAGGACGGTGAAGGCAATGCAGGCTGCCAATCGCGGCGAGGGAAAGCGCTACAGATCCGCCGCCGTGCTCTTGAAAGACTTGGACATTTAAGCCTTGCGAAACCTCATAAGTGGTGCGCAGTTTCAGCGGGACGTAAAGCTTGCGCGCAAACGGGGCAAGAATATGGCTAAGCTCCGTGAGTTGATTCTGCTTCTCAGCGAAGGCGCGTCTCTGCCGCCACGCTACAAGGATCATCCACTCAGGGGCAACTGGCTGGACTACCGGGATTGCCACATCGAAGCTGACTGGCTGCTGATCTACAAGATTTTGGGCGACGATATCTACCTCGTCCGAACCGGCAGCCACGCAGATTTGTTCTAGTCGCACAGACGCTCCGGAACCTCTTTGTGACCCGAATCACACGGACGAGTGATGTCCGGTGCTACGATAATTGTTTATGTCCGCTCCCGATTCTCTCTTCATACGTGCCTGCCGGCGCCTTCCAGTTGAGACCACTCCGGTCTGGTTCATGCGCCAGGCCGGCCGCTACATGCAGCAGTACCGCGACGTCCGCAAGCATTACTCGCTGGTCGAAATCTGCAAGAAGCCCGAAGTGGCGGCCGAGGTCACCATCACGGCCGCGGAGTTCCTGAAGGTTGACGCGGCTATTATCTTCGCGGACTTGCTACTGCCGCTGGAGGTCATGGGACTGCCGTTTCACTTTGCGCCGGGTGAAGGTCCGGTGATCGAACGGCCAGTACGCACCGCCGAAGATGTTAACGTGCTGCGGACGGACCGCGCCGCCGAACTGGGCTATGTCGCCGATGCGGTAGCGCTGGTGACGAAGCACTTCGGAGCGAAGCTGCCGGTCATCGGATTCTGCGGCGCGCCGTTCACGCTGGCCAGCTACATGGTTGAAGGCGGCGGGTCGCGGCATTATCTGGAAGTTAAGAAGTTGATGTACAACTCGCCCGAGGTATGGGACGAACTGGTTAGCAAGCTGGTGGATGTACTGGCCGAGTACGCGGCGGAGCAGGTGCGCTCCGGCGCCGACGCGCTGCAAATCTTCGATAGCTGGGTCGGCTGTCTCAGCGTGGAGGATTATCGCCGATATGCTCTGGTCCCGACCACCCAGCTTATTCAGCGGCTGCAAAAAGAGACGAATGTCCCGATCATCTACTTCGGCACCGACAGTGCGACGCTGTTGCCGTCCATGGCGGAAACGGGTGCGGAGGTGATCGGGCTCGACTGGCGCATTCCGCTCGACGAAGGCTGGCACATTGTGGGACATAACCATGCGGTGCAAGGTAATCTCGATCCGGTGCTGCTGTTCGCCTCCTGGCGTGAGCTGCAGCAGCGGGCCGAGCACATTCTGCGTCTGGCCGACGCCCGCCCTGGCCACATCTTTAACCTGGGACACGGTATCCTGCCGCATACCCCTGTGGACAACGTGAAGAATCTCGCGCAATTTGTGCACGAGTTCTCAGCAACCGCTGCTTCGCTGAGGAAGTCATGAGCAAGCAGGCGGTGCTGCTGATCGCGCATGGCAGTCCGGAGTGCGTGGAAGACATTCCCGAGTTTCTGCAGAATATTTCCCGGGGACGACCTATGTCTGACGCTGTGGTACGCGAGGTACAACATCGCTACTCACTGATTGGTGTCTCACCGCTGACCTGCATGACCGTCGGGCAAGCGAATGGGGTCGCGCGCGAGCTTGGCATCGCGGCGTACGTCGGAATGCGCAACTGGCACCCGTTTATCGCCGATACGTTAAAGCAGATGAAAGGGGACGGTGTGGAGCAGGCAGTCGCCATCTGCCTTGCCCCGCATAACTCGCGCACCAGTGTGGGCCTTTACAAGCAGGTGTTGTTTGGAGCGGGCGCGCCGTTCGCCATTGACTTCGTGGAAGAATGGCACGATCATCCGCTGCTGATCGAAGCCTTCGCAGACAGGCTACGGACGGGCTGGAAGAGCGCCTGTGAGCAGCATGGCTCGCTGTTGCCGGTGTTGTTTACTGCGCACAGCGTGCCGCAGCGCACGATCGCGGAGGGCGACCCTTACGAAGCCCAAACGCGCGAGACCGCAGCACTGGTTGCCGCGCAAGTTCCGGAGATCGCCCCGTGGAGCTTCGCATTTCAAAGCCAAGGAATGTCGGGCGGCGAGTGGCTAGGTCCCACAGTGGAGGACACGATCACTGGTTTGAGGGACGCGGGTCAGAGCGGCGTTTTCGTGCAGCCGATCGGCTTTGTCTGCGATCACGTCGAGATTCTTTTCGATGTCGACATCCTCTTCCGCCAATTTGCCGAGGCGCGAGGGATGAAGCTCTACCGGGCGGAGTCGCTGAATGACTCGCCGCAGTTTGTGCAGGCGGTCGCCGATCTGGCCCGGGCCCGACTTGCGGCGCTGGAGCGCCCTTGCAGCAGCGGGATCGAAACTGAGAGAATCTCTTGAACCTAGCTGCATGAAGCGGATCGCAATCATCGGCGGAGGCATTACCGGACTGAGCTCCGCCTTCTATCTGGAGAAGGCGCGAACCGCGGGCGCTGAACTGGAATACACGCTCTTCGAGAGCGGACAGCGGCTCGGTGGCTGCCTGTCGTCCGATCGCATTGAGGGCTGCCTGGTGGAAGCCGGCCCCGATTCCTTCCTTACCGAAAAACCCTGGGCGGCAACGCTCTGCAACGAGCTCGGTATCGCCGATCAACTCATCGGTTCCAATGATGCTCAACGCAAGACCTACATTTTGGTACATGACCGTTTGATCGCGATGCCGGACGGGCTGATGTTCATGGTGCCCACACGGCTGGTTCCTACTGCGCTGTCGCCGCTGTTTTCGTGGAGCACTAAAGTCCGCATGGCGCGCGAGTTGTTGCACCCGCCGCGGCCCATGGAGGACGATGAGACGGTCGCGCAACTGGTGGAGCGGCACTTCGGCCCGGAGGTCGTCGATCGGCTGGCCGATCCGCTGCTATCAGGTGTATACGGCGGCGATGCGGGCAAGCTGAGCGCCCGCGCGGTATTGCCGCGCTTTGTCGAGATGGAAGAGAAGTACGGCAGCCTCAGCCGCGCCATGCTGGTCGCGCACAAGAAAATGGCGCAAGCTGCCAGGAAGCACCCGCCGCGTCCGCTGTTCACTTCGTTGAAAGATGGAATGCAGCAGTTGGTGGACGCGATCATCGCCAGGATTGATCCGGAGGCCATTCGATTGCGCCGTCACGTTCGGCGCATCTATCCCGAGAATGGCGCTTGGCGTGTTGCTATCGAGATGAATGGCGACGAGCGGTACGATGCCGTAATCCTTGCCACTCCCGCCAATGCTGCTGGCGCGCTGCTCGATGGAGTGGATAGCGCTCTGGCACGCAATCTCCTCGAAATCACCTATAGTTCGTCGGTAACGGTCACGCTCGGCTATTACAAACAGCAGCTCGCGAAACTGCCGCGGGGTTTCGGATTTCTGGTGCCGCGAAGCGAAGGCACGCGTATGTTGGCGTGCACGTTCGTTCACAACAAGTTCCCCCACCGTGCGCCGCCGGACAAAGGCATTCTGCGTTGTTTTTTGGGAGGCGCGCGCGACGAGGCGGTACTGGGACTCAGTGACGAAGAGATGCTGGAAACCGTTCACCGCGAGCTTCGCGACATCGTCAAGCTGGACGCGCGTCCCATCTTCTCTCGCGTGTACCGCTGGCGCGAAGCGATGGCGCAGTATGAGCCCGGACACATCGCGCGGGTCGCGAATATCGAGAAGCGCGTAGCGGAGATTCCAGGACTCGCGATCGCCGGCAACGCCTATCACGGCATTGGAGTACCCGACTGCATTCGCTCAGGGATGGATGCGGCGAATAGCGTGGCACAGTTCACGCCCGAAGCACAGCCCGCCGGGAAATAATCCGAAGCATTTTGTGCGTAAGTACAACACCGCTTTTCGCGGCCAAGCTTCCTTATTCCGATTTCACTTGCCCGTGTAGCTCACGCGCCAGATGGAGTTCGATGCGTCATCCGTGACCAGCAACGACCCGTCAGGCGCGACGGTGACGCCCACAGGACGTCCCCAGACATTGCCATTGGGAAGCACGAATCCGGTGAGGAAGTCTTCATACTCGCCGCTGGCGTGTCCTGTCTGGTGCAGCGGCACGCGAATGACTTCGTAGCCGGCGCGCGGGCTTCTATTCCATGAGCCGTGCTGCGAGGCGAAGATATCGCCCGCATATTCCGCGGGAAACTGATTGCCCTCGTAAAATGTTAGCTCCAGCGACGCGTTGTGCGGCTGCAGCAACACATCCGGGACAATCACCTTGCTCTTCAACTCGGGATGTTTGCCCTTGAGCCGCGGGTCGGGATTGCCACCGATGTAGTAGTAGGGCCAGCCGTAGAAGCCTCCCTCTTGCACGTGGGTGATGTAGTCGGGAACCAGATTGTCGCCCAGTTGATCGCGTTCGTTGGTCGAACACCAGAGTTCGCCAGTCTTGGGATTGATAGCGAGCCCGCCACCGGCATTGCGAATTCCATAGGCGTAAATGTGGACGCCGGAACCATCCGGATTCATCACCAGAATGTCGGCGCGAAACTTCTCCTCGGGATGGGTATCGGGGTCGTCTGCATTAGAGGCCGATCCAACACCCACGAACAGATGCTTGCCGTCCGGCGAGAAGACGAGATCGCGGGTCGTGTGGCTGCCCCCGCTCGGCAGATTGAGGAGATGCTCCGGCTTCCCGGTGGCCTTCAAGTCTCCATTGTGATACGGGAAGCGCAGCACAGCGTCGGTGTCGCCGATGTAGATGTACTGCGGGTTCGGTCCCGGCGGATAGAACGCAATTCCGTAAGGCTCGGTCAGCCCAGAGGCGAAGACCTTCTGCTGTTGCGGTTTGCCATCGGGAGTGATGCCACGGAAAATCTTGATATCGCCGCCATGAGTTTCGGCTACAAAGACGTCGCCGTTAGGAGCGGTAACGATGTTGCGTGGATTCTGAACGTCGGTCGTGTACAGCTCTACCTTGAATCCGGCGGGCGCTTGCGGCCACGCATTCTTTGGACGATCGACTACGTCGGGGCCGTTGATGGCCGACTTTGTCGCGTAAGGCGCGGGTAGATCTTGTGGAGTAATCTTGTGAACCGTTCCGGGCTTCTCGTAACGGTAATCCGTGAACGGCACGGTCGGCGGCGGCGCGGAAGCTGAATTCTCAGCGCAGGCAGAGCAGGTAATAACCAAAAGAAGAGCACATGGTATGAGCGAATGACGGACTTTCTTCATCAAGGCCTCACGGGAATAGAAGCATTTTGCAGCGGAGCTGAGTGGAAGTTCCACGGCTCGCAGCATCAGGCTGCCCTTTTTAGATGACGGAACCGAGCCTGCGGTATGTGAGAAAGCAGCGGAGTTTTGACGCTTCTTGCTAACATCAGAAAGTGACCACTTCTTCCCCAGTCCGCGTCCGCTTCGCTCCTTCACCCACCGGCCAGTTGCATGTCGGCAATGCGCGTACCGCGCTCTTCAACTGGCTGTTTGCCCGGCAGGTGAACGGCGTGATGGTGCTGCGCATTGAAGACACCGACGTGGAGCGCAGCGAGGCGCGCTTCGAGAGCCAACTGTTGGACGACCTGAAGTGGATGGGTCTTGATTGGGACGAGGGGCCCGACGTCGGCGGCCCGTTCGGGCCATATCGCCAGAGCGATCGCCTGCCGATCTATCGCGAACACGCGGAGCGGTTGCTGAGCGAGGGCAAGGCGTATCTGTGCTTTTGCTCGCAGGAGGAGTTGGAGCGCGATCGTGCGGAGAAGCTGGCGAAGCAGTTGCCGCCGGTGTACTCCGGCAAGTGCCGCGCGCTCGATCCCGCCGAGGCAGAGCGCCGTCGCGCCAATGGCGAGGCAGCGGCGATACGGCTGCGCATTCCCGAGCACCCCATTCGCTTCCACGACATCGTGCACGGCGCGGTGGAATTTTCGAGCGAGGTGGTCAGCGATCCCATCATCGTGCGCTCCAGCGGGATTCCGGTTTACAACTACGTGGTCGTGGTCGATGACGCGCTGATGAAGATCACGCACGTGATTCGCGGCGACGATCACCTCTCCAACACGCCCAAGCAGGTGGCGCTGTACGAAGCGCTGGGCTGGCCGGTGCCGCAGTTCGCGCACCTGTCGACGATCTTAGGCAGCGATCGCGAGCGGCTGTCGAAGCGCCACGGAGCTACTTCTATTGCAAACTTTCGCGAGATGGGCGTCTTACCTGAGGCGCTGATGAACTACCTGGCGCTGCTGGGCTGGGCGCCGAGCGGTGGCGCGCGCGAGATCTTCACGCCGGAGGAACTGAAGAAGGAATTCTCGTTGGACCGGGTGACCCCGTCTCCCGCCGTCTTCGACATGGAGAAGCTCTATTGGCTGAACCGGCATTACATCAAGCAAAGCGAGCCGGAGCGCATCGAGAAGCTGGCCGAGCCGTATTTCGTTCGAGCCGGCTTGCTGCCGGAGCATCCCGATGAGCGGACGCGCGCATGGTTCGGCAAAGTTGTCGCGCTGCTGGGGCCGTCGGTGGATAGGCTTGAGCAGCTTCCTGAGCGGGCGACGTTGATCTTCCGCTATGACGCGGCAGCCGCGATGAGTTCGCCTGACAATGCCGAGGTAATGGCTGCGCCTAAGACGCGTGAGGTTTTGGCAGAGTTCGCAAGGTTAGTGGAGGCTTCTCGCCCAGGTCTCGAAAACCGCGAGACCCGGGGCACCCGCGCCCTCGAGCCGATGACGCCAGAGCGATTCAAGGCCATCATGAACGAGGTGAAGGCGAAGACGGGCGTCAAGGGCAAGGAGTTGTTTCATCCAGTGCGAGTGGCACTGACCGGATCGCACTCGGGGCCGGAGTTTGACAAGCTGATTCCGATTCTCGAGGAAGGGGCGGAGCTCGAGCTTCCGCAGCATGTGATGAACGTCAGAGAGCGGCTGGCGGCGTTTCGAGGGTCAGGCAGTCAGTCCCTCAGGGCCTAAAGGGGCTGCGTGAAAACCCTATCGTCCCCGGGGTGTCTGTGTCGTAGCTGTGCCGCCGCTGCGCGGCTCAATTGCTTTTCCCACTTCACCGCGGGCTCACGCCCGCGGCTAACACAAATGTCGCCGCTGCGCGGCTGAATGATAACAAGAAAAACTTGTAATGGTAGTTAAAGCTGCGCCCCTTAAGAAAGTTCTTTAGTCGGCGGCTTCTTCTGGTCCGCCCTCTGGTCCCACGCGATGCTGTATGTGCGACCAGATGAAGTACCCCACGGCCAGCAGGATCACGGCCAGAATCAAGGCATCCAGGCGATGGAACCACATCTTTAGACGCGGATCGGTGTCCCATTGCTTGCCTAGCTTCATGCCGATGTAAGCCAGTGCAAAGCACCAGGGCCACGATCCGACAAAGGTGTAGATGTGAAACTTCATCCGATTCATGCGGGCGATGCCGGCAGGCAGCGCGATGAAGGTGCGGATGACCGGCAGCAAGCGGGCGATCAGCACGGCGATGGAGCCGCGACGGTCGAAGAAGCGATCGGCAATGGCCAACTCGCGATGGCTGAGGAAAATGTAGCGGCCATAGCGCTCCACCAGGGGCCGTCCGCCGAAGTAGCCGATCTCGTACGCCAGCACTGACCCGAGATTGCAGCCCAGCGCGCCCCATGTGGCGACGGCAAGCAGCGAGAAGCGTCCGGTATACACCAGGTAGCCGGAGAACGGCATAATGATTTCCGACGGCAAGGGAATACAGGCTGACTCGATGGCCATCAGCAGCATGACACCGGGATAGCCCGCCGCCGAGATGACGCTGATGATCCAGGCTCCGACGATTTCGATGAGGTGAGCAATCATGTGGTGGTGGAATTAGCTCCGGGTGAGGTTTGAAGCGCCGTAGGCGCGGTATAGGTTAGCCCAGTGCTTTAGCGCTGGGCATAGATCCCACAGAGGAATAGGAGTGCCGCAGGCACGGTACTCCAGAACATCGTAGCGGGGGATGTGCCGTCCCTACGGGACTCAGATTTTCTTACGCGTTCCCCAGCGCTGAAGAGTCTGTGCGAGAACCCTGCCGCCGCTACGCGGCTCGCATCTTTTTCCACTCTACCCGGGGCTTACGCCCCGGGCTAACTGCGCAGCCGCCGCTGCGCGGCTGGTTCGATCGGCTTCCTGCGGTTTATCCCGCCGCAAAATTCTTCGGCGAGTTGCGACACAGTCTTTGAAGCCAGGCTCTCTTTTCTTTACCACGCGGAGGCGACGCTGATGCGCCGCACTATCCGATCTGTCGCGGCTCCGCGGTGCTGAATCTATACTCCCGAGGTTATCAGCGAGGCCCCTGCCGGAGTGCGCACGCGGCCGTTGCCATTGCGAGTGTTGGTCGTGTTTCTCCAGTTGACGTGCGGCATGAAGACCGACTTGTCGATGCGAGCGCTGTACTTCAGCGCAATGCTGATCAGCGAGTCCAGCAGCGAATCCGACAGCAGATGCGGATGCAGTCCAAGGTCGATCAGCTTCGAGTGCTTGGCATTGTAGTAATGCGCTTCGGCCTCGACGCGCGGATCGGGGAGGTGATCGATCTCGGCCTTGAGGCCAAGCTTGTTGGCGGCCGCCTGCACCATTTGCGCCAGTTCCAGCACGGAGAACTGCTCGGTGAACTGATTGAATACGCGGAACTCTCCCGGCTCGGCGGGATTGAGGCAGGCGATCTCGACGCAGCGAATGGTATCCCGAATATCCAGGAAGCCGCGCGTCTGTCCGCCTTTGCCATAGACGGTGATGGGATGACCGGCCGCCGCTTCAATGCAGAAACGATTCAGGGCCGTGCCGAAGATCTCGTCATAGTCGAAGCGGTTGATCAGGGCTTCATCCAGTGCTGTCTCGTCGGTCGTGGTGCCATAGACGACACCTTGATTCAGGTCCGTGGCTCGAAGTCCCCATGCCTTGCAGCAGAACATGATGTTGTGGCTGTCGTGGACCTTCGAGAGGTGATAGAACGAGCCGGGCTGCTTGGGAAACGGGAGCGAGTCGGTCCGGCCGTTGTGATTGATGCGGATGTAGCCTTCTTCGATGTCGATGTTGGGCGTCCCATATTCGCCCATTGTTCCCAGCTTCACCAGGTGGCAGTCGGACTTGAACTCACGCAACGCGAAAAGCAGGTTCAGCGTCCCGACCAGGTTGTTGACCTGGGTGAAGGTGGCGTGGTCGCGGTCGATCATGGAATAAGGCGCCGACCGCTGCTCGGCGAAATGGATCACGGTATCGGGCTCGAAGTCACGAATGTGGGCCGAAAGGAAAGCGAAGTCGGTCATATCGCCCACGAAAACGTCGATGACATTGCCGGTAAGGTCCTTCCAGACCTGCAAACGATCGCGCAGAGAGCGAATCGGCGTCAGGGTCTCGACGCCGAGATCACGGTCCCATTGCCGGCGGACGAAACTGTCCACAATGGCGACCTGATGTCCCTGCTTGGACAAATACAATGCGGTTGCCCACCCGCAGTAACCATCTCCCCCTAGCACTGCAATTCTCATGCATCCTCCTCAGGGCTCATACAGTGTAGCGAGGCTCCTGGAACACGACTGCCATCGCTTTGAGCTTGCTGCGTGGCAGTCATAACACGGCCAATCTGAAATCCATCAGGATTGGCTTTGCTTAATGCCAACAACGTCCTACTTGAAATATACCGGGTTTGCGGCACGCTTGCAGAACTTATGACGCCCAGAACTTGCGAAGTTAATTGATATCGGTCGGTTGCCGGCGCTTTGGATGATCGCGAAGTCCCGCCCGTGGCTGACATCTGCAAGGGTCCCGCCGGCACGAAAAGCTGCGCGTGTTCAACGTCCGGCAGCAGAGTCGAGTTGGGAAGCGGAGAGTTGGTGAACACAAACTTTCCGCCGCCCTGCGCCACGATATTAAGCTTCTCCCGCCCGACCAGTCGTTTCAGTCGCGGAAGGGCACTGTTGCTCGCCACCAGGTAATATCTCTCCGGCGTGGACCAAAGTTCCTTAAACTGCGGGTCGTCGACGAAAACATCGGGTGCGCCCGGCGCATACGAACCGTAAGACAGGTTCAGCACGCGGCCATTCAATAGTAATCCCGTACGATTAGTGTAGAAGAGGATCGACGAAAACGCATAATAATGGCGATCGACGATGATCTTGCCCTCGGGCGAGCGCAAGATCGCCTCAGCTAACGGGCGCGAGGACAGGTCTGGATCGAAAGCGACCAGCGCCAGGCGCGCAGCCTGGAAAAACAGCAACATCATCAGGGTAATGCACACGAAGGCACGCTTTGCTCCGGCGCGAAATGTCCCCACAGCGCCAATCACAAAAGCGATGGCGGCCAGCAGAAGCGGCGTGCGCAAATAGGCAAACGACTGCATCGTCAGGTCTTCCATGTGGCCGAGCGAGAGGGTATAGGCGGAAGGATGCAGAACGAGAGCGCTGAAGATGTCTCCGGGCGTAGGCACATTGCGGACCAGAACCAGGATCGCGATAGCCGCCGCCGCAGCGCAGGAAGCGATTGTCGTCAGGACCGCTGTGCCTCGCCGGATCCAGGTGCCTTCCATCGCCATTGCCGAGCCTAGCAGCATAGCCAGAGCCGGATAGCACGGCATGGAGTAGTACTCTTGCGTTGTCGAAAACGTGAAGAATATCAGGACGAAGCCGATCCAACAGAGAGCCAGCAAGCGGGTGCGTCCCGCGCGATCCAGCGGCCGGAATGATAATTTGGCGACCGCCGGGAGGTAGACGCTCCACGGAAACAGCCACGCCAGATGGAACAGCCAGAACCAGAGCCGGGGAACCGTGTTGTAGTCGCGCGGGTAGCGGAGATTCAAAAAGCGCAGCAGTTGCTCGTTGATGAAGAAGAACCACAGGAAGCCGTGATATTCGCCGCGGCCGCTGTGCATCGAGAGGGAGAAATATGGCGGATTGCGCAGCGTTGCCAGAACATGCCAGGGAACCGCAATCAGCAGAATGACGAGCAGCCCGCTGAAGGGGCGGAGCCGTTTCCAGGTCCGCGTCTTAAATAACTGGTTAGTTAGGAAAAGATAGATCACGGCAGCCGCAACCGGGAACAAAACTCCGATCAGGCTCTTCAACAGCAAACCCGTCCCCAGACTTCCTGCCAGAAGGAACGCCCACACGCGCGGATGAGTTTCGGCCTCGTCGGTCACTCGAAGCAGTGCCCACATGGCCAAGGTAATGGTGAAGGTGAGAATGACGTCAGGAATGAGAACGCGAGTGAAGATGTACAGACCGACGCACGTCGCCACACACAATCCGGCATAGAAGCCGGCCTTCCTGCCAAAGGCCCAGACACCGAAGGCCGCAGTCAGCAGGGAGAGCGCTACGCAGAAGAGAGCGATAGGAATTCGCGTCGCCCAATCGCGGACGCCAAAGACCTTGTAGGAGCAGGCCATCATCCAGTACAGGAGCGGCGGCTTCTCGAGATAGGCAACGCCGTCGAGGCGTGCCGTGACCCAGTCGCCCGTCGTCAGCATCGTGCGGGCGATCTGCGCCTGTACCGAATCCACGTCGTCTTGCAGAGATGGAGGAGAGATGATCCCGGTGAGGTATACCGATCCCGCGATCAACAGCAGCGCTAGGTATACACTCCAACTCCGGTAGTGGAAACCAACGGGGCCGCTAGGGTGGGGCTCGGCGGCCGAATGTTCCACTTTTTCATCCACAAGAACAGAATCATCAATCCCCATAAGTGATAGCCAATATTTGCTCGCCTTTCCAAATGATCATTTAGATGGACCTGCAATACATCGGGACGAAAGATTTCCGGATATTCCGCGCCGCCCGCGCGCAAGGTCTCGACCACGAGCGTCCGCAGTGGCCCACGCAGCCAGTCATGCGCCGGGATATCGAAACCAAGCTTCGGCCTGTGCAGGACAGAATGCGGCAGCTTGTCTTTCATCAATTGCTGGAGAACCACTTTTTGCCGCGAGCCCGCGATCTTCAGCGACGCCGGGAGCCGGTTGGCAAACTCGACGATGCGGTGGTCGAGAAAGGGCGGCCGCACCTCCAGCGAATGCGCCATACTGATGCGGTCCGACTTCACCAGAATATCATCCGGCAGATAGTACTTCTGATCGAACCACAGGTACGCGTTCAGGTCGCTGCCGTTTCTACCCATTTGCGCGCGTAGCTGAGCCAGAACACCGTCGAGAGCCGGAGGAAGCTCGTCGGCGGCCAGGCGTTGCTTCTCGACATCGGAAAAGGTGCCATTCCAGTAGACATGGCCACGGTCGGCCGACATCAAGCTGCCCGCCAGAAGGCGGTTGACTTTGTATTCCAGGCCGATCTTCTCGTCGGAAACCGGCCATGCCTGCATCAGGCGCTGCCCGAGGCGAAGCGTGCTGGAAGGCAGGCGGCGCAGATTCGCAGCGATGCGGCTGGCGCGGTACGTCAGGTATCCGCCAAACAATTCGTCGGCGCCTTCACCGCTGAGGGCAACCTCGGTGCGCGTCCGGCTAAGTTTAGCCAGAAACCACAGCGGCAGTGCGCCCGCATCGGCGCTGGGCTCATCGGAGTAATAAGCGAACTCCCGGATCGCGCCTTCCAGGTCCTGCTCGGGGCTTAAATCCAATTCCTCGTGCTCAGTGCCGTATTGCTCCACCATCTTCCGGATGTAACTGCTCTCGTCGAAACTGCGCCCGCGGAATGAGATGGAGAAGGTTTTCACTTGCGACGAAGACGCCCGCGAAGCGTAATGCAGGATGGTCGAAGAATCCAGGCCGCCGCTAAGCCAGACACTGAGCGGCACATCAGAAATCAAATGCTCCCGCACCGATTGTTGCAGCAGGGAATCCAGTTCCTCGCAAGCCGAATCGAGCGTGTACTTCCCGGCGTGCGGCGAAGGCAAAGCCCAGTATGTCTCCGAGCGCATTGCGCCGTTGCGCCATTCCACCCAGGTGCCCGGCATGACTTTGAAAATTCCCTCGATCATGGTCCATGGCGCGGGAATATAGTTCAGCGCGAGGTAGCAGTCCAAAGCCTGGAGGCTGAGATTGCGCTCAATTTCCGGATGAATCAGGATCGCCTTCAGCTCAGAGCCGAAGTACAGTTCTTCGCCGTCACGGGTGATATAAAGCGGCTTGATACCGACGCGATCGCGGGCCAGCACCAGCCGTTTGGCGGAATTCGTCCAGAGCGCGATGGCGAACATACCACGCAGCTTCGGGAAGCACGCAGTATCCCATTGCATGAAGGCGTGGAGAACCGTCTCCGTGTCGCAGTGGCTGTGAAAGCTGTGTCCCAGCTTCTCCAGTTCAGCGCGGATTTCAAGGTGGTTGTAGATTTCGCCGTTGAAGACGATGGTGGTGTCGCCGTCGTCGGAGCGAATGGGCTGGTCGCCGGACTCCAGGTCGAGGATTTTCAGGCGGGTTGCGCCGAGAGAGCAGGTAGCGGATTCGTAGACACCTTGCTGGTCCGGTCCGCGATGGACCAGTGTCGCCGTTGCTGCCGCGATCCGCTCCGGCCGCGGCAATCCGTCTTTATGTGTGAAACCAACTATCCCGCACACGATGTTTTGGCCTGGGACCTCCGAGGTGCTTATTAACTAAACTATCATAATGGCAGGCCCAAATCGGCGGGGAGTGCCCGGACGCGCGCTCCGCCTGCCAGCCCCAAGTTCGGAGTCACTCGGCTTTTGATCGTGGATGGCTGCGGGTTATTACGCAGCCGGGCGAGCCGGTTGGCTGCCCGGCCGCAAGTTTCACGCTAATTCAAGTTCCGTTCTGAGTGGTTAATTGCCCTTACAGATGCGTTCGGCCGCAGCGAATAGTCGGGTACAAGCAGCTTCGGATCAGGTCGCTCCGCCGGGCTGAAGTCCCTGGCCAATTCATCGCTCGGCAGGCCGAAGGCGTAAAGATTGTAATCATCCGATCCGACGTACACCATGCCATTGACGACCGTCGGCGAAGAGTCGATCCAATAGCCGGTCAGGTATCGCCAGAGGAGTGCCCCGGTGCTGGCGTCCAAGGCGTACACGTTATAGTCATAGGATCCGACGTACACGACGCCGTTGGCCACCGTCGGCGAAGACTGGATATCGCCGCTCGTAGTGTAGCTCCAGAGTAGCGCTCCCGTATTGGCGTTCAAGGCGTATAGAGTATATCCCCCGTAGAGCCCTCCCCCGACGTACACCACGCCGTCATTGGCCGCTGGCGAGCAGGTGACGGGGGACCCTATCGCGTACTTCCAGAGGAGTGTTCCCGTGCTGGCATTCAAGGCGTACAGGTTACCGTCTTGGGACCCGACGTACGCCATGCCGTTGGCCACCGTCGGCGAAGAGTTGACAGGAAACCCTGTCGCGTACTTCCAGAGGAGCGTTCCGGTGCTCGCATTCAGGGCATACAGGTTATCGTCATCGGAGCCGACGTATACCACCCCGTTCGCGAACGCTGGCGAAGATAACATGATTGAGCTCCCGGTCGTGTATTTCCAGAGGAGCGTTCCGGTGCTGGCGTTCAAGGCATACAGGCTGTCGTCCCAAGAGCTGACGTACACCGCGCCATTGGCCACCATTGGCGAAGAATTGATGTTGTACCCTGTCGTGTACTTCCAGAGGAGTGTTCCCGCGCTGGCGTTCAAAGCGTACAGATTAGCGTCGTAGGACCCGACGTACACCACGCCATTCGCCACTGCCGGCGAAGAGTAGGAAACAGACCCCATTGGATAGCTCCACACGAGTGCTCCGCTGCTGGCATTCAAGGCATAGAGATGACCGTCAAGGGATCCTGCATATACCATGCCATCGGCCACAGCCGGCGAGGAAGAGACGCGGCTTCCTGTCTGGTAGCTCCAGTGCAGATCGAGGTTTCCTACCGTAAGAGGGCTCAGAACGTTCTCATACGGGTTCACGCCTTTGTGGTCGGGCTCAAATCGAAACTGGGCCCAATCCGTCCTGACCAAAAATGGCTTCTGGGTAGCCTTGATGCCGTAACGCTCTACGGCGGTGATCCAGTGATTTCCTGGAAGGGCGGACGTCGGCACCTGTATCGCGATTCCTTGCTGAACCGAGCCTCCACCGAAACCTCCTGCTCCATTGGTGACCACCAGTGCCATGTCGGTAGTGTCGAAGTAGACGTCTATTGCTGCGTAAGGATCAAAGCCGCTGCCCGCAACCAAAACAGTAGTTGTAGGCGGACCGACGGTGGGGTTGATGATGATTGCTGGATTGGTTTGGGGCACCGGCGCGTCGTCCATTCCGCTACACAGCACGCATGTCGTCAGCACGAGCGACAGAAGGAGCGCAAGCCTGATCGTCCTAGCGGTGAGCGCCGGAATGGAACGGGATGTTGGCGATGCACCCAAGAAAAGGGGAAGATGTTGCATAGTGCACCTCCTGCAGAGAATGACCTCTGCACTCTGTTCTGTTATTGAGTTGTTCGGTAGCGAAGCTCTTCCGCCTCGGGGGGTGTGCGATTTCCGTATGAGAACGGCTCTTCGGCGAGGCGCGCAGCTCTATACAATTCTCCTGCTGCCCGCAGTGGGAACAACAAAAATCAAAACAGAAAGCAAGAAATTGTTCCCGAATTGGAACGCGGCGGCGTCCTCTCCGGCCGTTTGCACTTGAACACCAGCGTTAGTTTGTGCCGCGTCTGCAGCGGCGCCAGACTCTGTCAGCGAAGGTCGTGTACCATGAATGAAGCTCAACTTGGGAGCGTTGCGCCCGCGCAAATGCACACTCGTCTTCATCTGAAAACCTACTTCCTGATTGCTGTAATGGTGGTTGCCGGCCCGATCGGTAACCTGTTGATTGCCAAGGCCATGAAGCAGACCGGCCCCATAAAATACTGGCCACCGTCTGACTTGCTGCACGTCTTTTTGCATGTGTTCGGTTCGTTCACCATCTGGGCTGGCATTGCCTGCCTGATAACGTTCATCGTTGCCTTCATGCTGGCGCTATCGGTCGCCGACTACAGCTATGTGCAGCCCGCAGCCGCGCTCGGTTACGTCATGATCGCGCTGCTGGGTGTCTTCGTGCTGGGTGAGAAGGTTTCGCCTCTGCACTGGGCCGGCATTGCGATTATCTGTCTCGGCGTTTCTTTCATTCGTGGTACCCATCCCCGCACCACAGAGAATCCCGATTGACGCTGGAATACATACTGTTTGCGTTGATCATTGTCGTCGGCACCGGAGGCGAGCTGTGCCTTGGCCGGGCAATGAAGCAGACTGGGGAGCTGGAGAAGTTTAGTCCCTCGGCCGTGATCACGTTGCTGGGGCGCGCATTGCGGGTGAAGTGGATCTGGATTGGCGTGGCCATGATGGCAACCGCGTTCTTCTCGCTGCTGCTGTTGCTTTCGTTCGAGGATGTCAGCTTCGTGGTTCCGGTGACAGCGCTGAGCTATCTGGTGGGCGCGCTGGGCGGTATCTTCTTCCTCGGTGAGCGGGTAAGCTGGCAGCGCTGGATCGGCATTGCGCTGGTTTGCGTCGGAGTCACCCTGGTGGTCATCAGTAGGTAATAGTTATGGCTGCGTCGTCGACCTTATCGCGCCTGGATCTTTCGGGGACGCTGGATTGGCGCGAGATTCTGGCGATGGGGATCGACTCGTTGCGGGCCGATAAGTTGCGGGCGGCGATGACAGCCCTGGGCATGGCGGTGGGCACGGCGGCGTTGATTCTGGTGGTCACGGTTGCGTTGACCGGAAAACGCTATGTGCTGACCCAGATCGAAAACGTCGGCACCAACGTCATCTGGGCCGAATATTCCGGAATCTCCAGCGCCTCCGCCAACGTGGCTGCCGCCGACTACCTCACCGCAACCGATATGACCGCCGTCGAGCAGCAGGTGCCGGGAGTGAAAGAAGCCTCGCCCGTGCTCAACATGCATCAGCGCATGGTAGTCGGTTCGGGCAAGGAGCAGGACATCCTGGTGCTGGGCGTGGACCCGCAGTATCAGCAGGTGCGGCGCATCATCGCCAGTGCGGGAAGGTTCTTCGACCAGTCGGACTCGCAATCCGGAAATAAAGTCACTTTGATCACCGAAAGCCTCGCGCGTCGCCAGTTCGGCTCGCTCGATCTCGCGCTGGGACAAACCATCCGGATCCAGGAAGTGCCGTTCGTGATCATCGGCACCTTCCGCGAGAGTGTGGACACGCTCGGCCGCTCCGAAATTGAGGACGATACCGTCCTGATTCCCTACATTGTTGCCCGTTCAATGACAGGCACCTCAGCGGTCAACCAGATCTACTTCTCGTTGGCGGATGCCGCCGGCATTCCCGCTGCGACGGAGAAAATACAAGCCGTGATCGCAGCCCGTCACCGGCCGGAATCGGTCTACAACGTTAGCAACATGACCGAAGTGCTGCGGCTGGCCAACAAAACAGCGAACGCCTTCACCTCGGTGCTGCTGCTGTTTGCGGCGGTGACGCTGGTGGCGGCCGGCATCGGGATCATGAACATCATGATGGCCACGGTGCATACGCGCATCCACGAGATCGGCGTGCGCAAGGCCGTGGGCGCAACCCGCAGGGCGATCCTGCTGCAATTCCTTTTCGAAGCTGTGCTGATTGCGCTGCTCGGCGGCGTGGTGGGGACAGTCATAGGAATCGGTATTCCTGTCTCGATCCAGATTTTCACCGATCACCACGTCCCAGTCTCTGTCCTATCGGCCGTGATTGCCCTGGTGGTCTCCTGCGCTGTCGGTATCGGTTTTGGCATAACGCCGGCAAACAACGCCGCCCGACTCGATCCGGTAGAGTGTCTGCGGCACGAGTAATGGACTACACCTACGACTGCACGCACGTGGTGGAGGTCGAGCAGGAGCCGCGGCATCATCTCGTCTTTTCGAATGAGTTTGTGCGTGGGTTTGCGGTGGAGATTGCACCGCACGAACGCTCGCTCTGCCATCACCATCCCAACGACTATCTCCTCTATGTTGCCCTGAGCGCCGAGATAATCAGCGCAGCGCGCGACGAGGAGCCGAAACAGCTGAGTTACAGCGATGGCGAATGCGAACTGTTGGAGGCAGGATTGGTGCATGTAGTCGAAAATCTCAGCGACACGCCGTTCCGGAATGTTGTGGTTGAATTGCTGCCAAGTGCTGATGAACTGCGGCGTGGCGCTGAGCCTGACGTCATCCGAGGCGAGGCGACTGTTACGCGGATTTTCGATGATGAGCGAGCCGCGATTTTCAGCCTCGCGATTGAGCCAGGAGCAGAAATCGAGGTCTCCGGACCGGCGGTTGTGGCGACTCCTTACGGGAACAAATTAAATCCAGACGCAATTGGCGACATTGAGGTTAAGCCTAATCGCATCTGCGACTTAGCATGGATTCCGCCGCAACGCGAAGCGGTTCTGTGGGGTTGTTGGGAAGGCTCTGAGCGGGCAATCGTGTTCCAGGTCGGAGCTACCAACGAAGAATTCTCAGTTGCGTCGAAGTCACACGAGCCGTTGCGGAGTTTGCACGCTCACGCTGACAAGCCGGAGTGAACCGCGCTTGTGCAAACGGTGTGGGAATCGTGTGAAACTTGCGGTTTGATGCCCGTGAAGTTCGTCAGAGGACGGCAGCGCGACAAATTTTTCTTGTTACGAAATCGCCAGTGTTTATCCGGCTTTCGCACGCTTCGATCAAGATTATGCGCGAAAGTTGAATACCAGGGGTTGCGTCCGCGGTTCGGCTCTGCTATAAAAGAGAAGTCAGCAAGGGGCGTTGTTGTCGCCAGCGGATGTGGGATGTTTTGAATCCTGCAAAAGAAGTTGGCATCTAAGATAGTGACGCTCAGTAGTAGCTGCCCCGGCCACGGGGCTGGAAGTCGAGGACAGAGTTCTTCGACAGGTTAGCGGGAATCGCGGAACCTCCAGTACAAGATCTTTAACCAAGTTCAAACGCTCTAGTGCCTTTGCGCGCGGAAATCGGCCACAAAGCCAGCTGGAGCGGCATGTTGCGCGTTTGCTTTGAGTAGTGAGCCGCCCGGTGCTCCCTGATGCCTTTTGAGGTTCTCGGGTTGACAGCACGGGAAAATGCGTAGTATGTTTGAAAGGTTTCGAGGACGACGGACAAAACCGCAAGGTTATGTGCCGTCATTATCCGAAGCGGCCGCCCAGTGCGGATTTGCAGAGGATCTTTGACAAAAAGTTGAACGTGCCAGTCGTGAGAAGACGTTTGAGTTAAGTTCAAGCGAAACTCACAAAATAGCAATTCCGCCGTCCGGTCTTCGGACAGGGACGGCTGTTTACCGAC
>JBEKXQ010000015.1:0-145006 GCA_049511915.1 Candidatus Korobacteraceae bacterium
TGGACCTGCTCCAGCGGGTTCGCCGAGATTATCGAAGCCCTCAACGTCGCCTATGACGTTCCGGAAACCCGGCCGTTCTGGAAGACGCGTTTGCTGGCGGTCGAACTCTTATTTGTCACCGGGACCCTGCTGACGCTGGCCGTCGTGCTCCTCGTCGTCAGCCCACGCTTCGGGGAATTTCTCGCCGGCCACGTTGGACTCGCGCACGCGTTCGCGCTGTTGTGGCCAATATTGCGCTACGTGCTGGCAGTGGGTTTTCTTGTCATCGCGATTGTGGGACTCTATCTGCTAGCCCCAAATGTGAAGCAGCGCTTCACTTCCTGCCTGCCCGGCGCAATCCTGGCGGTGATTGGCTGGGTGCTGCTGTCAGATGCCCTTAGTCTGTACTTCCACCGATTCGCTCATCTGAACAAAACCTATGGGGTGCTCGGAGGAGGCGTTGCGCTGCTGACCTGGTTGTACTGGTCCGGATTTCTCGTCTTGCTGGGGGCGGAGCTGAACTCGGAGATCATTCAGCAGTGTGGGGATGGAACGCTGCAGCTCAAGCATCCGCCGCCATCGAGAGTAAAGCCGACCCTGTCCACTACTGCCGATGCTGCGGAGCCTGTGAACGACAGGCCACTCACTCGTCCCTCGGCCTAGATATCTCCCGGTCCGCCGTGGCCTTCGCTGTGGCGTCCTCACACGGGTTTCGGCAAGCCAGCCGCAGACTGCTCCCGCTACAATAAAGCATGGCAAAAAGCGCGCGCTATACTCCGCAGCATGCCGAGTCCGGTCTGGATGCCAGGTTTCCGGAAATCGAGACCTGGCCCAATCAGTTCCCCAATTATGAAATCGTGATCGACATCCCCGAATTCACATCCGTCTGCCCTAAGACTGGTCTGCCCGACTTTGGCATCATGTGGATCCGCTACATGCCCAACAAGGATTGCCTGGAGCTGAAGTCGCTGAAGGAATATCTGACGTCCTATCGCAACATCGGTATCTTCCAGGAGAACATCGTCAACCGCGTGCTGGAAGACGTGGTGCGAGCCACTCGACCCAAATGGGCTGAAGTGAAGGGCGAATTCCGGCCGCGCGGCGGCATTGGGACGGTCGTCATCGCGCGTTATCCCAGGCCGAAGAAGTGATACCGGCTTACGTTGCGGGAATCGCAACCAAGCATTAGATGGCGCCGCCAGTCGGCATCTAGTCAGCGTCCTTCGGCCGGCTTCCGAAATACTTGCGAATCCCGATGGCGTTGTACTGGCCCCAAGGGCCGTTTGGTCCGAGATATGCGGGACCTAGAAACTGATCGCGTGCGCCGAAGCGTGCGATCGTGGGATGCGCCGTAAAGCGGAATTCAAAGCGCTTAGGCAGATCAACACCTGCACCGTATGCGGACTCCATGCCGATTGGGTCCCACGACCAGGTGTAAAGCGTCTGGGGAACATTCTTGCCAAACAGAAAGACGGGATCGAAAAACACCATTACCCGACGGAACACGGTCCGCCCGATGGGCCGTAACTCCACTGTCCCCGAAAGCATGTAGCGGGCAAACGCATTGCACTTGGAGTTGACGCCACCATACTGGCCGGCGTTCTCCGCGCACAGGTTGGGATCAGGTTCGTTGTGCGGAGGAGCGAGGTCGAACTGTGCCCAACCCCAGTACCAGCCCTTCGGAAAGAACAGCCGCTGCTCCGGCTGCGCTGAGGGCGCGGAGGGCGGAGTCGTGGTCTGCGTGGTCTCAGTAGCCTGCGTGGTTGTTGAGGTCTGCGTGGTCCCCGAGGTTTGCGCCAGGGCGGCGCACGAAAAGCTGAATACAAGAAGAAACGGCAACAGGCACTTCATGTAGCCTCCGCAAAGTTTTATTGCTGGAATGTAGCTCAGAAAGGGTAGACAAGTCCGGCGGCAGAAGCAACACATCCTTTCCGCGACGTGACCGTGCCGCGGAGCTTAACGGGCTCGCCGGCTTGTCCTTCCTGTCTCGAGATATTATTCGGCCGTGGGACGACGCGGGAGTTTTGGGCCACTACGTTACCGGCACGGTAGCGGCGTGGTATCCTCCCCGCGCACCCATGTCTGCCAAAACCAGCGCGACCGTCGCACTGCTGCTGCTCACCGCCCTGAACTTCCTGAACTACATTGACCGCAATGTGCTGTTTGCGGTGCAGCCTCTAGTACAGAAAGAGTTCGCGCTCACCGACGCTCAGGTGGGCTTTCTGACTTCCGCTTTTTTCGTGTGCTACATGGTGGCCGCGCCGCTGATCGCTCCCCTGGCTGACCGCTATTCGCGCAAACGGATCATGGCAGCGGGCGCCTTCGTATGGAGCGCGGCCACGCTGCTGAGCGCGGTCACCCACAATTACGACGAACTGCTACTGCGGCACGTGATCGTCGGAATCGGCGAAGCGAGTTTCGTCGCCATCTCGCCTGCTTTTCTGGCCGACCTGTATCCGGAGAACATACGCGGTAGAGTGATGGGATTCTTCTATCTCGCGACGCCGGTGGGCAGCGCCCTGGGTTACCTGATCGGCGGATATCTTGGCGAACGCTACGGTTGGCGCGCTCCCTTCATGATCTCGGCGTTGCCGGGATTTGTGCTGGCGTTCGCCGTACTCGCCTTACGCGAACCGACGCGCGGCGCCAGCGACCACTTGGCAGACAGCGTCGAACGCGGCTCGGTCCTCGGCCTTATCCGCAACAAGGCCTACTGGACCGTCACTCTGGGCGCGGCCATGATGACCTTCGCCATCGGTGGACTCCAAGTCTGGATGCCGACTTTCCTGGTCCGCATGCGGCATCTCCCGCTGGAGCGGGCCAATACTCTCTTTGGCGGCATGACGGTCGTCTCGGGAACAGTGGCCACCCTGCTGGGAGGCTGGCTTGGCGACCGTCTGCTGCGGCGAACCCCCGCCGCGTATCAGCTTGTTTCCGCTGTCGGCATGGCGCTCTCGATTCCCGCGGTCGTGGTTGCTATTTACTTCCGGGGGGTTGCAATGTATCCCGCGATCTTTCTCGGCGAATTCTTTCTGCTGCTGAATACCGCTCCCCTGAATGCCGCGCTGGTGAACTCAGTCAGCGCTCGCATTCGAGCCACCGCCCTGGCGGTGAATATTTTCACCATACACCTGCTCGGCGATGCCTTCTCACCCACGCTGATCGGCTACATCTCGGACCACAGTAATCTGGAGATGGGACTGACGGCGATGATTGTTGCCGTGGCGCTCTCAGCGGCGGTGCTGTTCTATGGAATGCGCTTCGCGCCGAAAATCAGCACTTAGCATTGGCATTTAGCAATTGGCAATTGGCGCCCGCCGTTCTTGGCTAAGTGCCAAATGCTAACTGCTAAATGCTGCTCTACTTCGTCGGCTCCATGTGAAGCGCGTTGTTGAAGCGATTGAAGTAGTTGAACAGCCCAATCGCGGCCAGGAGTTCGATGATTTCGCCTTCGTCGAAGTGCCTGCGTAGCTCTTGCCAGAACACGTCATCGACGCCATTGGGATCAAGCGTGGTCCGTTCCGCCAATTCCAGCGCAGCCTTCTCGGCGTCGGTGAAATCGGTGCGGTTGCGGTAGTTCGCCAGGTCGTTGATCTGGTCCTCGCTCCAGCCGTGCCGCCTTGCCAAGGCGGTGTGGGAGGCCAGTCAATAGGCGCAATGGTTGAGTTGCGAGGTGCGCACGATCGCCAATTCCTTCAGCTTCGCCGGCACTGTTCCCGTGTTCATGACCGCGCGGAAGTGCGCAATCATCGTCCGGAAGATCTCCGGCCGGTGGGCTACGGTACGAAACATATTGGGAACGTTGCCGCGCTCAGCGAGGTAAGTGTCGTAAATCTTCGCAGTCTCCGGATCAACCTGGTCTTTTTCGAGTCGCGATATGCGGGGCATAGCTACATTCTAATCTCCGCAGCGACGCCATCCCCTGGCCTTCAGCAATCAGCCAAACCACTGAGTGCTGACTGCTGACGGGTCAACGCAACAACGCCCCTCCCCGAGGACGCAGAAGGGCGCCAGATATTGGTCAGGTGACAGCTTGCGTTGCGTTAGCCGAAGTTAGTGGCTAAAGGCGCTAATGGCTCCCGCCTCGTCGTCCTTCACGTCGAAGACCGTGTAGAGTTTGGTGATCTGCAACAAGTCGTGCACTTTCTTGGTCAGATGCAGCAGCTTCAATTCGCCGCCCTGGTTGCGGACGGAGGTGAAGGCGCTGACCAGTTCGCCGATGCCGGAGCTGTCGATATAGCTGACATCGCCCAGGTTCAGCAGGATCTTCTTTTGTCCCTTGCCCAGCAGGTCCTTGATGGCATCGCGCAAAACCACGCTGCCCTCGCCCAGAGTGATCCGTCCACTCAAGTCGACGATGGTGACGCCATCTACCTGCCGGGTGCTCGCTTTCATACTCACGTGGAAGCCTCCTGACGGTCCAGGTCAGAGCCCGGGAGCCGCTTAATCAAAGTGATTTCAGTGCCGGGGTTCAGCTTGCGGAACCGAACCTCATCCATGAATGCCCGTATCAAGAATATGCCACGGCCGGAGTCCTTCAACAGATTCTCCGGTGCCAGGGGATCGGGAACTTCCTCCGGAACGAAGCCTTTGCCTTCGTCGGTGATGGTCACGATCAACTCCTGATCGTTCTGCTCGAAGCTTAAATTGACCCGCTTGGCGGGGCTGTAAGCATTGCCATGCAGCACGGCGTTGATCATGGCCTCCCGCACTGCCATGGAAAAGCCGCCGCGCGTGTCTTCGTCTAAACCCGCCCGCGCCGCCTGCCGGTCGGCCATTTCCTCCGACTTGTTCACGCTTTCCAGCGTGGACTCCATGCGGTACGAAACGCGTTGTGGCGCGGTCATCAATTCGCTCGTGGGTTGCCGAGATCGAGTTCGCGTACCTGGGCTCGAACCAGAAATGCTCAGGATGCAGCAGTTTGCCTGTTCGCAGCCACAGTTGTCAACGGACGAGTGACCGGGAACGGAAATGCAAGCCAACGCGTCAATCGTAGCATCCCCTTTCCCATCTCGCCGGTGCACTCTATTTCCGCGAGCCGAGGTGGGCAAATGTTCAAGAAAAAAACATCCATCACTACTGCCTAGGGCGGAGAGCCTGATCCGGCGAAAAAATATCTGCGGGTGGCTTGCACAAGGCTTCCTCCGGCGTATAAAATTAGAACGAACGTTCGACAGAATTCGGATCTTACCGAACCGTCGCAGGCCCCCATGTCCGCTTCCTCTACAACTCGAGCCCTCGAACAGGCTTCGCCTAACGATACACGCTTTGACCGCCGTCTGGCTGAGATCCTCGATTTTGCCACCGAAGTCTTCGCCGACAAAGGATACGATGGCGCCTCGATGCGCGACCTGTCGCGGCTGAGCGGCATCTCGCTGGCTGGTCTTTATTATTACTTCGAATCCAAAGAAAAGTTGCTGTACTTCATCCAGCAGCACACGTTTGCCACCATTGTAGGGCGCTTGCGTGAGCGGTTGGCCTCCAGCCGCGATCCCGAAGCCCGCATTCGCATCTTCATCCACAATCATGTGGACTATTCGATCGCCAAGCAGAAGGCGATGAAGGTGCTGTCGCACGAAGACGACGTGTTAGCCAACGGCTACGGCGTCGAACTCGCCGGCATCAAGCGGGAGTACTACCGCATCTGCGTTGGACTGGTGGAGGAGTTTGCCAAAGCCCAAGGCCTGAAGTCGGTAGGCCCCAAGGCCGCCGCTGCAGGCGGGATCAGCACGCGAACGGCGGTGATGGGACTCTTCGGCATGATGAACTGGCTGTACACCTGGTACAAGCCGCAAGTCGATCCTGACGCAGATGTCCTGGCGCGCGAGATCAGCGACATCTTCCTGCAAGGCATCCGCGGTGAAATCAAGGCAGGGCGGGCTGATCACGGTGCGGCTAAAGCGAAGCGCTCCAGGCAGAAAACGCCTTCGTCAAAGTTGCCGGCAACGAAGAAACGGTCATAAGGACGATGAATACCACTGTAACGAACGCAGGTGTAATGCATAGCGCGTCCGCGGCCGGTGCGAGACAGCTTGTCCGTTACCGCGTGGAGTCGGGCGTGGCGGTTATCGAACTCAACGATCCGCCTGCCAACACATACAGCTATGAGATGAACCGTCAGCTCGATGACGTCATCCTCGGGGCGCGCATGGACAACGACGTTCATGTGATGGTGCTGACGGGAGCGGGCGAGAAGTTTTTCTGCGCAGGCGCGAACATCCAGATGCTGACGGAGGTGGATCCCACCTTTAAGTACTACTTCTGCCTGCATGCTAACGAGACGCTGTTGCGCCTGGAGAATACGCCCAAGCTGGTGATTGCAGCGCTGAATGGGCATTGCGTGGGTGGTGGCCTGGAGATCGCCATGGCGGCAGACCTGCGCATTGCCCGCAAGGATGGCGGCAAGATCGGATTACCAGAGGTGAATCTTGGAGTGCTGCCAGGAACCGGCGGAACGCAGCGCCTGTCGCGGCTGCTCGGAAAATCGAAAGCGATTGAGCTGATGGTGACCGGCAGGACATTCTCGTTCGATGAGGCGAAACAGCTTGGACTCGTGAACGACGTTTTCGAAGGCGCGAACTTTATGGATCGCGTGCTGGAGTATGCGCGCCAGTTCTGCCCGCCGAACAAGGCTGCCAAGGCAGTGGGCCGGATCAAGCGCGCAGTACAGACCGGCTGGGAAATTCCGATTGAAGCTGGATTGGCCCTGGAGCGCGAGAATCAGCAACTGCTGTTTGAGAGCGAAGACGCGAAAGAAGGCCTGGCAGCCTACGTCGAGAAGCGTCCAGCAAAATTTACGGCGAAGTAGGTATGACGACAACGGCAACCAGCTTCTCGCGCATCACGGTGGAGTTACAGCCTCCGGCGGCGCGAGTGACGCTCAACAATCCGCCACTGAATGTTATCGACATCCCGATGATGGAGGAGCTGCGCGCCGCACTCGAGTTGATCGAGACGCGAGCGGAGATCAGCGCCATTGTTTTCGCCGGCTCGGAGCGCGTGTTTTCCAGCGGAGTGGACATCGCTGCGCACACGCCGGACAAAGTTCGCGACATGCTGCCAGCGTTTCACAGCGTCGTTCGCTCGGTGGTCAGCAACAGCAAGTTGACGATTGCCAGTGTCCGCCGTCACTGCCTGGGCGGAGGCGCAGAGCTGGCGCTGATGTGCGATATCGTGTATGCCTCGCCTGACTCGGTGTGGGGGTTCCCTGAGATCAAGCTGGGCTGCTACCCGCCGGTAGCCTGCATTGCATTGTCCTCCATTGTGGGACAGAAGCTTGCAGCAGATCTGGTGCTGACCGGAAGAACGCTGACCGGCGACGAGGCTCTTGCTGCTGGTTTGGTCAACGGGCTGGCTGACGATCCGGAGACGCTGGTCGCTGAATGTCTGCAGCGCGTCTCGCAGTTGAGCTCGGCGGCGATTGCCATGGCTAAGAAGGCGCTTTATTCATGGGACGCGATCCACTTCGACAAGGGGCTCGCCCGCGCCGAGCAGATTTACTGCGACGAACTGATGAAGACGGCCGACGCGCAAGAAGGCATCGTGGCCTTCATGGAGCGGCGGCGGCCGAAGTGGGTGGGGAAATAAGTGGATTACGAGATCGCACCCGAAGAGCTGAAGTCGTTGCTGGAGAGCAACTCTGACATTGTGGTACTTGACGTTCGAGAGCCGTGGGAAGTTGAGGTGGCAAATATGGCCCATCACAAGCACATCCCGATGAATGATATTCCGGCACGATGCAATCAGGAACTCGATCCAGAAAAACATATTGTGGTGATTTGCCACCACGGTGTGCGGTCGATGAATGTCACCGCATGGCTGCGGCAACAGGGATTTGAGAAGGTGCAGTCGTTACGAGGCGGAATCGATCGCTGGGCAAGACAGATCGATCCCAAGGTGCCGGCGTATTGAAGGCGGCACTTAGCACTTGGCATTTAGCATTTGGTTTCCGAAGAGGCTTGGGCCAAATGCTAACTGCTAATTGCTAAATGCGGGTTTCCCATGAAAAAAGAACTCATCGAACTTCGCGTCAACGGACGAACTCACGAACTGGCAATCGAGCCGAGCAAGCTGCTGCTGGACGTGCTACGCCAGGACCTTGATTTGACTGGCTCCAAGCGCGCTTGCGACGACTCGTCCTGCGGCGCTTGCACAGTACAGGTTGACGGCGTGCCGATGCTTTCCTGCACGATACTGGCGGCCAGCTGTGAAGGTCAGGAGATCACCACTGTTGAAGGCGTCGCCGATCACGGCAGCCTAGCGGCTTTGCAAAAAGCCTACGGCGACTTTGGGGGCGCGCAGTGCGGTTTCTGCACGCCGGGATTCATGATGACGATCAAGTGGCTGCTGGCCAACAATCCAGACCCCAGCGAGGCCGAGATTCGCGATGCGCTCAGTAGCAACCTGTGCCGTTGCACCGGATATTCGCAGATGTACCAGGCGATCCGCGCGGCGCTCGATGCTGAGCAAAAGGGCATGAAGCAGGAGTTGGTGGAGGCGAAGTAGCCACAAGCTGCGAGCTTCGAGCTCCAAGCCGACCGGATACCAACGACCACGGGCGAACCGGGCGCAGAATTTGAAGGAACTGAAACCAAGGGCTCGGAGCTAGTTGCTAATTGCTAATTGCTAAAGGTTAATTTTAATGACTGATTTTTCCGTTATCGGCAAGTCCATTGCGATGATCGACGCGGCGGGCAAGACCACTGGCGCGGGCAAATACGCTGACGACTTCACGCTCCCCGGCATGCTGGTGGGCAAGATCCTGCATTCGCCGTATCCGCACGCGCGCATCAAGAGCATCGATACTTCGCGCGCTAAAGCGCTGGACGGTGTGGTTGCGGTGGTGACGGGCGAAGACGCGCCCAATCCTTATGGCATTCTTCCGGTCGGACATGATGAGACGGCACTGGCCGTCGGCAAGGTGCGTTATGTCGGCGACCACGTCGCATGTGTCGCCGCAGTGACCGAGGAGATTGCGGAGCGTGCGCTGGAATTGATCGATGTGGATTACGAGCCGCTGCCTGCCTATTTCGATCCGGAAGAGTCGATGAGAGCGGAGAGCGATCTCATCCACGAGAACCGCCCGCACAACCTTGAGAAGGATTATCACCATGTCTTCGGCGATCCGGAAAAGGGTTTTGCCGAGGCCGACTATGTTGCTGAAGCGCGTTACATCGCGAATGAAGTGACTCACGCGGCGATGGAGCCGCACTGCACGCTGGCCAACTTTGAACTCGATCCGCACACCGGCAAGCTGGGACGACTGACGGTGTGGTCGTCGACACAAGTGCCGTACTACCTGCAACACAAATTGTCGCTGGTGCTGGAGATGCCGATGTCGCAAATCCGCGTGATCAAGCCGCTGGTGGGCGGCGGCTTCGGCGGCAAGAGCGAGATCATCCCGCTGGAGATCATCGCGGCGGTAACGGCGCGCGCGGCGAAGGCTCCGGTGAAGATCACCTACACACGCGAAGAGGTTTTCTGGGCGCATCGCGGACGCCCGCGCACGATCATCGATTTGAAGACCGGGGTAAAGAAGGACGGCCGCGTGACCTCGGTCGCGTGCAAGGTCATTCAGGACGGCGGCGCTTATTGTTCGTACGGCGTGGTCACGATTCTGTACTCCGGTGCGCTGATCGGTGCGCTGTACGACATCCCCCACATTCGCTACGACGGCTATCGCGTGTTGACCAACAAGCCCGCCTGCGGCGCCATGCGCGGACACGGCACGGTGAATGTGCGCTTCGCCTTCGAGTCGCAGATGGACGAGATTGCCGCGACCCTCAAGCTCGATCCCGCCGAGGTGCGGCGCGTCAATCTGCTGAAGCCGCCGACAGTCACGGTGAACGGCCTTCGCGTGCTGAGCTATGGGCTGCCGGAGTGCATCGATCAAGTAATTACGCGATCTGGCTGGGAAGAACGCAAAGACAAACTGCCCAAGGGGCGCGGGCTGGGGATGGCGTGCAGCCATTATGTGAGCGGCGCGGCCAACAGCATCATCCGGTCCGACATGCCGCACTCGACGGTGAACATCAAGATCGATCGCGATGGCGGCGTGGTGGTGTACACCGGCGCGTCGGAGATTGGACAAGGCTCGGACACGATGACCGCGCAGGTGGTAGCGGAGGTACTGGGTTGCGATCTGGCGCGCGTCAGGGTCATCGCCGCCGATACCGATCTGACGCCAATCGATCTCGGGTCGTATTCCAGCCGCGTGACCTTCATGGCCGGCAACGCCTCGCTGCGCGCAGCGGAAGAAGTGAAGAAGAACATCGTCAGCGCTGCGGCAAAGCGCATGAACTGCGCGCCGGAAGACATCATCATGCACAGCGACCGCGTGTACAAGCGCGGGACTATTTCGGACGACAACGGTTCTGGCGTAGGGGATATCCTTGAAGAAAAAGAAGCGGCACGCGGCCACGTGGACGGGCAAATTCTTCGCGGTTCGGTGTTGCAGACACGCAAAGAAGAAGGTCCCAAAGAACACATGAGCTTCGAAGAGGCGGTGGTCTCGGCAATCGACTTTCATGGCGCTCTGACCGGCACGGGATCGTACGCTCCTCCAGTGGAAGCGCGTGGCGGCAAGCATAAGGGCGGCGGAGTTGGGCCCTCGCCGGCGTATTCCTATTCAGCTCAAGTGGCCGAAGTCACGGTTGACGAGGAAACCGGTGAAGTGACGGTGCATAAGATCTGGGCCGCGCATGATTGCGGACGCGCGCTGAATCCGGTAGCCGTCGAAGGCCAGGTAATTGGCTCGGTATGGATGGGGCTGGGTCAGGCGCTGGAAGAAGAGATGGTGTGGAAAGACGGACTGTTGATGAATCCGGGATTGCTGGAGTATCGCAGCCCGTCGGCGGCGGAATCGCCCGATATCGAATGCATCATCGTGGAGAGCATCGATCCGGAGGGACCATTCGGCGCGAAGGAAGCGGGTGAGGGATCACTGGCGGCAACGATTCCCGCAATCTCGAATGCGATCTACCACGCTGTGGGAGTCCGACTGCGTGAGAGTCCATTTACGCCGGAGCGCATTTTATCGGCTTTGCGGGCAAAAAAAGGCATGAAACGCATTGAAATGACGGAATCGGTCGATCCCACGGCTCCTGTGAAGTTTCGCGAACATGGAGGTTCGCTCTGGTTTCGCGGCAAAGGGCCGACGCGGCATGCGCTCGATCCGGCGCGACAGGGTTCTCAAGCAGGGTCGGTCGCGGGAGGCAAGCAGTGAGTCTGCCCAGCTTCCAATTGCTACGCCCCAAGACCCTCGACGAAGCTGTCAGTCTGATGGCGAAACACGACGGCGAGGTCAAGATTGTCGCCGGGGGAACCGACCTGCTGCCCTCGATGAAGCAAAAACTCTTCACGCCACCGTATGTGCTGGACTTGCGCGGCGTAGGCGAATTGCGCGGCATCCGCAACGTTCCGGGCGATGGGATAGAAATTGGAGCGCTGACCACGCTCAGCGTCATCGAACATTCCGCGATCATTCGTAAGGAGTACCCGGTATTTTACGAAGCGGTAAAGACGGTGGCATCGCCGGTGTTGCGGAACATGGGTACGCTGGGCGGCAATGTCTGCCTGGATACGCGCTGCTTGTGGTACAACCAGTCGCTGCTGTGGCGCAAGAGTTGCGGATTTTGCCTGAAGAAGGACGGCAACTTGTGCCACGTGGCACCTGGTGGAAACTTTTGCTGGGCGACGTTTTCCGGCGATACTCCACCGGCGCTGTTGTGCCTGGGAGCAGAAATCGAAATCGCCGGGCCGCAGGGATTGCGGCGTACCCCATTGTCAGAGTTCTACATAAACGATGGCATTGTCCGGCTGCACCTTGCAGCGAACGAGATCGTTACGCGTGTGCACCTGCCGGAGACGACAGCGGGATGGCGCGGCAGTTATCAGAAATTGCGGATTCGCGGCAGCATCGATTATCCGCTGGCCGGAGTTGCGGTCGCGTTGAAGATGAAGTCCGGACGCGTGGAAGATGCGCGAGTCGCGATTACGGCGCTCAACCCTGCGCCGTTCCTGGTGAAGGACGCCGATGCGCATCTCATCGGGATGGTGCCGAGCGAGGAGATTGCTGAACGCATTGGAGAGCTGGCGGCGAGGACCGCGAAGCCGTTGACTACGTCCGCGCTGACGCCGGAGTACCGGCGAGAGATGGTGCGAGTGTTTGCGAAGCGAGCTGTGATGGCTTGCGCGAACTGACTAGCCACTGACAACTAGCCACTAGCTACTGACTATGATCACCGACTGCCACATTCATATCCAGCCGATCGAATTATTCAAGCCGGAAGCGCTGGCGCTGATGAAGAAATCGCGCAAAGACTTCGACCGGGTTGCGGAATACTGCCGCTCGCCGAAGGCGTTTCTCAAGCATCTGGATGAGATCGGGATCGATCGTGCCGTGCTGATCAACTACGTGGCGCCGGAGGTGATCGGCTTTACGCCGGCGGTGAACGAATTCATCGCCAACTACGTAAAAGAAGATCCCAAGCGGCTGATTCCCTGCGGCAGCGTTCATCCGCGGCACACGACGAACGTTCTGGCCGACATGGAGCAGATCGTGCGGCTGGGGATCAAGCTGATGAAGATCCATCCGCCGCATCAGTTGCTGTATCCCAACGATTATGTGCACGGCGTGAAAGAGCTGGAAATTATTTATCGTGCCGCCGAGGCGAACGGGATTCCGGTCATGTTTCATACCGGCACGTCGATCTTTCCCGGTGCGCGCAACAAGTACGGCGACCCGATGTATGTTGACGACGTCGCCGTGGACTTCCCGCGGCTGAAGATTCTGCTGGCACATGGCGGGCGCCCGCTGTGGATGGACACCGCGTTCTTCCTGGTGCGCCGACACCGCAACGTCTACCTCGACATCAGCGGGATTCCACCGAAGACGCTGCTGAAATATTTTCCCCGGCTGGAAGAGATTGCGCACAAGACGCTGTTCGGGACGGATTGGCCGGGACCAGGCGTACCTGAGATTGCCAATAACCTGGTGGAGTTTCGCAAGCTGGCCATCAGCGATGCCGCGAAGGAGCAGATCCTGAGCAAGACGGCGCTGGAGATCTGGCCGTAAGACAGGGGCCAGGGGCCAGTTAGCAACTGGCATTAGCAGTTAGCAATCAGTCAGTCCGACCGAACTGCACACCGACCGCCGCTCTTAATTTCTCTCCCCGTTCAGAACCCCGACGACTAATCTGGAGCCACTCGGCAGGTCTTGCCTACCTGAATTGGGCAGGATCTGCCGGGTAGCCCTCATTACGCCAGAACGGATCCAAGTTTGCTGAGCTAAGTGCTGGCGGATGTGTGGACTCGGCAAATGGTACGGGCCGCGTGTTTTGGCGAGAGGCTTGCCTTATGCATTGTGAGGCAACCGCTAGCTGAAGTTCAGTGGAGTCTTGCCGATGAGAGCTTAAGACAAGCCGTTCGGTCAAATCGAGAGGAGCCAGCAATGTCTGTAGCAGGTATCTCCAGTAGCAATCTGTTTAATATTAATGACAGCCGGGAAAGCGTGCAGAGCGAGATGCGGCAGGAGTTTGCGCAGCTCGGGCAGGACTTGCAGTCGGGCAATCTGTCGGCCGCGCAATCCGACTTTGCGACCTTAACGCAGCTCGGACCGCAGTCGACAACCAGTTCGTCTTCCAGCACGGCGGCGAGCACCAGTCCGATGGCACAGGCTTTTGCCCAGCTTTCGAAGGACCTGCAGTCGGGCAACCTGTCGGCGGCGCAGCAGGACTTCGCCACCATTCAGCAGGACATGCAGAGCAATGCGGTGCAGGTTGGGGGTCACCGTCATCATCATCATGGCGGCGGGGAAAGCGGACAAAGCACCATCAGCAGCTTGTTTAGCCAGTTGGGTCAGGCGCTGCAATCCGGCGACCTCTCCACCGCGCAGCAGGTTTTCAGCACGATGCAGCAGGACTTCCAGCAGGCAGGCCAGAGTATCAGCGGAACCACTGAAGTGCAGCCAAACGCGGTTTCGGTGAACGCCTGAGAGGCTACGGAAAGCTCTGCACGTCAGAAGATACACAACAGGGCGCTAGGGAGTCTTGTAGGCCTGCTTGAGGTAGTGGCGGGCCAGGTCGGCTGAGTTGGAGGTGGAGTTCTCGGCGATGACCGCTTTATACTTCTGCAGGGCCGTGTCGCGCTTCTGCAGCACGTCGTACATCTCGCCTGCAGCCAAGGTAGCCCGCTGCTGCAAACTGGGATCCTTGCTGCTGCTGGCGGCAAGGTCATAGGCTTCGGCAGCGCCGGCATAATCTTTCTGGCCGCGCATGGCCTCGCCCAGTCCAAAGGCTGGGATCTCGATGCGACACTGGTTATAAGAGTTAGCCCGGCAACCCGCCAGGACCTTCTGATAGGCAGCGATGGCTGCCTGCCCGTGACCGGCGGCGTTCAGCAGGTGGGCGTATTCGGTAGCCATCAGGAAGTTGCGGGGGTATTCGTTTTGCATGCCATTGACCACCTGTAGAGCTTCCTCATACTTCTGCTCGCGTCGCAGAAACAAGGCGAGCACGATCTTGGCATCGGTCGCGACTTCCACATGGTTGCTGGCGGTAGCCTGACGTAGATAATCCAAACCCTTCTGCTTGTTGCCGCTGAGTCCGACGACCGAGGCAGCGACCTTCGCAGGCCAGCTCAGCGAACCGACGATATACAGGTCGGTGCCGACTCCGACCTTGGCGTCAACGTACTTAGGATCGAGTTCCAGAACCCGCTCATTATCGTGGCGGGACGCCACCGCATTGCGTAGCGCGGCGAACCAGGCTTTATCGGCGAGGCCAATGTAGGTGGACTGCAATGCCCGCGTGGCGCCACGGGCATAGAGCGCGTCCGCGTCGTTGGGATTTTTGTCGAGCTTAGCTTGCGAGAGCGCCAGCGACTGCGCGGTAAGCTGTTTGACCCGCTCGCGAACCGCGGGGTCAAGCGGCTCGAGCGGCTTCTTGGTCAGAAAGTTGTCGGCGGCGTAGGCCTCGGTATCCAGCGCTCCAATGCGGTACAACTCCTTGAAGGTAACGGCAGCCAGAGTGTGATTGGCGGCGAAGGGATCGTCGGGATGGGCTTGCTGGGCGGCTTCGAAGTCGCGGATCGCCTTGTCGTACTCAAGATTGTAGAAGTGGTCGAAGCCTTTGCGGGTGTTGGCATCGGTATCGGGCCGGGTCGGCACCCACGAGGCCCCCGGGTCAGCCGCCCCATACGACACCAGCGCTGCCAGCAAAAGCGCACAACAGAGGAACCCATGAAAGAACAGTCGATAGTAAGGTCTCATCGCGGCCGACTTATGAGAAGTTTACCTGATATCGCGACCCCACCCACAGCAGGTACAAGAATATTAAAGGAAATAGCAATGCGCCCTATGTCTAATTCCAATCGTTCGGCCAATGAGCTTTACAGTGAAGTGGAAACCGCCGCCGCGGTTGGCATCAGCATCGCCCGGCTGCACGCACTGCTCGACAAATACGTTTTCACAGGGCAGCACAGGCGTCCGGAACCGATTGAGTTCACCTCCAGCGATCTGCTTCTGTTGAGCTATTGGAATACCTGTAGCAGTCCAGCCACGGGCGACAACGTGATCGCAATGCCACAACGCAAATGAGCCGACTAGCACGCGCTCCCCGGGCGCGAGTCTTTACCGGGTGAGAGAAATTACTGCCTAAGGTCAGGCCGTCGTCATCTCGCGAGACGACGCAATCTCTTTCATTCGCCAAGACTTCTGCTTGCGGCGGATTTGGTTGGCTGGTTGCACTGCAACTTGGTAGAACGCCAGGAGAGCTTACATGGGCCGAGTGGCAGGAAGTACCAGCCAGGAGTATTGGCGTCCACCGAATCCGGAGGTTATGCGTCTGGTCATCCCAGTTCCGCCGGGAACTCCATGCGGTCGTTGCGGAACGGACTACGCGCAGGGCGCGCACTTTTGCCATATTTGCGGCACGGAGAGGGAGGCGCGAGCTACGAATCAGCAGCGCGGGAGTTCGCCGCATTCGCTAGGGCTGCCGCTCACTTGCCTGGTGTTCTTTGTCATCGGCATCCTTTGCATGATGTGCGCCGCATTGACCGGCATGATCTACAAGGCGCAGACAATGGTAGATTGGCAGGCGATCCAGACTTGGCGTATCGAGTGGCTGCTGGGCGCGACGGCAGCGCTGCTGGCGGGAATTCTGCTGAAAAGAAAAGTGTAACCCGGGGCCTACGGAGGGCCTTCTTGTTATTGCGCCTTCGATTCTTCCCCTTCTGGCTGTTTCGAGCCCTCAATCCTGACGTTATTCGCGGTGTATTGCTTGCCATCGAAGGTGGTCCTCGCCGTAACTTCCGAGCCAATCTTCAACGCGCGCGCGTCGGACGCGGCTGCCGGAGAGAAGTGAACTTCGTAGGTCTGATCGTCGCTCTTGTTGTCGACAAAGAAGGAATTGGTGCGCATGTCGAGGTTGGTTACCACACCGGAGAAGATGTAGTTGTCACCGGGCTTGGCGAGCACGATGACCTCTTCGGCCACGTCGCGGTCGTCCCGCCGGGGTGAGAACTGCACGTCGATCAGCGAGCCCGGCTGCACGTCGGCGGCGGTGGCCGCTCCCTTCGAAGAACTGTACTTGGTGGCCCCGCCGACGGCGAAGGTCACCGGCCGCGCAGAGAGCTGGTCGCGGACACTAATGGTGCCCTTCTCGGGATTTGCGGAGATGACCTGTCCGCGCACTTCAGCCAATCCGGTTTGTGTAATCACGCGCACGTTGCGGGCGAATATCTTGTCGCCGTCGAGCATGGTGTCGACGTAGACGCGATCGCCTTTGTGAATGCCGAGGACCGTGGTCTCGACACCGTTGCGATAGATGTGCGAGCGTTCATCGACAAACACCTTAAGCTTGCGCCCACCGCCGAAGGGCTGGACGGTGAGGTGGTTGCGAACGTGATCCACTGTGGTGGCCGTGCCCCCGACAAGCGTCGTCCTGCCTTTCGGCAGAGGCGGAGGCTCGAGCAGCGGATCGTAAGGATTGTCATCGGCGTTCGCGCTGTTTTGCAGGACGGTAGTCGGCCTCGTCAAGACAGAACTCGTGCCGGAGGCTGGCGCGCTCGTATCCGTAGCGCCGGCAGCATTGGCCGCTGGAGGGACGGTATTACCAGACGGCGCTGTCGCCGAAGGTATATCTGCTCCGCCCGTGCCCGGTCCGTTGGAAGCGGCCGCAGGCTGCGAGGCTTGTCCCGCATTCTGCTGCACGGGGAGAGTATTCTGCTGCGCCAGTACGGCGACAGCCAGCGCCAGCAGAAATGCCGGCGTGACGACAGCGCTTCGAATGATTGCCATTTGCATAATCTCCTGACTGCGCGAACTTCCAGCACGCTCCCGCTGGAAAGCCCACCCCAAGCAGAGTTGGATGCACTTTGCGGGGAGAGCATTCATTCGGAATTGAACGAATGTCGCGATCGAATTTCGGCTGAGCGTTTACTGGCTGAGAAGCGCGCGGCAGATCCCCAAGGTTGAGACCGGAACAGGTTTGTGGAGCAAGACAATCTGGAGGTAATCAGACTTTCCGCCAGGGTGGCGTTAGAAACCGGCGAAGGCGGATTAAACGGCGATGACAACCCCTATTTACGATAATCACAGACCTAGAAGTATCCAAGCTGATTTATCCACTATTAACAAGAAACCTACGGTATTTGTCACAGGCTTGTGAACAACCTATTGACGACGAATTGCTCCTAGTCCGTAATGGTCAAGAGGCTAGTGAAGTAAGAGCAGAAATGTACTTTTCAGACTAAGGAGTAAGCTGTGAAAAAGAATATTGTCAACAAGCAGACGCCAGAGCCATCCACTAACTACCAAACCAGATTTAAGAAGTTTGCCGTCATGGCTGGCGCCTTAAGCTTGATACTGATTGCCGCTCCGGCACTGATCGCACAATCTCTGGGCACCCCGGCGTTTCTTCCCAGCCCGGTCCAGATTGTCTCCACCATCCCGGCGAACGGAGACGTGAATCCCTATGGCGTGGCCTTTGTGCCGACGGGCTTCTCCAGCGGCACGCTGGATCCGGGAGACATCCTGGTATCGAACTTCAATAATAGTCAGAATCTCCAAGGTACAGGCACGACGATCGTTCGGGTGCGACCGGACGGACAAGTGCTGTTGTTCTTCACGGCCCAGTCAGGACAGCAAGGACTGTCAACCGCGCTGAACATATTGAAGGAAGGCTTCATCATTGTCGGGAACTTCCCGTCGACCGATGGCACTTGCGGCACGGCCGGGAACGGAAACCTGCTGGTCATTAACAGCGTGGGCCAGCAAGTACAAACCATCACGGACCAGACCTACATAAATGGCCCATGGGACATGACCGTTTTATGACTTCGGCGGAGGGAAGGTTGATATTTTTGTCGCCAATGCTTTAAGTGGCAACATTACCCGCTTCGATACAACCGTCGGCAGCGGAGGTTTGACCGTGACCAGCAAGACCACGATCGCCTCCGGTTATATGCATCAGTGCGATCCGGTTACCTTCGTGGATGCGCCCACGGGGTTGGTTTACAATCACGCGACGGATACTCTGTATGTTGCATCGACGGTGAACAACGCTGTCTTTGCCGTTTCCAATGCCTCCACCAGAACCAGCGATGGCGGGACTGGCCAGGTCATCTACCAGGACTCGACCCACTTGCACGGCGCTCTGGGCCTGGCTGCATCGCCCCTGGGCGACCTGCTGGTCAGCAACAATGACGCTATCAATCCCGATCCGAACCAGCCAAGCGAGATTGTGGAATTCAACATCGAGGGCCATTTCGTAAAAGAGCTTTCGATGGATCCGAATCAAGGTGGATCATTCGGATTGAATGTCCAGACTATCGGGCTGGTTTCCCGCTTCGCGGCAGTTGACGACAATCAAAACACACTTAATGTTTGGACCCTGCCTAACTATTGAGGGGCTCTATCGCCGCTCTGCGGCTCGAGTCAATTTGCCGCTAGACCCGGGGCTTACGCCCCGGGCTAACTTCATAGCCGCCGCTGGCGCGGCTAGGTTGAGGCAAATCTCGTGCGATCGTTCCACCGCATAATTAAGACTCAAGCTACGACTCTTGTGTCGGGCCCCGATACGAGGAGAAACATTTGTGAGATGACTTGTAAGATGACTTAGTCATCAAGGCCAGCGACAATCCAATGCCAAGAGCTTCTTCCTGGCACGGACATTGACCACCTCGGGCTGCCAAGCGTCCATAAGTAGAAAGGGCTGTGATCGACAACAATCACAGCCCAGTTCCCAGCCATTGCCGCGCGATAGTAGTTGGCCGGAGAGTTCCTGCCGGCACAGCGCCTATTGATTCAGGTACCGGATTATTTTGAACGCGGTGTCGACACCATGGTAGGGCACAAACACCGAATAGTTTCCGGCGGCCACAATCTTGCCATCCGACTGGATTGCCAAGGCATTGACGCCGATGGAAGGAGTCTGGACTCCACCTCCGAATGTGGTAATGACCGTGCCGTTGTTTCCGAATGTGGTGTCGAGTTGGCCGGTCGGCGTGTATCGAGCCAGCGAAAACGCCGTCTGCGGAGAGTGGGAGGCTGTGCCCACGGTCACAATGTCACCGCTCGCCTGTACCGCCAGCCCCGAAGTTGTGATGCTCTGGTAGCCGGGAACAACGGTGAATGTGCCACCGTTGGTGCCGAAACTCCCGTCCGTGACCCCCGCGGCCAGGTAACGAGATACTGCAAAGCCTGAACTCCCAAAGCCGCCGACCGGGAGAGTAGAGTTGTTGGCCAGGGTCCCGCCTGCCAGAAATTCTCCGGTTGCCAGAAGCGCCAGACCGGCCGCCGTTCCGGGACTGGCCACCTGGCCGCCGATTCCGAAGGTGGTGTCGAGAGCGCCATTTGAGTCATATTGAGAAATGAAGCCGCTTGATCCCGAAAAGGACGACGCAACCAGGATCTTTCCACTCGGAAGAAGCGCCAATCCAGTGGCCGGATAACCAGCGGTCCTCGCCGTGCCCCCGATCCCAAAGCTGGTGTCAAATTGCCCGTTCGACAGAAGACGCAGCAGGTATCGGTCAGCCACCAAAATGCTGCCGTCTGGTTGTATCACCACACCCTGTGGGGATGTGCCAATGAAATCGGTACCTAACGACGCGATTCCGCCGGTCCCGAATGCGGAGTCAAGTACCCCTGTCGAGAGGTAACGCGCCACGAAATTTTCGCCGACGGCTACAATCTTGCCGTCGCTCTGTAGGGCGAGCGCCATAATCGGGACGCCTTCTATGCTCGCAATGGACGTAATGCCGTTAGTCCCAAACGTTGTGTCCAGGCTGCCGTTGGTGTTGTAGCGGGCAACCGCGGGAATGGCAAAATCATTGTTGCCCGGGATTCCGCCACCAACCACGATTTGACCGTTGGGCTGAATGATGACCGCGTTCGCGGTAGCCATGTTGTTGGTTTGGCCTTGGTCCCCGAAATCCGTGGTGACAACGCCGCCATTGCCGAATGTGGGATCGAGGTGGCCAGCTTGTGCAGCCGCCCCCTGGGAACCGACGAGCACGACGGAGAAAATAAACAGCGAAGCCCGGCTTACTTTCGAGCGGAACATTGATGCCTCCTGATCGACTTCGTCGCCTTGGAAGCGAGAGTCAACGGCGCCTCAATCCTACCTGCGTCCAGGAAAGCACTTGTCACGAAATTGTCACCGGTCAGTCAAAAGCTGGTCAAAGCAGCGACGGCGGGATTGAGTGCGCTTTCCCTGCGAAAGCCCATCCTGCCGGTTGCTGGGCCTTTAGGCTTGACAAGGGAGTACTGCGTGATTAAATGTCTGGGTGAGTTCCCGGCTGCGGCGGGGATAGGGGCCAATACCGAGAATGGGAGCCAGTTCAAACGTAAACCAGCCGTTCCCAGGAGCACTCTCAAGTTCTATTTCTCCGACCGGCAAGCAGATCTCCGTTAGCACAAATGTCGAGGCTGTTGCTGACAGGACAGCGCTGCGCACCAAGACCGTTGTGGTGGTGGGATTTGCCGCCGGCCTAATGCTATCGCCAAAGCTGTGGGTCAGTACCCGCTTCTATCCCCTGGTTCCCGTCTTCCACTGGTTACCGCATATTCATTTTCCGGTGGACTACATCTGTTATGGCGTTTTGCTGCTGCTTCTTTTCGCAATAGCCTTCGCTGCCAGACCCCGGCCTTATATCTTCACGTTTGCCGGATTCATCGCGGCGTATTCGCTGCTGGACCAGACGCGGTGGCAGCCGTGGGCCTATCAATACTGGGTGATGTTAATTGCGATCGGTTGCTTCTCCTGGAAAGCAGGCGACGTCGTTGGGCGGCGGGACATGCTGAACATTTGCCGCCTGATTATGGGCTGTACCTACGTTTATAGCGGCCTGCAAAAGTTGAATGGCAAGTTCGTTTCCGAAGGCTTTCCGTGGGTCTTGGACACACTGCATCTTCCCATTCCTATCGCCTACTTAAATTACATCGGATGGATTATCCCCTTCATAGAGGTAAGTATTGGCCTAAGTCTGCTTACACGCAGGTTCCGCAAGGTGGGGATAGTAAACGGCATCGTGATGCACTTATTCATTTTGTTCAGCTTCGGGCCATTGGGTCGTAACTGGAATAGCGTGGTATGGCCGTGGAACGTTGTCATGATCGCTCTTATTCTTATCTTGTTTTGGAATACTGATGTCACTTTTGGCGATATCGTATGGCGGAACAGGTTACTCTATCAAAAAGTGGTCCTTCTGCTTTTTGGAGTGTTGCCCGCTTTTAGCTTCATTGGCCGGTGGCCTTCCGATCTTTCCCTGGCGCTCTATACCGACAATTTGACCGAAGCCAACGTACTGGTAAGTGAACAAGTGAAGCGGGACTTACCTGTGTCCGTCCAACGCTACGTGAAATCACAAACTGGTCACCTTGTTCTCCGAGTTCAAGACTGGTCCTTTGGGGAGATGAACGTGCCTCCCTACGCGGAGATACAGAGCTTTACGAGCGTGGGCTCCGTTGTATGCCAGTGGTCACACAACTCCCCTGACATCTTGCTTTCGGGATACGAGAAGAACACTCTGCTGGGCCCGGGAAAAGAGATACGCGATACCTGTTTTGGTACACTGGTCGTCCATCCCTGATGCCCTTTGCCTGAATCGTCATGCGGGTCGCGGGGCCATTCTGACACTTGATGACAGCATCGATGCATAGCAACGATTCCGCGCGGCCGGGCCTGAAGCGCAAAGCCATCCACGAGGCGGTGGAGTTTGCCTGGATTTTCGCGTTTCTGGCATTTTTCTTTTGTGCTCTCGTAACTTACAGTACGCTCCTGTTGAGGGAATTTCACGTCAAGTATTTGAGCTATGCCTTTGCTCTAATCAACGCCCTTATAATTGCCAAGGTCATTCTCATCGGAGAGCTCGCACACTTCGGTAAGAAGTACGAAGCCAGGCCGGTGCTTCTGTCAGCCATTTACAAGGCTGTTCTATTTAGCTTGCTTGTGTTCGGATTTCACTTTGTGGAGGAAGGGATCAAAGGACTTCTGCATGGAGTAAGTATCGCAAGAACGTTCCATGAGATACGCATCGATGATCTGCTCGGCCGCAGCATCGTTATATTTTGCGTTTTCATTCCTCTGTTTGCCTTCAGGGAATTTCGGCGCGTGCTGGGCGAGGACCAATTTTACAATCTACTTGTTCGGTCGAGAGAGACGTAACCGCTAACTGCTGTTCCACAAGAATCGGAGGAATGACGTGGCAAAGAAGAAAGAGAAAGATAAGGTCAAGGAAAGCAAGCACGACAAGGTCAGCAAGAAAGTCAAGGAACCGGCGTCGCCGGCAGCGACATCGGGAGCAGCCTATGCCGACGGTACGCCCTTGGATCGAGTGACCTATCTGGAAGCCAAACTCATCCTGAAGCCCGACCGATTCACCTCGGTGCAGAGCTTTCGCGACTTCGGAAAGATCGTGCGTCAAACGGCCAAGAAGGTAGGCGTTGGTTTCATTGAGGACGAAAAGGCGGGGCTAAGACCGGAAATCAGAGAGATCACTTTTGGCGACACGCCCGACTTCCGCCTTTACAACAACGCTTTTATTTTGCGGCGGCGCATCGCCTACGTGGATGGCTTTCCGGTAGGCGACCCGGAGATCGTTTTCAAGTTTCGCCACCCGGACGAGGAGAAAGCGACGGCCCTGGATGTGAGGCCTAAGATCGCCGGAAAGTATCGCATCAAGTTCAAGGCGGAGGCGCTGCCGCTGAAGGACCAGGTGGGCGGCTATCGCATCCTCTATTCGCACAACTGCCAGTTTGGATTGAGCCAGATGCACGAAGGCGATCGAGCCTCCATGGCCACGCTGGTGAGAGTGTTCCCCGCGCTGGCATCCATCGAGAGAGAAGAGAACGAGAAGATATCCCTGGTCAACGAGGGCATCGTGGAGGAGGTACTGCTCCCGCTCGGGCAGTTGGACTTCGGAAAGGGCTTGGTTGGCAAGTGCGACATCGGGTTGTGGCGCACTCGCGGCGAACATAAATCCTTAGTGGCTGAATTTGCTTTCCAGGTTCAGTTCGATCGCAGAGAAGAGGTAGCCGATAAGCAGAAGAAGCTGGCGGCACAGTTTTATGTGACCCTGCAGCGGGACGTGGCAGACTGGCTTGCGCTGGGCGTTACGAAGACGGGCATGGTCTACCGCCTGAGGGGGAACGAACCGCAAAGCCATGAGTGAGCCACAGCCCTCTTGAAGTTTCACCCCTGTGACGAAAATCCCCACCCAGGCAAAGCCTGCTTGGGTGGGGCACTCTAAAGTTGGTAGGATGAGGTCCCCGCCTGGGCCGCCCCACCCACCAGTTGTCCTCGCTTACGGCGTCCGGATAAATCCGTGCGTATTGCCCGAGGAGTCAGTAAAGATGCCAACAACAACTCCAAGGGCATTGATTCCGGTGGCTTCCGTGAAGGCGGCTGCTGGGTAGTCGAACGACGTGTAACTGCCGTCGCTCCACAAGAAAGCGTGCCCGTTGCCAGAAGAATCGGTGTAGATCCCAGCAGCGGTATTCCAAACATTAGCGCCGCCCGCAAACGTAAACGAAGAGCCAGGATAATTTAGGGTAGTGTACTTTCCCTGGAACAGGACGTATCCCTGACATGCGGTGGTACAATGTCGGCTCCGATAGAGTGTCGTAACTACCGACCACCACGCCAAGCAAGCTGACGGTGCTGCTGATGCTGCCGGTTGCTCCGGGCGGATCGAAGGTGGTGAAGACACCTTTCCGGGACACTACGAAGCTGTGGAACGTTGCGGAAGTATCACACGCAGCATCACTACAGAAGGACCCTGAAATTTCACCGAGGTCGTTGATACCACTGAGTTCGCTACCAGGCTCATCCGGGTAGTCCAGGGCAGTATAGGTTCCTCCCTTGAGAACGAAACCGTGGCTGGTACCGGCCGAGTCGGTATAGCTGCCCACAATGACTCCCTGCAGGTTGATGAAGTTGGGAATCGTGTTGGTCGCGCCGGGAACGTCGATCGGCGTAAATGCACCATGTGCATTTAACGCGAAACCGTGAAGAGCGCCGCCCACGGTAAGGCTATAGGCGCCGACACTGGTGCCTTCCAGGTTAGGACCGCCGGCGATCTCGGTAAGAACCGCGCCGGGGTAGTCAACCTGTGTATAGGTGGTATGCGCCCATGCGCTGGACAATGTTGCAAACGCAACACTGATTGTGCAAATTGCAAGGAGCCGAAATACTTTGGTCATGGAATCATCCTCCGGATTTTTGTACGAAGTTGCGGCCCGATGAGGCTGACGGGCGATGGACCCGCTTCAGACATTCCCGTGAGACTATGTGCGATTTCCTGGTTGGTTTGTGATTTGTTTCTTAGGTGACGAGATGGGCAGGATTCTACACCGGTCTCGCCTACCGGAAAGGCTATTGACCTGGTTATGTTCTAGAGTGCTTGCGACTGGGTGCGAAGTGCTGGAAAAAAGCTTGGATCGTCTATCTCATAACCACTACATTTGAGGCCAAGAGCTCGGAGCGGACGGAAACCCATCCTCCCTCGCCGAACCGGCGTTTTTACCCCCAATTCAGCATCCCACATTGTGGGATACGGCTCGTAAACCAGCTACTGGCCAATGCTTCTACGGCGTAATCTCCCACACCGTGCCCCAGCCATGGGCACCGCCTCCTCCGGCAGTTCCGTAGAGATTGCCCTGCGCGTCCAGCACGAGATTGCCGCTCGGGCCATCGCCCCCATCCCCGACCGCGAATTCGTAGAGCTGCGTATAGGACCAGCCGCCAGTCGAGGGAGTGATCTTAAATGCCAAACCTGTATTGTCCGGTCCTAACTCAAACCCGGTGCCGTAAAGGTCACCGGCGCTGTCTCTAACCAGGCCGGCAATGGGACCATCCTGCAGGAAGCCGGGAAGGTCGTATCCCCCCGTTCTCGTCCATCCGCCGCCCGAGGGACTCAATTCAAAAACTGTGCCGCCCTCGTTCGGGTATACTCCTCCGAACTCTGTGGTGCCATAAAGATTGCCTGCTGGCTCGAAGATCAAGGTGCCTCTGGGAAAATTGCCGCTGCCGGATAGGAACGAGAGTAGCGTGGTCAAGGTCCAACCCGAACCAGAAGGTGACAGCTCAAAAAACGTGCCTTCGCTACTGCCCGCGCCGTTGGCCATCGTGACTCCGTAGAAATTTCCGGCCGCGTCGAGGGTCAGCCCGGCCACCGGATTTGCCCCATCACTGCCGCCAGTAAAGATATAGGGGACACTTTCCGTCCAGCCACCATTGGAGTGCGTTAACTTGAAGATGGTGCCACACCAGTCGTACCCGTAGTAGCAGTTGGTTGTGTAGACACCGCCTGAGAAGGTCGTTCCGTAAATGTTCCCTGCTTGGTCGAAAGTAACCGGGGCGTATGGAAAGGCGCCATCGTTGGCGCCCCCGGTGAAGCTATAGAGCACCGTCTCCGTCCAGGGACAGAGCGCGCTTTTGCACTCTGTGGGTTGCGGCGCCAGCCTGAAGACCGTTCCACATCCGGATATGTGGAACTGTCCGTCGCTGGGGCAGTTCACCCCACCATAAGTCGTTGTCCCGTACAGAGCGCCGTCGGGGCCGAAAACAACCGTGGCTGCCGGAGTAGAGCCATCGCTACCTCCCGTGAACTTGTATAGAGTAGTCAAGAGCCAACCCTGCCCTGTGGGTTTCATCTTGAAGACCGTGCCGCATTGGCTGCCGCAGGGCTGGGCGTAACCGGCCGTGGTTCCATAGAGGTTTCCGGCCGCGTCCATCGTCAGTCCGCCTTCGGGACCGCCGCCGTCGCCTCCGCCGGTGAAGGTGTGGATGACGGTGTAGGTCTGGGCTCCGACTGATGGGACGCCGATCATGGCCAAAACGAACATTCCGGTAAGAGCCGCAATCGTCCACCGAAACCCGGCTGCGAAAAATCGATGCTGTCCCGAGAGCGTCATAACAAATCCTCCTGTGCCGACAATTTCCGCGTCGGCGCTCCATTGTGTGCCTGCACGTGGTGACATCACCGCTACTCTCGTGTCTTCCGGCAATCAATGTCAACTTAATTTCATATTACGGTGCAAGCTGCTCATAGCGGAGGCTTTAGGAGTTGCCTTTCGGGCACTCGGCGACGAGTCGACAACTGTTACAAGATCGCCATTACACTTTGTCGACCCCTGGCGGAGCGTTGTTTACGCGATGGCCTGATAGCGACAGTTAGGTTCTGAATAGCCCGCAACTCGAGCGTTTCAAAAGACCTCACGCTTCTCGGAGCGCCACGAGCTGATCACTCCAAATCGAGTGGTCAGGAACCGCGAACCGCTTGTTATTGGACCAAGCCTATTCCTTGGGAAGATCAATCATGACGACCTGCGAGTTTTCACGTAGGCGGTCGAAGACGATTTGTTTCCCGTCGCTTGTGACGTCGAAGGTGCGCATGGCGGCACGGTTTTGCAGCCTGGTGAGGGGGCGCGACTTCATGGAGGCGAGATCGAGTAGTCAGAAGTCCTGTGATGCGAGCAGGCCCTGCATGTAGATCAGACTCTTGCCATCGGGCAAGAAGCGGACGCGCTCGCCCAAGCGCCTGACGCTGATCTTGGGCAGTTGAACGCTGGTTCCGTCCGGGCGTACGGCAAGGAGCGGAGCGAAGCTGCCCTCATTCGTACCCGCATATACGATCATGCTTCCATCCGGCGACCAGACTGGATTGAGTGCTTGCCCGGCGACCAAGCGGACTGGCGATCCGCCCTCCAACGGAATCTTGAAAAGTCCGGGATCGGCGGTGTCGCTGCCGCCAGTGACGATCCACTTGCCATCCGGCGACCAGCAACTCGAACCCAGGGCGACAACGCCCTCCGCGATGGGCTGGAGCTCGGCGCCGTCCGAAGATAGGACATGTAGTTGGCTTTTCCCGTTCCGGCGGAGCACAATGGCCACGCGACCTCCATCCGGGGAAACAGCGGGCGTTTCCAGGAGAGCGCCATCGGCGCCCTTCCAGACCTCAGTGGCCTGCCCTTCCCGAAGGCGCCACAGTCCGTCGCCCGTCCCGAGGGAAGATAAATAAAACAGCGAGGAGCCGCCGAAACGGGGCGCCAGCACCCGGACGTTCGGCACTGTAAACGGTTTTACGTCGTGTTCTTCGGCGACGCGATCAAGAATCGGAACAGTCCAAAGTCCTGCGACGGGATTGCTGATAGTGGCCACCAGCTTACGGCCGTCCGCGCTGGCTTGCACGGACGTATATTGCTCGAGACCGATGCTCACACGCCGCGAGTCCTTCCGTTTTAGATCAAACGCCCACAGCTACGGCCCGGAACCGTCGCTATCCGGCGCCACATAGAACACTGTGTTATTGCCGGAGGGCGTCGGATACTTGATGTCCGTATTGCGTTGCGTGAGGCGCTCTGGGTTCCGGCCGTCCGGCTCTATGCGCCATAAATCCATCTCCCTCGTCGCCGGCGTTCCATGAACGAAATAGATCCAACGGCCGTCAGGCGACCAGGTTGGAAAATGGTTGTGAAATACCGGCTGGTCCCCGAATATCTTCAGCGCATTGGCGCCCGTGCGGTCCGCAACGAACATGGGGTCGCCATTACCGAAGTTATGATAGGCAATGTGCTCGCCGTCCGGTGACCAAGCCAGGTTGGCGGCCTTCTCGCCGAGGAAATTATGCGGCGTACCTCCTGTCAGGGGCATCAGGCGCAGCCGCAGCCCCACATCACCACTGCCGATCCAAATTTCCGAGCCGTCGCCCGAAAAACCGACGGTTCGTAAGGGCCCAGGTAAAGGGCCCGCCTTCCCCTCTGTCAGATTAATCAGCCGTCCGGTGCCCAGCTGGGTGAGCCATACATCGAAGGGGCCGTCATGATCCGAGACAAAAGCCACGAACCTGCCATCCGGCGAGATTGCGGCTTCGACGCTCCCGAAGTCGGTCACGCGCGTGAAATGGGCTTTTTCGAGTGGGTTGGCCGGTGCAGGCGCCGGGCGAGCCATTTCCCAGACCGCCGTTCCCACCAGCAGAGCGGCGGCTATGACCCACGGCATCCACGCTCGCCTTGACCTGGGCTGCGGCACACTCTTGGCCGTCGACGTCCCGCTCAGCGATTCAATGGCAAAGGCCAGATCACTGGCCGACTGGAATCGCCGCTCGACATTTTTTTCCAGGCATCGCAAGAGAATCCGTTGCAGTGCCAGCGGACCTTGCCAACTGGTGTCGCTGAGTTCCGGCGGCTCTTCGCGTAAAATTGCGGTCATCGTTTCTGCGGACGTCGCGCGTTTGAAGGCGCGTTTGCCGGTGAGCATCTCGTACAACACTGCACCGAAACTGAAGATGTCCGATCGCGCGTCACTCGGTTCGCCACGCACCTGCTCCGGCGACATGTAGCCGACGGTACCCATCACCATACCCGGCAAAGTCACTGCAGGGCCGTCACTCTCACATTCGCAGGCAGCCCTGCCAACGCAAAAGTCGAAACCGCCATCTAACAACAGTGGCTAGAGGTCAGTGTCTAGCGGGCGAGGGAGAGTGTTTTCATTCACTCTCCCAGGGTGTTTCTATCGCTACCACAATCGCTTCCATTCGTTAGCCACTATTCGCCCGCCACTGCTTTGGAGGATGAATGCCTGTTCCCCGGCGCTCGATTGCGATTTCACTTTTGCTGGCTGGGTTGGCTGTGTCGGCCAGCGCCGGAGATGTCCGCATCAGCATTCCCAAACGCACCAAGCCCACTCCGGTGCAGAAGCTGAACCAGGAAGGCGTGAAAGAAGTTGAGAAGCACGCCTACAAGCGGGCCAAGGCGCTGTTCTACAAGGCTTACCTCATCGACCCTAACGACCTTTTCACGCTGAACAACCTTGGTTATATAGCTGAGCTGGAAGGCCAGGCCGACCGCGCGCAGCGCTATTACGATCTGGCTCAGGCGCAGGGGTCGGAGGCCGTGGTCTACAAGTCGACGGAGCGGGCAGCGGTGGGCCAACCCGTGGACAAGATTGCCGGCAACGCGGCCGATGCCAAGATGCAAGTGAACCGCATCAATGTTTATGCGATTGGGCTGCTGCAAAAAGATCAGGCGCCGGAGGCCGATCTGGCGCTGCAGAAGGCGCTGCGGCTTGATCCGACGAATCCCTTCACGCTGAACAACCTTGGCTTTGCGCGCGAGAAAGAAGGCGAGCTGGAGGACGCTTACAAGTATTACGTCGAGGCCGCGAACCAACATTCGAACACGCCGATCGTGGTGAGCTTGAAATCGTCGTGGCGCGGCAAGAGCATCAGCGATGTGGCTGCCGGAAACTCAGAGAAGGTCCGCAGCCTGATGGCACATGAGCAGGATGTCCGGGCGCAGGTCGCGCGCCTGAATACCCGCGGCGTGGCGGCCATCAATCGCAACGATTACAAATTGGCGCGGCAATACTTTGAGCAGGCATACAAGCTGGAGCCGAGGAATGCTTTCGCGCTAAACAATATGGGCTACCTGGCGGAGATGGATGGCGACCGCGAAACCGCCGACTACTATTACGACAAGGCCAAAGAGGCCGATCAGTCGAGCATGAAGGTAGCTTATGCGACGCGGAAGGACGTCGAGGGCATGAAGTTGGCTTCGGTGGCGGGAGACAGCGACGACGCCGTGATGAAGGCGACGGAAGAGGCTGCCTCGCTGCGCCGGGCGGAAGGCGGTCCCGTGGTCTTGCGATATCGCAACAATCAACCCGTCATGGAGCCCGCAACCCCGCCGAAGCCGCTGCCCGAGAACCCAACTCCCGCTGCGCCGTCGAGCGACAATCGATTATTGCAGCCGTTGCCGGATAACGAACAACCCGGAGCTGTACAACCGTCGGGTGCGACGCCCAACGCTGCTCCGAATGCTTCACCTGATGGGGCGCCGAACGGTGGATTGCTCGAGCCGTTGCCGGACAGCCAACAGCCTCCTGCAGCGCAGCAGCCTGAGGCGCCGCAGTCGCAGCCGCAATCTCAACCCAATGTTCCGCGTCCTCCGCAATCGCAGAACGAAGTCCAGCCGCAGCAACCCAAAATGGTCCACCGCCCCCCGCCGGAGCAACCGCCGGACAATAGTGCTCCGGCAAATTCCAATGGCGGACTCCTGATGCCGCTACCCGACGATCAACAACCTCCGGCAGCCCAGAAGCCGCAGTAAAGACGCGAAATCGCAGTTCCGGTTCTCCTCAAGAAATGTTCCACGTGGAACAAGAACGCGAATTCGCTTTCGCGTTTTTCCCACTTTGGGAAACACGCCCCCCAAACCCACCCAATTTCAGATATTTCAGCCTCCCTCGCGATTCGTTTTTCCCGGAACGTTTTCTTGAGAACAATGCGCGAACGCCACAACGCCGTCACCTTGGCAACGTCGGGCAACGGGGTGGAAGGTCGAACCGGGGTAATAGGATGCTTATTCGATGGCCGGTTGCACATCGGTATCGCAAGCCCAGATGAGGGCGACGAGCCAGCCGATAAGGGTCCAGCCCAGCCACAGGTCGAGGATCATGATGTCCAGCGAGGCATTGTGCTTGCGCAGCGCCGCCACGCCGATGGGCAGCAAATACAACAGGAAGAGGAAAAGCGGCCCTAGATCGAACGAATGCTTCTCGACTAGAAAGATGGCCAGGTAGTAGCAGGTCCCAGCGCAGAGCAGGATGGCGAGAGATTGGGCCAGTGACGATGCAGCGGTTCGCAACATAACATGACGCGCGAAGAGTATCAGATTACTTTGATCGAATACCCCACAGTATCCACGAATTGCAGATAGCTGTGAGTGGCCAAAATCGCGCGATTATTGTGTTGAGGATAACCTTGTCTTGGCCAAAGGTAAAGAGCAAAAAGCGTCCTCACCCAAAATGGTTCAACGGCCCAATTCCCTTTCCCAGCGGATAGGCCGCGAGCATCGCCTTGCGCACATACTCTTTGGCAGCGCGAACGGCTTCCGGCAAAGTGTCGCCCAGTGCCAGTCGACACGCGAGCGCGGTCGCGAAGGCACATCCGGTTCCGTGAGTCGAACGCGACTCAAGCCGCTCGCCCAGGATGATCTCCTCGTACGCAAGGCTCGCCATGTCGCCGACAGGCACGTCCCGAGCGGGTTCTGAAGGGGCACGGCTTCGAGCCGCGCCGAACGACGTCGCACCAAAGCGGGGCTTTAGCCCTTGAGGTACTTCAGCTTCCGTCGCGCGCGGCGAAGTACTTACGTAATCGTTGGCCGATTGCAGATGGCCGCCGGTGATCACTACGGCCTTGGCGCCAAGCGTGTGCAGCCCGGCGGCCATTTCCCTGATCCGGGGCAGCGCCGAGTCCCACGAAGTCCCGGACGCAATCGGCTCGGCCCCTGCCAGCACGGCGGCCTCATCGACATTGGGCGTCACAACGGCGCACAACGGCATCAGCCTCGTTCGCAACACCTCCCCTCCGTGTGCATCCAGCAGCGCAGCTCCTGATGACGACCGGATCACCGGATCCAGCACGACATGCGGCAGCCGCCGGGACCCAAGAAAGCCCGCAACCGCCGCCGCAACCGCTCCCGATCCCAGCATGCCCAGTCGCACCGCTGCGATCTCCACATCGTCCGCCAGCGCCTCCAGCGTCCGCGCGACCAGTTCCGGCTCCAGCGGTTGCACCCCGAAGACGCCCTGCGTCGACTGCACCGTCAGCGCGGTAATGCAGGTGACGGCGTAGCAGCCCAGCGACGCCGCTGTCTTGATGTCGGCGGTGATTCCGGCTCCCGACGAGGGATCATAGCCCGCGATGCTCAGCACAACCGGTGGCACCCGCATGCGAGGACTCTACCGCAAACCGCTATTTTGCGGTACTCGACGCGCGCCTAGGGTCGGGTGCCCCGGGTCTCGCGGGTTTCGAGACCCGGGTAGCATCAGTGTGGGAAAGCTTTTGGTTGAATAAACTTCATCTTCAGCACTTCCCGCTCGTTGCCATCAGAGTAGAAGACCTAGGCTCCTGCGGTGATGGAGGACACAGCGGGGACACTGTTGGCACGGAGTCCCAGGTCTCGAACAGCGCGAGACCCGGGGCACCCGGCATGACTCGTTGCGCAGCCCGCTTTGTATCAGGGCGCGACTTCAGTCGTGCCGTAGCGTCACAAAACAACTTGAGCCTTTAGGCCCTGCGGTTTTCCCCGCGACACAATCCCTCGCCTGCTCTAGAATGTGATCTTCAATTCGGCGGCGGCATACAACAGCCGGCCTCCAGAGTCGCTCTAATCTATTTCGCGGCTGAGTAGCCATATTTCACTCGAGGTGATCATGCAGAACTGGAAGAAGGCAGTTATATTCGGATCGATCGGCGCTGGCGCAGTATTAATTGTTACGGGACGCCGCCCGGTCGGCATGGCGTGTGCCGCAGCCGGCCTCGCCGTGCTGGCGTCGGAGTATCCCGAAAAATTCGAGGCCGTATGGGAGAGCGCTCCTGACTACCTGCGGAAGGGAATGCAGATCTTTGCCACGCTGCAGAAGGTAGGCGAAGGCTTTGCCGAGGAGGCCGAGCGCCGTAGTGTCAGCGCCTGGCGCAATGTCCGTTCCGAGTACGGATCGTAACTGCAGCGAGGAAACTCTGGCTCTCTCAGGAGATGGCCTCCGGAAACTCGGTCGCTACTACGGCTGAGATTTCCTGGTGAGACAACCTGGCCTGTAAGCGCTCAACCTAGCCGCACAGCGGCGGAATGATGTTAGGCGGGGGCGTAAGCCCCCGCGCAAGTGGGAATGCTGACCTGAGCCGCAGAGCGGCGGCACGAAGCTGCGGAATCCGAACCTCGCCTTGAATCAATTGGGACTTCCTACGACTCCTCCGCTCGCGGTCCCGGATGGATCGTCTCAATGCGGCGCTTATGTTCGGCGCTGCTGGGAACACTCCAGCCGTTCTCCTGCTCCACTACTCGCACGATCGCCAGTCCGTTGGCCGAGGCGGAGAACGCGTCTTCTCCTATTGGCGTCTCCCACACTCGCTCCAGCATGCCATCGCACACCTTTGCCGTCATCGTTGGGGTTTCGCCTGTTCCGATGACCACCCCCCGGTCCGCGCGTCCAGCGGGTATCAGGGCTACGAAGCGGGCATGCAGAACGCGCTCGTTAAAGCTGCCGAAGACAAACTGAAACGCTTCTGAGTGCTCCGGAATTCCTCCGTCTCCAGAGTAGTGAATAACATATTCCTCATCGACAGCGTCGCCGGCCACCAGTGCGGAAAGCACGACCGCAGATCCTTGTATGGCGCTGTCGATTCGAGTGGCCGAACCGTCCGCATGGATTACGCGCAAGGCAACCAACTGAGACCCCTGCGGAAGTCTCACGCTACCGAACTGTTCCGCGGCCCGTGGGTTGAGCACGCGTCTGGCGCTGTGAATGTAAAGGGACACGCTTCCGTCGGCGCGCGAGATGGCAACGTGATCGTCCAGCAGCAGCACCGTGTCTCCGGAGTAGGGCACACTGGCGCTCTCGCGGGCGATCGCCGTTGCGTCCCGCCGGTAAGTTGCGTAGAAATCCGCAACCGGCAAAATGCTGCCCGCGCCGCTCTCCGCAACCGCCGGGCCGGCCGCCAGCCGATGGTAGTCTCCCGCATTCGGCGCGATGCGCAACCACTCCGCGGCCGCGGCCTGCGCGGCGGCATCGTCTCCGGAGAATTGCAACTCCCGCACCAGCATCTCCCGTGCCGCCCGATTCAGCGGCGCTGCGGCCAGCAGGCCTTGCAGACTGAACGCCGCCTCAGCGTGGTTTCCTTCATCGGAAAGCGATTGCGCGTAGTCCAGTGACTCGGGGGCGCATCCGTTGAGCCGCTGCTGGGCCGCCCGCGCCTCGGTGAACTGCCCACGCTCGCGATAAAAGCCCATCGCACTCCGCAAGGTCTCACACGAGGGATGGGCTGCGATCCGTCGCGCCCACAGGGACGCTTCGTCGTCGGCAGCCGCACCACGGACCCGCAGCTTGTACCACGCTGTGGCATACTCTGACATTGTGGGAGAAGACCGCGTCCGTGACTGCGCCAGAAGGAATTGCAATGCAGCGGAACTGTCACTGGAAGGTACGGACGTGATCTGTTGGACCGCGCTCCCATATTCTCCGGCTGCGTAGTGCTCGGCGGCCAGCACGTAGGTCAATTCCTGCAGGGACGACTTCCTTGGCGGCAGCACCTGGACCTGCTCCTCGGCTTTGGAGACTGCAATCCGCAGCGGCGTGGTAGAACCAACAAATTTCAGCAAAATGCGATGCGGACCGGCCGACACCTCAAAAATGGCTCCGCTCCGCCCGCGGCCGTCCGTCCGCAGGACCCGTCGCCCGTCAGCATAGACTTCCACAGCTCTCGCACTCTCCATCCGGACCGCAAGGCTTTCCGCACTGAGAGACGCAAAATTCGTGGCGGCATAGAAGACACCGCGACGGGAAAAATAATTTGGCAACAGGATGCGGCCGTCGGGAAACTGGAAGTTTTCCACCAGCCGGTTCTGATAAGAGGCCTGCGCCAGGTCATCTGTGGGCGAAATCGGCTGCTGGTCGAGTAGAGGATGAAGACCCAGCGGCCCTACGATGCGCCAGTCCGTCAGAATGCCGGCGCCCCGCGAGATCGCATAAGGATCAAGTCTGGGGGCGCCGTCCATCGCGGCGTTCAGCAAGGCTTCATGCAGGCCGGCCCATCCCCCCTGCGAGTTCGCCAGCAGCGCTTGCAGACGCGGGAGGGCGCTGCGGAAATCCGGGGTGTTGGCGGCCGACTCGCGCACACGCGCGACCGCAAGTTGCATGCGCGGATCGCTCTGCGCATTGGCGCCAAGTTCGCACAGCCGGATCGCCGCGTCCAGCTTGATCGCATCGTTGGCTTCCATCCCCGCCACTTCCATGCGGACGAAGAGCGCTTCGGCGTCCTGCGGATCGCTCTGCAATGCCCGGGCTGCCAGCAGGCGCGCACGACCGGGATTCGAGTCCACAAAAAGCGCCCGCGCCGCCAGTCGTGAAAGCTGTGACTCCGGCAACGCTGCCCCGCGCGTGACGCTGGGGTGGTGCGGCCCGTTCGAAATTGTGCCGCTGTGCGGGAGATCGGGCGTGGCTTCGCGGGCCAGACGAGCCAGCGTCTGCGCCTGAGAGATCGTCGCTGTGGTCAGCGCCAGGGCGCTGCCGGCCAGAAACATTGCGAAGCGGCGGTTCATATTGTTCATGCCCCGCAAGCTGCTGGAGCAGTTTCGCTCCTGCGCTCTGAGGGGCCTGCCTGTCATCACTGGAGAATGCGAAAGAGTAACTGAGAAACGGACGTTTGGAAATACTGTTTTTCGCTAATGCCCTACAACTTTTGGGCGGCATCAGCAGGTATACTTTTTTCATCCGTGCCCACCAAGCTGGAAGAGATTACCGCTGCCGCACGCCGCAAGGTTGCCGCTGCCAAAGCGACAGCCGACGTGCGCGCTCTCGATTCCAGGGCGGGGCGTCACCAGCCAAGAGGCTTTCGTCGATCTCTCCAGGAGCGCGCTGCCGCCGGCACTGCCGTAATTGCCGAACTGAAGAAAGCGTCGCCGTCAAAAGGGCTGATCCGCGCGGATTTCCCGGTAGCCGATCTCGCTCGCGAGCTCGAGACGGCACGCGCTGCAGCCCTTTCCGTGCTGACCGACGAGGAGTACTTCCAGGGCTCATTGCGGAACCTGGCGCTCGCTTCGGCGGCGACCAGACTTCCCTGCTTGCGAAAAGACTTTATCGTTGACGAGTTCCAGATGCTGGAGACGCGCGCGCACGGGGCCGACGCCGTCCTGCTGATTGTCGCCGCGCTGACTGAGTCCGAGTTGACGAGTTTGTACCGGAGTGCGCGCGAGGCCGAGCTGGATGTGCTGTGCGAAGTACGCGATGCCATGGAACTGCAACGCGCTCTGGACGCCGGCTTCGACACTATTGGCGTCAACAACCGCGACCTGCATACCTTCCGCGTCGATCTGAACACATCCTTGCAGCTGGCTGAACTTATGCCGGCAGGCATATTGAAGATTTCCGAGAGCGGCATCGACAGCGGCAACGACATAGCCCGTCTGCGGCAGGCTGGATTCGATGCCTTCCTGGTCGGCGAGTCTTTGATGCGTGCGCCCAGTCCCGGCGAAGCGTTGCGCGAATTGCTGACGCAGGCGGTTGCCGCGAGCTGATGTTGGCGGACAGGTTATGACGTGGGTCAAAGTTTGTGGCACGACGAACCTGTACGACGCGAAGCTGGCTATAGCCGCGGGAGCCGATGCGCTGGGCTTCATCTTCGCTCCCAGTCCGCGTCGAATTGAAATAGCAGATGCGGCAGAAATCGTCGCTCAGCTACCGAATGGGATCGAGAAAATCGGCGTCTTCGTAAATGAAACTCCGGCGCGCGTGGCCGAGGTGACGCAGCAAGTGGGTCTTTCCGGCGTGCAGTTGCACGGCGATGAGCCCACGGAGCAGCTGCCGGAATTCCGGCAGGCATTGGGCGAGCGCAAGATCATTAAGACGTTACAGGCGCGCGATATCTTGAACGCAGGTCAGGAGCGGCTCGCGGAGTACTTGTCGACGCATGGCAGCATTGACGCCATCCTGCTCGATTCGGGTTCGGCACGCCAGCGCGGCGGAACGGGAATTCCCTTCGCGTGGGAGGAAGTTGTGCCCGTGGCATCTGCGATCCGAGAAGCGATGCCGCTGATTATTGCCGGCGGCTTGAACGCGCAAAATGTTTCCCTGGCGCTCCGGCTGTTCGATCCCTGGGGAGTCGATGTTGTCTCCGGCGTGGAGCGCGAGCCCGGGAAAAAAGATGAAGCGCGACTGCACGATTTCGTGGCTGCTGTGCGCCACACGCGGGCCTCGGCAAAGCTAAGGGAGTGATGGAAGACACCAGCATCAACGCTGAAAGTTCACCGACAGCTGCACGGCCTGCTGAAGGCAGCGTGCCCAAGCGCGTCCGCAACGTGCCCGGACGCTTCGGCGCATACGGCGGCCGCTACGTTCCCGAGACGCTGATGGCAGCGTTGCAGGAGTTGGAAGCTGCCTACGCCACGGCGCGAAAAGACAAATCATTCCGTGACGAATATCATCGGCTGCTCGCTGACTACGCCGGACGACCGACGCCGTTGTTCCTGGCTGAGCGGCTTACCAGACAGTTGGGCGGCGCGAAGATCTACTTGAAGCGCGAAGACCTGCTGCACACCGGCGCACACAAAATCAACAACTGCATCGGGCAGGCGCTGCTGGCGCGGCGCATGGGCAAGCACCGCATCATCGCCGAAACTGGCGCGGGCCAGCACGGCGTCGCAACAGCCACCGTGTGTGCGCTCTTCGGGATAGAGTGCGTGGTTTACATGGGCACTGAAGACATGCGGCGCCAGGAGCTAAACGTCTTCCGCATGAAGTTGCTGGGCGCAGAGGTGCGCGGCGTGGAGTCGGGCTCGCGAACCCTGAAGGACGCAATCAACGAGGCCATGCGCGACTGGGTGACCAACGTTCGCACCACGCATTACCTGCTGGGAAGCGTGCTGGGGGCGCATCCTTATCCCACGATGGTGCGCGACTTTCATCGCGTCATCGGCCACGAGGCGCGCAAGCAGATTCTCAAAGCAGAAGGCCGGCTGCCCTCGGCGGTGATCGCCTGCGTCGGCGGCGGTTCCAACGCGATTGGCGTGTTCTACGAGTTCATCAAAGACCGCGAGGTGAAGCTGATCGGCGTTGAAGCCGGCGGCCGCGGCCACTCTTTGGGCGAACATGCTGCGCGCTTCGATGGGGGTGGTCCCGGCGTGTTGCAGGGAACATATTCGTATGTCCTGCAAGACATGGCGGGCCAGATTGCGGCGACGCATTCGGTGTCCGCGGGACTGGATTATCCGGCGATCGGCCCGGAGCATGCTCTGCTGCACGATCAAGGCCGCGCGGAGTATGTATCGGCGAGCGATCAGGAGGCGCTGGACGCCTGCAGCACGTTGGCGCGGATGGAGGGCATCATTCCGGCGCTGGAGTCGGCACATGCGGTGGCGGAATGCATAAAGCGTGCTCCCACAATGTCAGAGTCTGACATTGTGATAGTTAATATTTCCGGCCGCGGCGACAAGGACATCGGCATTTTGCGCGAGCGTTTGGGGTTCTGACGCGTTTCGGGATCATTCATGGCGATTCGATTCAAACGGCGGCCGGGGCTAGTAGCGTACATCACGTGCGGCGATCCTGACCTTGATACCTCGCGCGAGGTCGCGCTGGCGGCCATTCGCGCGGGCGCTGATGTTATCGAGCTGGGTGTGCCGTTCAGCGATCCAGTCGCCGATGGGCCGGTGATTCAGCGGGCCAGCGAGCGCGCTTTGCATCACAGCACGAATCTGGCTGGCGTGCTCGATATCGCCAGGCAGGTCCGGCAGAAGTCTGATGCTGGGCTCATCATCTTTTCCTATCTGAATCCCATCCTCCAGTTTGGGCTCGACAAATTTTGCTTGGCCGCGGCCGAGGCTGGCGTCGATGGAGCGCTGATCACGGATCTTCCGGTGGAGGAAGCGGCCGACTATCTCCGGTCGATGAAGGCGCACAAGCTCGCGCCGGTTTTTCTTGCCGCGCCCACCAGCACCGACGAGCGGCTGCGGCAGATTGCGAAGCATTCACGCGGGTTCGTGTACGCGATTTCGCGTACCGGAATCACCGGCGCGCGGCAGGAACTGGCTGGCGATGCTCGATCGCTGGTGGAGCGCCTGCGGGCCCACACCAAATTGCCGATCGCGGTTGGCTTCGGTGTCTCCACGCCGGAGCAATTTGCGGAAGTCGGCGGCTTCGCCGATGCGGCCGTGGTGGGCAGCGCCATCGTTCAATGTATCGAGCAGAATCGCGGGCGGGAAGCCGCCGCTGTTTCAGAGTTTCTGTCTTCCCTGACCGCGAATGTGCAACCTGCGCGGGCCAACGGATAAAGTAGTGCCGGATGTATCCAACATTGAAGGGGCACGGCTTCAGCCGTGTCGTCAGGCCGCGAAGAAATTGGCCTTTAGGCCCTGAGGGCTTATTCCCTCAGCGGCTAAAGCCGGGTTTCTTCTTGGCTTCGGCGGCACGCCTGAAGGCGTGCCTTTTCAAGGAAGGCTAAACTGATCGGGCGAACAATCGCAGAAGCTGAAACCATGGACATCGCTGAGTGGCGCAAGAAGATCGACGATCTGGACCGCAAGCTGGTCGAGTTGCTCAGCGAGCGGGCGCAGTGTGCCCATGAAATCGGCAAGCTGAAGCGCAACTCGGCGATGCCGATCTACGAACCGGACCGCGAAAAGATCATCTACCAGAACATCGCGCGCTATAATCCGGGGCCGCTGTCGGAGATACAACTGCGCCAGGTTTATGAGCGACTGATTGACGTGATGCGACAGATCCAACGCGATGAGATGGCGCCAGAAACCGATGCGCAGAAAGACGCGACTGAATTGGAGCCGAACGACTGAAATCGGGCGTAGGACGTCGCTTGGCGAGAGATCAGTCCAATAACATCACAGAAGCTTGTTGAGACTTTCCAGAGTTAAATCAGCGTCTCGCAGGATGCTCTGCAGAACTTTCGGGTGAAGCACTTTGGACCCATGAAACGGTACAGTGACACGCTTGCCGGCAGCGTTCTTGTAGATCATGTGGCTCCCGCTCTGGCGCGTTAGGAAGAACCCGATCTTCTGCAGGACGGCAATTATCTGGCGAGCAGTGAGACGGGGGAGCTTGGGCATTAGACCGCAACTTGGATAACCGAGACGCTGACTGAAACATCTTGGGGAAGCTCTTCACCTTCGGCGCGACGATCTTCAATGTGCAAACGGATAGCGTCCCTTATGTTGGAGACGGCCTCTTCGTACGTGTCGCCCTGGCTGTAACAGCCTTGCAATGACGGACAGGAAACGTAGTATCCGTCCTCGTCAGCTTCGATGATGATGGGAAACGTAAACTGCGACATGGGCAAATTATAGGTCGGGCGAACGGATTCCCACCAATCTATTCGGTAAAGCCTTCACATGCCACTCTTACCACCCCGTGAACAAATGCCCCATCTTCTCTTTTTTGGTGCGCAGATAGTTCTCGGAATGTTCGTAGGGCTCGACTTCCGCGGAGACGCGCTCCACCACTTTGATCCCCGCGCTTTCCAGCGCCGCAACTTTCTCGGGATTGTTGGAGATGAGGCGGACTTCGCGCACGCCTAATTGGCGCAGCATCTCGGCCGGAAGCTTATACGCGCGATAGTCGTTGTCGTAGCCAAGCTCCACGTTGGCTTCCACGGTATCAAGGCCTCGGTCCTGCAGTTCGTAGGCTTGCAGCTTGGCCATCAAGCCGATGCCGCGGCCCTCCTGCTGCTCATAGATCAACACGCCGGCGCCTGCCTGGGTGATCATGGAGAGGGCAAGCTCCAACTGCTGGCGGCAATCGCAGCGCATGGAGTGAAAGACGTCGCCGGTGAGACATTGCGAATGGATACGAACCAGCGGCGGGGTGGAATGAATGTCGCCCATAACCAGGGCGACCGCTTCCTCCTTCGCCGTTCCGGAGTGGCCATTGCCGGCCGCTCCGTTTCCTTTGGCCGACGATGCGCCGGCAGGCGGGATTTCGAATTCCCCTTCGAAGCCGTAGATGCGGAACTGTCCCCAACGGGTGGGAAAGTTCGCCTCGGCCACTTTCTTTACCAACGAGCGGGTCACACTTCGATTATAAGCTGCCAAGCACGCTCCATGATGTTCAGGGATCACAGCCGAGGTGTTTGTTCAGCACAGACGAAGGCTCAGAGCGATCAGCCGTCAGCTTTCAGGGTCAGCCAAACCGCGAGGCGTAAGCATTGCGGAAACCCTGATGAAGTCAAGGCGAAGTCTCTCAGTGGCTAAAGCCGCATTGATATTGCGGCATTTACGGACGGCCTGAAGGCCGAGGAGCCGCGACTTAATCAGGGCTTCTTTAGCTGATGGCTGACAGATGATAGCTTGATAAAAAAAGGCGGTCCCTGTGAGGCCGCCTGTACACGAGTTCAGATTCGCTGCTGACTATCTGTGCCCACCACCACCGCCGTGACCGCCCCCGCCGCCACTGTGACCACCGCCTCCACCGCTACCGTGGTAGCTACCGCCTGAGGAGTGGGGTGCGGAGTACGAGCCAGAGTTCCGACCGCCGTACGACTGGCTCGACCCGTAGTTTCGCGCAGTGTAAGTCGGAGACGAGCCGTAGCTACGTCCCGAGGAGTAGCCCGGAGTCGATCCGTAGCCGCGTCCGGCGGAATAGCCCGGACTGGCCGAATAGCCACGGCTGCTGCCTCCGTAGGAGTTGGAATGGCCAGCGCCGTAGGCTCCGGAAGCCGAGTACGCCGGGGCTGCGTGGTACGAGTAGTTGGCCGGCGGACGCGGCACCGAAGACGCTGAGCCATGCCCAGACGAAGACGAATTGCCGCTATGCGAGCCGCTTTGCGAGTTGCTCCGCGCCGGCGCCGATCCGGGCGAAGGAGCTGAGGACTGTGACGTTCCCGAGCGGTTAGGCGTATACGACTGCGATGGCCGCGAAGCCGTCGAGTTGTTCGTGCCGTACCGCTGACTGTTGGCCGTCGTAGCGTTGTGGCTGCTTGCAGAGTTTGCCGTATTGCCGTTCGGCCGGGCAAAGCTGTCATTGCTGGCCGGCGGACGCGGCACATTGTGCGACTGCGTCGCGTTGCCGGATCCCACGCTATTCGATCCGCCAGCTGACGGTGGACGCGGGACGTTGTTGTGGGTTGCCGGATTGCTGGGGACGCCAGCGCGCGCTTCCGTTTGGCTTCCCATAGAACCGCGCCCGGCTCCGCCCATTGCTTGCGTGTTATGGGCGCTGCTATTGGCTCCATTCACTCCGTTGTGCGCAGCATTGTTGCTTGCGCTCGCCGCATTCGAGACGCTGTGCGCAGTAGAGTTAGAGTTGTTGCTGCGTGCCGTCGCCGACTGCGCGTTGCTGAAGCTGGCCGGCCGCGCCGGTGGCGTCGCCCGCGTCACAACTGAGCGATTTGCCGACGCCGCAGACGGAACGTTCGTACGCGCCGTCTGTCCGCCCAGTACCGAAGACTTGGTTGGGTTGATGTTGGCCGAACTCAGCGTGTGAGCGTTGTTTAGAGCGGAAGCCGGCACAGCTCCGCCGACCTTGTTGACCGCCGCGCCCGACGTGAAAGCTTCTTTCGACGCCGAGGTCACACCATTTCTCGTGATCGCGTTGGTGTTCCCGAAATTGCCATTGCGATAGTTGTTGCTGGCGTTGTTGATGTTCGTAATATGCGTGTTAGTGACGTTAACGTTGTGGAAGTAGCCGGCAGTGACATATCCGCCGCCGCGGTACCAGCCGCCGTGTCCCCATCCACAGTAGCGCGGATAGTACGGCGATCCCCATCCCAACGGATACCAGCCAAATCCAATGCCGATACCAAAGCCCCAGCCGCCGCCCCAGCCAAATCCAATCCCAAAGCCAGGGCCGCCAATCCAGCCGACCAGAGCCGGAGCATAGTAGGGATTCCAATAGCCCAGCGGACCAGGCGCCCATCCCCAGCCGCCACCGTAACTAACCCAGCGGCCGTAGTGGAAGGGGGCAAATCCCCAGGGAGCGTCGTCAACCCACGTCCAGCCCCAAGGAGCGATCCAAGCCCAGTGGCCATAGCGATACGGCGCCCAGTCGGCGGGCACCGAGGTAGGAGTCCAGACCGGGCCATAGGCCGGCGTTGTCGTCCATGTGCCGTAAGCGTCAAGGTCCTGATAGCCAATCACGCCAGGCGATACGTATCGCGCGGACAAAGAATCATCCAGCCGCTTGTCGCGCACCTGCGCCCAGTCTTCAAAGCCATCCCGCGCAGGAGCGCTGTACGAGGCATTCTGCAACGAGTTGCCGTTGCTGAAGCGTACCTGCAGGCCGGAATTGACCCGCACCGCAGGCACTTTCCCTGTGGCTTCGCCGTATCCACTGCGCACCGTCACCCAGCTTTGGTCCTCGCTGGGATAAACATCGAAGCGGTAAACGCCGGTCTTCATCACGGTAAAAGCGTAGTTAGGAGTGTCGACCTCGTAGACCTCGCCCTTCTCCAGATGGCGGACCGTGAGGTTGAGGGTGCCCTGATCGAGTTCCAACTGCACGGTGCTGTCAGTGACGTTGGTGAGGGTGAGGCTGGTCTCCGAGTTCATGCGGATGAAGCCGTCGCCGACGTTCAGTTCGGCGCGCGAATTTTTGTCTGTCCAGATGCGGTCAGAGGTAGTGAGCGGCCGGTTCATGTTGGCGGCAATCCAGTCGTTCACGCCGCCTGGCTGTGTCGAAACCTGGCCGTCCATGTATTGCACACGGGCCACACGGCCTGGAGGATCCTGCTGCTGAGCGCCTTGCTGATCTGGATAACCTTGTTGGCCGGGGTAGCCCTGTTGTGCCGGATACCCCTGTTGTCCCATGTCACCCTGCTGCACCGAATTGTCGGCCGGCGGAGGCGGAGCCATATTCTGATCCTGAGCCAGGACCGCTCCCGCCGATAAGACGACAAACAGTATTGCCATCAATAAACATTCCAACCGCCACCGTGACTTCATCTCTCGCACCTCTTGCTGTCCCACCACGATACCTTCCCTTTACGGCGAACCCGCTCCCTTTTTGGCTGGGAACTGTCGCATGCATCAGTATGAACCCCAAATTCGTAAATGTGTTGCGCGCAGGGTTTTTGCTGATCGGCGGCGGGCGCGGCAAGCCGGATGGCAGACTTATGCATCCAACGGCAACATGCCTCGTCTGGCTGGCAGTGACCGGATCTTGTTGGCGTTATTGCTGTTTTCGGCGATGGTGAGGGCCGGCACTCCGGGCTCATTTCGCGGCACCATTGTTGACAGCCCAGGCGCGGGAAAAGATCGCATCTATGTGCAAGGCCGCAATGGCATGGCCCGCCGGGTGGACATTTCACGGGCGCGAGTGAGTTATGACGAGGGCGTCCCAGCGGCCATCCGTCTGCCCAGGCCGGACGACGCGCTAACGGCAGGCACAGAAGTTCGCGTCACCGCCGAACAGGGAGACGACGGCGAGTGGAGGGCCAGTAGGGTTGAGATTTTGAAAAGCAGCAATTAGCGACGAGCAATTAGCAGTTAGCAATTAGCCAAAAGCGCGAAGCGGACATTCACAGGATCATCTCGGGCGATCCGCTCGCCCGGGGGACGGCATTCACAAGCGCGGAGGGCAGCATTCTCAAGCCCGATGGGCGGCGTTCACGAGCGGGACCCGATCCGTCCACGATCATTCGTGTTCTTGGTTCTTGGTTCTTGGTTCTTGGTTCTTGGTTCTTGGTTCTTGGTTCTTGGCTAATTGCTAATTGCTAACTGCTAATTGCTGCTCTTCTAACACAGCTTCCCATACTTCGACGTGTACTGCAGCCCGATCTCGCCGCAGGTGCATTGCTCCACCGAGTACACGATGCAGGAATCGAAAGGGCGCGAGTACACATGCAGGCTGACGGCGCGCTGGTTCCATTCGCGCGGGTTATGGACGTCGTGCACCGGGTTCAGCGGATCGACAGCTACGGGATTTTCGGCGGTGATGTGCACCTCATCGGTAGGGACAATGTCGCAGCTATGAGCGACCAAGTCTTCGGAGATCACGCGATAGTTCTGCACCGCGAGCCGTCCGATGGCTGCGGCCATCCAGCAATTCTGGCCTTTGTGGTTGTGGATCGAGCTCTTCATGCCCGGCTCCCAGCAGATGGACAGCAGTTCGTAGAGTTCGGTCTTGTCGATGAGGTTGCGGGTGTAGTGCTGCGAATTCCAGAAGAGATAAGGCTCGACGGATTTCGCATCGACGCGATTCGCCTGCAAGTATTCCAGCGTGCCGCGCACTCCAGTAAAATCCTCTTCCTTCAGCTTGCGTAAGCCGCTGATGAAGTCGTCAAGACGAAGGGACTGCATTATTTTTTGCGGCGAAGTTTCGGTTGCCATAATGTCTGTCTCCTGGGACAAAACGCTCATTCTAGACCAAGTTTGACACTTCCTGCTGGCGAACGACACTGTGCGCGGCCGCGGGGCGCGGGAAAATCTTGCTATTCTGCCGCGGTTGCGGAAATCCATTACGCCACAACGCGATTCCAAGCATATAATGTGCGCAAGAAGCACCCTGGCAAGGTGCGGTCCGAGTTGGGCACTGGAGTTTCCATGAAATCGCGTGCTTTCGCAGCGATGATTGCGGTGCTGCTGGCTGTCAGCCTCTCGCTTCCGGCGTTGGCACAGGACAACAACCCGACAACAACCCTCAGTCGCAGACCTCAACCCAAGCTTCCAGCAACACCACTGACCAGTCGCAATCGGCAAACACCACCGGCGCTCCCGCCGCTCAGCCTGCAACCAACGCGAATGGGACAGGCAGCCCGACTGACACTGCGGCCGCAACCGCTCCCGCTGCGAGTGCGCCCAAGGACACCCACGACAAGGGCAAGACCGATATTGACGATATCGGCGACCGCAAAGTGGGTTCGACGGGAAGAAGCCTGGGCAACTGGTACTCGATCGACACCGACATTAAGGTCGGCAAGCAGTACGCGATGATGGTGGAGCAGAGCGCGCGCATGATTCAGGACCCCGTCATCACTGAGTACGTCAATCGCGTCGGTCAGAACCTGGTGCGCAATTCAGATGCGAAGGTGCCATTCACGATCAAGGTCGTGGACTCCGACGACGTCAATGCCTTTGCCCTGCCCGGGGGATTCTTCTACGTCAACAGCGGACTGATTCTTGCTGCCGATAACGAGGCCGAACTGGCCGGCGTCATGGCCCACGAGATCTCGCACGTCATCCTTCGTCATGCCACGCAGGAGATGACCCGCCAAAACTATGTGCAGCTGTCCACCGTTCCGCTGATGTTTGTCATTCATAGTTGGGGCGTCTATGAGGCAGTCAATATGGCCATTTCGAGAAGCTGAAGGCGCTGGAGAAGCAGAAGCCGGGAGCGTTGGCCAAAGCTTTCGCCTCGCATCCACAGACTCCGGATCGCATTCTGAAGAGCCAGGAAGAGATTCGCGAGATTCTTCCGGCGAGGCCCGAGTACATCGAAAATACTTCGGAATTCGACGAAGTAAAGGCCCGACTGGCGGCCTTCGAAAACGGCAAGAAGGCGATTCCGCAGGATAAGCAGGGTCCGACTCTACGCCGTACGCAGACCGCGGATAGCACTACTAACCAGCCGGCCAATGGCGGGGACGATCGTCCCACCCTGCAACGCCGCGACGACGATTACGCTTCCGCCGCCAATCTCGGGGCTGTTCTGAATCCGTGAAGGGGCGCGGCTTCAGCTGCGCCGAGTAGGCCCTCCAGACTTGTCATCCCTAGCGGGCTTTAGCCCGCTAGGGATCTGCTGTTCCCCATACACTGGGAATGAAGCCGCTCCGGGCGATCACCTTTCAATCAACTCGAACACCGGATACTTCGCCGCAATCGCCGCGAACGCCTGCGCCTCGGAGCCGGCGGCGACCGGAAAGTATCGCTGTACTGCAATCCTGAAGCGGTCGAGATAGGCCTTCAACAATTCGGGCTTCTCGGCATCGGGCACCGCCCGCAGTCCAAAGTTCTGCCGCCAACTCCCTCTCTTGAGAGAAATCTCTCCTGTAGCTTCCGCGTTTCGCACCCATTGCGTGCGTCCTCGCGGAGCAACCAGGTAGCGCTTGCCATCAATCTCCAGCAGATCGATAGGCGTGGAATACAGCTTTCCCGATTTTCGCCCGCGCACCTGCAGCAGGTAATTGTGTTTCGCGCCAAGTCCCAGCCCCACTAGAAATCCGAAGCAGCGGTTGAACAAGCTCTCAATCGTGCTCGGCCTTCGGAAGACGGGAATGCCGGAGTTTTCCATCCCTCAATTCTATGCGCGGAGTAGGGCTTCGGTGATCTCGTCCATGTCGAGATTGCTTCTCTCAAGCACAAGCCCGCCGGAAGCAGTAAAATAGCTGAAAGAATAACGACAAAGGGACCAGGTTCGACTTCCAAGTGTGGGGCGCCTGATCGGGTATTGCATGAAGAGATTTTCCTTCCTTTTACTGGCTGTACTTCTCGGTGCTTCGTTCCTGCTGGCCCAGACCAGCGACACGGTTGTCGAAGAGATTATCGCGCGCGTCAACAACAGCATTGTGACCCGGGCCGATCTGCGCAAGGCGCGCGAGCAGTTGCTCAACGAGGCACACCAGCAAACGGACGCCGCGGCCGCCGAACAGCAAGCCAAGGAGCACGAGAAGGACCTGCTGCGCGATCTGATTGATCAGCAACTGCTCCTGCAAAAGGCGTCAGACCTGGGCATCAGCGCCGACACCGATCTGGTAAAGCGGCTCGACGACTTGCGCCAGCAGATGCACGCAGAGACCATGGAAGAAATGCAGAAGGCGGCTGAATCGCAGGGCATCGCCTTCGAAGATTTCAAGCAGAACCTGAAGAACAACCTCCTGACCCAAAAAGTCATTGGGCAGGAGGTGGGCGGACACATTGCCGTCTCCAATCAGGAGATCCAGCAATATTACGAACAGCACAAGGCCGAAATGGACCGGCCGGAGCAGGTGCGGCTAAGCGAAATCCTGATTTCGACCCAGACGACGGCAGCGGTGAAGACGGGGAAAGGCGAGACGGCGCTGCCTGCGACGCCAACTCCCGACGCGGTAGCACAGGCGCAATCCAAGGCCGACCAGGTTTACGACCTGTTGAAAAAGGGCGGCAACTTCGCTGACTTAGCCAAGAAATACTCCAATGGCCCGACCGCCGCTCAGGGAGGCGACCTGGAATACTTCAAACGCGGCACCTTGTCCAAGGAGTACGAGTCGAAGGTCTTCGACCTGCAGCCCGGACAATACACCGAGCCCATCCGCACCAACCAGGGATTCGTCATCCTGAAAGTTACGGAACACCAGGCGGCCGGCGTGCCTCCGCTGAAGGACGTTGAAACTCAGGTCCAGGAACAGATTTACATGACCAAGATGCAGCCGGCCTTGCGTGACTACCTCACCAAGCTGCGCGAAGAAGCTTACATCGATATCAAGCCTGGCTACATTGATACCGGCGCCAGCCCCAATGAGACCAAGCCCGTCTACACCACCGCGACCACCGGCTCCGATAACAAGCCTAAGAAAAAGAAGAAGCTGGGGCTGTTTTAAAAGCAGCAACTAGCCGGCTACCGACAACTGCATACTGGCTACTGGCGAGCGCCTACTGATAGCATTAGGCGCTCGGCTGCTTCACGCGGCTGCGATGCGCCCCGAACTGACTCGAATGAAAGAATTCTACATTTGCGATTGCGCCCAGGTGGAGAACCAGACCATCACCTCCCTGTTTGTGGTCGCCCTCAAGCAGGTGAAGTCGAAGAAGAGCGGCGAGCTGTATCTGTCTCTGGTGCTCGCCGATCGCAGCGGCCAGGTGCAGGCCAACATGTGGGACAACGTCGCCGAGGCGATCTCCGGCTTCGAGCAGGACGACTTCGTCAAGGTGAAGGGCGTAGTCCACAAGTACAACGGCCGCTGGCAACTCACCGTTCACAAAATGCGCAAGCTGGGTGAGTCGGAGATCGACTACTCGGACTATCTTCCCAAGACCAGCAAAGATATCGATCAACTCTGGCAGACGCTGTGCGGCTTTGTGGAGAGCTTCCAGAATCCGTGGCTGAAGTCGCTGATCAAGGAATTCATCGCCGACGACGCGCTCGTTGCCGCGTACAAAACTGCGCCCGCGGCCAAGACGCTGCATCACGCCTTCGTCGGCGGCCTGCTCGATCACGTGGTCTCGCTGTTTACGGTTTGCGATCTGGCGGCGCGCAATTATCCCCAGGTCAACCGCGACCTGCTGCTCTCCGGCGTCTTCCTGCACGACATCGGCAAGCTGCACGAGCTCACGTATCAACGCTCCATCGCCTACACCACCAAGGGACAGCTCCTGGGACACATGATCATCGAGCTGGAAATGTTGCACGAAACGATCGCGCGCGTGCCCGGCTTCCCGGAGGAACTGAAAGTCCTGCTGGAGCACCTGATCATCAGCCATCACGGCGAATATGAGTTCGGATCGCCCAAGCTGCCGATGTTCCCCGAAGCGCTGATGCTGCATTACATGGACGATCTCGACTCCAAGATGGAAAGCATGAGGGCGCAGTTTGAGCGCGAGGCCGAATTCGACTCGCCCTGGACCAGCTACAATCCTTCGCTCGCCCGGCCGTTGCTGAACCCGAAGAAATTTCTCGAGAAGGGTCTGGTCAACTCGCGGCTGGTAGAAGTTCCGAGGGCCGCCGTGGCAGCCGCAGCAGCGAACGCCGTCGCATCCAGTAACTCCGGCGCCAATTTCGGCGAAGAGACCAATAGCGGCGAGGTGAAGGTCGAGGAAGCGGAACCGGTAAGCGCCAGCGTCGGTGACGTTGAAGAGAAGCCTGTGTCCTCGCCGTTAGAAGCCTTGCAGCGCAAGTTCGAATCGCACAAAGTCACCCCCGTTTCGATCAAGAACCACTGATGGCCAATGCTCAACTTCGCGCAGTTCGAGTGGCTTTCCTTTGACTGCTACGGCACGCTAATCGACTGGGAGTCGGGCCTGCTCGGCTATTTGCGGCCGCTGCTCCAGCAGAAGGACTGCGCGATCGGCGATGCTGAAGTTCTCAGCTTGTACTCCGAGTTCGAACCGCGTGAGCAGGCCGGCGAATACCGCAGTTATCGCGAGGTGCTGGCGAGCGTCGTGCGCAACTTCGCACGCGAGCTGCGCTTCGAAGTTACCGAGGCCGAAGCAGCCGGATTGGCCGATTCCATTCGTGATTGGCAGCCCTTCGGCGACACGGTGGCAGCCTTGCATCGCCTGCATTCCCGCTACAAGCTGGCGATTCTCTCCAATATTGACGACGATCTGTTTGCTCATTCGGCGCGCAAGTTGCAAGTCCCGTTCGATTGCGTCGTCACGGCGCAGCAGGTGCGCAGCTACAAGCCGTCGCTCAGGAATTTCGAGATGCTGCTGGAGCGGCTTGCGATACCGCGTGACCGCCTTCTACACGTCGCCGAAAGCTTGTACCACGACGTGGGAGCTGCGGGTTCGCTGGGAATTGCGACCGTGTGGGTGAATCGCAGACAGGGAAAGACCTCGGCTGCCACTAAACTGACCGATGCACGACCGAATATGGAAGTATCTACCGTCGGGAAATTGGCGGATCTGGCAGGCTGTTGAGGAAAAGAGATTACCGCTTGCGAGCGGGCTTGGCGGATTTCTTGGGGGCGGATTTCTTCGCGGCCTTCTTGGGAGCCACCTTCGGAGCGGCTTTTCTGGCTGGAGTTGGCTCTTCCTCGCTGGCTTCCGCCGCCGCCTGACGCTCCAAGGCTTTGGAAACTACATAGGCCATTTCGGCAACGGGAGCAGGTTTGCCAGTCCAAATCTCAAACTGGCGGGCGCCCTGCTGGACGAACATCTCCAAGCCCGGAATTACTTGAATGTTCTTGGCACGCGCCATCTTGACGAGCTTCGTCTCTGCGGGGTTATACACCAGATCGAAGACAAACTTCGTGTTCAGTTCCTTTTCTTCCAGCGGCGATTGTTTACTGCCATTCATGCCGACCGGCGTCGCATTGATGATGACATCGAACTCCTGTTTGGCGATGTCAGCCCGCTTGATGTATTTCACCTTCGCCTGCCGGGCCAGCGTCTGGCCTTTCAGCGGCGTGCGATTGACGATGAAGACTTCTGCGCCTTTGGCCTTCAGTCCGAAGGCCGCCGCGCGGGCCGCGCCACCGGCTCCGACAACGAGTACCCTGGCGCCAGTCAGGCTCAGGCGCTGCTGCAACGGTACGACAATCCCAGCCACGTCGGTGTTGAAGCCGTAAAGCTTGCCATCGGCGCTGCGGACCACCGTGTTGCACGCGCCAATCTGCCGGGTCAGCGGATCAGAATTCTCCAGCGCCGCAATAATCTCCTGCTTGTAGGGCATGGTCACGCTGAGGCCGCGGATGGGGATGTCCCGGACGCAGGCCATCAGGTCTTTCATGCTCTTGGCGTGCAGTGCCAGGTAAACCGCGTTCACCGCCTCCCGGCGGAAGGCGGAATTCATCATCACGGGCGACAGCGTATGGGACAGAGGATCTCCCACTACGCCATACACTTGCGTGGCCTGGTCCACCATGTCGATGCGATAGATATCCCGTAGTTCACTGGCCAAGGCCTGACCGGGAGCTGTTTCCTCGCCCTTGGTCGCCGCGCCGAAGGTGAACACGCTTCCGGCCCGCACTCCCAAAACGCGGCTGATGATGCCCGGCTCTCCCATGCACACGCCGACCATCTCGTGCTTGGCAGAATTTGCCTCCAGAAACTTCATCATCACCACGTTGTCATGAAGACTGGTTGCTGTGGAGACGAGCTTGTAGAAGTCCGCGGGATACTTGGTCATCGCGGCGAACTGCTCGTCTAACCCCTTGGTCGAACGGAAGTTATGGTGGGAGATGATCATGCCCACGCGATCGTATAGATCGGCTAATTCGGCGGTTTTCAACGACTCCGCGCTCTGTATTTCCAAATCCACAAGGGGGAAGCCACAATCCGCCGCCCGCCGCAGCACGGCGACTTCTGCGGCGACAGAACCCTTGAATTTGCCACCATTTACGGCCCGACGACAGGTTCCGATGAAGGTCACCTCGGGATGAACTTCGAGCAGAGTTCTTAGTTTGGGCAGTGCGGCGAGGGGTTGCGCAAGATAGTCTAACCTTAACTCAATAAACGGGTTATCACGCACCAAAGATTCGGCGCGCTCGGTCATCGTAGCAACATCGGTGCCGACCACCGCTATACAAAGGCGGGGCAGCCTGAAACGACGGATCCTGGATGCGTAAGTACTTGACGACTCGTGCATGTAGCAGCTTGATACTAAACGGTGCACAAGGAAAGATGCAATCTTCTTGTTACGGAAATTTCCACTGGACGCTAAAAGTCCATCGTAGGGTACGAATCAGAAGTGCTACTGCTGGGGTCGGGAGGCTACTCTTCGCCGAAGACTTCTGCCGTAAATGCTTGCAGCTCAGCGCCATAGCGCCAGGCATCCGGCGCCAGCCCCGCCTTTAGGCAGGTCTGAGCCAGAAATGTCCCAGCATTCCAATTCCACTCCGCTGGGACTTGGGGTAAGAGAAGTCCACGGCGGCTGCCTTGAGTTACCACTAAGCCATGCTTTCCTACCACGATTTCTTCGGGGGCAATGGGCCGTAACGGAGAAAGCACGCTGATCTCGATCTTTAGAAGCATTACCTCTCCCACGGTTACGGGTTGAAACCGCGGGTCATCGAGAGCAGCGGCGCGGGCCGTTTCGGCTACGGTTCGATAGAGTGGGCTGGTGGGAAACACGTATCCAATACAGCCGCGCAACTTGCTGTGCAGGTACAATGTCGTAAACGCACCACGGTATTCCGCTAAGTGATCGCTCGGGAATGGCAGTTCGAGTTCGCGCTCCTCCACTGCGGCTTCAACAGACCGGTGTGCCAGCCGCAGTAACAACTCTCTTTCTGGCAGAGAATATTCTGGGGCTTCAGCGGTCACGACCGAACGAGGGTCTTCAGATGGCGGGAACATCGTTACGCTTCCTTCGCCGGCTAAGTACAAAGGAACGTTTGCGCCGGCGCTTCATCGCCGTCTGGTCGATCCGCTTCCAGAAACCAATGAAGTAATCGGCGGCCGACCACAGGGACAAGGCCACCATCACCCAGATCGAAGCCAGCGCGATGGGATGCACCGGCAAGCCGAGAAAATACCATGGCAGATATGACCAGTGATGGTCGATGATTGCCGCCACCACGGAGAAGATCTGCACGAACATCTTCAGCTTGCCCAGGTCGCTGGCCTGGATGGTGAATCCCTCGGAGGCGGCGATGGACCGCAGGCCGCTCACCAGGAACTCGCGGCCGATGATGATGACCGCCATCCACGCCGGAACGGTGCGTGGATTGAACTGGACGAGAGTTATGAACGCTGCGGCAATCAGCAGCTTGTCAGCCACGGGATCCAGCAGCATGCCCATGGTGGTGACCTGCGCGCGCCGCCGTGCCAGATAACCGTCGATGGCGTCGGTGAGCGAGGCTGCGATGAAGACGAAAGAGGCCAGCAGCTCGCGGTCACCGTTGGTGGAGCTGAAGCGGTTGCTGGAAAGCACCCAGATCAGCACAGGAATGCTGAAGATGCGAGTAAGCGTGATGTAGGTCGGGAGATTCACAAGAACCAGACAGGCACACCATCGCGACCGATCGCCGCTCTAACAGCCGATTATCCTCTACCGGTTAGATTGAAAGCAATCGCGGAAAAGAGGCCACGGGCGCTACTCGTCGTGATGCACTACGATCTCGTCCAGCATAATGGGAGCCTCGTAGTGCTCCCAGTAGCTGTATCCCACCGGAATTCCTTTCGCCCAGTCGAGCAGCCCCATCCACACCCGCAACGGCGTGCGCAGCCCGCTCGGGAACTCCGTGATCGAGCGCACCAGTGTGACCGCCATGATATACACCAGAATGGCTGGAAAGGCCACCGCTATAGCGAGCAAGCGCAGACAAAAATGCAGACGTGACATGAATAACCCTGTACGGGAGGCGTTTCACACGCGCTGAAAAGTTGGACGCTATTATGCTCCAACTGGAGGTGCGATGCCGCAGCTAATGAAAAATTATTTTTGCCTTCAAACAGAAACACCTTCCGTTTCGGGAAGGTGTTTCTGCCACAGAAGTTTACCGAACTGTAACTACGCGTAAATCCCGCGTTGCCGGATCGTATATGCCACCCGATCGATGGCCAGCATGTAGGCGGCGATACGGTTGTTCACGTGGTGGGTCTCGGCGTAGCGCACCACGTCCTCAAACGAGGACACCATGATGTGCTCCAGCTGCTCGTTTACCACCGATTCCTTCCAGAAGTAACCCTGCCGGTCTTGCACCCACTCGAAGTATGAGGCGGTGACGCCGCCGGCATTGGCAAGGATGTCGGGCATGACGAAAACGTGTTTGTCAGCGAGGATTTCGTCGGCCGCGGCCGTCGTCGGGCCGTTGGCGCCTTCCACCAGGATCTTCGCCTTCACGTCTTCCGCATTGGCGGAGGTGATCACGCTCTCGGTCGCAGCGGGGATCAGGATTTCGCAGTCAGTAACCAGCAGGTCTTCCGTCGGCCTGGGCTCGGCGCCTTTGAAGCCGTGAATGGTTCCTTCCTTTTGCCGGTGCTCCCAGAGCGCCGCAATGTCGATGCCCTTCGCGTTGTAGAGACCGCCGTCCCACTCGCCGATGCCGACGATCTTGTAGCCGGCATTGTGCATCAGCAGGGCAGCGTTGGAGCCAACGTTGCCGAATCCCTGGACGATCACGCGGCTGCCCTCGCGGGTCATGTTGTTCTTCTTGATGGATTCGTCGCAGATAATCATGACGCCGCGGCCCGTAGCCTCGCGCCGCCCGCGCGATCCGCCCATGTTCAGCGGCTTGCCGGTTACCACCGCCGTCACCGTCTGCCGCATGTGCATGGAATAGGTGTCCATCATCCACGCCATGGTCTGCTCGTTGGTGTTGACGTCGGGTGCGGGAACGTCTTTTTCCGGGCCGATGAATTCGATCAGCTCGGAGGTGTAGCGGCGGGTCATGCGCTCCAGCTCGCCGCGCGACATGTTCTTGGGATCGCAGATGATGCCGCCCTTGGCGCCGCCAAAGGGAATGTTGACCACGGCGCACTTCCACGTCATCCAGCTGGCCAGCGCGCGCACTTCGTCCAGCGTTACGTCGGGCGCATAGCGCACGCCGCCCTTGGCGGGGCCGCGCGCAATGGAGTGCTGCACCCGGTATCCGGTGAACACCTCCAGTTGCCCGTTGTCCATGTTGACCGGAATGTGAACGATGATCTCGCGATTGGGCTGTTGCAGAACGCGCCACAGACCTTCATCGAGCTTCAATTTCTCGGCGGCAAGATTGAAGCGCGCCGCTTGTTGTTCCCAGGGATTGCTTTCTTGTTCCAGCGTGTGTGCGGTAGCCATAGATTCTCCGAAATGATTGCCTTGCAGCGTGAATGCGACGCGGTGAGTTGGGTAGCGCGTCCGGTATTAGGCCAAACCCTCAAAGTATATGCAGCGGTGTGTCACACGCGCAAGTAAAGGGCGCGCCTGGGCTGCGGGTCAGCTGCTCTCCAATGGGATCACGGCACCGTGACGACCAAGCGTCCCGACAGGTCGATCTTCCGGATTATGTCTCGAGCCGCACTCGCCGTAAATCCGCGAGCGATGAGCCAATCCAGCATCTCGAATTCACTCGGCGCATCCGTGGATTCGCCTGTTGGGCCGCCAGGAAATATCTTATAAGACTTAACAATCGTGTATGACTCTTCGCTCACGTCGTATTACCTCCGAGTGCTCTCAGGATAAGCCCTCTTGTCAATTCGGTTGGCAAAATTCGGCAAGTGCCCCGGTCTTGTCTTCCGGGCGAACCAAAGTCGAGAGTCTTGCCGGTTAGATGGAGCTAGGCAATCGGCCCTCCCGTATAATCCCAATACCTCGCGTCTCGCACACCATGCTGACACCCGACTATCGGACTTTTCTGCAGCTCAGCCGCGACGCCACTCTCGTTCCGGTCGCGAAAACCCTGAGCGCGGATTTGCTTACGCCGGTAGGCGCGTTCCTCAGTATCGCGGCGCGGCAGAAGTACGCCTTCCTGCTGGAATCGGTTGAGGGCGGCGAGAAGATCGGGCGCTACACCTTTCTCGGTGCCGAGCCGAGGACGGTGATCACCGCGCGGGGAAAAGAGCTGACCGTTCGCGAGGGCTCGTCAGTGCGGCGCAGCCAGGGCGATGTGATCGCTCTTCTGCGCGAGCACCTGCGGCAACACCGTCCCGCTACGTTACCCGGCCTTCCGCCATTTACCTCCGGCGGCGTGGGATATTTCGCCTACGACATGGTGCGACAGTTTGAGCGCCTGCCTGAGCGCACCAAAAACGATGTCGGTCTTCCGGATTGCGTCTTCACCTTTTACGACCGGCTGCTGGCCTTCGATCATCTGCGCCATCAGGTTCACATCATCGCCGCGGCCGACGTTCGTTCCGAGTCGCCGCATAAGGCCTACGACCGCGCCCTCGCCGACATCGCCGACATCGAGCGCAAATTGGCACGGGGCGTCCGTGGGCAACACCTGCACTGGTCCAATAGCGGCAAAACCAAGCCCATCAGAGTACACAACAGCACATCGCACGACGATTTCGTGCGCAGTGTCCGGCGAGCGAAGGAATACATTGCCGCGGGCGACGTCTTCCAGGTGGTGCTGTCGCAACGACTCGATTTCAAGCCGCCCGCCGAACCGTTCCAGATCTACCGCGCACTGCGCACCGTTAATCCCTCGCCCTACATGTTCTTCCTCAAGCTCGACGACACGCACGTGCTGGGCGCGTCGCCGGAGATGCTGGTGCGTGTCTCGGGACGAAAGCTGGAGTACCGGCCCATCGCCGGGACGCACAGGCGCGGCGCCGACGCAGCCGAGGACGAACGGCTGATCGAGCAACTACGCAACGATGAAAAGGAACGCGCTGAGCACGTGATGCTGGTCGATCTCGGCCGCAACGATCTAGGCCGTGTCAGCGAATACAGCAGCGTGAAGGTCCGTGACCTGATGTATGTGGAGAAATATTCGCATGTGATGCATCTGGTGTCGGCGCTGGAGGGACAACTGCGCGGCGATCTCGACGCGCTGGACGCGCTGGCAGCTTGCTTCCCTGCCGGAACGTTGAGCGGCGCGCCCAAAGTTCGCGCCATGGAAATCATCGAAGAGCTTGAGCCGGTGCGGCGCGGAGTTTATGGCGGTGCGGTGCTCTATGCGGACCACGCGGGCAATCTGGACTCCTGCATCGCCATTCGCACGATGGTCTTGCATGGCGACCGTGCCTATGTGCAGGCTGGCGCCGGCATCGTCGCAGACTCAAATCCAGAGAATGAGTTTGAAGAATGCATGAACAAAGCGAGTGCGTTGCTGCGGTCGTGCGAGAGGGCGAGCCGCTGAAGAAGTTCGGGCTCGAAGAATCATGATTTTTGTCTTGGATAACTACGATTCGTTTACCTACAACTTAGTGCAATATCTAGGTGAACTAGGGGCGCGGGTCGTGGTTGCTCGCAATGATCAGATCACGGTTAACGAGATCCAAGCCCTTCATCCCGACCGCATCGTGATCTCGCCCGGCCCGTGCACTCCTCAAGACGCGGGGATCAGCATCGACGTCATCCGTCACTTCGCCGGACGCGTGCCTTTGCTCGGCGTTTGTCTCGGCCATCAGGCTATCGGCGCGGCCTTCGGCGGCAAAGTGGTTCGCGCGCCCAACCTGATGCACGGCAAGACCAGTTCGGTGGAGCACGATGGCAAGACCATCTTCCGTGACATCCCGTCGCCCATGACGGCCACGCGCTACCACTCCCTCATCGTCGAAGAAAAGAGTCTTCCCAAAGAGCTGGAGATTTCCGCCACCTGCCTGGACCGCGATGGAACGCGGGTCATTATGGGACTGCGCCACCGTAAGTTCGCGGTCGAAGGCGTGCAATTCCATCCTGAGAGTGTCCTTACCGATCAGGGAAAACAAATGATTCGCAACTTTTTGCACCTCTGATCTTTCTCGACACGAACGAACGACGGCAAGTATAGTTGCCTCAACATCATGTTATCGATAGATCCCTTCCTGTGCGACCCTATCAGGAGCATATGGCTGACGTTGTAGAGCTGCGGGGAATCCGCAAATCCTACGACCACTTTGTGGCCGTAGACAATCTTTCGCTGGCCATTCGTGCGGGCGGCGTGTACGGTCTGCTGGGACCCAACGGCGCTGGTAAGACGTCGACCATCCGCATGATGATCGGCATCACCATGCCCGATGAGGGCGAAGTCCGCCTTTTTGGCGAGCGATTTCATCGCGGACTGCTGCAACGTGTCGGCTATCTGCCCGAGGAGCGCGGCCTCTACAAGCGCATGAAGGTACTCGATCACCTGGTGCTCCTGGGCGCCCTGCACAATCTTTCCGAGCAGGAAGCTCGCAAGCGTTCGCTGGCCTGGTGCGAGCGCATGCAGTTGTCCGAGTGGATTCACAAGAAAGTCGAGGAGCTCTCCAAGGGAATGCAACAGAAGATTCAGTTTGTGGCCGCACTGCTGCACGACCCCGAGCTGGTGATCATGGATGAGCCCTTCGCCGGCCTCGATCCCGCTAACTCGGTTATGTTGAAGGACATCCTGATCGAGCTGAAGAAAGCGGGCAAGACCATTCTTTTCTCCACTCATCGGATGGACCAGGTGGAGCGGCTGTGCGATGCCATCTGCCTCATCGACCACGGCCACGCGATATTGGAAGGCGATCTGAAAAAGATCAAGGCGAGTTACGGCAAGAACCACGTGCAGATGCAATACGAAGGCGATCCCCGTTTGGAGAGCTGCGAATTGGTGCAATCCTTCAACAACTATGGCAACTATGTGGAAGTGCGGCTGAAGCCGGGGGCCGACCCGCAGCAACTATTGCGCATGGCCGTGGACCACGCCCGCATCAGCCGCTTCGAGTTGCTGGAACCTTCACTGGAGGAGATCTTCATCGACCAGGTGGGGAAGCATGCGTAACATTTGGCTTTTGATCCAGCGCGAGTATCTGGAGCGTGTGCGCTCGCGCTCGTTCGTGATCTTCACACTGCTGATGCCGGCGTTCATGGCCGGCAGCGTTCTCATTCCCGAGAAAATCGAGCAGATGAATTCCGGCGGCGAGAAACGCATCGTCGTCGTGGCCAAGGATCCGCAACTGGCGGCTGCCATCGGCCGGGAACTTAGCGCGGCCAAAGCCAAGACCGATCTCGCGCTGGAAACAGAAGAGCTGAAACCGACGGTGTACACCGTCCAGGTCGATACCGACACCAGCGACGCCGAAGGCGATCGGCTGCGCCAGCAGGTGAGCAACGGCCAGATCGCCGGCTTTCTGTGGCTGACCGACAGTGCCCTGGAAGACCATAAGGTGATCTACAGTACCAAGGAGGCCGCGGACTTTGGACAATCCGTGGAACTCCGCAATGCCGTAAGGACCGCAGTCACCAAGCAGCGCTTGTCGCAAAAGGGCATGAAAGGCCCTGAGATCGACACCATGCTGACTCCGATCAGATTGCAGACCCTTCGTATTGAAAATGGCCGGGAAGGCACCAGCGGGACCACCGTGTTCTTTACCGCCTTCGCGATGGTAATGCTGCTCTATTCGGTAGTGCTGATTTACGGGATCGGCGTAATGCGCTCCGTCATTGAAGAGAAGAATACGCGCATTCTGGAGGTGTTACTCTCTGCAGTCACGCCGAAGCAATTGCTTGCCGGAAAGATTCTCGGCGTGGGCGCGGTGGGACTCACGCAAATCGTGATATGGGTGACCTTCGCCATTTTGTTCTCGGTGCCAGGGCTGCTGGCGTCTAAATCGTTCCTCGGCGAAGTACACATCCCCATCGGCGGGATGATAGCTTTTGCAGTTTTCTTCCTGCTGGGCTATCTGCTCTATAGCTCCATGTACGCGGCCATCGGCTCCATGGTCAATACCGATCATGAGGCGCAGCAGATGCAGTGGCCCGCGATGGTGCCACTGGTGCTGGGCGTGGTCTTGATGAATTCCGTTATCCAGCACCCGAACTCGCCGCTCGCCTTCTGGCTTTCGATTTTCCCGTTCTTCGCCCCCATCCTGATGCTGGTCCGTATTCTGGTGGCGCAGCCACCGCTGTGGCAGATCGTGCTGTGCGTCGCGATCATGGTGGCGACCGTCTACGGGCTGCTGGCGTTGGCCTCGCGCATCTACCGCATCGGCATTCTCATGTATGGCAAGCGGCCCACGCTTCCCGAGTTGCGCCGCTGGCTGAGGTATGCAGGATAGAATTCTCGCGTGCCCGAAAAATCCAGCGCGAATCCCGGCGACATCGGAGGCCACCGCTTCTCACTGCTGGAGCGGACGCAGCTTGCCCTGGTTTCCTGGATCGTGCCCCTGCTGCTGCGGCTGATCGGCTGTACGCTGCGATCGACCATGACGTTTGAAGAAGGCGCCATCCAGGGCCTCGATGAGATTCATCCTGGCATCTTTCCCTTCTGGCATCGCTGTGTGTTGCCCGCAGCCTGGCTATTTCGGGGTCGGCACCTGGCGGTCATGACCAGCCAAAGCCGCGATGGCGAATACATTGCCCGGGTGATCAGCCGCTTTGGATTCCTGCCGGTGCGTGGCTCGAGTTCGCGCGGCGGGCAACGCGCCCTGATGGAGATGAATAAGCTGTTGGACGAAGGTAATGGCGTTGCGTTTACCATCGACGGCCCGCGCGGCCCGCGCTATGTCGCCAAAAAGGGTCCGGTGCTGCTGGCGCGAGTGAGCGGCGTGGCCATTACGGCTTTTTATGTTGCGGTGGAACGCGCGTGGGTGTTGAAGACCTGGGACAGGCTGGTGATCCCAAAGCCCTTCTCCCGAGTTCACGTCGGCGTCGCCCGCAAGATCTTCGTCCCGCCCAATGCCAGCGATGATGCCATGGAGCGCTACCACGCCGAGATGCAGGCCGCGCTTGAGCGCGTCACTGAGTTTGCCGAGGCGCAGTTTTCGAGGGCCTAACAGATCCACTCAGATGGGAGCTTCCACGGCTCGTGCCTGTACAATCGTCAACGCCCAGTATGAGCACCGCAACCGCAGCCGTCGTGGATCGGGTGGAGCAGACGCGCCCTGCTGAAGGGCGGTTGTTCTCGCTTGACCTGTTTCGCGGAGCGACGATCGCCGCCATGATCGTGGTCAACAATCAGAGCAGCGATGCCGCGTACTGGCCGCTACAACACGCAGATTGGAATGGCTGGACGCCGACCGATCTGGTTTTCCCATTTTTTCTCTTCATCGTTGGAGTTTCGTTGGTGTTCTCGTTTCACTCGCGGCTGGGGCGCGGTGATTCCCGGCGCTCAATTGTTCTGCACACGATCCGGCGTGGCGCCATACTGTTCGGCTTGGGGCTGGGGCTGAACGGCCTGGCTGGGCTTCAATTCGGGATATGGCGAATCCCTGGCGTTCTGCAGCGAATTGCCGTGGTGTATTGCGCAGCTGGGCTGATTACGTTGTTCGCGAGCATTCGCAGTCGAGCGGTATGGATCGTTGGGCTGCTGGTGGGCTACTGGATACTGATGCGCTATGTTCCCGTGCCGGGCTATGGCGTGCCGGGCCACGATATTCCGCTGCTGCACCACGATGCCAACCTGGCCGCCTACCTTGATCGCAAGTTCATGCTTGGCCATCTGTGGGAACCAACCCGCGATCCGGAAGGAATCCTCAGCACACTACCCGCGATCGCCACTGCCCTTTGTGGCGTGTTGACGGGCGAGTGGTTGCGCTCAGAGCGAACCGCGAAGCGGAAGCTGGCAGGAATGTTCGCTTGCGGGTTGGTTGGCGTGATTGCCGGCGAGCTATGGGGACTCTGGTTTCCCATCAACAAGAAGCTCTGGACCAGCTCCTACGTCTTGTTCACGGCGGGCGGCGCGCTGCTCTGCCTGGCGGCATGCTATTGGGTCAGCGACATGAAGCTGCATCGCGGCTGGTGGAGCAAAGCGTTCCTGATCTTCGGCATGAACGCGATTGCCGCCTACGTGATCGCGGAGCTAATTGGTGGCTGGTTGAGTTGGAAGGCTTACACCTTCTTGCATTCGCTGGCATGGATGGATTCGGCCGGCCTGGCGTCGCTGATGCATTCGCTGGTTGTCTTGAGCCTGTGTTTCGTACCTGTGTGGTGGCTGGATCGCAAGCAAATCTTCCTCAGGGTATGAGGCCGGCGTTGCTTCCCACGACAGGCCTGTCGCGCGCGCCGGACGTAGGCTACACTGAGGGGTCGGTGCATAGACCGTGCCTTTTCCGGCACGTCTTGATTGACGCGTTTTTCCCAGCGTCCTAATATCCGGGTCAATGACAGCGCCATCCCCCAGCGTCGGCCAGGTTATCGGACATTACCGCCTGATCGAACAGATCGGAGCCGGTGGCATGGGTGTGGTTTTTCGCGCCCATGATGAGCAACTCCGCCGCGATGTGGCGCTCAAAATCCTGCCGCCCAGTTTATTCAGTCAAGAGAACAGCCGCGGGCAGTTCCGCAAGGAGGCGCTGGCAGTCGGCAGGCTCAACCATCCTAATGTTGCCATGGCCTTCGAGTTCGGCCAGCAGAATGACATTGACTACCTGGTCACGGAGTACATTCCGGGAGCCAATCTTGATGAGAAAATCGGCGGCCAGCCGCTACCGCCGAAGGTGGTCCTGGAACTTGGCATCCAGTTGCTAAGTGGACTTGCGGCCGCTCATCGCGAGCACGTATTGCATCGCGATTTGAAGCCGGGCAACATTCGCCTCAATCGCGACGGCCAAGTCAAGATCCTCGACTTTGGACTCGCCCACGTGAATGAACCCGTCGATGAAAAAGCAGAGACCTGCAATCTCACCTCTGACATCTCGTTAAGCGGGACGCTGCCGTACATGGCCCCGGAGTTGCTGAAAACGGAAATCGGAGATGAGCGCGCTGACATCTGGGCGGCAGGCGCAATACTCTACGAAATGGCCACTGGCAGGCGCGCTTTTCCCGACAAGCAGCCACCACTGGTGATCGATGCCATACTTCATTACGACCCGGTACGGCCATCCCTCCTGAATCCCCAAGTCAGCCCTGCACTGGAAGCAGTGATCCTGCGGGCGCTGGACCGGGAACGCGACCAGCGTTATCAGTCCGCCGGCGAGATGTGTGCCGACCTGACCCGACTGCTGGCTGGCGATCAAATCGCAACCGAAACCCTGAGCCGCACAGGCGTAGTGGAAGTAGAGGCAAAGAGGCGACAGCGAAAGCTGCTAATGGTGCTGGCCACGGTGTTGCTCGCCGGAATTGCGATTGGATTCCTGATTAAGTGGTTGTGGGCGCCTCAGCAGAGAATCCTGGCGGTGCTGCCGATCGACACGGTGGGGCAGGATAGCGCAACCAATGCCCTAGGGGTGGGACTGATGGAGACCCTCACCGCCAAGCTTGTGGAAGCCAGCAGTAGCGACTCCATCCAGGTCGTTTCACCTCGCGATCTCCGCGATCAAGGCGTGAAGACTGCGGAAGATGCGCGACGCCTTTTTGGCAGCGACCTGGTGCTGGAGAGCAGCTTACAAAAAGAAGGACAGACCGTTCGCGTCAACAGTTACCTGGTGGACGCCAAGACTCACCGGCAATTGGCGGCCCGCACCATTACCGCCGATGCCGCCGACAGCTTCGGACTGCAGGACCGCGTGGTGAGCGAGACGCTTGACATGCTACCGGCGCGAATCGATCCGGAGGAGCGTCGAAAGCTGACGGTGCGCCAGGACACGCAGCCGGCAGCCTACGAAGCCTACATTCAGGGTCGCGGCTATCTGCTGGAATTCAGCAAGCCCGAGGACATTGACAACGCAATTGCTCAATTTTCTCAGGCAATCAAGATCGACCCTAACTATGCGTTGGGTTACGCGGGGCTGGGCAGGACTTACCTGGCGGGATTCAAGGGATTCGCCAAGGGGAATGATTGGATTGACAAAGCCTCGCGCAATTGCGAGAAGGCGTTGTCCTTGGACCCGAACCTGGTGGAAGGCCATGTCTGCCTGGGAGGCGTATACAACTTAACTGGTCAGTATGATAAAGCGGTGCAGGAATTCCAGCGCTCGATGAAGTCAGAGTCGGGGAGCGAAGACGCCCTGCGTGGGCTGGGCGATGCGTATACCAACCTGGGGAAGTTCGCGGACGCTGAGGCTGCCTACAAACAGGCCGTCGCCTTCCGGCCTAACTACTGGGCTGTGTATAGCTGGCTAGGCGAGTTCTATTTCGGCCAGAACCGCTACGCCGATGCAGCGCAGGCATTTCTGAAAACGACCCAACTGGCGCCTAATAATTATTTCGGTTATTTCAACCTGGGAAGCGCTTACGTCGCCGAAGGCATATACCCCGAAGCCATCCAGGCGTTCAACCGCTCTATCGCTTTGCGTCCGAGCTCCGATGCCTATAGCAACTTGGGCTATACCTATACGCTGATGAACCGCAATACGGAAGCGATAGCGGCGATGGAGCAGGCGCTAAACCTTGACGACGGCGACTGGATGAACTGGGGAAACCTGGCGGATGCGCTCTACTGGAGTACGAATCGCCGAAGCGAATCGTCCCCCAAATATAGCAAGGCGATTGCAATCGGAGCTGCCAAGCTGCAGGTCAATCCGGATGATGCTTCAGTCTTGGCGTACCTTGCCGACTATTGCGCCATGGTTGGTAATAAAGAGGCAGCATATAGTTATATGCAAAGAGCGCTGAAAGCAGCGCCTTCCAATGGCGACGTACTATTTCGCGCGGCTATCGTGTACAACCATCTCAACCAACCGGATCAGGCTCTGTTATATCTGAAGAAAGCAGCGCAAACAGGCTACTCTCGCAATGTCATACGCGACAGCCCGGATTTCGCCAACCTACAGCAAAATCCGGGATTTCGCTCGCTCGTTACTGGTCCATGAGCTTTATGGGGCGCCCTTAACGCGCAGTCCCATAGAACCCGGACCGTTGCATGGTTGATTGTTAATGGTAATACTGCTGTAGTTGTAGGTAGTACCCACTGTTCCGGTTGGCGGTCCCATATTAACAGGCGATCCATTGGGACTATTTACAGGACAGGAACTGAATGGGCAGGTGGTGAACTGGGCCTGAAATTGGTTGAGTGAAGTGGTTCCCTTAAATACCACCGGCTGGTTCTGCACGATGTCAATGACGCCGGAAGAACCATTCTGCTGGCACGAGCCGTTGTTGTAGTTGAGACTGATGTACTGTGTAACCGGTTGGGCGGCCCTTACATGCTGACAGCTTGTAAGACCAACCAGAAATGCGGCCAGAACTGCGAGAGCGAGCCAACTGTAACGTGACGCCATAGGTCGCCTCACTTTCTTTAGTGCTTTAGAAACAGTAGCAGGATGTAAGCAGCTGTCAAGGAATAATGCAGTCGACAGTTTCCGGGTACAAGATTTGGATGCTAGCTTCCCGAGCGCATAATCCATCTAAAAGACGCTGGTAGCGCGGGAGCGCATACCTACACTGGAGAGCGCTAGAAGAGCCATGGTTGTCTTAACAAGAATCACCACAGGGCCTTAAGGGCGGAGCTTGATGTGAATACCCATAGCTTCGGCATCATTACATGACTGGTTATTAATCGTCATACCGCTGTAGTTGAATATCGTCCCCACTATCCCCGCATTCGGCTGTCCCATATTGACGGATGTTCCATGTGGACTGTTTGCCGGACAGGAAGCAAACGGGCATGCCGCAAATCTTACCTGGAATTCCGCTAGCTCAGCTGCGGTCTGATAGATTACGGTCTGGTCCTGATATACATCGATAACCCCAGAGGAACCGTTCTGTTCACAAGCGCCAGCATTAAACATAAGCATGATGTACAGCGGTCCCGAGTCTTTCGGAGCACGGTGACAACCTGGAAGGAAGAAAAGAAGAATCGCCATAACAGCAAGAGCACTTCGGCGGCAGCTTGAGGTCATGTGAATCCTCACATTTTGTAATTCGCAGAAAGACTATAGCGTTGTGAACAAAGGTTAAACGAATATTGTTGGCCATCTAGCGGCAGAAAGCTGCCGGGGCATGTTAATCCGCATCCTCCTTCTTCAGGTCTGACTTGATGTCCAAATTGCGAATCAGGCGATGCAGATAGTTAGGGTGGACGCCCAGCGTTTTGGCGGCTTCGGTATAGTTTCCCTTGCTCTGCTTCACGGCATCGGCAATCATCCGCTTCTTTAGATGGTTGATCTGGTCGTGATATTTCACGCTGCTGCTCTCTGCTGGTTGCACTTCCAGCAGGGCCTCAGGCAAGTCGTCGAGAACAATTTCCTCGCTGGTCCCCAGAACCAGGGCGTGCTCGATAGCGTTCTCTAACTCGCGAACATTGCCCGGCCAGCTATAGCTCACCAGCAGCGAACGCACGGCCGAAGAGATACCCTTCAAGGGACGCTTACACCTTTCGGAATACTTGGCCGCGAAATACATTGCCAGAAGAGGGATGTCGTCAGGACGCTCGCGCAGCGGTGGTACCACCACGGAGACTACGTTCAGGCGGTAATAAAGGTCCTGGCGAAACTGGCCTGCCTTGATGGCTTCTTCAAGGTTCTTGTTGGTTGCCGCAATCACCCGGGCGCTCAGCTTCAGCGTCCGCGTACCCCCCAGGCGCTCAAATTCGTGTTCTTGCACGGCGCGCAGGATCTTTGCCTGGAGTATGGGTGCCAGCTCGCCGACCTCGTCGAGGAAAATTGTTCCGCCTTCGGCAATCTCCAGTTTTCCCTTCTTGGTGGCAATAGCTCCTGTGAACGCGCCTTTTTCATGGCCAAACAACTCGCTCTCCAGTAGCGCTTCGGGAATCGCCGCGCAATTGATGGCGACGAACGGTTTGTCGACGAGAGGGCTATTGCGATGAATGGCCCGTGCCACCAGTTCCTTGCCGGTGCCACTCTCGCCGCGAATCAGGACGGTGGAATCGCTCTTCGCCACCCGGGCGATGAAGTTCTCGACCTGATGCATGGGTTTGCTTTCGCCAATAATCACTCCCTCGAGATCCAGTTCCGCCTGCAACCGTCGATTCTCGCTGCGCAGAGACTCGGTCGCCAAAACATTTTCCAGCGTAACCGCGGCGATGCCTGCAACCGAATTCAGAAAGTGCACGTGTGCGTCTTCGAACTTATCCGCTGACCCGGCAGCGGCCATGTAAAGAACTCCGACGGTTCGTTCCACCCCCACCAGGGGCACGCAAAGAATGCTTTCCGTCTCGCCGGAATCGGGGAGTGGCCGGCTGAGGATGGGCGAGCGCTCCCACAAGGCGCGCTGCACAATCTCACGCCGAATGTGCATCTGCGAGGCAGAGTTGGAGTTCCGCTGCCAGACGCAACTGGAGCTCGGCTCTTCATCGGCGTGACGCAAGATCACGATTGCGCCGGAGTCCGCGGGTATGACTTCGCCGATCAATTGCAGCAGGAGTCGCTGCAGCACCTCGAGGTCACGGACGGAATTAATTGTGTTGGCGATCTTGAAAAGAGCGTTCAGATCGCGGGCCATCCGCCCGACATCGGTGCCCTGGTGCGGCGGCGAGGCATAAGCGCGCACGTTCGACGTGGTTAACAGATCGACTGTGTCTTGCTCCCTGAACTGCACAGGTTGAAGAATCTGCTGATCGTCCTCCGTGATCAGGAAGACCAGCTCACAGCGGCCGACGCGAACCGTGTCGCCGTGCGTCAGGAATTTACGTCGCACCGGAATGCCATTTACGAATGTGCCATTATGACTTTCCAGGTCGATGAGTTGGAAGGCAGCATCGGTTTTGCTGATCGCGAAGTGGCGTCGCGAAACTGCGCGATCGCGCAGGCAAAGATGGTTGGCGGAATCCCGACCGACCGAGAGCTGGTCGCCTGTCAGCCTTACGACGGTTCCTTTCGAAGGTCCCGAAACCACTACCACTCTCGAGTCCAAGGCCGCCTCCCCAAGGCAGCTAGTGTAGCTGACTTCCTCGCAGGCCGTATGCGGAAACGTAGCAGTCGAGGAAGACGCAGCTTCATCAGGCGTCACCACTTCTGCAGGCTTCGCAAAAGAACAAACCTTATGGATAGTTGTAACTATCCAATCGGATAGAAAAATGGCGGGAATTAATCACGGCCCGTTCTTCCCGCTCCAATCATGTCCTCGTATCTGAATGGAAATTAAGCTACTTCTGAATTGCTTTAAACGAGCTGTCCAGTGGCACGCGACGTGCAGTATTGAATTTCGCAATCGTTAGCCGAGGGAGACCCCGAGACGTCGAGCAGCGATGTCGGTAGGCGCGAACAGACTCTCCGATGGCCCGGAGACCGTGAAGGTGGCCCAAGCGATGCTACCTCACGAGATAGAGAGACTTGGAGTGGGAGCGCTCCAAGTCTCTTTTTTTTGCCCCTCACCTTCTCAACACTTCCACCCCAGTTCCACGCTTTGTGACCTGCCTCACTGACGTCTGTCTCATCACTTGCCTATGGTTAATACGTATTCGCGTCCAGCCATTTTCTTGCGTTTGAAAGGCACTTCGATGTCGACTGCTGTGGTCCCAACCTCCTCCCGTGTATTGAACTCCACCCTGGCAAACCGAATTATGAGCGCCGAAGAAGCGGCCGCGTTGATCCACCACGGTCACCAGGTTGGCATGAGCGGCTTCACTGGCTCCGGCTACCCCAAAGCTGTGCCGATGGCGCTGGCGCGTCGTATCTCCGACGCGAACCTGCGTGGGCAGAAGTTTCAAGTCAGCATCTTTACCGGCGCCTCCACCGGTCCTGAGCTCGATGGCGCGCTGGCCATGGCTGGTGGTATTCACTTGCGGCTGCCGTATCAGTCCGATCCGGAGACGCGCAAGCGGATCAATGCCGGCGAGATGGAGTACATGGACATCCACCTCAGTCACGTTGCGCAATTTGTGGAATACGGCTTCCTCGGCAAACTCGACCTCGCGTTGATTGAAGTGACTGCGGTGCTGGAAGACGGCCGCCTGGTTCCTAGTTCGTCTATTGGCAACAACAAGACATGGATTGAGCAGGCCGAGCGCGTGATCATCGAGGTGAACTCGTGGCAGCCAGAGGCACTCGAAGGCATGCACGACATCTACTACGGATTGCGGCCGCCACCCAATCGCGGACCGATTCCACTGACACACACGGGACAGCGCATCGGCAGTCCCTACCTTGAAATGCCGATCGAAAAGATTGCGGCTGTCGTGCTCACCGATTCGCCCGACCGCAACAGTCCGTTCAAAGCCCCGGACGAGAACTCACGCCGCATTGCCGGACACATCCTCGAATTCCTTGCTTGGGAAGTGAAGAAGGGACGCATTCCTGCTAATCTGCTGCCGCTGCAGTCGGGCGTGGGCAACATTGCCAACGCCGTGCTATTCGGCTTGGAAGAAGGTCCGTTCGAAGGTTTCACCTCTTACACCGAAGTGATTCAGGATGGCATGATTCGCCTGCTGAAATCGGGCAAGCTGACGGCAGCCTCAGCCACTGCGTTTTCACTGAGTCCGGAGATGCTGACTGAAGTCAACGCCGATATGGCGAGGTATCGCAAGCAGATCGTGCTGCGTCCGCAGGAAATCTCCAATCACCCCGAGATCATCCGCCGGCTTGGCGTCATTGCGATGAATGGGATGATCGAGGCCGACATCTATGGCAACGTGAACTCGACCCACGTGATGGGATCGCGCATTCAGAACGGCATCGGCGGCTCCGGCGACTTCGCGCGCAATGGATATGTCTCCATTTTCATGGCGCCCTCGATCGCGCAGAAGGGCAGCATTTCGACCATCGTGCCGATGGTTTCGCACGTAGATCACACCGAACACGATGTATCCGTGATTGTGACCGAACAGGGTTTGGCCGATCTGCGCGGATTGTCTCCACGTCAGCGCGCCCACCTCATCATTGAGAAGTGCGCCTCGCCCGATTACAAGCCACTGCTGGTCGATTACCTGAATCGCGCCGAACGGCTTTCATACGGCCGACACACGCCGCACTTGATGACCGAATCGCTGGGCTGGCACAACCGCTATCTGCGTTGCGGGCAGATGAAACCGCACTCGGAGGACTGAAGAAGGTACTCCATCGCCAATGACAAAAGCCGCCCCACGGGGCGGCTTCCTATTCTGCGCGCAAACGGCTTAGATGCTGCTGTGCTCGAGTATCCCCTTTTCCAGCTTTTCCTGGCACTCGATGCAGTGCCGCGTCCAGGGAACAGCCTCCAGACGCTTGGCGTTGATCTCCTCGCCACAAGAGATGCATTGGCCGAAACTGCCTTCCCGGATCCGTTCGAGAGCGCCGTCCACCATCTGCAACAACTGGCGATCATTGTTGCTTTGATGGAACAGGAATTCTTTGTTGTACGAATTGGCAGCCCGGTCGGCGATGTCCTGTGCGGACTCCACGTCGGCGTCCCGGCCATCCTGGGCCGTACGGGTCATGGCATACCGCAACTCCCGCTGGCGCTCTTCTAACCGTTTCTTGAAAGTTTCGAGTTTTTTTCTCTCCATAGCTACTGTACCCCGCCGATCCCGCACTGCAGGCTGACTGGCCTAGCGGGCAAGAAATGCAGTGTGCGAACCGGAATCATATGCGTCCGGAAGAACGTACGTCAACTCCACCCGTCACCGCCGTTTGGCCATGTGGGCCAATTTAGCAATTGGATGCCTAAGATTCGCCTTTGGGATCAATTACACCGTTTAGACGCAAAAAAGCGGCCCTCGGGGACCGCTTTTTGAAAGAGGCTAGAAAGGTAGGCGTCGTTCAGGGAAGGCGATGCAAGGCGATGTCCCGCTCCGCGGGACGAAAAGAGATACGTCGACAGAAGGTTAACTTCAAGGATCTTGTGCCTCTTTGGTGTTTTGGATACTGCACTTCGCCTTCCAAAAGTCGGGACGACAGCAGCGTAGCGCGAAGGACCGCGAAGTCATTGTAACCAGTGATGATGGGTGACTTGTCTCGAGAAACTGTTCTGTAATACAGGCGAAACATCCAAGCAGAGTGGTACGTGAATGCAAACCTTTAGGCGGTCAAATTCTTATTCTGAGCATTTTGTTCTTCGATGACCTTCAGTTTGTTTAGCAGCGCCTTGTAGCTGATTTTCAGAATTTTAGCCGCTTGCCGGCGGTTCCAGCGGGTTTGTGTCAAGACCCTCTCGATTGCCTCGCGCTCCGCAGACAAGGCTGCACGCCTTCCAATTTCCAGCAAGGACGGGGCATCCGCGTCGACTCCGTTGCCTTTGGCAGAGTTGATTGGGATCGGTCCGCCTGTGGCCGATGATCGATCCCCGTCAGATTTTACGTCCCTGGCGTCAGTCCCGGAGCCGGTTCCAGGCATGACACTCATGATCGGTTTGTGGATCGATAGTTCGCGGATGATCTGCGCTTCGTTACCTACAATTACGTAGCGCTTTACCAGATTTTCCAGCTCACGAATATTGCCTGGCCAGCAGTATTCCATCATGCAACTGATCGCCGAATCGCCGAACGGCGCTGGTTGCTTGCCGTAAAACTCGCTGTATTTGCGCAGGAAATAATCCAGAAAAACTGGGATCTCTTCGCGCCTCTCGCGCAGCGGCGGAATGTGAATGGTGATTACGTTCAGGCGATAGAAGAGATCCTCGCGAAAGGTCCCATCCTGGACGGCATGCTCCAGCAACTTGTTGGTGGCCGCCAGGACCCGCACGTCAACCGAGATGTCGCGCTTGCCGCCGAGCCGGGAAAAGCCGCCGTCCTGCAGGACATGCAGCAACTTGGCCTGCAGCGCGGGATGCATTTCACTCACTTCGTCCAGGAAAAGGGTGCCGGAGTTCGCCAGGTCGAACTTACCGAGCTTCTTGCGGCTGGCGCCAGTGAAAGCGCCGGGCTCGTAGCCAAACAACTCGCTTTCCAGCAAGTCATAGGGTATGGCCGCACAATTGACTTTGACGAAGGGCTTGTCGAATCGCCCCGACTGAGCATAAACCATACGGGCGACGACTTCCTTGCCGGTGCCACTTTCCCCGCGAATGAGCACCGTCGCCGTCGTGTCGGCCACTTGTTCGATGGTGTTCTTCACCTCTTCCATCCGGGGGCTGGTTCCGAACAAGCCGGCGAAATCGCGATTGCGCCGAACCTGATCTCGAAGTTGGGTTACTTCACCGGGAACGCGTTGTTTCTCCAGTATCTTGTCGATACGGAGATCCAGTTCCTTAACCTCAAACGGCTGGGCCAGGTAAGCGTCGGCCCCCAGCTTGGACGCATTGAAAATGGTCTCAGCGTCGTGGCGGGCGGATAACATCACCACCGGCACATGCGGCTTCATTTGCTTGATTTGTTCCAGAGTGTCGAGCACACTGCCGCCGGGAGTCGAGAGGTCCAGCAGGACCAAAGTTGGATCCTGCACGCGCAGCACACGGAGAGCTTCGTCGCCACTGGTAGCACTGCTCACCTCAAACCCGCGACGAACCAAGTGGGAAGAGAGGAATCGCCCTCTACCGGTGTCATCATCAGCGATCAACACCCGCACTTTCGCTGCTGGAATCAACTCCACTCCAATTCGAGGCCGCCAGGAAGCATTCCGCGACCTACACAGGGAAATCAATGGTCCAATATGAGAATCCCGATACCCACTTCCAGGTTGCACCGTCCCACGCGACGCCGGTAGATATGGGGTTCCGACAGGAACGGCCCAGTCCTGGAATTTCGAATGATGGTTATTTGGACTGATTGTAACTCCGCGGGGCCCCCGGGATGAGCGATCGCTGGAGAGAATTTTCTGTTAAGAGGGCTGTTTCGGACGGGGGATCGGAAAGGGCGGCCTCAATCGGCCACCCCTTCGGAAAAGAAACCTAGCTACCGGAAACGGTGCGGAGCTTGCCCGGCATGAAGTGATACGGAGGCCAGGGGCCTGTGATGGTGACGTGGCAGTCTTTGAAGTGACGTGTGGCCGTGCCATAGCGATTTTGATACTTGGCCACGGAGTTGGAGTCGATCAGGTGGGCAAAATCAATGAGCATACCGCCGGAGTCGGTACGCTTGCAGATCACGTCTTCCTCAAGGGGCGAAAACAGCTTGTGCACCTGCATGGAAAGCGCGCGCGCCTTGGTCTGCCGCTCCCGGTCTCGCGTAGCATGCTCCCGTAGCTGCCGCAGATATTCCCCGCCAACGCCCTTGGGCAACTCCAGAATCGCTTCTTCCAACATGCCGTCCTTTACCAGGAGCTTGAAGTGCATTTCGGCTTTGCCGCGCAAACGGTCAACGGTCTCCAGAAAGGTCCTGCGGTTCGCCCTTACCGCACGCCGCAAGGCTTCATCGGTATCGAAGATGGTGCCAAAACGGAAAGGAAGAACGGTAAGTGTGCGAAAACACTCGCTGACTACGCGAGAGTGATCGACGATGGCTTGTTGGGTGAGAGTTTGTCCGGTGGAATATTCGCTGACGATGACCGCGAAATCGCCACTAGGATAGGCCAGTATCGGAGCGCCATTCACGCCTCGAAGGTTCTCTATCGCGAAAGGGCGCCGAGCTCGTGTGCCGTTCTGGAGGCCCTGTTGCTCCGTAATACAATACGCGTACCACGCCATCTTAGTCTCTCCTGGGAGTACTCGCACACAGATTGAGGGGCGCTGTGCATGAGGGAATGCTTGACTTTCGAACGTGGAACTGCAGATTTTAGGTGTTAATTGGGAATGTACGAGGAGCCAGTCCCAACACCTCTATCCTAAGCCTTTAGCCCCATTAACCGCAACATAGAATTTACGTTATAGGGCTGTTTTTATTGGCGGGATAGAACAAACCTTCGGAAGAGTGAGCTGTGCGACTCATGGAGGTGCCAAGAACAGCACTTTCCGGAAGTCCTGTACCACCTCTTTCGAGGGATAGAAGCCGCGACACTTCCAGCTTTGGACCGGGCGATCCGAAGCGTGCCGGCCCAGGAAATGCGGGGATACTGAATCCTCGAAAACGAGCTACACAGTGACGTCGATACCTGCGCTCGCGGCCCCCGTCGTCTGTGAAATGGCGCTGGTGGCTGACACGGCATTCAGCGGAACCTGCTGCCAGGTTTGCTGCATCGCTGCGAATGCCTGCTGCGCCGCCGACAGATTGCCGGACTGCAAGGCCTGCCCGAGCTGGTTCAAGGCTTGCCCGAACGGATTATGCGTGGTGCCGACGTGACTGTGACGGGGTTCCGCGCACGGGCCCACTATCCCGACCGGAAGAGAAGAGAACGCCTGCCGGGCGGTTGCGAGATCGCCCGATTGCAAAGCCTGTCCGATGGTGTTTAGCGTTTTGGTCACCGGACTATTGCTACCGAACTGACTGCCCGCAGACTGCGACAAGGTGACGAAGTCGGTCTGGGCCTGCGCCAGATTTCCGGCTTGCAAGTCCTGCCCCAGTTGTTTGAACTCGCCCCGCACCTGCTGATAGTTCCGTTGAATATTGGCAAGCTGAGAAAGGCTGCTGCTGGCGATCCCGGCAATCGACATGTTTGCCTCCATTGCGATAGCGCCTCCCGCGCCACAGGTACGCGCGGAGGACGGCGCCCGGAAGGCACTATCGCACCCATAACAAAGGCAATCCGCATACCGCTGAAGGTTAGGAAATTCTAGGGAGTGACGCAAACGACATCCCCCAGATTCCGCCAAATGCTGACGGCTGCCACCTGACGGCTTATAATCGAGGGTTTTCTGACTTCATTCCGAGGCAACCGTAATGGCTCAAGTGTCAATGGCAGCGATTCCCGCCCTGAAGGACAGCTTTGCCCAACTCCGCACCCGCATGGAGAAGGCGGTGGAAGACTTCCGCCAGGAGATGGCTTCAACCCGTACCGGGCGTGCATCCGGGCACATGCTGGACAGCGTGACAGTGGACGCCTACGGCTCGCAGATGCCGCTGAACCAGTTGGCCAACGTAAGCGCGCCGGAGCCGCAGCTCATCACCGTGCAGGCCTGGGACGTCAGCCTGATCGGCGCCATCGAGAAGGCCATCCGCAGCGCCGACCTCGGCTTGAATCCCATGAACGATGGCAAGCTGGTGCGCGTGCCCGTGCCCGCGCTGACCGAAGAGCGCCGCAAGGACATGGTGAAGCATCTGCACAAGGTGCTGGAAGAACATCGCACCGCGGTGCGCAACATCCGCCGCGACGGCAACGACCTGATTAAGAAGGCCATGAAGGACAAGAAGATCACCGAAGACGAAGAGCGCGGTGCCTTGGAGCAGATACAGAAGCTGACCGACGACGAAATCAAGAAGATGGAAGAGCTGGCCAAGGGCAAAGAGAAGGAAGTGATGTCGATCTGAAGGCAGCAATTGGCAATTAGCAACTAGCGAGGATCGCGATCATGCGAGGCAAGACGGCAGGATGGATGCTGTTCCTGGGCTCCCTGTTGCTGCTAAGTTTTGCTGCCACCACTCGCTATTCCAAAACCGCGGATCTCGCTCTGATCTGTGGCCGCATGACTCTCTTGGTCGCGGTGTCAGTGCTGGTGGTGCGGGAGCGGTGGAAGAACTATCGCAATTCCGGTATCAGGTACAACTCCAAACCAGATGTGCCCGCTACAGCGCTGCAACGAGTGCGGCGCTGGTATTACGCCGAGCGATGACGTCCCCCATAGTCTGGCGCTTGCATGGAACCGAGTTCATGCCGCAACATTCCTCTCATGCTGCTCGATCTTGGCGATCTGCGGGTACGCGATTGGCGCAGAGATGATCTCGACGCCTTGCTTCGCTGCGCCAATAATCCGAAGATTGCCGCCAACCTGCGCGATCAATTTCCCCACCCTTACACCCGGCGCGACGGCATCGACTATTTAAACTATGTGCGATCCATGAATGTGCCAATGTCCTTCGCGATCGAGTATGACGGCGAGGCCATCGGGGGCATTGGATTCAAGCTGGGCACCGATATCGCGCGACTGAGTGTGGAGATGGGATACTGGCTGGCCGAACCCTTCTGGGGACGCGGCTTGACCAGCCGCGCCGTGAGCGCAGCCTCCGACTGGGCCTTTGAGAACTACAAGATTGTCCGCATCTTCGCCACGGTTTTCTCCTACAACGTGGCATCCATCCGGGTATTGGAGAAAGCTGGGTTCGAGCGCGAGGGAATCCAGCGTCGGAGTGCGATCAAAAACGGGGTCATTCTGGACCAGTTGATGTACGCCAAGGTGCGATGAGCAAAACTCCCCCGTCCTGCTAGCATACCTGTGTGTCCCCGCTGCTGGATGTTCGCAACCTGAGCATCGAATTCGTCACCGCTCAGGAGATGGTGACGGCTGTGCGCGATGTCAGCTTTCGCATCGGCGCGGGCGAGGTGCTGGGACTGGTTGGGGAATCGGGTTCGGGAAAATCCGTCAGCGCGCTGGCCATCCTGCGCCTGCTACCGCCGCAAGCTCGCATTCAGGGCAGCATTCAGTTTCGTGGCGAAGAGTTGCTGCCATTGCCTGAACAAGAGATGCGTCGCATCCGCGGCGCGGGAATCAGCATGATCTTCCAGGAGCCGATGACCGCGCTGAATCCGGTGATGCGCGTCGGCGACCAGATTGCCGAAGCGGTGCTGGCACACGCGGGCTTTGCGGCGAGCCCGAGCAGTCTGGCGCCAGCATCGGAAAAGCAGATCCCTCGCGGGCTAAAGCCCGCTCGTGATGACAACAAAGATGTTAGGGGCGCCGACTCGGCGCAGCTAAAGCTGCGCCCCTTCAAAGACGATCGCAATGGGCCCGCGCGCAAGATCAGCAAGGCCGACGCATGGCGTCTAGCCGTGGAGGCGCTTCGCACGGTCGCGATCGACGACGCCGACCGCCGCGCGCGCGACTATCCCCACCAACTCTCCGGCGGCCAGCGCCAACGAGTGATGATTGCCATGGCCGTCGTGAATCGTCCGTCGCTGCTCATCGCGGATGAGCCCACTACGGCCCTCGACGTCACCATCCAGGCGCAGGTCCTTGACCTGCTCGCCCAGCTGCGCGAAAGATTCTCTCTGGCCATGCTCTTCATCTCGCACGATCTCGCCGTGGTCTCGCAGATCTCGCACCGCATCGGCGTGATGTACGCAGGAAGCGTGGTCGAGATGGGAACGGCGACGGAGGTTTTTCGCAATCCGGCGCACCCTTACACGCGCGGGCTGTTACACTCGGTGCCAACGTTGCGCTCCGATCGGAACAAACCGCTGCCGACTATCGATGGGGCCGTCCCCGCGATTGCCGCTTTGCCGCCAGGCTGTGCCTTTGAGCCGCGCTGCAACTTGCGGATCGCGAGCTGTTGCGCCGCCATGCCGCCTCTGGTCGAAGTTGCCGCCGGACATCTTGCGCGCTGTCCCGTGATTGCGCCGGGGGTGCGCTGACCATGCGCCTGCTCGTGCTCAGCGATATTCACGCCAATCTGGAAGCGCTGGAGGCCTGTCTGGAGGCTGCGCCCGCCTACGATGGCGCGGTGAACCTGGGCGATGTCGTAGGCTACAATGCTTCTCCCAACGAGGTTTGCGATCGGGTGCGGACCATGAAATGCCCGGTGGTGCGCGGCAATCACGATCGCGCCTGCGCCGGCCTGCTGGCCCTGTCGGAGTTCAACCTGGTGGCGGCCATGTCGGCGCGCTGGACCCAAACCGCGCTGGCGAATCACCATCTCAACTGGCTTAGGGCGTTGCCGCAAGGACCGTTGCTTCGCGAAGAGCTTCCCGGCATCGAGTTTGTGCACGGCTCCCCGCGCGACGAAGACGAGTATGTGCTGAACAATTCGACCGCCGGCCTCGACTTTCACATGCCGGGCCACCGCGACGTCATCTTTTTCGGACACACTCATCTGCAAGGCGGCTTCGCTTACAAAGATGGCCAGACGCTTCCCTTCGCGCCGCGATATCAAAGCAGCGATGGCGTTGCGCGCGCGGAAATGACTCTGGCTCCGGACGAACGATATCTCATCAATCCTGGATCGGTGGGACAACCTCGGGACAACGACTGGCGGGCCGCCTTTGCGCTTTATGAATCCGACGGAGAAAAGCCGGCGCGCTTGACCTTCTACCGCGTTCCCTATGATGTCGAGAAAACCCAGGCGAAGATTCTTAAGGCCGATCTGCCGGAACGGCTGGCGAACCGACTGGCCCTGGGGCGGTGATCGCGAGCTCCGACATAGTGATCAGTTGATCGCCTCCCTTGCAGCTGTGTTGTGAGCTTGCGCTGATCATTTCGTTGCAACTAGGTGCCAAACATCGGCATCCCATCTTCTGTAGCGTCTCGTCTGGTTGGAGCTGGATTCGGTTTCGCTCCGTGACTGTCCACTAAATAATTGACCTGCCCACTTCTGTAATTCTGGCCTGGCAACCGCTGCCGGATGGAGGTCAAATGTTAAGCACAGACGAAGTTATGCCTGCGTGTCCTGCCTGTTGTGGCGACAGAACTTCAATGACGAGTAAGCGGGAGATTTACTGCGTGGATTGCAACCGTATCTACCCCGTTATTGAATCGAAAACTGAGACAGCTAAGGCCATAAGGCGCAGATCGGACGCGGACCGAGAAGCCGCCTGAACGCCACTGTCGAAAATCCTGCTTGGCAAGAGAGCGCCGTCATCCAGAGGTGTTGAGGTGTTAGGGTAAGCTTGTAATCATGCCCATCAATCCGTTTCCAGGAAAATCGCGCTATCACTCACAGGAATTCATCGGCGCGCCGATCACCAGTCAGGATCAGGGATACTTGGTGGCCTACATCGACGGCGGCGCGCGCGGCAATCCCGGCCCGGCGGGATATGGAGTCGTCATCGAGGACGAACTCGGGCGTCCAGTGGCCGAGCTCAGTGAGTTCCTCGGCCACCAGACGAACAATTACGCCGAGTACTCCGGCCTGCTGGGAGCGCTGAACTATACCTTGCAGCATAGCTTTAAGGCGTTGAAGGTGGTCAGCGATTCCGAGCTGATGGTGAAGCAGATCAACGGCCAGTACAAGGTCAGCAATCCCACATTGAGGGAATTGCACCAGAGCGCGATGAAGCTGATCGATCAGCTCGATTGCTTTGAGATCAAGCACGTGCTGCGCGAGAAGAACCGCGACGCCGACCGGCTGGCCAATCTGGCGATGGATCGCGGAATCGCGAAACGGGCACCGGCGGTCAGCGCTACCGACGTCGGAGGTGTTGCCGCAGTCGTGCCCGAACTCAATGGCGTAGTTCGCGACGGCGTCGTCCACTTCACGGGCAATCCCCTGCCCGATGGGACGCTGGTAAAAATCCGCGCGGTTAAGCCCTAGAGCGAATGCGGTGTGATAGCGTCAGAACGCATCCTAGAGGCTCCGCGCTTATGACACGACCAACGACGCAGGCAATTTCACCGTTCTTCATCGTCAGCAACGTCGATCAAACCATCGCTTTTTACCGCGAGAAGCTGAGCTTTGAGACGAGATTCCAGCAGCCGGATCGAAACCCCTTTTTCGCGATCATCGGCCGCGACGGAGCGCAGATTTTCGTCAAGTCCGACAAAGACACGGCGCCGCTGCCAAACCCAAAGCGCAGCCCCTCCATGAGGTGGGATGCCTATGTCTATGCACCCGACCCGGATGCGCTCGCCGCCGAATTTGCCGCTCATGGAGCAGCATTTAGCGTGCCCCTTAAGGATACCCACGACGGTCTTCGCGGGTTCGAGATTTGCGATCCTGACGGCTACGTCTTGTTCTTCGGTCGACCAAGGTAGACGGCGGCGCGGCGATGCGGGTTCAACTACATCCTAAAGTTTTGGGTTTCGGAGGAGAATAACACCCGGCGGACCGAGAGATTTGGCATCCGGTTGCCGAATCGCCATTTGTCAAGGCGTGGCGGCGGAGGGTTCGTCTTCTTCGGCGCGCATCAGGCCGAATTTCTTCAGCTTGTAGCGCAGGGCATCGCGGCTGATGTCGAGCAATTTAGCGGCGTGGGTCTGATTACCGTCGGCCTGCCCCATGGCAATCTCCACCAACTCGCGCTCCACTTCCTCCAGCGAAGTACCGCCCTCGGGGATCTCCAGTTTGGGCAGCCTACGTCCATTCGGCAACTCCTTAGCGGCGTTGCCTCCGTTGTTTGCCGATGAGATTTCGAACGCCGTCAGCACAGACTGTTGCTGCGCCACTGCAAACGGCAGGTAGTCGGGCTGGAGCTCGTTCTTCTCTTCCAGAATCATGGCCCGCTCGACCGCGTTCTTCAGCTCGCGAACGTTGCCCGGCCAGTCGTACTTGAGCATTAGCTTGCGGGTCTCGTCGGTAATGCCGGTAACGTTCTTGCGGAACTTGCGGTTGTAGCGCGAGATGAAGAACTCCACCAGGGGCAGAATGTCTTCCTTGCGCTCGCGCAGCGTCGGCAGAAAGATGGAGATGATCGCCAGCCGGTAATAGAGGTCCTGGCGGAACTGGTTATCTTTAACCGCCCGCTCCAGATCGCGATTGGATGCGGCAATCACGCGCACGTCGACCTGCATATCGCGTACGCCGCCCACCCGGCGGATGACCTGGTCTTCCAGCACGCGCAACAGCTTGGCCTGCAGCAGCGGCGACAACTCGCCGATCTCGTCGAGAAAGAGCGTGCCGCCATCCGCCATCTCGAACAGCCCCTTCTTCATGGTCTTGGCGTCGGTGAAAGCGCCGCGCTCGTGACCGAAGAGTTCGGCTTCCATCAGCGTCTCAGGAATTGCCGAGCAGTTGATGGCAACAAAAGGTTTCTCCTGACGGCGGCTCTGGTAGTGAATGGCCTTGGCGATCAAGTCTTTGCCGGTGCCGCTCTCGCCCTGCACCAGAATCGTGGTGGCCTCGCTGGCCGCGATTTTGTTGACGAACCCCAGCAGCTCGGACATCTTGCGGGAGACGCCGATCACATTGTGATAACCGGTGCGGCGGCGCATTTCACCGCGTAGCGATTCCACTTCCGAGCGCAGCCGCGTGGCTTCCAGCGCGTTCTTAACGGCAACGCTCAGCTCGTCGAAATCCAGCGGCTTGCCCACGAAATCGTAGGCCCCGAGCTTGAGCGCGGTCTTCACGTCCTCCAGCTGCGGGTCGGCGGTAATCATGATGACGGCGCGCGCGTCGCCGGATTTCTTCAGTTGTTCCAGGACTTCAATGCCGCTGAGATCAGGCAGGCGCACATCGAGCAACACCAAGTCGGGAGACTCGTTGTGGGCCACGCGAAGCGCAGCCGAGCCGTTGTCAGCCTCTAGTACGTGATAACCCCACTCTTCACACTTCTGGCGCAGAGACCAACGAACGAGCTTCTCGTCGTCAACAATTAAGACTTTTTCCGAGGGCATTAACTTCTAGCCATAGGTTACTACAGGACGGCGCCTCAAAAGGAGTACATGTCACTAACGGGGCATGGCTGATGTATGCCTGCTGTGCGACCGGGAGCCTTCCGGGAATAAGAATTTCCGCCCGGACAATCACCGATGGCCAAGCTGAAAGACCCTCCCAGGCAACTATTGGGATGGGGGTGGGACCGTGTGGGCTAGAAGGCTCGGGCGGGTGGGCATCGTCCGGCAAAACCGTCAGCTTGCTGTTTTGGGCGCGGCCTCAGGATTCCGGCTGCCGAAGATCGTGACGGTTTATGCTGGCGTTGGCGCAGGCCGATTCTTTTTCAAGCCCCCTTGCTGGGTAGCCGATAAGTCATTTGTGCAGAGGTCGGCGCTCATCACAGGTTTGTCGCTCGCCTTAAGCGGGGTCACCTTGGCGGGCGTCAGCGAGTGGGCATCTGGTCGCTTCGACAGCTCAAGTGCTGATGGCGGATCGTCGAGTACATCCGCGTCCTCGCCCGGCTATGATGGCAGCCGTGGTGTTGCCGCCGTTCCATTTGCGCTCCCGGCCCTGCCGGAAACCAGCGACCACCTTCCGGCAGGCAGTCCGGGATACACCTTCCGCCGCGATGTTCCCGAAGTGCGGCTGCAATTCACGGTAGCCGACGAGCAGGGCCGCGTGGTGCAGGACCTCTCCCCGGACGAAGTCCGCATTTTCGATAACCAGTCGCCCGTAGCCCGTTTCAACGACTTCGAACGTGCCCAGGATCTTCCACTGCAACTGGGACTCATTCTGGATACCAGCGATTCCGTCAAACGCGTCCTGCCCGAGGAGAAAGCTGCGGCGGTTAATTTCTTGCAGCAGATCATGCGGCCGCAAACTGACACCGCTTTCATCATGGGATTTGGCGGAGACTTAAAGTTGTGGCAGGAATCAACCGCGAACCGGCAGGAATTGATCGATGCCATTGCGCGCCTTAAGCAGCCAGGCTGGGGAACCCGGTTGTTTGACGCGCTGTACTCCGCCTGTGACGGCCAGCTTTCAAACAAGAGCGACGGCAGACTGATTCATCGCGCCATTGTGGTTCTCAGCGATGGCGACGATACCCAGAGCTTTCACAGTCTGGCCAACGCAATTGCGGCGGCCCAGCGCAGCGAGATCCAGATTTATGCGCTGACCATCCATCCCCAGGGAATGGCAGATCGCGGCGACCGGGTATTGCAGCGGCTGACCGATGCGACTGGCGGGCGACTCTATGTCGCACCATCGAGCCACGACTTGGGTGCAGCCTTTGCGCAGATCGAGCAGGACCTGCGCACGCAATACTACGTTTCGTTTCCTCCACAACAGTCGACGCCAGGATTTCATGCTCTGCGCATAGTAGTGCGTCCTCTGCAAAGGCTGGAAGTCCACGCCCGTCAGGGCTACTACGCAATGTCGCAGTGAGGCGGCTTTTCGCTATTCGCCTTTCGCTATTCGCCAGAAACCCCATTACTGCTGTGTCATCCTGAGCGAGGACTTCAGTCCGAGTCGAAGGACCCCTATAGCCGCAGTGTCGCCGTTCGCTCGTCGCTTTTGGCCAGAGCAGCAGCACCTGTCATCCAAAGCGGATCCTGAAAGCCGAAGGATTATGGGCGGAATAGGGGTCCTTCGCCTCGCGGCCAAAAGGCGGGCCGCTCGCTCAGGATGACAGGTTGATTTCATCTGGCGAAAAGCGAAGAGCGAGCGGCGAAAAGGGCCCTATCAGCTATACTCGTCCAGCGAAGGGGATAAGGTGAGTTCCGTCGGCCTGCAACCTGATGAGAAAGTGCAATCGCACCCTGCCTCATTCGCTTTGTCCGGCAACCGCTCCTACCTTCTCGGGCTGCTGCTGATCATCTTCACCGTCGCTTTGTACTATCCGGTCAGAACTCATCCCTACGTCAACTACGACGACAACGTCTACGTTACCGACAACGTTCACATCCAGAATGGCCTCACCTGGGACACCTTCACTTGGGCGTTTGTCACCGACCACAGCGGCAACTGGCATCCTGTGACCTGGCTTTCCCACGCCCTGGACGTTGAGATGTACGATCTGACGCCCGGCGGCCATCACCAGACCAGCATGTTGTTGCACGCCCTGAACGCGGCTCTGCTGTTCTGGGTGCTGTTGCGCGCCACGGGCTACGCCGGGCGCAGTTTTATGGTGGCCGCGCTGTTTGCCGTACACCCAGTCAACGTCGAATCGGTAGTCTGGATTGCCGAGCGCAAGACCGTGCTCAGCATGACGTTCTTTCTGCTGGCGCTGGGCGCATGGCGCTGGTACGCAGCCAGGCCGCATGCGCTTCGCTATTCCGTGGTCGCGGTGCTGTTCGCGATCGGGTTGATGGCCAAGCCGCAGATCATTACCTTCCCCTTTGTCCTGCTGCTTTGGGATTATTGGCCGCTGGGAAGGTTTTCTATTGTGACCAAAGGCCCCGCCCTAGCCAACAGAGGGCTAGAACGGGGCACCCAGCTCTCCGCTCTTCGCCAGACTCGCTCGGGTGAAAACTCTGCCGAAAAGCGAACAGCGAACAGCGAACAGCGACCTTCTGGCGAATGGCGCTGGTTGCTCCTGGAGAAGCTCCCGCTCCTCGCCATTGCTGCGGCCAGCGCCGTGCTGACCATGAAGGCGCAGCGGGCCAGCGGCGCGGTGCTTTCTTTTGACTCGACGCCGCTCTCGGTTCGCCTGTCGAACGGCCTGGTCTCATACGTCAAGTATCTGATGAACGCGTTCTGGCCAACCGGCCTCGCCCCTATGTACCCGCATCCGGGAGACTCTCTGCGGGCTTGGCAAGTCTACGGAGCGCTGCTGATCCTGCTGACTATCACGCTGCTGGTCGTCGAACGCCGCCGCCGCCCTTATCTGCTGGTCGGATGGCTGTGGTTCCTGGGGACGCTGGTACCGATGATTGGCCTGGTCCAGGTTGGGCGGCAGGCAATGGCTGATCGCTATGCTTATCTCCCGCTTCTCGGAATATTCATCACGGTCTGTTGGGGCGTTGCCGAGTGGGCCGCCGAAAAGCGCCTGAGTGTCGCGCTGCTGCCGGCAGTGAGTATCGTCGTAGTGCTGGCACTCAGCATCGTAGCCCGGCGGCAGATCGGTTACTGGGCAGATAACGTTGTCCTGTGGACGCACACCATACAGGTGACACCACCCAACTACGTTGCCCAAGACAATCTGGGTGGGGCGCTAATGGGACACAAGCGGCTGGACGACGCCATCGCACATTTCCGCGAGGCGGAAGCGATTCACCCGGTCGATCCGATCAGCACATTCAATATTGGCTTCTACGATCAGGAACACGGCGACTTCTACGGCGCAATCGAGCAATATAAGCGCGCGATCATCCTGACCACCAGCCCATCGGTGAAGAGCCAGTCGTGGAACAACATGGGAATCGCTTATCGCAATCTGGGCAATAGCCAGCAGGCGCACGAGTGTTTCGAGGCGGCGAGAAAGCTGCAGGGACAATAGAGCCGGTTCGCTTCGGTGTCTGGCTAGCGCGTGGAGTACACCTTAGGGCGCGCAGTAATGCGGCGCAAACGATGGAGTCCGAGAGGGATGTATGACGTCTGTTGATCTGAAGCCTGCACAACAGAGTCATTCCGCCATCGTGGGCCGGTTCGCTTCGCCGCTCACGCAAAAGATTTTTCTCGGCTTCGTGCTGGCAGTCGCCGTCGTCGCCGTCTACTATCCCGTCCACTGGCAACCCTTCGCTAATTACGATGACGCCGACTACGTCACCGACAACTTCCACGTCAAAGCCGGCCTGCACTGGGAGACCATCAAATGGGCGCTGACCGCGCGGGACGCGGCGAATTGGCACCCGGTCACGTGGATCTCGCACGCGCTCGACACGCAAACGTTTGGGCTGGATCCCGCCGGGCCGCATGATGTCAACGTTTTGCTTCACATCCTGAACGCATTGCTGCTGTTCTGGGTGCTGCAACAGGCCACCGGGTTTATCGGCCGCAGCTGGATGGTCGCCGCGCTGTTCGCGCTTCATCCCGTTAACGTCGAGACCGTGGCCTGGATCGCCGAACGCAAGAACCTGCTCAGCATGTTCTTCTTTCTGCTGACCCTGGCCGCTTACCGCTGGTATGCCTGCAAACCGCGAATGACCCGTTATCTGATTGTCGCGGCTCTGTTCGCCTTGGGACTAATGTCGAAGCCGCAGGTGATAACGCTGCCGTTCGTTCTGCTGCTATGGGATTACTGGCCGTTGGGACGGCTCGCTCTTCGCTCTTCGCCCTCCGCTCTTCGCCAGAATAACTCAGGTGAAATCTCTGGCGAAAAGCGAAAAGCGAAAAGCGAATGGCGATGGTTACTCCTGGAGAAAGTGCCGCTCCTGGCGCTTTGTGTGGGGAGTGCTGTCTTTACTCTGAACGCACAGGCTGGCGGCGGCGCTACGAGTTATTACGGCCATGTGTTGCGGCTGCAGAACGCGCTCGTCTCCTATGCGCGATATTTGGGCAAGGCATTCTGGCCTTCCGGGCTGGCGCTCTTTTATCCCTACCCGCTCAAACCATATCCGGTTTGGCAAGTAGGTGGGGCAGCGGTCATTTTGTTGGCTATCACAGCAGGAGTTGTCCTGGCGTATCGCCGGCGCTACCTGACCGTTGGTTGGCTGTGGTTTCTGGGAACGCTGGTACCGATGATCGGCGTGGTACAGGTGGGCACGCAGGCCATGGCCGATCGCTACGCGTATCTACCCTTCGTCGGATTGTTCATCATGGTCTGCTGGCGGGTCGCGGATTGGGCGTGGCAAGTGCACTTGCCTCCCGTGCTTTTGCGCACGGCGAGCGTAGTAGTGCTGTTGGCGCTCGCACTGGTCAGCCATCGCCAGGTCAGCTTCTGGAACGATCACATCACGCTATGGACTCACGTTCTGGAGGTCACGAACGACAACTGGGTGGCCGAGAACAATCTGGGGACGGCGCTGCTGAAGATGGGGCGCATGGAAGACGCGATACCGCATTTCCGGGCCGCTGTGGCGCTGGATCCCACGGACCCCAACAGCACCCTGAACATCGGCACCTATGAGCAAAGTCACGGCAACCTTCCGGCTGCGATTGAGCTGTACGGAAAGGCCGCCGGGATGGCGCGCAATCCGAAAGTCAAAGCCCGGGCCTACAACAATCTCGGCTACGCGTACAAGGACATCGGTGACCTTGCCGATGCCCGGACAAGCTTTCAGCGCGCCGTGGCCGTAGATCCGGAGTTTGTAGGCGCCTGGATCAGCCTTGGCTTGGTGGCGCAAAGAATGGGAGATTTGCCTTTGGCGGTCAGCTCCTATTCCAGCGCGATGCAGATAAATTCGTCTGACTACGGGTATTTGTTGCTGGCGGGAGCGCTGGAAGCGAGCGGAGACCGAGCCCAAGCGGCCGGTGCAAGGCAAAAAGCCGTCCTGCTTTCCAATAATATCGGGGCCGCACAGCGTCATGCGGACAAGCTGCTGGCGCACTAGGAACAGGCCTGCGGCAGTTCACGACCATGGCCGGCTGAGGCGCGGCGGCTTGCGGGTGGCATGAGCGCCGTGTGCCTGCGATCTACTTGTCCGGATTGTGAAGCACGTCACAGGATTTCAAGCCAGAGCTCGCATATAATCGCGCTCGCAGGGGACGAGATGAATTCGGTTGCTTTGGATACCAAGCCGGTGGCGCAGTCGCAGCACAAACCACGCCGACTTTCCGTGACGCACAAACAAGCCTTGGGTCTCAGTCTCGTTCTTCTCGCTGCCACCATCGCGCTGTATTTTCCGGTCATTCATCATCCTTTCGCGAACATGGATGACATGGGATACGTTTACGAGAACCTGCATGTCCAGGATGGATTGACCTGGCCCACGATCAAATGGGCTCTGCTGACGTTTGACGATAACAACTGGCACCCCGTCACCTGGTTCTCGCATTCCCTGGATTGCCAGCTGTTTGGGATCGAGCCCGCGGGTCATCACATGATGAACGCGGTCTGGCATTCGGTCGATGCGATGGTGTTGTTCTGGGTGTTGCTGCTGGCGACCGGCTACCTGGGCCGCAGCTTCATGGTAGCTGCCTTGTTTGCTGTGCATCCCATCAACGTCGAATCCGTGGCCTGGATGGCGGAGCGCAAGACCCTGTTGAGCACATTTTTCTTCCTGCTCGCGCTGGGCGCCTACCGCTGGTATGCGCGTAAGCCTGGGGTGGTCCGATACACGGTCGTTGCCCTGCTGTTCATCCTGGGCCTGATGTCAAAGCCACAAATTATTACTCTGCCATGCGTGCTGCTGTTATGGGACTACTGGCCGCTAGAACGAATGGACACTCCCTGGCGTGAACCCGCTGCCGCCGGTCCACCGTCGGCGTTCCCACGAAAGAGTTTCTTCTGGCTGATCAAGGAAAAGATTCCGCTCCTCGTAATCTGTGCGGCCAGCGCCCTGATTACGATGAAGGCGCAACGTGTTGGCCGGCCGCAGCACTGGCCTTATTCGACCTCGATCAGGGTCGGCAACTCGATCGTTGCCTATGTCCGGTACCTCGACAAAGCATTTTGGCCCTCGCACCTCGCCATCATGTATCTTCACCCCGGAACCTCGTTGAGGTTTTGGCAGGTCGCAGTGTCGGCGCTGGTGTTGCTGGCAATCACCGCTCTAGTGATCGTGGGGCGGCGCTACCGCTATCTGCCTGTCGGCTGGTTTTGGTTCCTGGGGACTCTGGTTCCGACCATTGGTTTAATGCAGGTCGGCAGGCAGGCGCTGGCTGACCGCTACGCCTACCAGTCATTTCTTGGCCTGTTCATTCTGATCTGCTGGGGTGCGGCGGATTGGGCGAGGCAAAAGCAGTGGCCTAAGGCTGTGCTACCCGCCACCGGCATCGCGATCCTGCTGGTGCTTTCCGTGATCACGCATCGCCAGATCGGCTACTGGAGCGACAACCTGACCCTCTGGTCGCACACCGCCCAGGTCACCAACGACAACTGGGTCGCGGAAGACATGGTCGCAGGCCTCCTGTTGACTACGGGACATCACGATGAGGCCATGTCTCACTACTATGTCGCGTCCGCTCTGAACCCAACTGACTCGGGGAGTAACCTGGCCATTGCCATCTACGAGCAACAGCGCGGCAACTTGCAGGAAGCGATTCAACGCTACAAGAGGGCCCTGGTGGAGATGGACGATCCCTTGGAGCAGGCCAAACTTTATCAGAATCTGTCGATCGCCTATCGCGACGCCGGCGAGATTCCGGAATCGGCGGATGCCTTCAGCAAGATGAAAAAGTTGCGCCGACAGTATTCATCCGCTGCCAGACCGAGCGTCAGCGCGCATCCGTAAGCCTTCACAAATCAACCTGAACAGCCTTTTGTTGCAGATCAGTTGTTGCACAAAACCTTCATTCGAGCGAAAATGCCTCAGCTTGGGCTCCGCGCTGCTCCAGCGTTCTCGCGCGGCAGATTAGGGAAATCAGCTTCCATAAGAGGGCCTTATGATACCGCAATTGCAGCGGAACACCCCAGTTTCGTCCGCGGAGAGTGCGCCGCAATGGTCATTGGCGACACGCATTGCCTTTCGCTTCGCTTTCTCCTATTTCCTGCTGTATGTCTATCCGCGGTCCGTGGGATCCCTTGGGGCCTTTGTCAAATACAACAATCCATTGAAGGATTTGTGGCACGCGGTTGTGCCCTGGGTAGGAACCCACGTGCTGCACCTCAGCGGCGACTTCACGGAGGTGGCGAATGGCAGCGGCGACCAGCTCTATGACTATGTTTTGATCTTTTGCATTGCAGTAACCGCCCTGATAGCCACCGCCATCTGGTCATGGCTTGACCGTAAACGCCCCAACTATGAGGTGCTCTATCAGTGGCTTCGCATATTCGTACGCCTGGTCGTCGCCGTTGCCATGATCAGCTATGGCGCGAACAAGCTCTATCGGATGCAGTTTGCAGCACCAGCGTTAGCACGGTATGTCGATACCTATGGCCAAACCTCTCCCATGGGACTGCTGTGGGCGTTCATGGGAATGTCGCACGCCTACAGCTTTTTTGGAGGCGTTGGCGAAATGCTGGGAGGGCTGCTTCTGCTCGTTCCCAGCCTCACAACACTGGGATCTCTGGTCACTCTGGCCGTCATGAGCAACGTCTTCATGCTGAACTTTTGCTATGACGTGCCGAGGAAGATTTATTGCATTCACCTCATAGTATTTTGCCTTTTCCTGTTATTTCCAGATATGCGGCGAATAGCGGACTTCTTCCTGCTAAATCGCAAGACCCAACTATCACCTCCAGTTGCGCTCTTTAAAGACAAATTTTTGAACTATGGAGTGCTATTGCTGCAGTTGGGAATCGGAGTAGGTGCCATTATTGTTTGCGGCCAACAGGCGTATGTTGACGCAGGCAAGAACGAAACGTATATTGCACCGGCGTTTCGCGGCATTTGGTCGGTGGAGCAATTTGCGCTGGATAACAGCCCCCGGCCGCCGCTGCTTACCGACATGCAGCGCTGGCAGCGTGTGATCTTCGACGCTCCGGATATCGTGACCATTCAATCGATGGATGGCACGCTAAAGAGGTATTACCTTCAACTCGACACCCAGAAGAAGAAATTAACCCTCTGGGATCCGCCGAACACGCACTGGAATGCCAGTTTGACTTTCGATGTCGCACACCCGGACCAAATTACGGTGGATGGCCGGTTTGGTCAGAGCCACGTGTACGCAGATCTGAAGCGGGTTGATATGTCTGATCCGGTTAAGTTTCTGCTGATTAATCGGGGAATGCACTGGGTAAATCAGTATCCTAACAATCGCTGAGTCGCGCGCAACAGTATTTCCCCCGGCAACTTCACAGTGCGGGCTGTGGAGTTTCAGTGCGGATCAATCTCTGGTCGCCTTCGATCTCGCCACTGCGAACGGGCTTCCTGCTTAATACCCAAACCAGGTTGAGCAGCAGCATAGGCTCAACTGGTTTACGGTACCGGCCCTCGGTAAGCACTGCATTTTGCAACATCATGACGAGGGTAAACAGGGTGACCGCGACAGGAATCAGATCGAACCGGCGACGCGCGAATTCGCGCAGGTTACACACGAATACGAACAGTATCAATGGCGCCCACAGCCAACGAGCACGATATTCCAGGTGCCCATCCCACTCCCCAACGGCACTCTCCGGCCACGAAGGGGCGAAGAAGAAAAGGATGATATTCTCCCGCCACTGGGCCAACCACTCGTCCGGGTCGTTATTGAACTGCTCATAAGCGGTTTTCCAGTCTCGTTCTCCAAAGGCTCCATTGATCGTCACATGAGTTTTAGAGTCTCCGAATGCCCGCCGCAGGGCCCACGGGCTCACGGGTTCCAGCGGCCTGATGAAAGCGCTGGGCGAGCCGAATGCCATATTGATCTCCACGTGACCGGGCCCATGCGAAGGAGGGTAATACTGAAAATAGCTCATTCGCGTCCCATCCCGGAGGATGATTCGCGTGACCCAGGGATTGCCAAACGGCGCAACGAATCCTAGCTCTATCTTGCTGCGGATCGCCTGCGGTATAAGCATAATGATCGCCAAGCAAGCCCCCACCGCGATGTCCCGCAGCGGAGTAGACTTCTTCCACCAACTCCATAAAACGCAAATTACTGCTAATGGAACGACGGTTGGCTTGGTCAGCGAAGCCAGGGTCCAAAAGAATATCGAAGTCAGGAAAGCTTCCGTTCCCCCTTTGCGCAAGTACCGAGCGGTCATCCACAGGGCTGCGCCTTCCAGCAGCAGCAGCATCGTCTCCATCATGATGAAGTGGTAGATGACGAACAGCGATGGACTCCACGCGATCAGGGCCCAAACCCATAACGCCGGCGTTTTCTGCAATCCAAAATTCCGCGCGGCACGGTAATAAGTCCACGGCATAAGCACGGAAAGAAGTGCCGATGCGAAAGCGATCAGTAACTTATTGCTCCCAGCGAGATGCTGCAGTAGCCATATGTACGCTTGATAGACAATCGGGTCCGCGGCGCCTGAGTAATTGCCTCTCGGAAAGAGCAATCCATTGTTCCAATGGCGCAGCGGGTCGGACCAGATATAGTTCATCGGATTGTGCAGGAAGCAGATAAATACCCGTAGGCAGCACGCCGCGACAATGAAAATGATCAGGAGGTTATTGTGAGTGGTCTGCTTCGAGAGCCGATTCATTATGAAGTTTCCCTTTTCCTTCCGCTGCGACAATGGATGTGGCGGACCGACAGCAAGAGAATTTGGCACGTCAACTATTGCGAGCGATAACTGGCTGAATGCCGAAAGCATTCCACAGCTTTCGCATGGTCGCCCAGGTCACGATACGCAACGCCCATATTCCGCCAGAGTAATGCGCTTCTTTCATCCGATAGTGTCCGGTCGTTGAGAGCTCGCTGATAATGGCTTATCGCTTCCGGCAGGTTCCCCATGGCTTGCTCATAATAGCCAATCTCGGTATTGCTGAAAGAGTCGTCAGGATTGATGGCCGACGCGCGGTAGAGATGCTGGATGGCCTCAAGCGGCTTTCCCTGCGCCCGCAGCAGTACGGCCACATTGTCCTGAGCTAGCCAATGGTACGGGACTTCGGCTGCATGGTTCCAGATGGTAACTTCGTCTTTCCAGTAGCCGATCTGGCGGTAGCTGACAATAGTCAACGCGAGGAGGACCAAGGCGCTGGCGCCGGCAAGCCACGCCTTTGAAACATGTCGCTGTTGCGCCCAGTCGGCGACGCCCCAGCAGACGACGATGAAGATACCAAGGTACGCCTGATAGACGAAGCGGTCGGCGCTTCCCTGTTGCGATGGCTGCAGAATTCCGACCATCGGTACCAGCGTGCCCAGAAACCAGAACCAGCCTACCGCCAGATAGCGATGGCGACGGAACGCCACCACGGCTGCGCTGATTCCGATGAGTAATGCAAGGATTGCCAGGATCTGCCAGGCGGAAACGAACCTGCCCATTTGGGGCAGCTCCGGCGCCATACCCGAAGGCCAAAAAGCCTTGCGTATGTATAGCCAGTAGGAAAAAACCGCGTTCTTCAGCCGCAGGCTGAGGGGCGGCATCAGGTCAAGCCTCACCGAGTTCTGGGTATAGATTGTCAGCACCGCGTCAAAAATGCACGGGACCAGCAACGGCAGCTTTTCCAGCACCAGCCAGGAAAAACTCTTTCGTGGGAATACGGTTGACGGAGGGTCGGCGGAAGCAGGTTCGCGCCACGGAGTGTCCATCCGTTGCAGAGGCCAGTAGTCCCACAGAAGTAATACACAGGGAAGGGTAATGATCTGGGATTTCGCCGCCAACCCCAGTCCAAAAAGCAGGAACACCATAATGTAGCGACTGACTCGTGGCTCACTTACATACCAGCGATACGCCGCGAGGGTAAGCAGGAAAAACAGCATGCTGAGCACGGTCTTCCGCTCGGCAATCCAGACCACCGGTTCGACGTTCATGGGATGGACAACGAACAGCGCCGCCACCATAAAGCTTCGCGCGGTCGCCCCTGTCGCCCGCTTCAGCACCCAGAAAACCAGGACAGCGTTCAGGGCCTGGAATAGTACGTTAACCAAATGGTGTCCCGCAGGGTTAGCGCCAAAGAAGTGGTAATCGACGGCATGCGACATCCAGCTAACCGGAATCCAGTTGGCATAACTCAAGACCCGGATCGACCACCAGACAGTCGCCCAGTTCAGGCTATGGAGATGCACATTATCGACGACATAAAAATGATCATCCAGACCGCTCCAGGGGTGAGTGTGCACCTGGTAATAGAGCGCGAAAGTTGCGATTGCCAGAAGCGAAATCAGTAGGAAGGTTCGCGCGGCGGAGTCCGTCGATAACAACCTGGTTTTTCCCCGAAACTCTGTCTGTGGCCGGGCGGCGGTGAAAGCCATGGGTCCCCTAGATGGCGGGAAGTATAACCGAAACTCGGTTTCCTAGGAACATCTTGCCGGATTGCCAGCGCATGTATCCGCGATACTGACGGCAGAGGGCGCGATCCCTCGTTCCTAGAGATAATTAACGACCTACGGGCAAAGAAAAGCCGGAGCACTGAGCTCCGGCTTCGAAAAGACCTGGGGGAAGGGTCGGGTTGAATTAGAACAGCTTGCGGCGCAGCATGCCAGCCAGGCCAAGGATGCCAGAACCGAACAGCATGATGCTGCTGGGCTCAGGAACCGTGCTGGTGGTGCTGGTGCTGGTGGTGCTGCTGCTGGTGCTGGAGCTGCTGCCCAGAACCGTGAACGCTTCCGAAGGAATCGTTCCAACTTCGCTCTCAGAAGCCGAAGACGGACCAGAGTTCTCGTCCCAGTAAACTGGGTCGCCGCTCGGTACGCTGGCGTTCTGGAGGTTCAGCCAGTAGGTGCCGCTGTTAAGAGTCGGACCAGAGAACGTAGTGTTCTCTTGGCAAACGTTGTAGCCGTACTGGTTACCAGTGCAGGCGCCCGTGGTGAAGTTAACGGTCTGGTCGAAATAGCTGGTGCCGCCGTTTTCGCCGGAGGTGATGGACAGTTCGGCCGACGTCAGTGTGTCGCCCGAGAACAGCCACATGCCGAAGCTGGCGCCGCTGATAGTGGTGCCGCTGTTGGCCACGTTGAAGGTGTCGCTAACGACGTAACCGAAGTTGACGGTCCAGGCATCAGTGTTGCCGTTGATAGCACCGTTGCTATAGACAGTCTGTGCCATTACAGGAACAGCCGCCAATGTTAGGCATAGTGCGAGCAGTGACAGCGAAGCGATACGCATTTTCAAGGATCGAACCCTCCTTTAGGTTCAATTCACGTACAGACCCAATTTGCCCCATAGCGAGAGAGGCTGTCTACACAAGGAGCAATCCTCGTGCCACGCTAAGTCCAATGATTCCCGTCGCTTCTGAGATTTGACTGTGCAGGTATTTGCGACATTGTTCTACGCGATTTCCCTACTGACTTGATATGTTTTTAGAACTATAGTGGTTATACCAGCCATTAAAGTGCTATCCATTGTCTCGCCGGACAATTGTCAGACACCTGTTTTCTTAGGCTTCTGCCGGAATGGGACGGCCGAAAAAACCTCTGAAGATTATCCTTGCCTTCAATGCCCGAACGGCGGAATACTAGGCCGTCCTAGGCCCCTTCCAAAATCCTGCGGACGCTGCCCGTGAATCGTCGCCTTCCTGAATCAGCTCTCCGCAAAGTTGCCTGGCACTCGACTCTCTGGCCTATGGAGGAGCGGCGAAATGAAATCTCGAAAGCGAGTCTGGATTGCTGCATTGTGTCTGTTGTCCGTCACCGTGATCGCCATCAGCCTCAAAGCGCGATCCCGGAGCGTTCTGGCTGCTCAGCATTCCCTAAGCCGAGCATCCATTGCCCAGCCCGCTACTTATATCGCGAACGCCTCGATCCGAGCCGCGGCGATTTCTGACGCCACACGGTTGGCTGACGACGAGAACTCAGCGCAGCGCGTCTCCGGGACGCTGATCCCGGACTCGAATCCCTATCTGCCTACTGTCGAAGAATTAGCGCTGACCCCGCCGAATCCGGCGCTCAACATTATCAAGACCACGCTGGCGGTGCGCTTTCAGGACTCAGTCGTCGCCAAGCTAGGATCGCAGATCCCGATGACGTTGGGTGGTCAGCGTGTAGTTCTGCGGCGGTCGGCTGATGATAACAACGTGTTCTCCACCCAGGTTGACTTCGATTGGACGGCGTTCGTAAAGCAACAGCAGCATCGTAAGGATCTGGCAAGAGTGGGCACTGTCGTCCCGGTTTACAAGGGGCGCATTTTCCTCCGCAGGGAGAAGATGCAATTCCTCGATCCGGCGAAGATACAAGCCGCTCTGCAATCGCACCAAACAGTTCGATTTTCACCCCAAATTCTCGCCGGGGGGGACAACACCCCGGTCGTGCCGGGCGCTGAGTTGATGATCATCAACACCAACGTAGTAGAGGACGGAAGCGTGGAGAGTCAAGGGGGCGGACAATTAGGACGTACCTACGACGCCTGCCTGAGCGTTCCGGGCAATCCCCTGGGGGCATGGACATTCAGGAAGTTGTGGATGTCCGTTGTAAACACCACAAGTGTTCCAGTAGCGGAGCAGGCGTTGCAGTCTTTCCTCGGTAACTGGCAAAGCAATCAGACGATAAACACCAACTTTGTAGTCATTCCAAGGAATAGTTCGTCGGACCCGTCGTTAGGCATGTCTGGACTCTTACAAAACTGGCCTAAGGACCCCGCATTCAATAGCAACTGTACCGGCGGGCACTGCCCTTCGCTTGAGGCGCCTGTGCGATTGAATGCAATCGTAAATCGCATCGACTTGTCAGGCCAGCCCAGCCAAACCGCGGGCGGGGAGCTCAGGTTCGTTTTTGGCGTCACCGCGGGTGTAGGCTCTGAGGGACAGTGCTTCGTGGACAAGGGGAACGGACAAGGCCCTCCCAGTGTCTTCTTCAACATCATCTTCGAGTTCCACGTCCCATCTTCCTACACTTTGTCGCAATGGGCCGCCGCGTGGGACAGCCTCCCAAAAGACAATTTTGACTATGAAAATTGCCCCTCCGACGGCTGCTACGTCCCGCTGCTCGAATCGACGATAACGGACAAGGTCGTGCAAGCAACCTCCTGCACCGATCCCAACGGTAACCCAAATACTTGCCTGTTTCACATCAGGACCAATGAATTCGAACTTCGCGACGAGAACCTGCAGAACGGCAATTTCTGGGAACAGAGGGAGTTTTACATCCAGACGTATGGTCCGCCGAATATCATCGCCGAGAAAGACGTAGCCCAAACTCCCGACGGCAGCTTTAACACCGCCGGCCAACTCAACTCCGGTAATCAACCTCAGTGTCAGGGCAATTTTACCGTGGTTGACGGTAACCTGGTGCCTCCACAATGTAGTTCGCTGAGTCCTGCGACCCTCGCAACCTACATCTCCGCCTTTCAATCCGAAATCGTTGAGACCCAGGGAACTCTCAAGGTGCCCGACGACTACCCGTCAGGGCAGCCCTTCCTTGGCGGTTCGGCTTTCAATGGCTTCAACAATGTTGGCCTTTCCAATGGGTTTTGGAATGCCACCGGAATCAGCGGCAATGAGGCTGCCGCGAGAAGGTTCTTTTCCCTGAACACCTGCCAGGGATGCCATGGGGTGGAGACCCATACCCAAGAGTTCCAGCAGGTAATGAACCGCAGAGCCGGAAATCCATCTTTTCTCTCCGCCTTCCTTCTTGGCTGTGTACCTCCCGGTGGCGGGGGGATCTGCACCACCTCGGGAAACCCTGGCGGAGATAGCTGCGTACCGGGAAGCGTTGCAGAATGCCAACTGAACACACCGGGACAGGAATTGGTTCCAGACCCGTCGGGACTGAGCCATACAGGTTATGCGTTCGGCGACATCGCCCGTCGCATGGTGAACCTGCAGACCATTCTGAGCCCATCGAACGAGCTTTTCCTGCCGTTTATTCGTCCAACGGTCGGGGTTCACTAATGCCCGATTGACGACTAGCGAACCGGATACAGTTGCTCTGCCGTTGAAGAACCGAATCGATTACCCCACCAAGCGTAAGCTTGGGTGGTTTTTTTGAGCGCTGATGCTGGGAGGATTCGAGGGTCCTGAATTCCGTATTCGGCGTGAGCGAATCCATATCGGCGGCCAGTTGGGATCAACGCGGGGGTTCTACGTCAAATCCCTATGGCCTGCTGTATCGCCGATGCTATGGCGTCCGTATGGCGTCGCATCTGGTTTTCTGACTCAGCTTCGATCATCACCCGCGCCAACTTCTCCGTCCCGGAGTAACGCACGACCACGCGGCCGTTGCCTTCCAGTTCGCTTTCGGCTTTGCGGATGGATTCCATCACTGTGGGCAGTTGTTCGAAGGGCCGTTTCTCACGCACGTGGATGTTCTTAATCTCCTGGGGGAAAACCTTCATGTCGGCGACCAGTTCGGCCAGTGGCTTACCCGTGCGCGCCATCACTTCCAGAACGCGCAGCGCGGTCAGGATGCCGTCGCCGGTGGTGGTGTCGATATCCCGGAACAGGATGTGACCCGACTGCTCGCCGCCGAGCGTCGCGCCCGTCTTGAGCATCTGTTCCAACACGTACTTGTCTCCCACTGGAGCGCGCAACATACTGATGCCGCTGCGTTTCAGAGCGGCCTCCAGTCCCATGTTCGACATCGTGGTCGCCACCACCATGTCGTTGTGCAACCGGACATGGGTCTTCATGTCGCGGGCGGCCAGCAGCAACACAGCATCGCCGTTAACGACCTGCCCGCCGGCATCGGAAAATAAAGCCCGGTCGGCATCACCATCGAAGGTGATACCGAGGTTATGTTTTCCCTTCGCTGCCGCGACGGCTTGAGCGGCGTGTTCAGGATGGAGCGCGCCGCAACCGGCATTGATGTTGCGGCCGTTAGGTTGGATGTTGAGGAAGTCGGCGGCAATTCCGCAGTCACGAAATACCAGCGGAGCGATGGTGCTGGCTGCGCCGTTGGCGCAATCCACCAGCACTCGCAAGTTGCTGAAATCCGTTCCCGTGACGAACTGCGCCAGCCCCTCGGCGTACTGCTCACGCAGCTTGTCATCCCCCGGAAGCATCTCCGTAGCAGATACCACATTGTGGGAGGCAGCCGCAGCCAGTTGCTCGATGTGGGCGAAGATGTCCGCTTCGATGGCGTGCTCCAGTTCGTCGGAGAGCTTATAGCCATCGGCGCCGAAGATCTTGATGCCGTTGTCCTGCCAGGGATTATGCGAGGCCGAAATCACGATCCCGGCCGCGAATTGATTGGTGCGGGTGAGATATGCGATTCCCGGCGTAGTAATAATTCCTGCGCTGACAACGGGAACTTGAGCGGACTCCAGGGCCGCCGCGAGGACCACGCTGATCCAGCAACTCGACTCGCGCGTGTCCTGGCCGACCACCACGCGAGCAGCCTGGTCGCGAGCTGCCAGTCGCTGTCCGAGGGCGCGTCCAATCGCAAAGATGGTCTTCTGGTCGAGCGGATACTCTCCTGCGACTCCCCGAATTCCATCGGTTCCGAATAATTGCCGCATGAATCCCGTCTGTGCGCCGCTCAAGGCTGGCCTGCTCTGCTGGAAACACTTCCTGTGCTAACGCTCACGTGGATCGGCTGAGGCATTCGCACGCGCACCAGCGGATCGGATACGTAAGCATGGGTAGTGAAGGTTGCCTCTCCCACCACGCCGGTAGCATCTACGGGATCCGTCATCGCCGTTTGTATGGCTTGTACCCTGCGCTCCGGCCCCACAATGGTAATCGTAGATGGAGTCGCCGTCACTTTTGTTATTCCATATCCGCTCAACAAGGTGCCAATCACCCGCGGCTGCACCGGAACTGTCCGGGCCACGCTTTGGTCAAAGCTGATGTGAAACTGCGCGGGCACAACCTGTACCACGCTTACATTGCGGGGAACGTGGATGTCTTTGCGAGAAAGATCGAAGGTGCTCTCGCCGGGGCCAGCCCCCTGGAGATCGAGAACGGCATGAACCTCCGAAGGGTTCAATCGCTGCAGCAACCCCTGGGGCCCACGCAAAGTGAGCCGCGCCTGGAACGGGTAGTCGGAATTGATTTCCAGGTTCTGCGGCGCATTCTGGAACTCCACCGGCACGGTCATGGGGATCTCGATGGGCTGATCGCGGCCCACCGACCACCACAGCAGAATGGCAATTGCCAGCGAGACCAGCTTGAACGGCAGGTTCTTGAGCACATACTTACGAAACAAATTGCCGGCCGATGGGCTCATAGCTAACGCTCCGCTCCGTCGGCAAGGTCCTTCTCATGGCTCAGGCGTTCGAGCTTGCGATCTTCGCTGGCCAACTCGCGGTCGGTCACGGTAGTAGGCAGCGCCGCCGTCGGAACGTAGCGGCGCAGGAGCTCGCTAAGCCGCTCGCGCAGGTACTCCACAGTGATATCGCGCTCGATAGCGCCGCCTACGGCGATGCTGATCGCGGCCGTCTCTTCGGAGACGACGACGGAAATAGCGTCGGTCTCTTCGGTGATGCCGATGGCCGCCCGGTGCCGCGTTCCGAACTGCGTGGAGAGAACGGGATTCATCGACAGCGGCAGGAAGCAGGCTGCGGCGGCAATGCGTCCTTTCTGCACGATGACGGCGCCGTCATGCAAGGGCGCGCTGGGCCGGAAGATGGTGATCAGCAAGTCGTAAGAAAGGTTCGCGTCCAGCGGCACACCGCTTTCGATAAAGGTCCGCAGACCGATCTCGCGCTCGATGACGATCAGCGCGCCGGTGCCGGCCTGTGCGAAGTGGTCGGCGGCCAGCACGATGTCTTCGTAGCTGTCGGTGCCGTCGAACACACCTCCGCGAGCGGCCGAGAGGCGGCGGCCCAAACGAGCCAGGGCGTGGCGAATCTCGGCGCCGAAGACCACGATGAGCGCGAAAATGGCGTATGGGAAGAGCGTGGTGATGAGCCAGTCGACGGTACGCAGCTGTTCGATGTGCGCCAGCCAGAATGCCACGATCAGCAACACCACCGCGACCAGCATCGGAATCGCGCGCGTGCCCTTGATGAGCTTAAGAAACTCGTAAATAAGGAATGCTACAACCAGGATGTCGATGACGGAGATCATCGAGAATTGCGGAATGTGGCCAACCCGCTGCAGCATCCTGGTACCTTTGGCGGCGGCAAGAGTGACGCGCCGTGATTCGAAAAAATAAACTCAGAATAGTTTCCTGCTGGACAACTAACTAATGGTTCTCTTTGATTCTAATGCAGCGGGAAGCCCAGATTGGTAGAAATCGGTGTAGTCTGCTGGAACTCATACTTTAAGTTCTATGAGGGTCGCTGTAACTTAGGCAGAGCTTTCCTGCCGTGTTTTGAGACGTAGAGGAGGGTCTCTATGGAGAAGCCGACACTCGACAAGTTCCCCAAGGCAGTACTCGCCAGCATCGACATTCAGAAGGCCTTCGTCGCCTCGCGTCTGATCGTCGCCGCGGAGAGGTTGCAAGTCTTCCGCTTGCTCCATCAAAAGCGCATGAAAGCGGACGCAATTGGACGCGCGCTCAAGATCCACAAGTACTACCTTCAGGCATTTCTGAACTCGCTCGTCGCGCTCCGCCTGCTCGACAAAGGGAATGACGGGTACGGAAACACGGCTCTCGCGGAGAAATACTTCATCGACGAACGCTCGATCTACTGGACGCGGCAATACTCCAACGAATGCGTGGAGGCCTTCGAAGCGCTCACGGTGCTGGAGAAGGCGCTGGTGTCGGGAAGACGTTACAAGTCGATCTTGCAGCTGAAGAGGCCGAGCTATACCGAGGCGATGAAGCGCGACCACAGCCAGGCCGAAAACTTCACCCAGATGCTGTATCACTTTCATAAGGACGATGCCGAAGCGCTGGCGAAATACCTGGACGTGTCGCGGCATAGCGCGGTGCTGGATGTGGGCGGCGGCTCTGGCGTGATGTCCATCGCACTGGCAAAACGGAACCCGCACCTGCACGCCACCATACTCGACATCGCTCCCGTGTGCGAAGTTGCTGCCGGAAATATCCGGCGCGCCGGGCTCGCCAGGCGCGTCCGAACGCTGGGAGGAGATATTCACGGCCGGCTGCCCGCAGGCCACGACGTAATCATGTTCTGCGATATCGGCCCCATATCGAAGCAGCTGTTGCGCAGCGCCTACAAGTGTCTGCCCGCGAACGGGCTGGTCGTCCTGGTGGATCGCTACTTCTCTGAGGACGGCACCAAGCCACTGGACCGGCTAGTCGAACACTTTGCGGGATCGTCGTTTGGCCTGGCCACATGGAAAGACATGGTGGAAGCGGTGAAGTCCTGTGGCTTCCAGGGGGTCAAGGCTGCGAATGTGTATCGCGACGTGTGGTTCATCACCGGCCGCAAGGCCGCCCGTCGAGCGCAACCATAGCTGCGCCGGGCACTGGAGAAGCAAATTCAGAGTAGCTTACTAGGAGAGCAAACCGGCAATTCTGCAATCATCAAGCAATTACTTGGGATTGCTGTCGTCGTCAACTCCGTCCACCTGCGAAGTGAATTCGCCGCGGCCAAGCTGGGTGCGAACGTGTTCGCCCGGCGCGAGCTGGGAAGCTTGCTTCACCAGGCGGCCATCGGCATCAAAAACCAGCGCGTAGCCGCGAGCAAGGATGGCCTTCGGGGAAAGCGCTTCCAGGCTGCCATGCGCTCGCTCCCAGCGGGAGCTGCGTCGCAGCAGAATCATCTCAGGTGTGCCGCGCAGGGCAACGGTAAAACGATCAAGATCAGTTTGGCGCGCGACCAGCAGCCGCAAGATAGCAGCGTTCAACTCGCCTGCACGCGTGTCGAGCCGGCGGCGCATGACGGCGGTGCGCACCCGCAAGTCATGGCGACGGAGTTGGGCTTCGAGTGCATCGACGCGGCGAGTTTGGTTCTTCAGCAGGCGCGACTGCGATTGCGCCAGCCGGTACACCAACTCGTCAACCCGCTGCTGGCGGCGGGCAATGCTGTCCTGCATGCGCGCGAAGACGGCGTGCTGCGCCATGGCGGACAAAGCGTTGTTGGCCAGCAGCAATTTGTAGTTGATGGCCTGCGTCATGCGCTTGTGGAAGCCTTGCAGCTTCTCCGAGAGTTCGAGTTTGGAGCGGATGACCAGCTCTGCGGCAGCGGACGGAGTGGGCGCGCGCAAGTCGGCGACAAAGTCGCAGATGGTGAAATCGGTCTCGTGACCGATGGCCGAGATCACTGGAATGTCCGAGGCGGCAATCGTGCGGGCCAGGCCTTCATCGTTGAAGGCGAAAAGGTCTTCGAACGAGCCGCCGCCGCGAGCGACGACGATCACGTCAACGTGGCCGTGCCGGCTGAAGTAGCGCACCCCGGCGCTCACCTCGGAGGCCGCAACCTCGCCTTGCACCTGCGCCGGATAGATGAGCACGTTCACCGACTCGTGCCGGCGACGAAGGATATTCAGGATGTCTTGCACCGCGGCTCCACGCGGCGAAGTGACCAGGCCGATGCGCCGGGGAAGCACCGGAACAGGCTTCTTGCGTGCTTGATCGAACAGCCCTTCGGCAGCCAACTTGGCCTTCAATTGCTCAAACGCGATCTGCAGCGCGCCAGTCCCTTTGGGTTCGAGATGCTCGCTTTGAAATTGCAGATCACCGCGTTCGTCGTAGACGGTGACACGGCCACGCGCGATCACTTGCATCCCGTTCTCCGGACGAAAGCGCAGCAGCCGCGCCTGGGTTCGCCACATCACCACGCGGAGCTGGGCTGAGCCGTCCTTCAGGGTGAAGTAGAGATGGCCGGATTCGGCGGGCCTATAGTTGGAGATTTCGCCCTCCACGTAAACGTCGGTGAAGGAGCGCTCCACTTGCGTGCGCACGGCGGCGACCAGCTCGCGAACGGGATAAATCTTGCGCGCCGGCGCCTGAAACATCAGCCCGAGTTGTTCCGTGCCGGACATGGAGGAAGTGTATCAAGGCAGCCGTCAGCTATCAGCCGTCAGCCGTCAGCCGAACCTCAGGATCGGAAAATCATCCGGAAGGTCGCAAATTCAGCTCGGAGGAAGTTGCCCTAACTGAAAGCTGATGGCTGAAAGCTGACAGCTTCTTCACCTCATCCGATTCACGAAGTACAGCACCAGCGACAGAATGATGCTGAGCAGAATCGACGTCATCAGCGGGAAGTAGAAGGTGGTGTTCTTGCCGCGATAGACGATATCGCCCGGGAGACGCCCGATAGGCAGGTTAACCTTGCCCGCGAAAATCAGGACTACGCCGATGACCAGCAGCAGTCCGCCGACAAACACCAGCATGCGGCCAATGTCGCCCATGGTTCCAGTTTAGATCACCAACAACCGTTACGGCGTAATCGCTCCGCAGGCGATGCGGTCGCCGGAGTTGCCGGAAGGATCGGTCTTGTAATCGTCGGCCTTGGCGTGAACCATGATCGAACTGCCTCCATTCGACAATAGCGAATTCGGCTCGCTGCCTGTGCCCAGCACAACTTCCTCGTCCTTGACCGTCGCCTTTGCCGTGCCATTTTCCTTGACGGTGAAGTTCATCATGTCGCCCGCGTGATGGCCCTGCGGATTGTCAAAGCCGTGCTGTTTGCTGGTCGGATTGAAGTGTCCGCCGGCGGACTTGAAGTCCGGCGCATCGCACATGGCCTTCTGATGAAAGTGCACCGCGTGGACTCCAGGCGGGAGGTCCTTCAGGTCGAGCTTCACTTCCACGCCCGGTCCCTTCGAAACGATAGTCGCCGTGCCGACGTCGTTGCCTTTGGCGTCTTTCAACTCGACGGTTTTCTTCTTCGCCGCCTTGGTTTGCGCAGACCCGGAAACGATGCAAACACTGAAGGCGGCCATAACGGCCAGTGCGCGAATTGCAGCTGAGTAGCTCATAATTTGCGAGTTTTATCACAACTAGGCTTTCCGTGCTCTTGTTTTTATAGTGATGTAACAAATGATTAGCGGAGCTTTGGCCACAAGCGCTGTGCCGCTCATCTGGTATGCTGACGGGTTTGCCTCTCGGCACAGAGGCCACTCTTTTTTGCGAAAGGTGGGGAATTGGCGGTCGATCCTGTAATTCTGGTCCACGGTGGTGCGTGGGCCATTCCTGAAGACATGCTTGAACCGCATCTGCGCGGCGTGAAGGCCGCGGCGGACGAGGGCTGGCAGGTGATGCGGCGCGGTGGGAGCTCGCTCGACGCCACCGAAGCTGCCGTGGTGGCGATGGAAGAAGACGAGACCTTCGACGCCGGCCGCGGCTCGTTCCTTAACATGGATGGCCGCGTGCAACTCGACGCGCTCATCATGGACGGAGCGACCTTACGCGCGGGCGGCGTGGGTTGCGTTGAGCACATTCGCAATCCTATCCGCGCGGCCAAGAAGATTCTCACCGAGAGCCCGCATGTCTACTTCGTCGGCAGTGGCGCTGAGCGCTTCGCGCAGGAGCACGGCATCGAACTGTGCTCAAATGACGAACTGGTAATCGAGCGCGAAGTGGAGCGCCTGCGCGAGGCCAAGAAGCAGGCTTATCTGAAGATGCCGGACGAGTTTGGGCCGACGCGCTCGCACGACACCGTGGGCGCCGTGGCGCTGGATGCTGAGGGCAACATCGCCTCGGCAACTTCGACGGGTGGCACGCTGAACAAAGCCCCGGGGCGCGTGGGGGATTCGTCGCTGATCGGCTGCGGCTGCTACGCGGACAATCGCAGCGCCGCGGTCTCGACCACGGGATGGGGCGAGCCGATGATGAAGCTGGTGCTGGCCAAGTGGACTGCCGACCGTGTGGAGCAGGGCCAGGCACCGCAGGAGGCCGCACAGCAAGCGCTCTTCTACCTGAAGAAGCGTCTCAACGGACACGGAGGAATCATCATCGTGGACACGCTCGGGCGGATTGGCATCGCGCACAACACGCCGCGCATGGCGTGGGCGCTGTGCACGAATCAAGGGACGAAGGCGGGGATTGTGATCGAGGGGTAGAGTAGAAATCTAGAATCGCGCTAACAAATCGCCCTGTATCAGAGCACCTCTTCGCTTTGTGTCAGGGCACGTCTTCAGACGTGCCGTAGCGAGTCATTTATAACTCGGGCTTCAGCCCCTGCGGTACCATGATTTTGCAGGGGCTAAAGCCCTGAGCTTTGTTCCGTCATGCGGCACGACTAAAGTCGTGCCCTGACACAAACCGTCAACATGAGCAGGCCAAGAAATTCCCGGGAACCCGTCGATGCGACGCGCTGCGTTCATTCCGGCGAGGACCGGCATGGACAATCCGCGCCGCTGACCACGCCCATCGCGCAGACGTCGGTGTTCGTGGTGCCACGCGTCGCAGATCTGCGCCGCTACGCCAAAGGCGACAGGGACATGTATTTGTACTCCCGCTATGCCAATCCGACGGTGACTGCGGCGGAGGAGAAGATTGCTTCGCTGGAGGGCGCGGAAGCGGCCATCGCAACATCCAGTGGCATGGCGGCGGAGCTGGTCGCTGTACTGGCAGCATGCCAAGCGGGCGACGAGGTCGTCTCCATGCTCGACGTCTACGGCGGGACGGTGAAGCTGTTTGAGCAGGTACTCCCACGTTGTGGGATCAAGGTGCGCTTCGTTCCGTATCACGACATCAACAACGCCGCGCGCTACTTCAGCCGCAAGACGCGCATGTTGTTTCTGGAATCGCCCACCAATCCCACGCTGCGCTGCGTCGATCTCGCTGCTCTGTGCGAGCTGGGCCGCAAGTGCAAGGCGTGTGTCGTCGTGGACAACACTTTTGCGACGCCAGTGCTTCAGAAACCGCTGGAACTGGGCGCCGACATCGTGATCCATTCGGCGACAAAGTATCTCGGCGGGCACAGCGACCTGACCGCGGGCGTGCTGGCCGGCTCCAAGAAGTGGATGGACGCGGCCCGGCCGATCATGATCCTGACCGGCGGCTGTCTCGATCCCGGCTGCGCGTATCTTTTGCTGCGCGGGCTGAAGACGCTGGATGTGCGCGTGGAGCGGGCTTGCCGCAACGCGACACGCATTGCCGAAATGCTGCAAGAGCATCGAAAGGTCGCGCGCGTGTATTATCCCGGCTTGCCCGACAACGACTGCCATGAGATTGCGCGGCGGCAGATGAAGGATTTTGGGATGATGGTCTCGTTCGATCTGCGCGGCGGAGGACGGTCGGCGGAGCGCTTCATCGACCACCTGAAGCTGTGGTACCTGGCGGCCAGCCTGGGCGGCGTGGAATCGACGGTGTCGTATCCGGTGCTCACGTCACACACAGGATTGAGCGCAAAGCAACTCAAGTTGCTGGGCGTGTCGGCGGCGACCGTGCGGTTATCCGTAGGAATCGAAGATAGCACCGATTTGATCGGCGATCTGGAGCAGGCGCTGGCACGAGCCTAGCTCCCACCTCTCGCCAAAGGATGGCGAGGAGGATTGGGTGCCCGCGGTGGCTCTACCAAGGCCGCGAACTCCTCGAGCAATCCACACGTATCAATGCCCAGAACTTTGCGAAAGGCGCGGGGTTGTAATCTCGCAGTTATGGCCATGCGAGTCTGGCACAGCATAATCGTCGTCATCCTGACCGGCGGACTGGCGATCGCGCAAGAGAATACGACCGTAAAGCCGACTGAGTCATCGGCGCCAACAACTCTCGCCACGCTTTCGCAGGAGCAGATCCGCGACTTGATTCGCCTTTCCGCCGACAAGGATCTGGAAAACGACAAGAAGCTGCGCGATTACACCTACGTCGAGCGCCAGGAAGAGCGCAGGCTCGACGGCAAGGGACAGGTGAAGTCCACGGAGACGAAGACTTACGACGTGATGGAAATCTATGGCGAGCAGGTGCAGAAGCAGATCGCCAAGGATGACAAGCCGCTTTCGGCGAAGGATGCGCAAAAGGAAGACGAGAAGATCCAGAAGCTGATCGACAAGCGCAAGAACGAGTCCGAAGCGGACCGCAAGAAACGTCTGGAGAAGGAAGAGAAGGAACGGGAAGACGAGCGGCAGTTTGTGCGCGAAGTAGCCGACGCCTACAACTTCAAGTTCATCGGCATCGAGAAGCTGGACGGCCGCGACAACTTCGTCATCGACGGCGACCCCAAGCCGGGTTATCAGCCGGTCCGCAAGGAGGCCAAAATTCTGCCCAAGACGCGCTTCCGTGTGTGGATCGACAAAGACGATTCGCAGATGAAAAAGCTGGACGTGCAATTCATCGACACGGTCTCGTTCGGCCTGTTTCTGGCCCGGCTGCATAAAGGTTCGCGCGTCGTCATCGAGCAGACCAGGGTGAACGACGAAGTGTGGTTGCAACAGCACATTGCGGTCAAAGTGGACGTGCGATTGGCATTGCTGAAAGATTTCAACGTTGACGTGGATGTCACGGACCGCGACTACAAGAAATTCCGCACCGATACGAAGATTGTTCCGATTGAGGCCAACATGAATACGGCCTCACCACACTAAGTAATTCATCGACAGCGGTTACCCGTCCTCCGCCATTTCATTGACCGTAAAATTCGCGGCGTAGTAACATCAAAGCAACCCGGTGGAACGCAGGAGAAGGTTGTTTCGGAATTGTCGCAACGATGACACTGCTTCGCCTTAAAGCTCCGGCCGCCGTACTGCTGTTCCTCAGCTTCCTTATCGTCCTCACAAGTTGCGAGACCACCGAACCCAAGAAATCCGCTGCTCTTCCCGCACACGCCGCCACGGCGCCTGAAGTCACCGCGCCTGTTGTCCAGAAGGCCGCGCTACCGCCGAAAGTCCAGGAAGCTCCCCAGCCGCAGGCCGATCCCGTCGACGCTTTGATCGCGCAGGCGGAAAAGCAGTATGCCGCCGGGCAGGCCAACTATCAGGCGGGACATTTGGAAGCGGCGAAGGAAAATTTCGACCAGGCCTTCAATAGCCTGCTCGGCAGCAATCTCGACGTGCGCAACAATGAGCAACTGGAGCGCGAATTCGACAAGATCGTCGAGGCCGTCCACGAGTTGGAGATGGCGGCGCTACAGCAGGGCGACGGCTTCAGCGAGCCGCGCTCCGAGCCGGCGCCCATCGACGAGGCTAACGACATCACCTTCCCGGTCGATCCCAACGTCCGGGCGGTGGCGGAAGCCGAGGTCAAGAACACCAAGTCCGACCTGCCGCTGGTGATGAATGACCAGGTGGCGATGTTCATCAATTACTATTCCAGCCCGCGCGGAAAGGCCACGCTGGAGCACGCCTGGACCCGTGCAGGACGCTATCGCGAGATGATTGCGAGCATCCTGAAGGAAGAAGGCGTGCCGCAGGACCTGATCTATCTGGCGCAGGCGGAGTCGGGATTCCAGCCGCTAGCGTTGTCTCGGGCCGGAGCGCGCGGCATGTGGCAGTTCATGGCCAGCGCGGCGGAAATTTACGGACTGGAGCGGAGCTGGTGGATCGATGAGCGGCAAGATCCGGAGAAGGCGACGCGCGCCGCCGCCCATCATCTGAAAGACCTGTATAACCAGTTCGGCGACTGGTACCTGGCGATGGCCGCCTACAATTCAGGCGCCAGCACCGTGCAACATGCCGTGGAGCGCACCGGCTACGCCGACTTCTGGGAGCTCTACCGGCGCGGCGTGCTGCCACAGGAGACGCGTAACTACGTTCCCATCATCCTGGCCGAGACGATTATCGCGAAGAACCCTGAACAGTATGGATTGCAACGGGTACCGCCCGAGCCGCCGCAACAGACGGACCAGGTGACGATCAACTATCCCGTGGACTTGCGCCTGGTGGCCGAATGCGTGGATACCTCGGTCGATCGCCTGCAGGAGCTCAATCCCAGCCTGTTGCGAATGACGACCCCGAAAGACCAGTCGTTCATCCTGAAGCTACCGGCTGGATCGCAGGAAAAGTACGAGACCGCGATTGCCACCATCCCACAGGACATGCGCACCTACTGGCGCTATCACCGGGTGGAGTACGGAGACACGCTGCCCTCCATCGCGCGCAAGTATCACACCTCGGCCTCGTCGATTGCCGAAGCCAACAACCTCTCCGATGACGAGGTAAAAGCCGGGACGAAGCTGATTATCCCGATCGCGCCGGGCCGGCACGACACGCCGACCGCCGCTTACTCCCACAAGGCCACGCATTACAAAGTGCGCAAGGGCGATACTGTGGCCTCGGTGGCCGACGATTTCGAGGTGCCCGTCGACAAAGTCAGGAAATGGAACCACTTGCGGGGCACCGAGCTGACGCCCGGACGCATGCTGGTCATCTACAAACCCACCACTTCGGAGAGCGCCGAAGCCGGTCCATCAGAGACGAAATTAGAGAGTAAGAGCGCCTCAGCCGGCGCGGAGCACGGCAGCGGCAAATCCAATAAGAGCTCGACTTCGGACGCCGCCAAGTATCACAAAGTCAAAAAGGGCGAGACCCTCAGCAGCATTGCTGAGTCGAACCACACGTCCGTCGCCGCCCTGAAACGCGACAATCCCAAGCTGGCCGCCAACCTGCGCGCCGGCGAAGTGCTGCTGATCCGAAAATAGCTGTCAGCTTTCGGCCGTCAGCCGTCAGCTATACCGAAAATCAAAGACGCGAATATTCCTCTTCTGCCAGCTGAAAGCTGACGGCTGACAGCTATTTTGTCCTCGCACCCCTTCCCTTCGCGCGGATGTTCTGTTACAACAGGCGCGTTGCACTAATTTGCCGGGCCTGCGATGCGGCGAAGCCATCGGAGCGGCGTTGTGATCGCGTGCCTCTTGTGTGAAGTTTGTCGTTGGTATAAAACCAAGTTTTGCTTAGCGAGCTGCCTCCGTTCAGTCATGCGGAGTCCGGCACCATCAGGAGGACAAGCATATGACATTCGATGAAACGCTCTATGGCCGCAGAGACGACGAAATGGATGACTACGGAGACAAGAAGAAGAGGAAGAAGAAGAAGAGCCAGAATCCGTAACGATTGTGGAAGAAGACATTGAGTTGGAGCCGTTGGGTCGCGAAGCTCCGCCACCGCCTCCCGCCGCGCGCAAGCCTGCTCCTCCAAAGAAACCGGCGAAACCAGCCGCCAAGAAAGCCCCAGCCAAGCCAGCCAAGAAAGCTCCGGCCAAGGCAGCCAAGAAACCAGCAAAGAAAGCTGCCAGGAAGCCGGCAAAGAAAGCTCCGGCCAAGAAGGCAGCGAAGAAAGCCCCTGCGAAGAAAAAGGCAGGCGCAAAGAAGAAAGCTGCCAAGAAGGGTCGCCGCTAGGGAAGCCGGGCGCTGACAAAGATCTCATTCGTGAGACAGCCGCGGTTAGAGCCGCGGCTTTTTCATGTCACTCAGTTTGTCCGGCACCGCACATGCGCGTGCGACGTGGCTCACATCACCATGGTGCAGTGTCGCACGTGGAAGCGTGACGCCTGTTGCTGCGCGAGGGCTGGCTTGCGAGTACGATTCTGGCGTAATACCTCATGTCGTGCCGGCTCGCTGGCCGCGATTCCGACCCCCGGTAGCTGACCAGCATCCGGCACGGCGTTTGCGCTGTAGAAAAAATCAGCAACAAGCTTCCTGCAAGGGCTGGTGATCGCCCGTCCGCAATCGCAAAATCTCCGGTCTGGTCTCCCCTTTTCCTCTATTTTCCAGCGCTGCAACAGGTTAGACCGTAAGGTTAAATTAATTTGACGGCATGGCGACCCGGAACTACGATGCAGGAAAATCTGGCGCGATTCGTATCGGAGGAGGACGCTATGACACGCTCGAAACGATATCGGGAGATGATGATCAGCATCGCCCGGCCTGCTGCGACACTCGCCGGCGTTGGTCTAACATTGAGCCTCGCGTTGATATCAACAGCGCAGGCCCAGAGCTTCAATGTGCTCTTCAGCTTCAGCGGGAACGGATCGAACGGCGCTGCCTATTCGCCCTACAACGGGCTTACCATGACCCCAGGCGGAAATTTCTATGGAACCACCTTGAAAGGTGGCGCTTACGAAAGAGGAACTGTATACGAGCTAAGGCACGTCGGCTCGGGTTGGGTGCTGAGTCTGCTGTACGAATTCCAGGGAGGCACGGACGGAGCGGATCCCGTTGCCGGCGTCACGATCGGTCCCAGCGGCGTCCTCTATGGCACCACAGAAATTGGAGGGAACCAATCCTGCGGAGTTGCCGGCGGATGCGGCACCATTTACAGCTTGAGACCACCAGCCCACGCCTCCGGCTCAGCCTCAGCGCCGTGGACGGAAACCGTAATCTATGCTTTCCAGGGCGCGCCCGATGGCGCCAGACCGCAATACGGGAACCTGGTTTACGATGCTAACTCCAACTTTTACGGAACCACGCAGTTTGGTGGCGAACTTCAGGATTGTGGGAGCTCCGGCTGCGGCACGGTTTATCAACTTTCCCCTTCAGGAAGCGGTTGGAAAGAAAGTGTTCTGCACAGCTTCAATGCCCACGATGACGGATCCCAGCCGCTCGGCGGGATAATCCGTGATCAGTACAACGATCTCTACGGCGTAACTTCCGTTGGCAACGAGAATTTTTTCACCCTCCAGCCCTCCGGAAATGGCTTCGAATATTATGACGTGCAGGGTTTCTATCCCAACATTGGATGTGATATCGATACCAGTCTCCTGCTGGACCCGAACACTTTCAACTTGTACGGTGTGGCCCAGGGATGTGGGCTAGACGGATCAACGTCGGGCACGGTCTTCGACTGGTTCTATGGTTTTAGCCTGGTCTACAACTTCGGCACATCACGAGAGGGCGCTAGTGCTCCCGAGGGCCCGCTCATTGAGGATTCGGCCACTGACCTCTTCGGTGTCTCATTCAGTGGCGGCGCTTACCAACAAGGTAATGTGTACAAGATGGCCGATGTACACGGCAACTACGTCTATACCGATCTCTACGACTTCACCGGCGGCTCGGACGGTGCAGGACCGGTTGGCAACCTGGTGATGGACGCCAGCGGTAATCTTTACGGAGTGACCTCGGGCGGAGGTTCGCATTCGGGCGGTGTGATCTTCGAGATTACGCCGTAATACCTCTCGGGGATTTGGCGGAGCAATCCGTTACCTCTAGTTACGTACCTATTTCCTGACTAGCAGCGAGGCTCGCAACTCGATGGGCGGGGAGCCGTCGAAGAGGATGTCGCTGGTGGGTACCTGGGCCAGGGCGGCAGCATCGGGAGCCATCACCGACCACATCAGCAACAGCTTGTTATAGCGCGTGGCGAAGATTGCCTGCGACATGCGCTGCCCCAGATCCTCCCCTCTCTGCGTCGTGGCCATCGTGCCTTGGAAGATCATGAACAGGTGGCCATGTATCGACATCAGCGCATCGGAATCGATCTCGCCAAACTCGCCCGTCTGCTCCAGACTGGCGGCGACCTCATCGGCAGCGCGCTTGTCGGTGAGGGAAGCAGCGGTGCGCATCGACAGGCAATCGGGATCGAGAGCGCGCAAGGTGATGGTGGGGCCGGGCGGCTGGCCCGTTAAGCCCACCGGAGGACGTGGCGCAATCTGCAGCAGGGTTTGCGAGCAGGCGTGAAAAAACTTGTATTCGCGCAACATTGATTCATCCTGCGGAGGAGTCGGAGGATCGCTCTTGTCGGCAGCGATGACGTCCCAACCCGCCGGCAACCGGTACTGCAAACCCGCCTCAGGGTTACGATAGACTCCTTCGACCACCTCCCCGGGAGGAATGCTCTTGCCCGGTTCGTCGCGCAAGGCGTTATTCACCTTGAAGGTGGGGACGGTGGGTCCGGTGTAAGGCGCGCCCTCGACTTTCACCGGCTTGCCCTCTTCGTCAATCAGCGAACCATCGTCCTGCGGGCAATAGAAAACCGCATCGGCCATCAGGTCCTTGGCCTTGCGTAGGAAGTCCTTATCGTTGGTGCGAATCACCACCTTGATCATGTAGTTGTTGATGCCAGTCCAGTACTGCGCGGCATAGTTGCGCCCGACGCGCCGGGTAGAGGAAAAGAAACGCCCGGAGCGCAGCATAAAGGCGGGAACGGGGAATGCCGGTTGCCCGCCGAAGCCGCCTCCCGACTTTGCCCATCGCTCCAGTTCGTCCTGTTCCTTCTCCGGAGTGCTGACCTCATAGCCGGGCCGGGGGTCGGTAGCCGTCACCTGGATGTAGCCGTTGTGATCTCCCTTTTCGTACTGCAGCATCAGCAGAGCATGCTGTTTCTCGGGCATAACCGGCAACATGATTTCGTGACCTTGCACGGTGAGCGGGAGCTCGAAGCCAAAGCCAAAGAACTGGCTGGTGTAATGGGTGTTCGAGAGGAATCCCGCCTCCGGCAGCAATAGCTCCTGACCCGGCGCCCTCTTAGGCGGAGCCGGCCGTTTGAAGATGAGATTGGGATCGTTCGAATTGGCGCTGGGCGGGATGGGACACTGCGCGTGCAGCCCGGCGACGGCCCAGCCAACCAGCAGAATCAGCGCACAGGTGCGAAGCTCACGTGAGACACGACGGGCTGCGCTAAAAGATGACATCTGGGCGTTATCCCGGGGCTGGCTACGCTGGGAGTTAGCTCATCATGCCAGCATCACGTGCGTCGGCGCAAGTGCAGAAGCTGCGATTTCGCGGGCATATGCAGAGTGCGAACACGCGCGGGAAAATCTGTCGAGGTCGGCGCGCGATGAAGGCTCACCGCGTACAACTGTTGCTCAACATTTTCAACGTAAGCACCCGCAACCCAGGCGACGGCTTGCTGGCGGCGTTGGCAGTTCCCTCCTGCGGACTGTTGGATCCCGGCTGCGGTGTTGGCATTGGCTTGCCGGTCACGCTGACCACGTGATTCAGATGCTCATGAAGGTCCACAGTATCGGAGGTCAGCTGCCAGGTTGTGCCGTTGCGATCCTTCAGCCGGTATCCGCCCTCGTTGCTCTGCTTCAGGCAGCCGGTGACTGCTATCTGGATCGGCGGGCTCATGGTCCTGGGCGGAGCCGCGTCGGATTGGCCGTTCGCGGTTGTGCCGGACTGCGCGCGAAGAGACAGTCCCAAGCCGAGAACCGCCAGGGTTACAAGCGCGGACATTCGTGCTGGACGATGCATTATGATTTCGCTCCTTGTCGCTATCATTGTAGATGCGTTGTGACGCCGGAGAGCGGTATATCATCCCGCTCGTACGTGGCGGACGCCTCGCTCGCAAGTGTTCGCAGATCCACGCGTGCTCAACGTCACTTGCACTCTGTATTCAGCTCCCATATTCTCTGCCTGTGCCTTGGCGAGTAAAGCAATACCAGCCCTGCTGTTCATGAGTACGCCTCCGGTTTCGGGTTTCTTTCGCGGAGCAGTTCACGATCTGCGCGTGCGGCCGCGCGGCAATGTGCCGGCGCTCGACGTCCTGCGCAGTCTCGCCATCCTGCTGGTTTTCACCGCTCATTATGGAGCGGCGTTCCAAGGTTTGCCATCGGTACTGGCGCTGCCCATGTTCAACTGGGGCTGGACCGGCGTCGACCTGTTCTTCGTACTCAGCGGCTTTCTCATCGGCGGCCAGTTGTGGAAGGAGGTCAAACGCACCAACGGCATCAAGATTGGCCGCTTCCTGCTGCGCCGCGGATTGCGCATCTGGCCGCTTTACTATGCATTCGTGGCCTTCGTGGCTTTCGAGGGACTGTTTGGGCGCAATCTCAGCGGTCTGTGGTCCGACATCTGTTTCCTCTCTAACGACTTCCACAACCAGATCGGCGGCGGCTGGTCGTTATCCACGGAAGAGCAGTTTTACGTACTCGCTCCTGTATCGATTGCGTTGTTCTCGCGGATCATCAAACCGACACGTCTCTGGATTCTGCCGGTTGTCGGCATGTTCTTTGTCGTGATGAACCGCGCGATCGCCATCCAATACGTGGAGCCTCGCCTGCCTCACCTTCCCTTTGACCTGTACAAGGCAATGTACGCGCATTCGGATGGGCTGGCGATCGGCGGGCTGCTGGCCTGGTTTAGCGTCTTTCGTCCCGAGGTCATTCGCTCCACTCGGCTGCGCGTGGCAGCGTGCAGCGCTATGGTTGTGGCCGCCATAGGCTTGCATTTCGTCGAGAAAGAGGTGTTCGCCTTTACTGCCCTGGCGTTGATTTTCGGTGCCGCCACTCTGTGGGGCCTGGGGATGGAGCGGACGCCAAAGCTGCTGAACTGGCACGGCTTTTACATCATCAGCCGGCTGTCGTATGGCATGTACCTGAATCACTTCGGGCTGCTTGAGCGATCGAGTTCGCTGCTGTTGGGATGGCGTGTGACGGGCGGCGAAGCTGGCTTCTGGATCCTCTACGTGATGAACCTGCTGGCGTCCATTGCAATCGCATTCGTGACCTTTCAACTGATCGAGTGGCCATTTCTCCAGCTACGTGCTCGTTGGCTCGCGTCGAAAAAGCAGCCGCAGATGGAAGCCGCCTCGCCGGTGATCGCTGCTCCTTGACTCAACGTCCACACTGCTCGCTGCGCATTCGCATGATAAAGTGGGCCATCGCGCCCGCGATTGGAGGAGTGTCATGTCAGTGGGAGTCAAGATCGAGTGTCCCAAGTGCCACGCCGACCGAACCATGCTGGACACCAGCTTTGGCGTTCCCGGATATGTGGAACCGCGTTACCAGAAAGACGTCGGCGCGAGCGTGAACACCAACTGCGCCGTGCCGGTCCGCTTAGTCATGTGCCCGCGCTGCCATTATCTCGAGCTCTATCACGACGTCGGATTGGGCAACCTCGTCTGACCGAATCATCTCTCGGGCCACTCGCCCTGTTTTTTCTGGATGACAAAGATGGCGGTCACGTCGCGGACGTCATGGTAGTCCTGCGTCGACCCTTCCATGTCGATAGCGCCCACATACGGCCGCTGGATCTTCGCCCAACTCTTCGAGAACGTAAGAGTCGTGGAGCCGTCAACGATGAAGAACGTCTCCTTCAGCGGCTTGCCGTTCGGGAGCGTCGCCCCCTTTTTCAGCCACGGCGGCGTGCGTACCTTCCCCAGACTCTGGTAGAAGGCGACCACCTTCGAGTACGGATCGTGGGTGAAATAGATGGTCTCGGTCGCGCCCGGAGGCATGGCCTGCATGGCCTTTTCGTCTGCGGGAGGAGTGAATTGCTTTGCGCCCGGATAGATTTGAACATCCTGCGCGGAGACTCCGGTCGCGATGGCCAGTACCAGCAAAGACGCTGCAGCGGCAAACTTCCAATGATTCATCTCTCATCTCCAGAACCCAGGATTCAGTAGCTCAAGACTTAGTCACGTCAGATGCTTGCTTTGGCCGTCAGGAATTAATTAAAGAGTGTGAGCAATCTCCTCACCTGGAGTGTCATCTCGAGCGCAGCGAAGTCGAGGTCGACCGCTCCTCGCCGTTTTGGCCTTTTCCTTCCCTGGAGGGCAAAATGTTCCACGTGGAACATTTGCAAAATATCACAAAGTAACCTGCCAAGCGCCTGGAAACAAACAGTCTTCTGCACTTTCATGCTAATTAACGAACGCTCGTTAGGGGGCTCAGCCGCTGGGTGCTGGGTGCCCCACACATTCGCGATTTTCGAATGTGTGGGAGACGAACAATCATCCGACCACGCCTTGCGGACGCGGAACGTGGCGGGAAGCGCCGCTACGTCGACCGGCTCCCACTCATTCCAAAGGCAGGAATAGATGGTGCACCCTGGCGAGCCGAAATCCGGAGCCCGCAGGGCGACACAATCGTAGCCCAGGACGTAAGTCCTGGGTCGGCAATTATGGATTGAATTGAGTCCGTCAGGACGGCACGGGCTTTGTGTCGTCCCTGAAGGGACTCGGGATATTTAATGACATGCCTTCCCAGCACTCACGTGCTGGGCTACGATTGTTCCGCCCTTCGGGCTGGCAGCCCAACGACTGTGGGCCGCTGGGTGCCCCACACATTCGCGGGGTTCGAATGTGTGGGAGACCGGGGATCATCCGACCACGCCTTGCGGACGCGGAACGTTGCGGGAAGCGCCTCTACCTCGACCGGTTCCCACTCATTCCAAAAGCAGGAATGAGTGGGGCACACGACGCCAGGCCTCGGTCCGATTAGTTTGGGCCGGTGCAAGGATTTTCATTCGCACAACAAAAAAGCCCACTCAGGCGAAAGACGCTTGAATGGGCCACCCGTCCGTGCGACGGGCGCGCAAAACTACACAGCTACGGGGAGGTTATGGAAGGTCGACATAACCATTTCAAAGGTCTGGACCCGCGGCGTTCCATCGATTACCTTCGCCAAGGTCTTCAACACTTCCGGGTAGGTATGGGTGTTGTAATCGTCTGCATTGTTCTTGTTATCCCACAGACTGATTGAAACCGCATCCTGGCTACCGGAATTTGACAACGTGAGTTCGTCCTTGAAGCCCTTCTGCTTGCGCAGTAAAGGAAGAATCTGGTTCTCGAATGTGTGCGTGTAATCGGACTGCATATTGGACTTCAGGCGAAAAGAGATATTGCGTGCATACATAAGTTCAACCTCCCAAGGGTTGCGAGGTATATAAGGGAAAGAAAGCTTCGGATGGGCTGACTTATATTCAGGGAACCTGAAAGAGGTGAGGGTGGAAACTACCTCAGTCAGAACTATACATGATAGCCGGAGCATTGTCAACTCAAGCTCGAATTATAGAGTGTCGGCTATCCACAATGAAATTCGCAGCTATTCTGAAAGGCAATATTTATATAGAGCCTCTAGGTGCCCCACACATTCGCGATTTTCGAATGTGTGAGAGACGAACAATCATCCGACCCACATCTTGCGGACGCGGAACGCGGCGGAAGTGCCTCTACGTCGACCGGCTCCCATTCATTCCAAAGGCAGGAATGAGTGGGGCACCCGGCCCGCCCGGTTCTATGTAACGGATGGTGGAATGGGAATGAACTGCTCAGCCTCATGCGATTCGCTTTTCGGAAGTCCACTCCCTTGCAATGTAGAGGCACAGCCGCTTGTAGTCTGGAGGAAAAACATGCGGCAGCTTCGACTTGCCGGGTGCAAGACGTAGCTCTGGGGAAATTACCGTTACCTCTGGACGCTCCGGTATCTCGTAGTGAACTTTGATTATGTACGTGTCGCTGGCAGGGGAGGGTGTCAGCGGACCTAACCACTCGACGCCCCGGCCGACACGCTGAGGCCCGAAGGCGGGATATGCGGCGCGCATAAAATAGATCTGCTGCGCTAAAGACAGACGCTTAGTTTGAAGAACCTAGTCTTCCCCATAAAAGGTATTCGGTTTCGCCGTTGCAATGGAAGGGGATGCCATGCTGATCATGCCACTTGGCGCTACCCCAAGCTTCTGGCCCCTACGCTGCTCTTGAAGGCGCCGCGCACGCTTCTCGTACACACGCGATACCGTCTCCCCAAAAAGCTCCTTAAGTTCTGGACCCGGATTTCCCTGTTTTCGTAGAAGCGTATCCCACTTGGAGCGAAGATTGTTGATGCCGTCAACAAAAGCCCCGTACGACCCTTCATCCTGGTTCCACCGTTCGCTCAGGTCTTCACCGGCGTTAGTCGGATTGAGTATCCAGACCCGCGTCTGCCTCGATTCGGCAAATGCGATCTCCTCCTGGATCCCGGTCAAGATTGCGCTGACTGCCCTTGAAACTGATGCCTCCCCGTGGTAATTCCTTGCCGCAAGCGTTGTTAAGACAATGGAGATCGGCGCTTCATCTGGCTGATCTAGGTAGCACAGGTCGCGCCACCTTAGCAGTTGGACAGCCAGTTGAAGCGGCGCCTTCGACTCGGTTGCTTGAAGGGGCGGTATTGGGGCTGCATCGGCCAAGACGACCCGGCGGGGTTCTAGGACAAGTGATCGCGCCGTAAACCAGCCTATGTATCCGGTTGGGTTACTGGGTTTCCACGACTTAACTTTGCGATCAGGCACCTGAACGCATGTGCCTCCAGACGCTCCGTCGCGGCATGCTGGCAAGATGTCCATGTAGAAGTCATCGGCATAAACGAGCCGAACGCACCGGTTCTTGAGTTCGGTCATCTCCGAATACCTGTCCAGCTGTTTTAAGTAGTTGAACAGGGTTTTTATCAGTGCCATCGGGTCGACGTCGGCGTGACTCACGGACAACTCGAGCACAAAATCCAAGTCGTGGGGACCAACGACCGGCTTAACCGTTGTTCCCAACGCCATCGAGCCCTGTGGGTATATTCGCGGCTTGAGCATCGTGAATGGGCTGGAGCTTGACTCGAGTACCGTACCGACTGCGGTGTATCGCTGTGTCGCGAGTGAGTGACGGTTTTCTGTGAGCTGAAGATCGTCGCAAACCTCGAAGAGTATTTCGTCAAGTGAAGTTATCCGACTGGTCGTCTCAAGGTCATTTACAAGGGTCGCCATGGAACTCTCCGCATGTGAACTTGGGGCCCGAACGGGCTGGCGGTAAGGCTGGTGGGAGTCTTGCTGTCAGTCCAAGTGTAGAAAGTTCAGCTGCGGTTAGAAACTGCGGACCGGTAAATCGGGGCGCTTCAAAGCCGAATGGAGAACATTCCTAACTAATAGCAATTCTAACCTGCGAACCGCTGTGTTGTCAAGCCGGATAACGCGATATATCGCCATAAAAAAAATGCACACCGAAGATGGTGTGCATTTTGCTCAGCTATATGCCACCAAAGTCTTAGCTACAACCACTGGTCGAGCCACACTCAACACAGCGGTAACAACTTCCATTCCTGGTCATGATCGCTCCGCAGACGGTGCAAACGGGCGCGTCCCCCATGTCGATCAGGTCTTTCAGCGCATCGGCTGCATGCACGTGCCCTGTCTTTATGTCGATGCCCGGCAAGGAACCCTGCTCGCTGGCCGGGCCGCTGTAGCTCGGCATGGCTTCGTCGGGCGTTCCCGGCGGCGGAGCGTTGACGTACTTCGGGCGCAGTCCGTCAAACAGCGCCTGCTGCTGTCCGGTGAGGAAGCGCAGTTGCAGCCAGCGGAAGATATAATCCATGATCGACTTGGCGTAGCCGATGTCGGGATTGCGGCTCCAGCCGCTGGGCTCGAAGCGGGTGTGCGCGAACTTCTCGCACAGCAGCTTCAGCGGCACGCCGTGCTGCAGGCCGATCGACACCGCGCAGGCGAAGCTGTCCATCAGGCCGCTGACGGTCGAGCCTTCCTTCGCCATGGTGATGAAGATCTCGCCCGGCATCCCTTCTTTGTAGAGCCCGACGGTGAGATAGCCTTCGTGTCCTCCGACATTGAACTTGTGCGTGATGGACAAACGTTCGTCCGGCAGACGATGACGTACGGCGCGCGGAGGAGCGTCGGATTCGTTCAGAGTTTCGTTGCCATAGGTGTCCTTCGACTCCCTCTCTCTACGCTCGAGGTCGCTCAGGATGACACCTGAAGAATTTTTGTCGGATTTCGCCGTCGCCGATCCCATCGAGCTCAGCGGCTGCGCTTTCTTCGAGCCATCGCGATAGACCGCGACCGCCTTCAGCCCCAGCTTCCACGCCTGGATGTAGGCTTCCATGATCTCTTCCACGGTCGCATTCTCCGGCATGTTGATGGTCTTGGAAATCGCGCCGGAGATGAACGGCTGCGCCGCCGACATCATGCGCAGATGTCCCATGTAGTGGATGGTGCGCGTGCCTTTGGTCGGCTTGAAGGAGCAGTCGAAGACGGGCAGGTGCTCGTCCTTGATGGCGAGCGCGCCTTCGATGGTGCCCGTCGCGTCGATGTAGCTGACGATTGCGTTGGTCTGGTCCGCGGTATAGCCCAGCTTGAAGAGCGCAGTCGGCACGGTGTTATTGACGATCTTGATCATGCCGCCGCCGACCAGCTTCTTGTACTTCACCAGCGCCAGGTCAGGCTCGATGCCGGTGGTGTCGCAGTCCATCATGAAGCCGATGGTGCCCGTGGGCGCCAGCACCGTAACCTGCGCGTTGCGATAGCCAAACTTCTCTCCGTGCTTCAGGGCTTCGTCCCAGGTGTCCTTGCTGGCTTCGTAGAGCGAGGCGGGAACGTTGGTCCGGTTGATGTTGTTCACCGACGCGCGATGCATGCGGATCACGTCGAGGAAGGGCTCGCGGTTGATGTACCAGCCGGGACAGGCAGCACCGGGCATCGTGCTGGTATAGGGGGCCTTCGACTCGTCGCTTCGCTCCTCGCTCAGGATGACACTGGTTTGTTGCGTCGCCGGCGCCAGCGGTTGGCATAGCTCGGCAATCTTCGAGGACTGCAGATAGGCTTCGCCGCACATAATCGCGGTTACGCAGGCAGCGTAGTCGCGGCCGGCATCGGAGTCGTAAGGCAGGCCCGCGGCCATCAGCAGCGCGCCCAGGTTCGCGTAGCCCAGTCCCAGCGGACGATAGTCATGCGAGTTCTTGCCAATCGCTTCCGTGGGATAGCCACTGTTGTCCACCAGAATTTCCTGTGCGGTAATCATCACGGCGCAGGCGTGGCGATAGGCCTCGACATCGAACGTGCCGTTGGGCGCGAACTTCATCAGGTTCAGGCTGGCCAGGTTGCAGGCCGAGTCGTCGAGGAACATGTACTCGCTGCACGGATTCGACGCGTTGATGCGCGCCGTGTTCTTCGACGTGTGCCAGCGGTTGACCGTGGTGTCGTACTGCATGCCGGGATCGCCGCAATGCCACGTTGCATCGGAGATGCGGCGCAGCAGATCGCGCGCCTTGAAGGTGTGCACGGGCTTACCATCCTTCACCGCGCGGGTGGAGAAGTCGCTGTCGCGCAGCACCGCGTACATGAAGTCGTCGGTCACGCGCACCGAGTTGTTGGCGTTCTGGAAGAAGATCGAGGAGTAAGCGTCGCTGTCGGGGCCGCTGCCATCGTAGCCATGCTCAACGAGCGCCCAGGCCTTGGCTTCTTCCTTCTGCTTGCAGTCGACGAACTCGATGATGTCGGGATGGTCGACGTTGAGGATGACCATCTTGGCAGCGCGCCGAGTCTTGCCGCCGCTCTTGATGACGCCGGCGAAGGCGTCGAAGCCTTTCATGAAGCTGAGCGGACCGCTGGCCGTCCCGCCGCCGGAGAGCGACTCGGTTGACGAGCGCAGCGGCGACAGGTTCGTTCCCGTGCCCGATCCCCACTTGAAGAGCATGCCTTCGGTTTTGGCGAGCGTCAGGATGGAGTCGAGCGAGTCGTGCACCGAATTGATGAAGCAGGCCGAGCACTGCGGCTTCCTGTAGCCGACAGCGCTATATTCGACACGCTGCGTCTCGGAATTCCAATGCCAGTTGCGGGCGTCGGAGTCAGGCTCGATGCGATCGCAGCCCACGTTGAACCACACCGGCGAGTTAAAGGCTGCCTTCTGCTGCAGCAGCAGGTGGGCAAGTTCGTCATGGAAGATGGCCGCGTCTTCAGCCGAGCGGAAATAGCCGCCGGCGATGCCCCAGTCGCGAATGGTTTCAGCCACGCGGGTGACGAGCGCGCGCACTCCGCTCTCACGCTCCGGCGTGTCCAGCGGGCCATGCAGATACTTGCTGGCCACGATGTTGGTCGCGGTCATCGACCAGTCCTTGGGGACCTCGACATCTTTCTGCTCAAAGATGATGCCGCCTTGCGAGTCGGTGATCTGCGCCAGGCGCAGCTCCCACTCCAGCTCGTCATAGGGCGAGACGCCGGCTTTGGTGAAATAGCGCTTGAAGCCGAGGCCAGGCGCGGTTTTCGAGCGTTGAGATGGTTGGCCGGGCGCCTGGTTCTTGGTCGTGGAGACGGTGGCGCTCGTCGTTGTCGTCGTGGTTGTTTCGGCCATTGTCCTTGCTCCTGATACGAAGTATGTATTGCTGTTCTTGCTCTATATGACCTTCATGTCGCTGTTATGTCGCTGTGTCATCCATATCGCTGCGTCATCCTGAGCGGAAGGTCGCTGCTTTTGCGAACCGGAGTCGAAGGACCCGTACCGCATCAGGATGTCACCTGCAAGACCGCGAGGGCCTCTTCTCTCGCTTGCGTATCGCTGGCAGAGAAGAAGCCCCCCGTAAATTCTTCATCGCAATAAACGTTCGCCGGGCGGCACGGGCCGCGCGACGAACGGATCAGACTTGGAAAGGAACACCGCAGATGCCATCGTCTGGGCGATGACTTCGTCGGTCGTTTACTGCCACCGCTTTAGGGGCCCGACAACTCTCTCGCAAAACTCGAAAAAACGCTGCGCTCAAGGGCCCAACCCAGTAGCCGCTGAGGTCACCTCTGGCCCACATCGGCTCGTTTGGGGGAGGATCTTGGCCGCCTTCGCAACCAAGCTGTTGACGAACATTACTCCCGACATCTTGTGGATGTCAAGAGCCTAATACCACATATTGTTATTTTACCATCCGGAGGCCGAACCTAACTAGTAACCCCCACCGACTCCATGCCCTCGAATTCCGGCCTCGAATCGGTCCATGCGAGCGCCCAGCTTCGAAAACTGTCTTCCCCCACTGCGCTGCGCCGATCGTCCTCCGACTCTAGCCCCGCCACCCGGCGTATTCAACGCCTATTCATAGTGCAGTTATGTGGATTCCTGTGGATCGTGAGGAAAACCCGTCCGCTTTGCCAAGCGACCGGCGACCATCCGCGTTTCAACACGTTGCGAACGCGCCTTCGCGGGCTGAACCTTGACTTGATCTCATCTTCGCAGCCACAACCCCCGCAAGCGCACAGCTCAGAGTAGAATTGAGGATCAAAAATCCTTTGCTGCGGAATCATCCTGTTTCCGGGCGAATCGAATCGTTTATATGGCACCTCACAGTCTCAGGGCATCCTCGCGCGCTTCACGCGTGAATGCTCCAATCCTCGGTTTAGCTCTCGCGCTGGCGTTGGCCTTCACCGCCTGCAGTCGCAGCAGTGCCGATGCTCCTCAGGGCCCTCCCGTCATGCCGGTCAAAGTGCAAACCGTGCAGGACCAATCCATCGGCAATGCCTCTGAGTACGAAGCCACCATCAAGTCGCGCAACTCGGCCACCATCATGTCCGACGTGGAAGGCTGGATCTTCGCCATCCGCGTACACTCCGGCCAGCTGATACACAAGGGCGACACGCTGATGGAGATCGATCCGCGGCGGCAGGTGGCGATGGTCTCCAACGTCGACTCCCAGAGGAAGTCCAAGGAAGCGGCGTTAGCTTGGGCGAAGGCCCAGTTTGATCGCGTCAGCGCACTGGCCGCCAGCGGCGTGATGAGCCAGCAGGACCTGCAGCAGGCGCAATCGGCCTACGACGGCGCTCTGAATGACGTGAAGTCATTGGATGCCCAGATCACGCAGCAGCAGGTGCAATTGAAGTACTACAGCGTCTTCGCTCCCACCGATGGCATTGTCGGCGATGTTCCCGTGCACGTGGGCGATCGCGTTACCAATACCACGGTGCTCACCACCATCGACGAGCGCAGCGGCCTGGAGGTCTACATCTCGATTCCCTCCGAGCATGCGGGTGACATCAAGCTGGGCGCGCCCGTCCAAGTCGTCGATCAGGCCGGAAAGGTGCTGTTGAACACCAAGGTAGACTTCATCTCGGCCCAGGTCGAAACCGGCACGCAATCGATCCTGGTGAAGGCCCCGGCCGATCAGGCCGCCGACGTGCTGCGCGCCATGCAGTTGGTGCGCGCTCGTATTGTGTGGAGCACCCATTCCGGCGCTACCGTACCGGTGATCGCGGTCACCCGTGTCAGCGGGCAGTTCTTCGCCTTCGTCGCGAAGCAGGACAATGGCAAGCTGGTGGCCCATCAGGTCCCGGTGGAGTTGGGCGAGATCACCGGCAATGACTACGCGGTGCTGAGTGGATTGAAGCCCGGCGATCAGGTCGTCGTCGCCGGTGGCCAGAACCTTGCCGATGGATCGCCCATCCGCATTGAACAATAGCCAAAGGACGAGCGCCGCAGGCGCGGAATAGTCTAGCCCAGCACGCAGCGAAGCCGGGACGGCGAGCGGAGTGCTGGGTTGGGCGGAAAATTGAACTGAGTCCCGTAGGGACGGCACAATTGCCTCCCGCGGGCTCGCCGGATATCAAAAGGGACTGCAATTTGTTTTCCGACTTCTTCATCAAGCGTCCGGTCTTCTCCACCGTCACCTCGCTGTTCATCGTGATCGCGGGCGCGGTCTGCATTCCGTTCCTGCCGGTCGCTCAATTCCCTGACCTTGCCCCGCCCCAAATCTCCGTCAACGCCTTCTACATCGGCGCAAACGCCACCGCGGTCGAATCCTCGGTGACCACCATCCTGGAGCAGGCCATCAACGGCGTGGAAGGCATGCGCTACATGACTTCCACCAGCGGCAACGATGGTAGCTCGTCCATCAACGTCACCTTCGAGCTGACGCGTCCGCTGGATCTCGCCGCCGTCGACGTGCAGAACCGCGTGCAGGGCGTCATGGGCCGCCTGCCCGACGCCGTGAAGAATACCGGCGTCACCATCAACAAGGTTTCCACTTCGTTCGTCCTCGCCGCCGGCTTTTACAGCAACGACAATCGCTACAGCGAAGAGTTCATCAGCAATTACATCGACATTTATGTGAAGGATGCCATCAAGCGCATCCCCGGCGTCGCCGACGCGCAGATCTTCGGCGAACGCAAGTACTCCATGCGCTTGTGGCTCGATCCGGCGCGACTGGCGGCGCGCGGCCTTACCGCCTCCGATGTCGTCGACGCGCTGCAACAGCAGAACGTGCAGATCGCCTCCGGCCAGGTGGGAGCCGAGCCAACTGCGACCACGCAGATGTACCAGATCAGCGTGCGCGCCCTGGGCCGTCTGACCGAAGTGGCGCAGTTCGACAACATCGTCCTGAAGCCGGGCAGCAACGGCGCGTTGGTGCGGCTGGCCGATGTTGGCCATGCCGAACTTGGGGCCGAAGACTACAGCGGCAAGCTTCGCTATAACGGCTACAACGGCATCGGTATCGGTGTCAGCCAGTTGCCCACGGCTAATGCTCTCGACGTGGACAAGGCTGTTCGCGCCGAATTGGAGCGGCTTTCCAAACGATTTCCGCCCGGACTGCGCTATGCCGTCGCCTTCGACACCACGACCTTTGTCGGCGACTCCATCCACGAAGTGCTGAAGACGCTGGTCGAGGCCATCATTTTTGTCATGCTGGTGATGTTCCTCTTCCTCCAGGATTGGCGCAGCACGCTGATTCCGGCAGTCACGATTCCGGTCTCGCTCGTCGGGACATTCGCTTTCATTAGTCTGCTGAACTTTTCCATCAACACTCTGACTCTGTTCGGCATCGTGCTGGCCACCGGCCTCGTGGTCGACGACGCCATCGTGGTCATCGAAAACATCCAGCGCCACATGTCGGAGGAGCGCTGCGATTCCCATAAGGCCGCGTCGGAAGCCATGGGCGAAGTCACCGGTGCGGTCGTCGCCACCTCTCTCGTGCTGGTTGCGGTGTTCGTTCCCGTCGCCTTCTTTCCCGGAACCACCGGCCTGCTCTACAAGCAGTTCTCGCTGACCATCGCGTTCTCCATCGCCATCTCAGCTTTCAACTCGCTCACCTTCACACCTTCGCTTTCGGCCCTATTGCTGCGGCCTGAGACGGGCAAGAAGAACATCTTCTTCCGCGGCGTCGAGCATGTCATCCACCGCACCACCGGCTTGTACGTTTACAGCGCGAAGAAGGCTCTGAAGCTGCGTTACCTCGTCCTGGTGGTCTTCTTCTGCGGACTGGCCGCAACCTACGTTATCTACAAGACCGTGCCCACCGGTTTCGTTCCCGATGAAGATCAGGGCTGGTTCATGATCACGGTCCAGGCTCCGCAGGGCGCATCGGTGGAATACACCTCGCAGGCCATGCGGCAAGTCGAGGCGGTGCTCGCCCGCGAGAAGGACATTACCGGCGCGTTCACTGTCGTCGGCTTCAGCTTCACCGGCAGCGGCGCCAACAAAGGCATGGTGTTCATTAACCTGGCAGACGCCAGCAAACGTAAGCACGATCAGGACTCCGCCGCTGCCATCGTCAATCGCATTCGCGGACCGTTAATGCAACTGACCGACGTTCAGGCCTTTCCCTTCCTGCCGCCGGCCATCTCCGGCATCAGCAGCTTTGGCGGCTTCAGCTTCGAGGTGCAGGACGAAGGCGGCAACACCGTCGAACAGCTTTACAACGTCACCCAGCGCCTGGTGCGGGACGGAAATTCGCGCAAAGATCTCAGCGGTTTGTTCAGCGCCTTCACCGCCAATGATCCTCAATTTGTAGTCACCATCGACCGCGCCAAGGCGCGCAGCTTGCAGGTGCCCATCCAGCAGATCAGCGACACACTCCAGGTCTACCTGGGCTCGTCGTACGTCAACGACTTCGACTTCAACAATCGCGCCTATCGCGTCTATGTTCAGGCCGATCAGACCTTCCGCCGTCAGCCGCGCGACATTCGCGAGTTCTATGTCCGCTCCGATACCAGCCAGATGATTCCGCTGGACAACGTCGTGAGCATCACCGAGTCCACGTCGCCGCAGGTCATCAATCACTACAATCTTTTCCGCTCGGCTGAAATCGATGGCTCGGCCGCGCCCGGCTTCAGCTCGGGCCAGGCGATCCAGGCCATGGACAAGGTCGCGGAGAACTTGCCGCTCGGCTTCAACTACGAGTGGTCCGGCCTTTCGCTGGAAGAGATCAAGTCAGGCAAGCAGTCGGCGCTGCTCTTCGGACTGGGTCTGCTGCTCGTCTATCTCACCTTGTCGGCGCAGTATGAAAGCTGGGTGCTGCCTTTCATCATTCTGCTCAGCGTGCCTATGGCAATGCTGGGCGCGCTCATCGCGCAGTCTCTACGCGGTCAGTTGAACGACGTTTACTGCCAGATCGGTCTGGTAATGCTGATCGGCTTGGCTTCGAAGAACGGCATTCTGATCGTCGAGTTCGCCGAGCAGTTGCGCCACAAAGGGCTGTCGGTCAAAGAGGCCGCGGTCGAGGCAGCTCGCATCCGTCTGCGTCCTATTCTGATGACCTCGTTCGCCTTCATCCTCGGCGTTCTGCCGCTGGTCTTCGCCAGCGGCGCCGGCTCGCAAAGCCGTCACTCCGTCGGTACCACCGTCTTCGGCGGAATGATCGTCTCCACCGCCCTGAACCTGTTCTTCATTCCCGTGCTTTACGTGATCGTGAAGTCGATGGTGGAGCGCGAAAAAGCGCCAGCGACGGCTCCGTAATCGGCCCCGTGCAATCACCGCTATGGGCGCTTTTTCAGAATCTGTTCTACGTTTCTGCGTCCGTGGGGAATGGAAACAACCTGCAACGGCTTCGTCTCTGGCAGATAGAACGATTAGATAGGAATAAACGGGGAAAAATTTGACTGGTTTGTCGCTTAGGTCCTTACGCCAATGTCCGGCGTCGGGCGCGCCTGCCAAGAAGCCAATCCGGCCGAGAATAACCTTTTCAACACGGTCAGCCATCGCAATGCTGCTTTGTTTCCTGATATATCGCCAGATACAAGATCAAGAACGGCTTCGGGCGCAAGGACGTACCGCGGCTTCATTCAGGCCTGGACTTCAGACCCGCAAGATAATCATCATCTAGTTGGTCTTCGGGAATCCCCTCGCCCCGCTCAAGTTGTTCAAGGCCCCGGCGGATTTTCTCGTTGTTTAATTCCCGGTTTACCAGCAGCCAGCGGTCCTGTTCCTCCTGGGTTTCCAGCAGGTGGAACAATGCCTCTTCCACGCTTTCGGATCCTGTCAATGCAAGCTGTTTGTGGATTCTGGCAGCGAGCGCCTCATCCCTGATTTCGATGTTCATCGCCTCTCTCCTGCGGTCGCACTCTGCTGCATGTTAACTGAGCGGGGACTAAAGTCAAAACTGCACCCTACCGCTTGGATTACAACCATAACGTCCTTGATTGCCCTCTCCCGCGCTGGTTTCTCCACAAGGTACTACATCACTCCCTCACTTGACCTGCGTCACATCGCTTCCGTTCGCTTCGCGCTAAAACTGTAGATGCAAGGTTAATGGATGCTCCCGGCAGCCCGTTACAGGGTGGCTGGTTGCAGCTTCGTAACGTCCCCACCGCGTGGGGAGAATGGTCGCAGCATGGTCACGGCGCAGCTCACACCGGTCGGGGTGGGCATTCATAATGTGCTCATCGCGACGGACTTTTCCCGTTACTCCAACGCTGCCCTGAACTTCGGACTACAGGTGGCAAAGGCATATAGCGCCCAGGCTCATCTGGTCTTCGTCATTCCCTGCGATCAGTTCCTGCTCGCCGGCCCGGAGGCCTTCGTCGCTGCCAAGGACGCGGCCCGCCGCGACCTGGAACAGCTTCAGGCCGAGTTGCACAGCACTTATTCGCAGGTTCAGAGCGAGGACTATCACCTTTATCTGCTGGAAGGCGACGTAGCGCAGTCCATCCTGGATTTCGCCCAGCAGAAGCGGATTGACCTCATCGTGCTGGGCACGCATGGCCGTGGCGGATTGGGCAAAGCGCTTATTGGGTCGGTGGCCGAGCGGGTCTTCCGGCAATCGCCCGTGCCCGTGCTCACCCTCGGGCCTCACCTGCGCTGCCAGACCCGGGACAATGGGCCCAAGAACATCCTGGTAGCGGCTGACTTTACCCCGGCGTCCGCACGGGCCGCCCGCTACGCCGCTATGCTGGCGCATGAGAACAAAGCTAAGTTGACCCTCCTGCACGTCGTCGATCACAAGAAACTCCAACATGTCCCGGATTGCACGGCCGTCAATCGTGGCATCGAACAGCGGCTGGCGGATCTGCTCGGGGCCGAAGGCGACGCCGTAGATTATGCGGTCCAAGTCGCGGTTGGACCAGTGGTTCCCACCATCCTTCACGCTTTGAACGAAACTGGTACCGATCTCCTGGTGATCGGCGTCCACCGGTCCAGCAGCGTGCTGGATCGCCTGATGTTTCCCCATGCCTATGAACTTGTGTGCGAGTCTTCATGCCCGGTGCTGACCCTTCGGGGAGCCCATGCCTCGACTCGGACCAATGAACTGAAGTGAATTGAGAGGAAAAATGCCGAACAATAGCGTTGTCATGGAAGACGAAGCGGCAGCCCCAGTGCTGACGCCGGAGATGATGTCAAAGATCAAGAAGGAGGACATGAAGCAAGCCGTCGTCGAGCGCTTCCGCGGCAGAACCGAGGCCGCTGCGCCGCGCACTGCTGTCCGTACGGGCAAACGCTCGCCCCACTGGCAGCCTGCCGACGATCAGTGCTAGTCGGCTGATCGCCCACCCAGAACAAGCAGCTATTTGTTCTGGGCGCAAATTCGAACGAACGTTAATTACAATTCTCAGTCCCACCCATCACCTTTGAGCAACTTCGTCCCCACAGTTGAGGTGCTACAACGACTCTTCGGTGAAGGGGCGCAGCCCTACAGGCTGCGAAAAGAATCGTCATCGTCGCATTTCTTAAAGGACACGGCTTCGCAGCCGGCGGCAAGAATCGTCATCGTCGCGCTTTGAAGGGGCGCGGCTTTATAGGCAGCGGAATAGGCAGCGGAGCAAATCGCCATCGTCGCCCTTTGAAGGGGCGCGGCTTTAGCGGCGCCGACAAGGCCATCTATTGATACTCCACGCGAAGGAGCGAAGCGACCGAGCGCGGCTCTTGCCGGCTTCCGATAAAGACGCAACCGATCTTGAGACGCGCCGCTGAATCCCCCTCGTCTCAAATCCATCCAATCATCCGTAGAGGCAAACTCGCGGAAACAAGGCACAAACCAACCATGCGAATCGGCATCACGTGTTATCCCACTTATGGCGGCAGTGGCGTGGTTGCCACCGAGCTCGGACTGGAGCTGGCGCAGCGCGGTCACCAAGTGCATTTCATCTCCTACTCCCAGCCCATCCGCCTGACCGAGCCGCAGCCCAACATCCACTACCACGAGGTTGAAGTCTCGCGTTATCCGCTGTTCGAGTATCCGCCGTACGACTTGGCGCTGGCCACCCGCATGGCCGAGGTCGCCGAGATCTACGAGCTCGACCTGCTGCACGTGCACTACGCCATCCCGCATTCCGTCAGCGCGATGCTGGCCCGCCAGATGCTTAGTTGCGATCACGCCCGCAATCGCCGCCATCTGCCGTACGTCACCACGCTTCACGGCACGGACATTACATTGGTCGGCGCCGATCCGTCCTATCTGCCGATCACCCGTTTCTCCATCGACCAGAGCGACGGCGTCACCTCCATCTCCAACTATCTCAAGCAACGCACGCTGGAGGTCTTCGAGGTGCAAACCCCCATCGAAGTCATCCCCAACTTCGTGAACTGCGATCTCTACGAGCGCACGCCCGAAGTTATGCAGCGCCGCTCCGAATATGCCCGCGCCGACGAGAAGATTCTGGTCCACCTGTCGAACTTCCGGCCGGTAAAACGTATTCCCGACGTCATCGAGATCTTCGATCGCGTGCAGAAGAAAATTCCCTCGCGGCTGCTCATGATCGGCGACGGCCCGGAACGCTCGCGTGCCGAATGGCTCGCCGTCAACAAAGGTATTCACAACAAGGTGGAATTTCTCGGCAAGCAGGACCAGATTCACGAGAAGCTCGGCGTCGCCGATGTCATGCTGCTGCCAAGTCAACTGGAGTCGTTCGGGCTCGCCGCGTTGGAAGCGATGGCTTGCGAAGTCGTACCGATCGCCACCAACGAGGGCGGCGTACCGGAGGTCATCGATCACGGCAAGACCGGATTTCTGGCCGCCGTCGGCGATGTCGAGACGATGGCCAACTACGCCATCGAGGTGCTATCCGATGACGCCAAGCTGAAACAGATGGGTGAGGCGGCACGCGCCAGCGCGCAGGCGAAGTTCTGCGCCAGCAAAATTATTCCGCTCTACGAAAAACATTACCGCGCAGTGTTGGACCGCTCCTCGTAGATTGCGCCTACCACCGAGCCGCCCATCTCCTCGGCGTTCAGCACGGGCAGCACCAGTCGCACCAGGGTGCCGCGGTTGGGCTGGCTCTCAATCGTAATCTCCGCTGCATCGCCGTACAACACCTGCAGCCGCTCGGTGACATTTTGCATACCGATGCCCGTCCCGGAAGAAGCGCTGGCGCCATTCAGCGGCATGCCCACTCCGTCATCTTCCACCTCAATCACCAGGCGCTGATCGGCGGTGCGGCTGCGCAGATAAATGCTGCCGCTCTCCACTTTGTTCGAGAAGCCATGCTTCACTGCGTTCTCAACCAGCGGTTGCAGGATCATACTGGGCACAAGATGGTCGAGCGAAGCCGGCTCCAGTTCTTTGACCACCCTCAGCTTGTCGCGGCCAAAGCGTGCCACCTCGATGTCGAGATAATCGTCCAGAAACTCAAGTTCGTCGCGCAACGGAACGAACGAATCGCCCTTGCGCAGCAGGCGCCGCAGAATGTTACCCAACTTCACGATCATGTCTCGCGCTGAGTCCGGATTGCCCCGCACCAGCGACGAAATCGAATTCAGCGTGTTGAACAAAAAGTGCGGATTGATTTGGCTTTGCAGCGCTTCCATCCGGGCCTGCAGCAGCAGCCGCTCCTGCTGCTCCAGCTTCATCTCGATACGAACGTTGTTCAGCACCTTCAGCGCGATGGCCACTGCCATTACAGTGTCTGCGTAAATGGCGAGCTTCACCCACAGGTTCGGGGAATACAGCGCGAAGATGCGCCTGGGCCACTCCAGATGCAGCTGGATGTGAACAAACTCCAAACCGAGGATCAGAAAGAAGAACGAAGTCTGCCAGTCGATGAACGATTTGCGGATGCTGCGTCGAATCCAGTGATAGATGCTCAGATCGAACAGTGGCGAGAATGACCAGATGGCTTCGCGGTCCTGTGCGATGTGGCGCAGCATGCCGGCAGCGGCTCCGGCAAAGACGTACATGGGCAGCGCTAGCCACTCGCCCCAGAACAGCGACGGCAGGGCAACCAGAATCCCTCCCGCGGTGCCGACGACACGTCCGCCGATCACACCCATCAGGATCGCGCCTTCGAACGCGATGTCAGCCGCGTAGAAGTTATGCACCCAATGGCGGGCAAGCACGCCTAACGCAATCGGTGTCCCCACGATGAGGACGATCTCCAGCTTCTCGCCGAAGGTGCGGGCCTCGCGGAACAGCAGCACGCGGAAGCGCCGTGCGCGCACCAAGACACTGCTGATCGCCGCGGCGACGCCGAGGCGGATCAGCAAGGTAACGAGAATGAGCCGTTGGTCCAAAATCAGTTGCCAGTAGCCAGCCGTCGGCTGTCAGTTATCAGTTGTCAGCTTAGAGAATAACGACATTGTCCTATCAGAAGTGTCATCCCGACCTAGGACTTTAGTCGCGGAGGGACCTGCTGTCCCGCCACGCGCAGGTTAGGCTACTGCGCGACCAACTTCGCCGCCTCGACAATCGCGCTCTCCGCCCTATCGCCATCGGGGGCACCGCCCTGCGCCATGTCCCGGTTACCGCCTCCACGAGTTCCCATCGCCTGCACCGTCTGCTTCATCAGCGCGCCCATGTCATTGGCTAGGCCGGACGTCTGCGAGAACACCACTGACGGCTGCGCGCCTCCGCAAGCGAGGAGCGCTACAGCATTACCGCCTTTCGTCAGCTTCTGCGCCAGCATCTTGATGAAGCCCAGATCGCGATCGGCGAAGTATTGCACCACCAACTTCTGACCGCCGTGCTGCTGCGCCGAATGCAACAGTCGCTCGGATTGTAGCTCAGCCACTTCTTCCAACAGCCGGTGCTGCGCCTTCTGTGCACCTTTGATCTCCTCCTGCGCTTTCCGTATCTGCTGCGGCACTTCCCGGATGTGCGTGGAAAATAGCGTTGCAGCTTCGGTCAAGGTCTCGAAGTCGTGCCGCGCTGTGCCCACCGCGCGCAGCCCGCAGACAAACTCCACGCGCACGCCCTGCTTCACCTTCTCGGTCTTGCGCAGCAGGATGCTCCCAATCTGTCCCGTGCTCCGGACATGCGTTCCTCCGCAAGCATTCAAATCGAAGTCACGAATGTCGATCAGGCGCAGCTTCTCGCGTTCGGCGGCAGGAATCTTGCGCACGCCCATCGTGCGCGCCTCATTTGGCGTGGCGAAACGAATCTCCACCGGACGATCTTCTGCGATGACTTCATTGGCCAGTCGTTCCGCCGCCTGCAATTGTTTCGGGCTGATGGTCTCGGTCGCCATGTCGATAGTGCAGCTCTCATCGCCCATGTGAAATGACACCGTCGCTAAGTCATACAGCTTCTCGAAGGCTGCCGACAAGACATGCTGGCCCGAGTGCTGTTGCATGTGATCGCGGCGGCGTTCGCCATCGATCACTCCGCGTACGACCGCTCCTGCCAGCAGTGCTGAACTGTCGCCGTCGACGATGTGCAGCACATCACCCGTCCGCTCGTCTTCGGCGACGTCCCGCACCCGCAGACGCACCGGGCCATTCGCATCGCCGATGACCTCGAGCCATCCTGTGTCGAACACCTGGCCACCGCTGGTGGGATAGAAGGCCGAGCGGTCGAGCACGACAGAAATCCCTCCCGACGCGCCCGCGACCGCCAGCACGCGCGCCTCAAACTCGTTGAGGAGGGAATCGTTGTAGTAGAGACGATCAGTCAAAGAAACACTCCTCCGGATCTCACGCCGAGAGCAACTGCAACGTTAGCGTATCCATCTCCCCGGCGTAATATTTGCCCAGCGCGTCCAGAAAGATCTGGTTGTCCGGCGTCGCGCTCGCGAATAAGGTCATACAAGATTTGAACTTCATATCGTCTGGATATCCGAAGATATCTTGCACCGAGCGACCCTCTAAAAGATTTACCAGCCGAGTACATTCCCGCAGCCTAGGCCCGAGGATCGGATGCCTCAAGTAAGCCTCCGCTTCCTGCCGCGACGAGATCGCGAATTTCTGCGAGAGAAAGCTATAGCCCAACCCTTTGATCTGCGGAAATATGAACCACATCCAGTGGCTTTCTTTGAGCCCGCTTCGCAGCTCGGAGCAGGCGTCTCCGTATGCGGGGTCTTGAGCAGCGACGAAGCGCTGCAGATTGAACGGGTCTGTTGTCTCAGCCTCCACTAGCAGCTCTGCTTTCCCTTTGCCAGCTGCAATTTGAGCAGGTCGTCCTTCACAGTTCCGCCTAGTGTAACGTAACCGCCTTGATGCAGCCCCACGCCACTCCCGGCAGCGATAACTATAATCGCCTTAGATGAACTTCCTCGAGCTGTTGGATGGGGCGGAATACGTTGCGCAGCAGGGTAATCCGGCCATCGCAGGCTTGGACTACGATAGTCGGCGGGTGAAACCAGGCTGGTGCTTCGTGGCCATGCGCGGCGGCAGCACCGACGGCAACGACTACATCGATAAGGCCTTGCAGGCTGGCGCGGTCGCCGTGGTCAGCGATTCCCTGCCCCCGCGGCCCGATGTTCCCTGGGCGCAAGTGCAACACGGACGGCGCGCCTTGGCGCGGCTGAGCGCCAACTTTTACGGCCGTCCTGCCGAGCGCCTCTTCATCACCGGGATCACAGGCACCAACGGGAAGACGACAACATCATTCCTGTTGAACGCGATGCTGCGCGCCGCTGGCCGCAAGACCGCGCTCGTCGGCACTGTGGAATACCGCATTGAGAACGAGGTTTTTCCCGCTCCCCACACCACCCCGGAACCGCTGGAGCTGAACCAGTTCTTCGCGCGTGCGCTCGCGGAGGGCTGCACCGAAGCGGTCATGGAAGTTTCCTCCCACGCTCTTCAGCAGCAGCGGGTTTATGGCGTGCCGTTCGATGTAGCTATCTTCACCAATCTTACCCGCGATCATCTCGACTACCACGGCACCATGGAAGAATACTTCGCCTCGAAAGCGATTCACTTCCAGGGATCCGGCACCGAACCGCCGCGTGCCGCGGTCATCAACGTCGAAGATGATTACGGCAAGCGGTTGATCAAGCTCTGCAAGAAGCAGCAGGAAGTCATTACCTATGGGGTGGACAGCGGCGACTTCCATACGAAGGACCTGAATATCGCGAGTACAGGAACCAGGTTCCAACTGGTGACGCCATCCGGAGAGCTTCCGATCTGGAGTCCGTTGCTTGGCCGCGTTAACGTCTTCAACCTGGTATCGGCGGCGGCGGCGGCTTACGCGCGCAATGTGGAGCCGCGCGCAATCACCGACGCAGTTTATAAGCTTGACCGCGTGGCCGGTCGCTTCGAACGCGTGGATGCGGGCCAGCCATTCACTGTGATTGTGGACTACGCGCATAGCGATGACGCGCTGCGTAACCTGACAGCCGCAGCCAAAGACTTTCTGGCACAACGGGGCGGAGCAGGACGCATCATCACTGTCTTCGGCTGCGGCGGCGATCGCGACCGCAGCAAGCGTCCGCTGATGGGCGAGGCCGCGGGCGCAGGCAGCGATTTCGTAATCCTCACAAGCGATAATCCGCGCAGCGAGAATCCTCTCGACATCATGAACGACGCGCTGCCCGGCTTGCAGCGCAGCGGCACGCGCTATACGCTGGAACCCGACCGGCGTCATGCCATCGCCCTCGCTGTTCATGAAGCGCAGGCTGGCGACATCGTACTGATTGCCGGCAAGGGGCACGAGAAAATTCAGGTCACCAGCGCCGGAACCGTTCCCTTCGACGACATCGAAGAATCGCGCAAAGCCCTGCAAGCTGCAGGCTATGGAGCAGCCGGGGCCGATCCCGCCAAATCATGAAGCTCACGCTCTCACGCGCCGCCGAGTTCATGCCCGCCACCGGTGAGTTCGCTCACGAGGCGGTCGCTACCGGCTACTCCATTGACTCACGGACCTTGCAGCCCGGCGACCTGTTCTTCGCCGTTCGCGGTGAGCGGCTCGATGGCCATGACTACGTCGAAGCCGCGCTCGCCAGGGGCGCAGTCGCAGCAGTCGTGGAGCGGGCGCAAGTCGGGCGATTTCCTTGCAGTTCGCAATTGCTGGTGGTTGACGATTCCCTGCTGGCGCTGCAGCGTCTCGGCGCTGCCGTCCGGCGACTGTGGGGAAAGCCGCTGATTGGTGTCACCGGTTCAGCCGGAAAGACCACTACCAAAGAAGCCATCGCGCATGTGGTGGGAACACGCCATCATGTACTGAAATCGCATGGCAATCTGAACAACCACTTCGGCATGCCGTTGCAGTTGCTGAAGCTGGAGCCGGAGCACGAGATCGCGGTCATCGAGATGGGGATGTCGCACGCGGGCGAAATTACCGCGCTGGCCAAACTGGCCCAGCCTGACTGCGGCGTGGTGACCATGGTTGCGCCCGTTCACCTGGAGTTCTTCGATTCCGTCGCCTCAATCGCGCGCGCCAAGTATGAATTGATCGAGTCGCTGCACGCCGGCGGCATTGCCGTGCTGAACGCCGACGACGAATATGTCTCGCAGTTCGGCCGTGACTTTCACGGGCGGGTCGTAATATTCGGACTGCATAGGCCGGCCGACGTCGCGGCTCAGAACATTGAGTCCCGTGGTCCCGAGGGATCTGCCTTCGATATTGTTGTGGACGACCAGAGGGCGCGCGCCACATTGCCGCTGCTTGGCGAGCACAGCATTTACAACGCCCTGGCAGGCGTGGCCGTTGGACTGCAATTTGGCGTGCCTCTCCAGGCTGCCGCGGAGTCGCTGGCCACGTTATCAGCTGGTGACAAGCGAGGAGAAATTCTCAAGATCGCAGGGGCAACGGTCATCAACGATTGCTACAATTCGAATCCGAAGGCCCTCGACAGCATGCTTCGCTCGCTGGCGCAGATTCCGGCGCAGCGCCGTATTGTGGTTGCAGGCGAGATGCTGGAGTTGGGCCCGGCGGCTGAACAGATGCATCGCCAGGCAGGCCTGCATGCAGCGCAATGCGGCATCGATCTGCTGTTGGGCGTGCGCGGACTGGCGCAAGCCATGGTCGAAGGCGCGACGCAGGCGGGAATGGCTGCCGAGTTCGTGAATACGCCAGAGGAAGCCGGCGAATGGTTGCGGCGCGAGATCAAGCCCGACGATGTGGTTTTGCTGAAGGCCTCACGTGGAGTGCGTCTGGAGCGCGCGTTGGAAGTGTGGAAGAGTGATTCTGGCCAGTAACCTTTGTGCAGCATAACTTTATGACGTCGGCTGAGGCCGACTCGAACTGAAGAGAATGCTGCGACGGCGCACCTGAAGGTGCGCCCCTTCAACGATTAGAACGGGGACGAATTTTGCTCTATTGGTTGCTGTATCAGAAAGGATTCGTAGTTTTTCATATCGGCCCGTTCCGAATCTTCCGCTACCTCACGTTTCGCACTGCTTTCGCCAGCCTCACCGCACTCTTCATCGGACTGATCATTGGGCCGGCCGTCATTCGCCGCATTCGTGAATTTCAGATCGGCCAATACATTCGCGAGGATGGCCCCAAGGCCCATCAACAGAAGGCGGGAACACCAACCATGGGTGGCCTGCTGATCGTCGTGGGCATGGTGATTCCCACGCTGCTGTGGGCCGATCTCGGCAATCGCTTCGTGTGGATCGCACTGGTTGCGACTCTGGCTTTCGGCGCAATCGGCTTCGCCGACGATTATTTGAAGGTTGTGCATCGCCGCAATTTGGGCCTCACCGCACGCGCCAAGCTTTTCTACCAGTTTCTGGCAGCGATCGCAGTAGGAGCGACGCTGAGTGGATTGGAAACGCACGGCCTGTACTCGACGCGGCTGATCGTGCCTTTCCTGAAACACTTCCGTCCGGACCTGGTGATCAGCAAATGGCACCACGGTTACTTGTCGCCGCTGGCGTTTCTGCCGTTCATCGCGTTCGTCGCCCTTGTAATTGTGGGTTCCAGCAACGCCGTGAACTTGACCGACGGTTTGGATGGGCTGGCAATCGGCTGCACCGTGATCGCTGCAGGAGCACTTACTGTGCTGACGTATGTCAGCGGTCACGCCGTCTTTGCGGATTATCTCGAGCTCTCAAAGATGCCTCAGGTTTCGGAGGTCACCGTCTTCTGCGGCTCGATGGTGGGTTCGGCGATTGGCTTCCTCTGGTACAACGCCCATCCGGCCGAGATCTTCATGGGCGACGTCGGCTCGCTGGCGCTGGGCGGGGCCATCGGCACCGTCGCCGTCATTGTCAAACAGGAACTTCTGCTGCCTTTCATCGGCGGAGTGTTTGTGATCGAGGCGGCGTCGGTGATTCTGCAGGTGGGCTCGTACAAGCTGCGGCGCAAGCGAATTTTCAAGATGGCGCCCATCCACCACCACTTTGAGCTGCTGGGCTGGAGCGAGTCCAAGGTCATTGTGCGCTTCTGGATCGCGTCCCTGGTGTTTGCACTCTTTGCTCTCACCACATTGAAGTTGAGGTAGCGACCCCGGGAACGTGGCACAATGGCGATGGCGATTCGGGCAGAGCTGCGCTTGAGCAGGATTCGGCTATCGGAAGACGGGGATGGACCTTCAAGGCAAACGCGTGCTGGTGGTGGGGCTGGGCAAGTCTGGCGCAGCCAGCGCTCTGTTTCTGGCCGAGCGCGGCGCCAAGGTCGCCGTCTCCGACGCCAGGTCGCAGGAGCAGCTTCGCGAAGAAATCCCATTACTACTCGATCACGGCATCAGCGTGGAAACCGGGCAGCACGGCGAACGCACATTCCGTGATCAGGACCTGATCGTCGTCAGTCCAGGCGTCCCTTTCGATGTTCCGCAGCTCATACACGCACGCGAGCGCGGCATTCCCGTGATCGGCGAAGTGGAACTGGCAGCACGCTTTCTGAAGGGCCGCATCGTCGCCATTACCGGCTCCAACGGCAAGACCACGACGACAACGCTGGCTGGCGAGATCATCTCTGTCGGCGGCCGCAAGGCGCTGGTCGGCGGGAACATTGGAACGCCGGCGATAACCTTTGTGGATCGTTCCACGGACGACACCTGGGTCGTGCTGGAGATCAGCAGCTTCCAACTGGAGACGATCCAGACCTTCCATGCCCACGTCGCGGTCGTACTGAACATTACGCCCGATCATCTCGACCGTCATCACACCTTCGAGAACTATGCTGCCGCCAAAGCTCGCATCTTCGAGAACCAGACTGCCGGCGATTTCGCTGTTCTGAATGCCGACAGCGAACCGTGTGTGGCGATGGCATCGAGCACCAAAGCGCAAGTTCTCTGGTTCAGCCGGATGAAACAGGTTGCAAGCGGTGCGTTTCTGCGCGGAAATCAAATCGTCTGGCGCGATGAGAAGGGCGAGTTCGAGATCCTGGCGGTCAGCGAGATCGCTCTCAAGGGCGCGCATAACGTCGAGAACGTGCTGGCAGCGGTTTGCATTGGGATGATTGCGCGAGTTGAGCCGGCGCAGATTCGCCTGGCTGTCGGCGGCTTCAAGGCCGTCGAGCATCGCCTGGAATATGTTGCGACCGTTTGCGGCGTGGAATACTACAACGATTCGAAAGCGACCAACGTTGACGCGACGATCAAGGCTCTGGAGTCGTTTCCCGGGCGGATTCACCTCATCCTCGGCGGCAAGGACAAGGGCAGCGACTACAGCCTGCTTAATTTTTTGCTGAAGGATCGGGTGAAGCGGGTGTATACGATTGGCGCGGCGGCAGCAAAGATTGAAGCGCAGGCGAGTGGAACTGAGATCGTGGGCGCAGGCACGCTCGAGGCTGCTGTTCGGCGCGCCAGCGAGGCCGCGATCTCGAGCGACATCGTGCTGTTGGCTCCGGCTTGCGCCAGCTTCGATCAATTCGAGAGCTACGAACACCGGGGGCGGGTCTTCAAGGAACTCGTCCGGCAATTGCTGGTGAGAACGCAGGAACGCCAGCGCGTGGGAAGCGGCGTTTCTGGAGGCAGGGAATAATGGCGAAGCGGGTCAGCGTCGACAAGTGGCTCTTTACCGTGACGCTGTTACTGGTCTTCATCGGATTGGTAATGGTGTTCAGCGCCTCGGCGGTAATGGCGAAGGAGCGCTTTGGCTCGCCCTACGGCTTTCTGGTGCGCCAGATGGCGTGGGCCGTCGCCGGTATCGCGTTCATGATCATCATCATGAATGTGGACTACAAGAATTTCCGCCGGCCGACGGTGGTATTCAGCTTCCTGGGCATTACCTCTTTGCTCCTGATTGTTGTGTTTCTGTTTCGCGACTCGCACAACACTCATCGCTGGATTAAATTTGCCGGCCTCTCGTTCCAACCCTCCGAGGTGGCCAAGCCCACGCTGATTCTCTATCTCGCTTATTTCCTGGAATCACGCTGGCAGGAGATCACCGACGTCAAGAATGTCCTGATTCCCGCGGTCGCGCCGACGCTGCTGTTCGCACTGCTCATCGTGAAGGAGCCGGACCTGGGAACGGCGCTCGCCTGCGTCGCCATCTCCACCGCAGTACTGTTCGTTGCCGGCATGAACATGAAGTATCTATGGTATGGGCTGGCAGCGTCAGCGTTGCCGCTCTACTTTCTGATTGTGCGCGTGCCCTGGCGATGGGCCAGAATGCAGGCCTTTCTCGATCCCTTCAAGGACCCGCAGGGCAAGGGCTTCCACATCATCCAGTCAATGATTGCGGTCAGCACCGGCGGGCTGACCGGATTGGGTCTGATGGAAGGCAAGCAAAAGCTGTTTTACCTGCCTGAGCCACACACCGATTTTATTTTCGCGGTCACCGCGGAAGAACTGGGCTTGTGGGGCTCGCTACTGGTAGTCGGGCTGTTCGGCATCTTCTTGTATCGTGGCATTCGGACATCGCTGCACACCAGCGACATGTTCGGTAAGTTCCTGGCCACAGGTATCACGGCAATGGTGGTGGTGCAGGCGCTATTCAACATCAGTGTGGTGCTCGCGCTGGTTCCGGCCAAGGGCATTCCCCTGCCATTCATCTCCTATGGCGGCTCTTCGCTGTTCATCACCCTGGCCAGCGTCGGGGTCCTGCTTAACATATCGCAGCAAGCGGAATAGCCATGCGCGTGATTGTGGCTGGAGGCGGTACCGGCGGACATGTTATTCCCGCCTTGGCAATCGCGCAGGAATTGCGTTCGCACTATCGCGCAGAGGTGGTGTTCGTGGGCACGCGGCGCGGTATTGAGACACGCCTGGTGCCGGCGGCTGGATTCGAGTTGCATCTCATCGAAGTGGGTGCCTTGAACCGTGTTGACCTTGCGACTCGCCTGAAGACCCTGCTGGACCTGCCGGGCGCGGCGATGGCATCGGCCAAGCTCATCCGTGAATTTCGCCCTGACGTGATGATCGGCGTGGGCGGATACGCCTCAGGACCGGCGATGCTGGTCGCTGCGTTGATGAACATTCCCACCGTCGCGTTCGAACCCAACGTGGTTCCCGGCTTCGCCAATCGTCTGCTCGCGCCGACCATCCGAGCCGCGGCGGTGCACTTCGAGCAGACCTGCCACTACTTCCGCAACTGTCACGTGACGGGCGTCCCGGTGCGGCGCGAGTTCGTCAACGTCCCGGCGCGGCCGAAAGATGCGAGTCCCACGCTGCTGGTCTTCGGGGGCAGTCAGGGAGCACATGCCATTAATCACGCCGTCATCGATGCCTTACCAAACTTGATAGCAGCCTTGCCCGCGATCCACATCATTCACCAGACTGGCGAGCGGGATTATCCCGGAGTGCAGGACGCCTATCTGAGCATGAGGGTGTCCGCCGAGGTTTCGCCCTTCATCGACGACATGCCCGGCGCCTTCGCCCGCTCCGACTTGCTGATATGCCGTTCAGGTGCAAGTACGGTCGCAGAAGTCACGGCAGCGGGAAAGCCGGCAATCTTTATTCCTCTCCCGACGGCAGCCGACGATCATCAGAGGCATAACGCGGCGACCCTGGCTGCAGCTGGTGCGGCGCAGTTGCTGCCTCAGGCGGAGCTTTCGCCCGAGAAGCTGGTGAGCGAGGTCATTTCGCTGCTCGGCGATCGCGCAGCCCTGACCAGAATGTCGCAGGCAGTGCGCGGCTTTGCTCACCCCGACGCGGCTGCTACCATTGCCTCTCTTGCTGTACGAGTGGCTGGCGGCGAGCGCCAGCGCGCGGTAGCGTAGAGCGCTTTTCCATGTTTGCGAAAATTCAGCGCATACATTTTGTCGGCATCGGTGGCATCGGCATGAGCGGTATCGCCGAGGTGTTGCTCAACCTCGGGTACAAGGTGTCCGGTTCCGACCTGCGGCGCTCCGCGGTGACGGCGCGGCTGGCCAGCCTGGGTGCCGTGATCTGCGAAGGACATCGCGCGGGAAACGTTGCCGGCGCCGAAGTTGTGATTGTCAGTTCCGCGATTGCGCAGGGCAACTCGGAAGTGCTGGCTGCGCACGAGCAGCACATCCCCGTGATTCAGCGCGCGGAGATGCTGGCGGAACTGATGCGGCTTAAGTACGGCATCGCCATCGCCGGTATGCACGGCAAAACCACTACGACTTCGATGGTGGCAGCGGTGCTGGCGGCAGGCGGACTCGATCCCACGGTTGTGGTCGGCGGCCGCGTCGATGCCATGGGTTCGAACGCACGGCTGGGCAAGTCACAATATCTTGTTGCCGAGGCCGACGAGAGCGACCGATCCTTCCTCAAGCTGTCGCCGATTCTCGCCGTGGCGACCAACATCGACCGCGAGCATATGGATTGTTACCACGATATGGAGGATGTGGAGCGAACCTTCCTGCAGTTCATGAACTCGGTGCCGTTCTATGGAATGGTTGTCGCCTGCAATGACAACGACGATCTACGGCGTCTGCTAGCCGGAGTTCGGCGAAGGACAATCACCTACGGCCTACGTGAGAATTCCGATTTTCGCATCTCCAATCTGCAATGTGGTCCGAGCCATGAGAGCGCCGCTTTGAGCCGCTTTCGCGTGACCTATCGCGGCAACGATCTGGGCGAGTTTGAGTTGCGGGTCCCGGGCGCACACAACATCAGCAACGCGACGGCGGCAATTGCAGTGGGAGTCGGACTGGACATGCCGGTAGAGGAGATTCGGCGCGCGTTGGCGCACTTCAACGGTGTGGATCGCCGCTTTCAATTGATTGGCAACGCCGACGGCGTGACCGTGATCGACGACTACGGACATCATCCCACTGAAATTCGAGCGACGCTCGCGGCAGCCCGGCAGTGCGGGTTCCAGAAGGTGCATGTCATTTTCCAGCCGCATCGCTATACCCGAACCCAGTTGCTGCTGGACGAATTCGCGACTGCCTTTCGCGACGCTGATTCTGTCCTGGTACTCGACATCTATGCTGCCAGTGAAACGCCAATTCCAGGAATTACCGGAGAACTGCTGGCCACCCGCATCACCGAAGACGGCCGCCAGGAAGCGCTATATGTTTCTTCCTTCGCCGAAGCGGTGGAACTGGCGACCGGCGCGGCGAGTCCGGGAGACATGATTCTGACTCTCGGTGCGGGAAGTATCTCGCAGCTTGGGCCGCAGGTGCTGGAGCACTTGCAGAGCCGGACACCAAAGCCCGGCGACCATTAGTCGAGCCGCCTCCGTTTACCTTTGTGGTTCACTGGCTCGCATGCGCGCGTCTAGGTGTAAAAGCGTCTCCGCAATCCATCACAAAACAGTTATAGTGGGCGAATAGACGACGCCGTTGCCGTCTCATTCCGTTTTCATGGCGCGCAAAAACTCATCGGTAATATCGGAAGACGAGCTGGAAGAAGCTCCGGGCGGGTCTGCTCGTCGCGTCCGCAACGACGAAGAGTCGCCCCTCGATGCGCGCATGCTCGACCTCGACGATGAAGCTGAGTCGTCGTCGCCCTTTCTGCGCGGTCAGAAACGCGTTCCCGTGCGCCGTGGAGCGCTGCCGCGCAAGGCTGCCAGCCGCGTCAAGATCCTTCTTATTCTCTTGTGCGTCGGGATCGCAGTCGCGGTGCTGGGGATCGCTCTGCAGCGATACGGGACGGGATCGTGGCGCTTTCGCCTGGATTCCAGCGACAACATCGCGATCTCCGGCACGAACAATGTGAGCCGCGCGCAGGTTCGAAACGTGATGGGCAGCGACATCGATCGCAATGTCTTCTTTGTTCCGCTGGAGGAGCGCAAGAAGCAACTGGAGCAGATTCCGTGGGTGCAGTCGGCGACGGTCATGCGGCTGCTTCCCAACCGGTTGAAGATCGACATTACGGAACGCACTCCCATAGCCTTCGTCGAGATTGGTTCGCACATCGCGCTGATCGATGCCAACGGCGTAATCATGGAACTTCCGCCGGGTCAGACCACAAAGTATTCGTTCCCGGTCGTCGTCGGCATTTCAGACAGCGACCCGCTATCGACTCGCGCGGCGCGCATGAAGATCTATTCGCAATTCGCGAAGGAGTTGGATTCGAGTGGCGGGCATTACACGGCGGACATCAGCGATGTCGATCTGTCCGATCCGTACGACCTGAAGGCAACGGTCACGGATCCGCAGGGCGCGGTGCTGGTGCATCTGGGTACGTCGAATTTCCTGGAGCACTTCAAGGTGTACGTCGCTCATGTGCAGGAGTGGCGCTCGCAGTTCCATAAACTGGAGTCTGTGGATTTGCGCTATGACCACCAGGTAATCGTCAATCCGGATTCGCCGGGCGTTGAGGTCCCGCAGGGTACAGCAAATGCACCGGCCAGCGCGGTTTCTGCGAAACAACCGCCTGCGCAAAACAAGAAGACTGCGGCGAATAAAACGAAGAAGCATACGTAAAGCATGGGAAGCCAAACAGAGAATCTGCTCACGGTGATCGACGTCGGTAGCGCCAAGACGTGCGTGATCGTCGCCGAGGTGAACGACTACGCGCTGCGCTATCGCGGGCATGGCATCTCCGATT
>JBEKXQ010000016.1:0-58640 GCA_049511915.1 Candidatus Korobacteraceae bacterium
AGGGCCGCGTACTTCGCCATCCTGGGCTTTGGCATCGTGATCTTCACCTTCCTCGGCGTCACGTATTTGCTTCCCGGCTTACACGCGTACGCATGAGGAACCCAGGGCTGAGCGCCGCGGACCTGAGGACTAAGATGGCCCCAAAGAATCAGCTCCAAATCGCTCGGCCTTGGATTGAAACAGACCGCTCCTAGCCTTTAGCAGGCAAAGAGCGGGACGCTAACAGCTAAAGGCTAAGAGCTAAAAAGCTAATGATGACTGGATCCGCCACAATCCGCATGCCCGAAGCCAAGGTCGCGCCGCCCGCACAAGATCCGGCGCCCGTCGTCCGCAAGCGCCACATCAACTGGGCGCTGAAGGCCGCTCTGCCTGTGGCCGCCGTCTTGCTGAACGGGCTGCTGCTCTTCATCCTGGTCTCGTTGTCCTTGGCCGCCGGCGAACGGCACGAGGTCATTACCATCGCCACGGCGGGCGCATTCCTCATCTGCGCCGCAGTCATTATGGTGCTGGCAGTTTCCGTTCGCCGCCCCATGATGGAGCTACAAGAGAAAATCGCGCGGGTCACGCTGGGCGACATGGAAGCTTCCGTCAGCTTCGCCGAGCGCAACGACGAAATCGGCGACCTGGGCCGCGACTTCAACGAAATGGTGGCGCAGTTGAAAGCCAGCCGCGAAGAGATTCAGCTCCTGCACCAGACGCAGATGTCACGTGCCGAGCACTTCGCAACCTTAGGCGAGTTGGCGGCGGGTCTGGCGCACGAGATACGCAACCCCCTCGCCGGAATCGCCGGAGTCATAGAAATCGTCGGCCGCGACCTGCCGCCCGGAAGCCCCGCCCGTTCTGTTATCAAGGATGCCAAGGAAGAAGCGCTGCAGATCAATCGCATTCTCACCGATCTGCTGGAAACTGCTCGCCCCAAGCCGCCGCAATTCCAGGTGAAAGACATTGGTGCAACCGTCGAGCACGCGGTGCTGTTTGCCCGCCAGCAGGCCATCACCAAGCGCATCACCATCGAGTTGAATAACGACGAAGAGATTCCTGCGGTCGATCACGATCCCCACCAGATCAATCAGGTGCTGCTGAACCTGCTGCTTAACGCAATTCAGTCAATGGATAATCCGGGCACAATCTATGTCACATTGCGGCGCGACAAAGACGCCGCTCTCATCACCGTCGCCGATCAGGGCAAAGGCATTGCACCCGAGACCCTCCCCAACATCTTCCGGCCATTCTTCACCACCAAGGGACACGGCACAGGGCTCGGCCTGTCGCTGGCGCGGCGTATCGTGGAATCGCATCGCGGGACGATAAGCGTCCGCAGCGAAGTAGGCAAGGGAACGCAGTTTGTGATCCGTCTCCCCATTGCTCACAGCCAGGCGCAAGCCTCCTGAGAATGAGTCCTACATTGTGAGATAGGACATTGTGGGATAACAATCGGAAACCAAATGGGCAAGGGCTTGGATCGAGCTAAAACTCAATCAACTCCTTACTCACAGGAGTCAGCACCTGGCAGCCCGTCTTCGTAACCACCACCATATCCTCGATGCGAATGCCACCCTTGCCCGGGACATAGATTCCCGGCTCGATGGTGATGACCATTCCGAGTTGCAGCCGCTCCTCCTGCGTCTTACCCAGTCGCGGAGGTTCGTGAATCTCCAGCCCAACACCATGTCCGGTGGAATGGGTAAAGAACTGGTCCAGCTTGGCGCGTCGCAACACCTGACGCGCTGCGTGGTCCACCGCGCCGGCCGTTGTTCCCGGCTTTACAGCGGCAATCCCCGCCAGTTGCGCCTCCAGAACGGCGCCATACCATCGCCGCTCTTCGCGGCTCGCTCGGCCCACGTGCACGGTCCGCGTCATGTCGGAACAATAGCCGCGCAGCACGACACCGGAATCGACCACTACAAACCCGCGCCGCGGGATCGGCTGGCTGGAGGCCCGCCCGTGCGGCAGAGCGGAGCGCTTGCCCGCCGCGACAATTGTGTCGAAGGCCATTCCGTCGGCCCCTGCCCGGCGCGCAGCAAACTCCAACTCCCCCGCAACCTCCGACTCCCGCACGCCTGAACGTATCGACTGTAACGCGTGCTCGTAAACGGCTGCTCCCCTGTTCACCGCGTCGCAGATAATCTTCAGCTCATCGGAGTCCTTAATCATTCGCTGGCCCATAATCAGGCTGGAGGTCGGCTTCCACGAGATCCTCTTGGCGGCCAGCTTGCGCATCTCGGCTGCCGTTGTCACAGTGGTGTGGTCGCCCTCGAAACCGATAGCGGCGGCCTTCACCTCGCCAATCAGCTTGCTAGCCGCCTCCAGCAGCGGCCCCTTGGCAATGACGACGCGTGCGCCGCGCACTTCGTCCCGCGCCTGTTCGGTGTAGCGTCCATCGGTGAAAAAGACGCGGCGCCCGCGCAGGAAAAGCAGCAATCCGTTGCTTCCGGTATAGCCGCACAAATAGCGCAGGTTGGCCGGATGCGTGACCGCAAAGCCCTGGAGGTTCTCACCATCCAGCGTCTGCTGGAACGTCTTCTGGCGGAGGGGGTAGTCCATCGTTCTTTCCGGCTTTCCTACTGCGTCAACTTGAGCGGCTCGGAGGTCTGCTTGCTCGCGCGGTAAATATGACGGTGATTCGGATGATGCGCCACTGCATCCAGCCGAACGTAATAGGTTCCCGTACCCGGACCTGACCCAAACGGAATCACCGGGCTGGTGCTTCCGCCAGCGATCATGAAGTGCTGATAGCCCAGCGTCGTCGCCCGGCCAATCTCGTTCACGGCGACGATGACCACAGTTAAGTCAAAGTCCTCTGTCGTCTGATTTGAAACCACGGCGGAACCGGAAATTGTGCTGCCACTAACCTTGGGCGGTTCCTTCCAGTCCACGGTAAGCCCGGCGATCACGTGGATAGTGACATCAGTCTGTATCTGAAATTTTGGAATGCTGGAGTCGACCACTACCACGGTGACGCGGTAATCGCCCGGAGTTGTCGGTGTCCCATCGATCTTGCCGGAATGCGGGTGCAGCTTGAGTCCGGGCGGAAGATCGCCGCTTGCCACGTGCCAGGTGTAAGGTTGAATTCCACCGGTCGCAGCCAGAGACAAAGTAGCGGTCTGCCCCACGATGGCGCCTTGGGCCGGCACAGCCTGGATCTGCAAAGTCTGGCCAGCCGCGAAGCAACTGCCGAGAATGACAATCAGGGCGAGTACGGAAATCCGCATGAGAAAACATTATAGGGGCTAGAGGCTAAAGGCTCGCGGCTGGGATCGCACTCTCGCGAACCCTGCCTTGTGTTGAGCCTCACTTACGGAAGTCTCGGTCAGCGTATATCATCGTTTGTTCAGCCCGAAAGCGCTGGCTGACCGGCAAAACTATACTATTTGGGCTCCGTCGCGCGCGAAAGCGAAGGACGAAGAGCCAAGAGCGAAGAGCTAACCATGTCCCCTGACCGCAAAATTCGAGTACTTGTCGCGAAGCCCGGCCTCGATGGCCACGACCGCGGCGCCAAAGTAATTGCCCGCGCTCTGCGCGATGCCGGCATGGAGGTCATCTATACCGGCCTGCGCCAGACCCCCGAGATGGTGGTCACCGCCTCACTGCAGGAAGACGTGGACGTGATCGGACTCAGCATTCTTTCCGGAGCGCACAACGCCATTGTGCCGCGCGTGATCGAGCTGCTGAAGCAAAATCATATGGACGACGTCCTGCTGCTGCTGGGCGGCATCATCCCGGACCAGGACGTGGAGACTCTGAAGCAGCAGGGCGTGGCGGCGGTGTTTCAGCCGGGCACGCCGATGGACTCCATCATCGAGTTCATCCGCGGCAATGTGAAGCCGCGCGGCGTTACTGCGACTACCTGATTATTTAGGGCGCATTTGGCCCGTTGTTGTTTTAGACGACCTCGCTCCAGCTTTACCGAGAGGCGAGGCGAATATCCTGCGAGGCAGGCATGCGTACTTTCTGCTTTTTCTTGCTGCTGTTTGTCGCCGTTCTCTGCGTAGCTCAGACTGCACCAAGCTCCTCATCGTCTGCTGAAGCCCCTAAGGAGATTCCCAGCTTCGATCTGTCGGCCATCGACAAGACCATAGATCCCTGCGTGGACTTCTATCAGTTCGCCTGCGGCAACTGGATAAAGAACAATCCCATTCCAGCAGACAAGTCCGCCTGGGCACGTTATAGCGTGTTGGCGGAACGCAATCGTTACTTCCTGCGCGACATCCTGGAACAGACTCAAGCTCCCGGACAGCACAGCGCCATCGAGCAGAAGGTCGGCGATTACTACGCTGCGTGTATGGACGAAACTACCATCGAGAAGCGAGGAGCCGAGCCGATTGCGTCTTCCATGAGCGCCATCGCCGCAATCAAGACGAAGCCGGAGCTGATCCAGCGGATCGCTGCGATGCAACGCGACGGGATCGGTGCGTTATTTATCTTCGGCCAGATGCCCGACATGCACGACTCGCGGCAGACCATCGCCAACCTTGACCAGGGCGGACTGACTCTCCCTGACCGCGATTACTACATCAAGGTCGAAGCCAAGTCGGTGGAGACGCGGCAGAAGTATCTGCAGCACGTGCAGAAGATGTTCGAACTTTCGGGCGACAAGCCTGACGTCGCCGCGGCTGAAGCCAGGACAGTGCTCGCAATTGAAACGGGATTGGCGGAACCCTCGCTGGATCGCACCGCTCGCCGCGATCCCAAAACTCGCGACCACATGATGCAAACAGCGGAGGCGGTCGCGCTGGCGCCCAACTTCCAGCTGACCGGGTATTTCGCGGACAGCGGCGCTCCCAAGTTCACCAGCTTGAACGTGAGCAATCCGGACTTCTTCAAGGAGGTGAACCAGAAGCTCAGCTCCGCCTCCCTCGACGATTGGAAGACCTACCTCCGGTGGCGCGCTCTCGATACTTACGCCCCGATTTTGCCCAAGGCATTCGTGGACGAGGACTTCCAGTTCAATGGCGCGTACATCTCCGGCCAGAAGGAGATCGAAGCGCGCTGGAAGCGCTGCGTCCGCTCCACGGATCTGAACCTCGGCATGGCCCTGGGGCAGCTGTATGTGGACAAGACCTTCGGTCCGGAAGGCAAAGAGCGCACGCTGAAGATGGTGCAGGCCATTGAAGCGGCCATGCATCAGGACATTGGGCAGTTGACCTGGATGTCGGACACGACCAAGCAGAAGGCCTACGAGAAGCTCAACGCCATCGTCAACAACATTGGCTATCCCGACCAGTGGCGCGACTACAGCACCGTTGTGGTGAAGCGCGACGACTACGCGGGTAACGTCACCCGGGCCCGCGCCTTTGAGGTGCAGCGCCAGCGCAACAAGATCGGCAAGCCCACCGACAAGAGGGACTGGGACATGACTCCGCCGACGATGAACGCTTACTATCGCGCGAACATGAACGACATCAACTTCCCGGCCGGCATTCTGCAACCGCCGTTCTACGGCAAGACCGCGGACGATGCGGTCAACTATGGCGCCATCGGCGTGGTCATCGGTCATGAGTTGACGCACGGCTTCGACGATCAGGGTCGCAAGTTCGATGCCGACGGCAATTTCAACAACTGGTGGACGCCGGAGGATGGCAAGGCGTTCGAAGGGCGCGCCAGTTGCATAGCAGATGAGTATTCCGGCTTTGTAGCGGTGAAGGACGACAAGGGCGAAGTGAAGCTGAATGGCCGGTTGACGCTGGGCGAAAACACCGCCGACAATGGTGGCTTGAAGCTCGCATATATGGCGCTGATGAATATCATCGGCAACACGCCGGTGAAAACCATCGACGGCTATACGCCGCAGCAACGCTTCTTCATCGCGTACGGACAAGTCTCGTGCCAGAACGTGACCGATCAGCAGGCGCGGACCTGGGCGATTATCGATCCGCATTCGCCGGGGCGCTGGCGGGTAAACGGGGCGGTACAGAACTCAGCTGGGTTCGCGGAGGCATTCGGGTGCAAGGCTGGCCAACCCATGGTCCGCGAGAGTGCCTGCCGGGTGTGGTAGACGGCAGGGGCTAGAATCAAGGCTGAATGACCATAGGCTCTACGCCAGCCACTTCGACTGTTGACTCGCGCCTTTCCGTCTGGCTTTCTTACGGCGTTCTGCTGGCCGGTTTCGGCGCTGCGGTCGCTTCTGCCTGCATCGTCCTCTCCACCTACTCAGCTCTGCCCCATTGGGACGAGTGGGCGCTCTTCGATCACCTCGCTACGGGCAAGGGCTGGTCTTGGGCGTGGCTGTGGGCGCAGCACAATGAACATCGAATCCTGATTCCCAAGATTTTCTTTCTTCTCGATGTTCAGCTTTTTCGCGGCACCCAGGCGTTTCTGCTGGCAAGTATTTTTTTTATACAACTGCTGCAAATTGCCCTGCTCAGCTTCAGCCTCTGGACTCTGGGCGGAATGCGAGGCTCGGCCTGGAGAACGGGGACAGGACTGATTGCCTATTGCATTCTTTGTCCCACGCAGCAGGAGAACCTGATCTGGGGATTCCAACTGCAGTTTGTCGTGCCGGCGGCAATGGCCACTTTGGCGGTTCTCAGCCTGCTGCTGTTCTATCGCAACTACGCGGAGGATAAGTCCGCCGGATCATCGCTACTGCTGCTCTCCATCGCCGCGGCGACGGCTGCAACCTGGTCGTTGGCGAACGGGATGTTGCTCTGGCCGCTGTTACTGCTTACCGCACTGTTCTTGAGAATGATGCGTTCCACGGCGCTGGTCTTGGCATTGTTAGGGGCGGCTAACATCGGCTTGTACCTCTATCACTACCAACGGCCATCGCGGCAGAACGGAGTCGAGCCATCTCTTGAGTCGATGGGCAGCATGTTGCGGTACGTCGCAGTGTATTTTGGAAGTACTTGGGTCCGTCATTCCAGTGGCTGGATAGCGGTCGTCGCCGGAGCAGTCGGCGTTTGCGCCAGCGTGGTCATCATTGTTTCCGTTGTCCTACAGCGTGGGACAAAATCGCTTTTCCTTCTTGAACTTTCCTTTCTGATGCTACTTTGCCTGGCGACGGCGGCGATCACCGCGTCCGGGCGATTGCATCTCGGCCTGGAGCAGGCCACCGCCTCGCGCTACCAGACGTTCGCGCTTCTCTTCTGGTGCTGTCTGGGACTGGCTCTGCTATTTTATGCGTCGCGAAGTCCTACGCAGTGGTATGTCCTGTCTACATTTCTCCTGGCCTCAATGCTGGGCTTCGCAACCCAGGTCCGGCTGCCCCTCATCGATGCGCAATGGCACCAGCTACGTCTGCGATTAGTATCGCTGGCTTTATTGACCGGTGTGCACGACCCCTCGATTTTGGCGGAGGCTTATCCCGACCCGCAAGTCGTGCTGCGAGCTGCGGAGTATATGAAGCAGAATCGGCTCTCGGTTTTCGCCGGCGATTTGTACTCCCAGTTGAGACAGCCTCTGGACGCTGTGTACCGATTACGTCCCGCAGGCGACTGTTCCGGATACGTATCTTCGTCGCAGGTTCTACCCGACCAAGATGGGCGAGGTCTGCGCGTGACGGGCTATGCCTGGGATCGTGGGTTGAATCGTCCGGCGAGCGCAATCGTCGCGACTGTAGACGGGCGCATCAGCGGATTTGGATCGACTCTCGCGATCCCGATGAGTTTTCCGACGGCCAGTCAGCAAGCTGGTCCCATGCGTTTCGGCTGGATCGCTTTCGTTCGGGATATGCATTCTGCAAGCAGCGTCCAACTATATGCCGTAGTTGGCAATGACAACGTGGATGTCTGCCCGTTCGCCCAAGCTTCGTTCTAGGCTCCAACTTGATAAAATCAACTTACTCGCGGGTCTGAAGTCCGTTTGGGGATCTTCTCTTTGCCGTTGCAATTCACAGAAAGCTACGATGTCGTGGTGGTCGGCGCAGGTCATGCCGGTTGCGAGGCCGCCATGGCTTCCGCACGCATGGGGCTGAGAACTGCGCTGTACACGCTTAACCTCGATCTCATCGCGCAGATGTCCTGCAATCCCGCCATTGGCGGCATCGCCAAGGGACATCTCGTTCGCGAAGTGGACGCACTGGGCGGCATCATGGGCGAGGTGACCGACGCCGTCGGCATTCAGTTCCGGCTGCTGAACACCTCGCGCGGGCCGGCCGTGTGGTCTCCGCGAGCGCAGTGCGACAAGCAGCAATATCGCCTGAAGATGCGCGAGATGCTGGAGGCGGAACCGAACCTGCACATCAAGCAGGCGGAAGTGGCGGAGTTGGTTGTTGAGCACTCTTCCACTCTGGGAAAAGTTTCGCGTTTCGAGTTTCAAGTTTCGAGTGCAGTTGGCGCGCCAGATCGAAATGAGCAGATTCCGCAACTTGAAGCTGGAAACTTGAAACTGGAAACTTCGCCATTAGCATCTCGAGTCATTCGTGGTATCCGGCTGCGCGACGGGCGTACCGTCGGCGCGCAGGCCGTCATCATCACTACCGGCACGTTTCTGAACGGGCTGATCCATTGCGGCGAGCAGCAATATCCTGCGGGCCGTAGCGGCGAGCCGCCTGCCGTGCTGCTCGGCGAGGCGCTGAAGAGTCTCGGCCTGCGAGGCTGCCGCTTGAAGACCGGCACGCCTCCGCGCCTGGATGGCCGCAGTATCGATTGGTCGAAGTTCACCGTTCAGCCCGGCGACGAAGATCCCACTCCGTTCAGCTTTCGCACCAGGCGGGTCGCTCACCACGACAACCAGGTGGCGTGCTACATCGCCTTCACCACGCCGGAGACACACCGCATCATCCGCGAAAACATGCATCGCTCACCGATGTACAGCGGGCAGATCCAGTCGATCGGGCCGCGGTATTGCCCCTCGATTGAGGACAAGATCGTTAAGTTCCCCGACAAAGAGACTCATCAGCTTTTCCTTGAGCCCGAGGGGCTGAACACGCACGAGATCTACGTCAACGGCATGAGTACGTCGCTGCCGATCGATGTGCAGCTGGCGATCATTAAGTCGATTCCAGGCCTGGAGAACGCCGAGATGCTGCGGCCGGGCTACGCCATTGAGTACGACTCCATCGATCCGACCGAATTGCAGCGGACGCTGGAGACCAAGAAGGTCGAGCGGCTCTATCTCGCTGGGCAGATCAACGGCACCAGCGGGTACGAGGAAGCGGCGTGCCAGGGACTGATGGCTGGCATCAACGCCGCGCTGAAAGTGAAGAGAGAGCCGCCGCTGATTCTTGACCGCACCGAAGCATATACGGCGATCCTGATCGACGATCTCATCAGCAAGGGAACGAACGAACCCTATCGTATGTTCACTTCGCGAGCGGAATTTCGCCTGCACCTGCGCATCGACAACGCCGACCGCCGACTCACGCCGCATGGCCGCCGCGTGGGATTGATTCGCGATGCCGATTGGGCTGACTATCTCGCGAAGCAGGAGCGCATGAAGGCTTTGCGCGAGGTGCTGGAGCGGACCAGGGTGAATGAGTCCGTTGTCGGTTGTCAGTTGTCGGTTGTCGGCGAGAGCACCGCGCAAACTCTGCAGCTATTGAAGGGAGCGAGGTCTGCGGGACTAACGCTCGCACAATTGCTAAAGCGTCCCGAAGCCCAGATTGAAGCGCTGGCGCCGCTACTGAAAAACCTGATGACGGACTTCTTCGAACGCGACACTTCCAATCAGGATTCAGGTACTTACCCCGCCGCCGAACCGCAGATCCCTCGACTCGGACTAAAGTCCTCGCTCGGGATGACAGCTTCAAATAATAGTGATGTCCGGGCAAAGGACAGAAGCGTAATACCGACACCTGACAACCAGAAACTGACCACGGATTTCCGCCTGCCGGCGGAAATCCGCAACGAACTGAAGTCGGTCGAAACGGAGATCAAGTACTCCGGGTATCTCGACCAGCAGACCAAGGCCATTGAGCGGCTGAAGCGCTCCGAGCAGCGCATGATTCCCGACTGGTTCGACTACGGCAAGGTTTCTGGTCTTTCGCGCGAGATGAACGAGAAGCTGACGCGTGTGCGGCCACAGACTCTAGGCCAGGCCAGTCGTATCCCCGGCGTTACGCCCGCGGCAGTCTCGCTCATTAACGTGTACATTGAGATTCAGGCTCGCCGGCTGTCGGCCGAGACTTCCCGGGCCTGAAGAGCGACGGCAATACGAGCCGCGGCTAATGCTTGGGCAGGGCCCTGGGAAATCCGTGCCGCAAGCATTTCTGGCGCTTTATTTCCCGTGCCTGTTATGCTTCTGGTTTTGGAGAAGCCGGATGCGTAATCTTGCCGCAGCTCTTGCTCTTCTGTTTTCCTTCACGAATATTTCCAACGCGCAAAACGCACGGCATCCGTTCACCATCGACGACGCCGCCACGCTGCATCGCGCCCGGGCGGTCGCGGTTTCGCCGGACGGGAAGACCGTTCTCTACCGGGTCAGCTTTGGCGGACAAAAAGGTCCTGACAACACCGAATGGCATTTGCTCACGACCTCCGGCGGCGAGTCCCGTCATCTCAACATTCCAGAGCAGTTCAAGCCTGCGGGCTTCACTGGAGACGGCAAAGCGCTTTACGGCACGCTGGAGGCAAATAAGATGGAGCAGTTGGCTACCATGCCGCTTGCTCCCGCCGACACTCCGGCAGCGGCTGCCGCAACGCCCGCGCCGCTTACTGCGTTGCCCCGAGGAATGGAGGCCGCCCTGATCTCGCCCGATGGCCGTCGTTATGCCGTCCTGGCCGATCCGCGTCTCCCCGATCCGCTGGCTGACATACACAAGGTCATCGAGGCCACACCCACCAGCGTTTATGTCGTCAACGCCGATGGCACCGGCGGGGCGTGGTGGTGTCCCACATTGCGGGACATCGCGGAAGAGGGCATCGCATGGTCGCCCGACGGCAACTCCCTCGCGGTTCTATCGCAGACGCCGAAGATCGGCTTTCATTATGTCCATTCCGACATCGATGTGTGCAGCGCTTCCGCGACGCATCACGTAGCCACTACCGACAATGCAAGCTCAAACATTGGCTGGATTAACGGCGGCAAGGACCTGGTTTTCCTGAGCACCACGACCCAGGTCCTGACGCCGGATCACGTTTGGACGGTGCCGGCTGCCGGTGGCACGCCGCAGGACCGCACTCCGGAGCTGCCCGGCAGCGCCACCCATCTGGATGTTGACCCATCGGGAAATGCCTGGGTGTGGGTAGCTCGCGGCGTTCAGATGGAGATCGACGCCTTCAAGGACGGCTCGCTGACACCCGCGTATAAGTGGCCCGGCGGCACTGTCAACAGCATTGTCACGCCGCAGATCGCTTCCGCTCCCAGCGTGCGCGTTTTCAACGTGGCCGATCCGCAGCATGTCTCAAACATAGCCGTCGTAAATGGCAGCACGCTGCAACGAATCACCCATGAAGGCGATGACCAGCTGGCGAAAATTGCGTTGGGCGAGGTGCGTGCTGTCCACTGGAAGAGCGCGGAGGGCATTGCGCTGGAAGGCATCGTCACCTTTCCGGCGGATTACAAAGCCGGCCAGAAATACCCGTTCATGGTTCTGCCGCACGGCGGACCTGAAGCCAATGACACGCTAGACCTCGACTGGTTTACCAGAACGTTCGCAGGCATGGGTTACGTGGTGTTGGAGCCGGAGTATCGTGGCTCTACCGGCTACGGCAGCGAATTCCTCAACGCCATCTATCAGCACTTCGGCGATCGCGCTTACCGCGACGTGGATAGCGCCACCGATTATGCCATCGCGCAAGGCTGGGCCGATCCTCAGCGCCTGACCATCTTCGGTTGGAGTGCCGGCGGCTTCATGACGTCGTGGACGGTGACCCAGACAAACCGCTACAAGGCCGCGATCGAGGGTGCCGGAATTACCGATTGGCTTAGCTTCATCTGGACCAGCGACATACAGCAGTTTGACTACGATGCGCGCTGGCCGGATAAGGATCCCGATGCCTTACTGGTTTTCTCCGCGGCAATGCATTCCGAGAACGTGACCACGCCGTTGCTGATTTTGCATGGCGCGGCCGACGAACGCGTTCCAACGTACGAGGGGCGCGAGTTGTTTGAAGTTCTGGCGGCCCGTAACAAGACCACTCGCATGGTCACATATCCCGGCTCACCGCACTTTCCCATAGTGTGGGAGCAGATCGACGACGTGTTTCGCGAAGTTGCAGGCTGGCTGGCCCGCTACAATCCCTAAAATGCAAATTCAGGAGCTCGACATCTTTCTCGACTACCTTGACAAGGTGCAGCAGCGCACCATGCGTGTTGTTGCATGCATCCCTCCCGACAAGCTGGATTGGACTTACCGTGATGGAAAATTCACGCTTGGCGATCTGGTGCGGCACATGGGGGCGATCGAGCGCTATATGTTCGGCGAAACCGTTCAAGGTAAACCCAGCCGATACAGCGGGTGCGGCAAAGAACTGGCGGACGGTCTGGAGGAGGTTATTCGATTCAAGGAGACGATGCACCGTGAGACGGTGGAGATTATTCGCCGGCTCGGAGAAGAGGGACTCAACTGCAAGTGCACTACGCCCGATGGCGCTTCCATAACGGTGTGGAAGTGGCTGCGACTGATGGTGGAGCACGAAATCCACCATCGCGGGCAAATTTATCTTTATCTCGGCATGCTCAATGTGCCTGCTCCGCCGCTCTACGGCCTGACGTCGGAGCAGCTGAGCGAGCGCGGGAAAAAGATTTGATCTCGCTAACTACTTCGCCGAGCCGGAATGGAAGTACTCCTTGATCATGGGCATGATTTGCTCCCACCAGGCCCCTTGCCAATTGACAGCCCGCTTGGGCAGCGTCTGTACCTTGGTCTGGCACGCGTCGGCCTTCGCGCTGTCACCCAACTCGCGATAAATGATGGCCATATTGTTCAGCACCTGAGTGCTCTGGTCCGCATTCCACGCCTCTTTCAGCACCTTCTTGTAATACTCAAGAGCGATATTCAGGTTGCCGTGCGTCTGCTCGTACCCGGCGATACTCAGATTGATAAATGGGTCGGTGGGTTCGATGGCGGCAGCGCGATAGAAGTGTTGGGCGGCTTCGCCATGTCGTCCGGCGGCGTCCAGTGCGCCACCCAATAGGTATTCAGCCTTCCAGTTTCCGGTAGTGACCTCCGCCGAATGCGACCACAAACTTACATCGTCTTGCCAATACCCAATCTGCCGATAAGTTACCGCCGCCAGCGCCGCGAGAACTACGATACTGACGGTAGGCAGCACTGCCCTGGGCAAATGGCGCTCGGTGCCCCAGTCAGCCACGCCCCAACAGATCATCAGGAAGAGGCCGATGAAGGAAACGTACGCGTAGCGGTCAGCCATACCCTGCACGTCGGCCTGCACCAAGCCGATGCAAGGGACCAGCATGATGAGGAACCACAACCATCCCACAATGTAGTACCTGTGCCGCCGGGCCCGCGCCGCCAGAACGGTAATGACTGCCAGAACCGCGATTGACGTCCACACCTGCCACCAGTGCAGGTACTTGCCAGGATGCGGGTAGTACAGCGCAAGGTTTGTGGGCCAGAAGGCTTTGCGTATGTAGCGAGTGTAGGAGACAAGGGCGTTCTCAATTCTGATCCACAGCGTGTAAGGCTGCTGTTCCCCGGCGACGTGCTGCGCGATCATGGTGACTCCCGCATCCACGATGCAGATGAAGAACAGCGGGAACTTCTCTTTCACCAGCCACCACAAGTTCTTTCCGGGGATGCCGTCGGCCGTCGCCGGGAGATCGGCGGCAAACATTCGCTGCAGCGGCCAGTAATCCCACAGCAACAGGACGAGCGGCAGCATGATGATCTGCGGCTTGCTCCATAGTCCAAGAATGAACAAACCCGTCATCACCATGTAGCGGCCCACACCCGGCTTGCTGGCATACCAGCGATACGCGGCCAGGGCCAGCAGGCAAAACATGGTGCTAAGCATGGTTTTGCGTTCGGCTAACCAAGCCACCGATTCCACATTAAGAGGATGGAGCGCAAACAGCGCCGCGACCATGAGGCTGCGCCCAGCGTAGCCGGTCGCCCATTTCAGCACCAAGAACAGCAAGACCGCATCCATCGCGTGCAGAAACACATTCTCGTCGTGATGAGGAGCCGGGTCGAAGCCGAATAGCTGGATATCCAGGGCGTGCGACACCCATGTCAGCGGATGGTAATTGCCGGCGTAGCCATGGGTGAATGCCCAGAAGACCGCGCCGCCCGTCAGGCCGTTGGCGATGTGAGGGTTCTGGGTGACGTACTTAGGGTCGTCGAGGTTGGCGAAGGGGTGCTCGTGTACCGGCGCATACACCGCAATAGTGACAACGGCCAACAACAGACCGAAAAGAGCGGTACGAAGAGCCGAGTCCTTGAAGAGAAAGCCGGGTTGCGAATGCGCTGCTGCTTGAGGTTCGACGCCAACGGAAGCCACATGTCCCCCTTGTCCGCGACGAGTATATCCGATAGGTTTCCGCGAGGTGAACAATTCTGCCTTAGACAGCTGGATCCCTCGCCGACTAAAGTCCGCTAGCGGTGGCAAAAATGAAGAGCTTGCAACGGCACAGCTAAAGCTGCGCCCCTCCAAGAACATCTGACGCAGTTACGAAGAGCGACGTTCTCCAATCAGAAGCACTCGTCCGGTGCTCCGTGGGACGGGAAGCGGGTCGTGCCACGTCCATTGTTCGCCGCTCAGTTCGCGCGCCGAGTTTATCTGGCTGGAACCGATGAGCAGACACAGCCTGCCGCCTTGCCTGACCAGCGGCGCCGCCACCGGCAGAGCGCGCTCGAATTGTTCCACCGCGCGCAAGGTCAAGAGATCGGCGGTTTGTCCCCACTGCTCGGCGCGACCGCAGAAGACCTGCGCGCGATCAAGCTTCAGCGTTCGCAAGGCTTCGCGAAGGAACGTAGCTTTTTTGTTTTGCGACTCGATGAGCGTTAGTTCGAGGTGCGGTGTCCAAAGCTTGATGGGAATGCCGGGAAAGCCTGCACCAGAACCGACGTCGGCGAGAGTGATGGGCCGCGAAGCTTGTGCGTCAAGCATCCGCGCCACGAATAGCGACTCGCCAAAATGCCGGGTCACGATCTGTTCGGGCTCGCGCACCGCAGTCAGGTTTACGCGTGCATTCCAGCGCAACAGAAGATCAAGGTAGAGGCGGAACTGGTCGAGCATCTCGGCCCGAAGTTCCGCGTCGCCAGTGAACGGCCGCAGGAGCTCGGCAATGCGGGGGGAATCCATCTCAGGGTTATTGAGGACGATCCATACCGACGCGAGAGGTCTGTTCTTCTGCAATGCCGAAGAATCGTTCCACCTCTCTTAAATCGACAGTCCGGCCGTACTTGGGCAAGCTGTCGAGAAACACGCGCCCGTACTGCTTCTTCAGAATGCGATTGTCGAGCAGGCACAGCAGCCCGCGATCATGCAGCGAGCGTATCAGCCTGCCAAAACCTTGCTTCAGGGAAATGACTGCGCTGGGGACCTGGTATTCGTAGAAGGCATTGCCGCCGTCATCGTCAATTGCGCGGACGCGCGCGGCAACCACGGGATCGTTGGGGACTGCGAAGGGCAGCTTGTCGATGATGACACAGCTCAGTTGTTCCCCCTGCACATCTACCCCTTGCCAGAACGAGGAGGTTGCAAACAGCACCGCATTGGGCGTGAGCCGAAACTCCTCCAGCAGCGCATTCTTGGGCGCGCTGCCCTGGAGCAGCATGGGGAATGCGAGTTCGCCCAGCAAACGCTCATAGAGCTGGTTCATCAGCGCGTAGCTGGTAAATAAGCAAAACGCACGCCCGCGCGTAATCTCCAGCAGTTGCCGAACCCGTTGTGCAGCCTGCTCCACAAAGCGCGGGTCGCGAGGATCGGGCAGATCGGGAGGCACGTAGAGCAGCGCCTGGCTCTCATAATCAAAGTGCGAAGGCACCACCAATTCGCGGGCGTGCTGAATGCCCAGCCGGTTGCGGATGTATTCAAACTCTCCCGCTACGGCAAGGGTTGCAGAAGTGAGCACCGCCGACTCCAGATGCTCAAACAATACGTTACGCAAGATCTGCGACACCGTGATCGGCGTGGCCTGCAGGAAGACATTGTGCTGCCCTCCACGACGGTCGCCGCGGCGATCGATCCAGAAGACGGTATTACGGTCCTGCGCTTCCAGAATGAAGCCAAGTTGTGCCTTCAATTCGTCGACGCGCCGCGACATCGCGTGGACTTCGTCGGGCTTCTTGGGGATGGCTTGCAATTCCGTATAGAGGTGCAGCAACGCATTCTGCAATCCGAGATATTCGTCGCCGTTTTCTTCCATAAACTCGGCGCGGTTGTCGAAGGCGAAGCGGCCGTCGCCGGGAGGAATCAGCGAGAAGAAAAACTGGGAGTGCTCGCGCACGCGCGCCGATGCCTGCAGCACATCCGCCAACGGGATATCAGCGCGCCGCAAAGTGTTTTCGACATCGCGCAGCAGCTCATCAACCTTGAGATTAGAGACGGTCACGCCGAAGTAGTCGGTGGCGACGTCTTCGAGTTCGTGGGCCTCGTCGAAGACAACGATGCCGGCGTCAGGCAGCACGCCCGCGTCTGCGGCGCGATCGGTCGCGGCCTTGATCGCCAGATCGGCGCAGAAGAGGTGATGATTAACGATGATGATGTCACTCTCGGCGGCGCGGCGGCGCATCTCGGTGATAAAGCAGCGGTCGAATTGCTGGCACTCGCTGCCGATGCAGCGGTCAGTGCGGGCGTCGAGTTTAGGCCATAAGTGGCTGGTCTCAGGCAGCTCGGAAAGCTCGGCGCGGTCGCCGGTCTCGGTCGTCTTCTCCCAGTCATTGATGATGCGAAAATGGCTGATCTCCTCCAGCCCGTTCAATACCGGCTGAGACGTGAGATCATAGAGTTTCTTGCGGCAAAGATAATTGCCGCGGCCTTTCATATAGCAGACCCGCAGCTCGCCGAGGTGCTGCTTCAGGAATGGGATGTCTTTGAAGAAGAGCTGCTCTTGCAGGGTCTTCGTTCCGGTGGAAATGATGACGCGCTTGCCGGAGCGGATGACCGGAAGCAGATAGGCCAGCGTCTTTCCCGTGCCGGTTCCGGCTTCGACAATGAGATGGCGACGTTCCTGCAACGCCTGTTCGACAGCCTCGGCCATCTGCAGTTGTCCGCGGCGAAACTCGTAAGCCGGATGGGTGCGCGCCAACAAGCCACCGGGACCGAAGAACTGATATAGCGAGGGCAAGCGCGCGGCCAGCGTGGCGGATTGTGAAGTGGAGGACACGGTGATGGAGACGTGTTCCTATAATAGCTGTTTGGGCTACCGCCGCAGAAAGAGTCTGAGTGAGCCGTCGGGTACGATTGGAATCGAACAAGGTCATCCACGAGGGCGAGTTGCCAGCGATCGGCACCCTCGCCATCGTGGGCCGCCCCAACGTCGGCAAGTCCACGCTGTTCAACCGGCTGGTGCGGTCGCGCCGCTCAATCGTCGGCGACGAGCCCGGCATTACACGTGACCGCATCTATGGCGAAGCCGAATGGGCCGGACGCAAGCTGCGTCTAGTCGACACCGGCGGCATCATTCCCGACGACCAGGCGCTGATTCCGGCGGAGATCTTCCGTCAGGCGCGGGTTGCGCTCAAGGAAGCCGACGCAATTGTCCTCGTGGTGGATGGCCGGACCGAGCTGGCCTCGCCCGACATCGATCTGGCGCGGCTGCTTCTGCGCACCGGCAAACCACTGGTTCTGGCCGTGAATAAAATGGACACGACCGCGCTGGAACCCTACGCGGAGGAATTTCGGCGATTGGGAATCAAGGAACTGTTGCCTATCTCCGCCGAGCACGGCACCGGAGTCGCGGAGCTACTGGAGTATGTGCTGAGCGTGATTCCGGAGCGTAAGAACGCCACGGTGGACAACGACGAACCGCAGATCCCTCCGCTCGGACTAAAGTCCTCGGTCGGGATGACAGTAGAGGGAGATGAGGACGCGGCTGCGGAACTCCGTGAGGAAGATGCTGCCGATGACGAAGTCTCCGAAACAGCACGCGAGACCAAGGTCGCAATCATTGGCCGTCCCAATGTCGGCAAGTCAACTCTGCTGAATGCGCTGACCGGGACATCGCGGGCAATTGTCTCGCCAGTCGCGGGCACCACTCGCGATGCGGTCGACGAGTTGATGGAACGCGAGGGCCACACTTACCGCTTTATCGACACTGCCGGCATTCGCCGCAAGGGCAAGACGGAGATGATGGCCGAGAAGATGTCCGTGGTGATGGCGCGCAAGCATCTTGAGGCCGCGGATGTGGCGCTGGTTGTGATCGACGCTGTCGAAGGCGTAACCGCCAATGACGCGACCATCGCCGGCTATGCCCACGAGAGTGGCCGGTCGGTGATTGTGGTCATCAACAAATGGGACCTGATCACTAACAACCGAAAGGACGGCAAGCCTCCTGCCGACCGCAGCGTCTACGAAGAGCAAGTCCGGCGTCATCTCAAGTTCCTGTCGTACGCTCCGGTGTTGTTCGTCTCGGCAACGACGAAAAGCGGCCTCGACAAGCTATTTTCCATACTCGAGCTGGTGTCGCGCGAACGCCGTAAGCGCGTCGGCACCGGAGAGATGAACCGATTCCTCAGCCACATCGACTTTGAGCGGGCTTCCGTCCCCATCGCCAAGCGCGTGAAGATCTTCTACATGACGCAAGCGGCGGTTGCGCCGCCAACGTTTATTCTGTTTACCGATCGGCCGGTAAAACTGCACTTCTCCTACCAGCGATTTCTGGAGAACCAGATTCGGGCGGCGTTTGGCTTCGTCGGCACTCCGATATGGATCAAGAACCGGGCGAGAAATGAACCTCGCGGGAAAAAGTAGCTATCCGCAAAAAGCGAGTAGTGTTAGGACTCGCGACGCGACCAGCTGAATGGATGTGCAATGATTATTCAGCCCCTCGGTGAACCGACTCCGGAAGTGGTTTAAATTTGCCGATTCCGTATCGAGCCTCTACACTTAGGGCTTTCCTTTTGAAATAATTCGTACGGCGCGTCCGCTGGCCTTTTGGTACCAGCGGGGAGGATACATGCAGCGGTTTCCAGCAGTACCTGTCTTGGCTGCGGTCGCAGCAATAATTTTGCTATGTCTGCCTGGATGTGGGGGTAACGGCACCGCCGCGAGCAGCATCGTGACCGAGCTCATTCTGACACCCTCCACGATTTCCGTGAATGAAGGCGGAGTGGTTACGCTATCGGCGATTGCGCAGAATTCAGCAGGTACGGCAATTGCGGCAGACATCACTTTTAGCAGTAGCAACACGAATATCGCGACCGTCTCCGCAGGCGGGTTAATTTGCGGAGGAATCTGGGACGCCAGCATCATCAACTGCAACGCCACTCAGGGCTCCGCGGGAGTGGGTGTGGTGACGATTACAGCAGTCGCTACGGCGAGTGGGGTCAAGGCAACCGCGACGGTTTATGTGCACGAACAGGTCGACCAGGTAAGGGCTATCCTGGTCGACACCTGCACCAGCATGGGTCAAACGGTGAACATCTACGGACAGGTGCTGAGCACCTCTGCGCCGGGCTGCTCGCCGTCGGCGCCTTGCGACATCACCTCTACCGCGGGTCCCATTTCTTTCGGCTCCAACGATACCAGCATCGTAGACATTAACGCCGCAGGGCACCCGGTCGCCGTCACTCCGGGCGCTACCACGGTCTTTGCCAGCAATTCCGGTGTGAACAGCGTGGGCACGCCGTATCAGACTTGTCCTGTAGCCAGTATCCAAGTGCACAGCGCCAGCGGTTCGGAGACTTCGTTCACCATGGCCGTGGGCGGGACTCAGCCGCTAACCGCCGACGTTTACGACACCATGAATCAGTACATCAAGCCGACGCTCAGCTGGGGTTCATCCTCCACCGCGACGGCAACGATTGCCGCGACCGGAACGGTAAACAATCCGGGTACGATTACGGCGGTTGCTCCCGGCACAGCGTACATCACCGCCTCCTGCGCTTTTCCGAGTTGCAACAAATATGTGCCGGCGCAATATAGTCAGAACGTGGTCACCGCAACCGTAAGCGGAGGATCTCCCGCCACGGTTTACGCGGCCAGCACCAACTCCACCATGCTGGTTCCGTTCAACGTCTCGACTGATACACCAGGCACCGCAATTACACTTCCGCATTATCCGAACTCTATCGTCTCCGATCCCGCTGGTGCCGCAGTCTATCTGGGTTCCGCTAGTGGCTTGATGGCGGTGAGTGTCAGCGCCGGAACGGTTACGACTTATGCGATCAATGGAACCATCGAGGCAATTTCGCCGGACGGGATGCGCTTGCTGCTGTCCGACACTGTAGATGAATCCCTGAATTACTTCGACATCGGTACTGGCACTCTAAGCAGTGCCCAGTCGGATATTACTGCCAGCTCAGCGGCGTACACTCCCGATAGCGAGTTCGTTGAATGGATTTCCGGTACGCTGGTGCTGCTTGGTTTCGGCACTCCCAGCGGAACGTCAGGCACTGTGGGATTACCAAGTAACACTACCGCCAATGCGCTGGATATCATGGCGCAAGGTGGGCTGACCTACATTACCAGCGTCACCAGCTCCCCGCCCTCTCAACAAATTTACCTCTACTCCACGTGCAATCAGAGCCTGGAACAGACCCTGACCGCAACCGCTCCTACTTTGATTAAGGCGATACCCAATGGAACGGGTGCGGTTGCGGCGGACTCGCCCAACATCGACGTGATCTCCACGCCCTCGACCTTGAATGCCGGCTGTCCTATCAATCCTATCAACACTCCGAGCACGATTACGCCCTACAACTTGGGTGCGGGCAGCTTCACTGCCCAGCAAATGTTCGTCAGCCCGGACAGCACGCGCGTCTGGATCGTCAGCAATCTTCCCCAGATACTGACGTTTTCTTTGCCTTCGTTAGCGCCGAACAATATCCCGCTGACCGGAGGAGCAACGGCTTACAACGGCGGGATCACGCTGGACAGCAAGAATGAGTATTTCGGCACCAGCGATGGCACCGTGCACCGCATCCTCACCGACGAGTTGAGCGACGTGGCACAGATTGCCGTGAACTTGAAGGATGCTAACGGCAACGTTACACCGCCAAACCTGGTCGCTGTGGTGCCGTAAGAGGAGTGCAGTTTAACCAGCGCAGTCAATGCGGGCTGCGCTATTCCGGAGCGCTGCCCAGCAGTTCGAAGCGCCCGCTCTCGATGTCGGCTGCCGAAATGGAACCATCGCCGATGTTATAGACCCAACCTTGCAGGGCAAGATCGCCCTTGGACAAGCCCGCCGCAACCGCGGGATGCGTCTTCAGGTTTTCTAACTGCGTCAGGACGTTGTACTCCGTCAGCAGGCGAAGCTTCTCTTCCCTGGAAATGTCGCGAGGTTCGCGCAGCAGGCGTTCGCGTGAAGCCAGCGAGTGCCGCATCCAACTCTGCAGCGCCGGCATTCCGGCGGCTTGCTCCGGTTCCAGCAGCGCTTTCACCACGCCACAATCGGTATGTCCGCATACGATGATGAGCGGCACATGCAACGCCAGCAGGGCGAATTCCACACTCGCGGTCACGCCGCCCACGTGATCGCTATACTTGGGCGCGATGTTTCCCGGCGTGCGCTCGATGAAGATCTCGCCCGGCCGGCTTTGCATTAGCATCGCAGGATCGATGCGCGAGTCAGCGCAGGTAAAGAACATGGCAATCGGCTGCTGGCCATGTTTCACCTGCTCGAAGAGCTGGCGCTGCGCCGGATAGACTTCCTGTTGGAATCTCGTTACGCCTTGCACGATTTTCGCCAGCGCTTCCTCACTCTTCAAGTTTCCTCCATTCTCAAGTAGGCATTCCTGCTGAATACACCCCGGCTTGAAGGGGCGCACCTTAAGCTGCGCCGTTACGAATCCCCATTTTGTTATTCCGAGCGGGCTTCAGACCGCGAGGAATCTGCTGTTCCGACTTTTCCCCCAGCCTGGGCATAGCTGCGCTTTAGTCCGCTTCTGTCCGCTGCAACATCAGAACACATTCTTTCCGGTAAACGTGTGCCTTCCAAAACACCACAGTCTTCCAGTTCAGATGCATTACGTTGCGCGTGTACTCCACGATTTCCTGGATGTCCTCGTCAACCCAGACGTGGTAATGGATGCTGTAATCGGATTGCAGAAGCTGTGCCAGTTGCTGATCGAACTCGGGAGTTCCTCGACGACATCCCACAACGTGTTCGACCCAGTCCGCAAAATGCGTTCGCTTGTCGAAGGCGCCATCGTCCTCATCTTCCCCGATCAGGTGTTGCAACGTAGTGCGCGCGCGTTTCACGTCGAAGGTGTATCGCTTGTCGGGAATCTTCAGCAGCAGAACGCCTCGCGGCCGCAGCACCTCGCACCAATGACGCAGCGCCGCCAGCGGAAACGGCAGATGCTCCAGAACGTGGCTGGCGATCACGAAGTCCAGGCTGCGCGGCGCAAACGGCAATCGCATCGCATCGGCGACCACATCAGGATTCACGACCGGAGTGCTGACTTCTGCATAGTGCTGCCGCAGATCTTCATTCGGCAGGCGATCGACGTAATACACGGTCGCGCCATGTGGGACCGGAAACTTCCGCCACAACGCACCGATCTCAATGCCTCGTCCGCGCAGATGTCGAGCCAGCAGCCTGTTCTCCACCCATCGCAGCGGCGCGCCTTTACCCATGCGACCACTATAGAACAGCAATTTGCGTGAACTGCGTTGGGGAGAACGCGCTTCAGAAAGCAGTGGTGACTCTGTTCGCTGCTGATCAAGGGCTGCTGACATCTATGCTCAGCCGCGACACTCCCCCTGTAATTGCCTCTGTAGGTTACTGAAAACAGGCGAAGATGCGAAAAAACCGCTAAAAGGTTCTCTCCATTGGGCTTACAGGTAACCGTTCTAACAAACGACTTGCGTGGCAAGAACATGACAGTCCAACGTTCCAAAACGGGTTTGTTACATCGTTAAGTGACTACCGTCATGCTCTCCTCAAGCTCTCGTCTTATAGACTGCGGACATGACAGGGAGCGATAAGCGTCTCACTATCGCTTTGGCAGGACTGTTGGCTGGGCTTATTGCGGGTTTGTTGTCGGTAGTAGTGCCCCCCTCTGTCAGTCAGCTCGACTCGCCCTTCATTAGTGCGCTGTTTGGAGACCTTTTTTCTGCTGCCGGCATTTTTGGGATTGTTCTCTGCGTTTACTTCTGGGTCTTTCCCCGCCGCAGATCTGTCTTTGGATCGATAGGGTTCGTCCTCGCCTCCACTGCTGCTTACATTCTTGCGTGGTTCACGACCGCCAGCTCGTCCATGTATAGCCCGTTTTTTCGAAGCATGGACACGGGCTCTATTGCAGGAACCCCGGTGTTGGCGTTCGTGTTGGGCGGCACTGTCGGCGCATTCGTCGTATTGCTGGCGGCTCTTCTCTTCTTTTCTGCCGAAAAGAGTGTATTTCGCAACTTCTTGCAGGCCCTGATGTGGTCCCCGGCGGGTGGGGCTCTCGGCGCGCTCGGGTGGGCAACCGGGCCGTCCCTCGGCGTACAGATTGTTACCGCGATGGGACAGAAGGAACTTCTAGCTTCTCCGGGTACTGCCGATACAGGCTATTATTACTCGCTCTACCTGGTTTGGCAGGCGGGCATGGGCCTTGCCATAGGCTGGCTATTCTCGGGCCAGCCGGTGGAGGCGACGGCCGGTTCCGCTGTACCTCCGGTGTTTGCCTCCAATCGGGCCACGCGCATCGCCAGAATCGCCCTCTTCGCAGCCGCTGCGCTCGTATTTTGGAAGTTTTCTCTCAGGGAGTTTCCTCAGCGCTATCAGAGTGCCGAGTGGCAGCGCGCTTACAAGAAACACCTCGCCGAACGGCCACCGATGCCGAACCAACCAGCCGAAAAGCCACCGGCGGAAAATCTGCCAAACCAACTTCCCGAAAGGCCGTCGCTGGCAAATCTGCCGGAGATTCAGCTGGTAGCGCCTGAGAAGATGCTGATCGTGCGTCAGTTCGGCGAATACGTCCCAAGCGGCGTGCGTCCGGAGCCAATCCCGAAGGCTCCCGCAACTACGGTCTATTTGGTCACATATGCCCTTCCGGGCGCAGCCACCTTTCGGAAGACGGGCCCGGTGAACGTGCAATTGCAAGTGACTGAGTATCCCAATGCTGCCTGGGCACGATACGAGATCTTCCAACTCGCGAACGGTTTAGATTTAGCCAAATCATCCAGACTGGTTAAGTTTGGCAATCGCGTCTATGGTCAAGCAACGGATGCGGCCGAAGGGCGGCATGGCTCTTACACTTGGCTGAGTGGAAATCGGCTTATCGCTCTCTGGTTCTATTCTGCTGACCCGGACAAGATTCTGAAGGCATACCTGGAAAGGTTTCCATCCGCAGAAATGCCATCGCTGGAAAGTGTGGCGAACCAGCATCCCGAACAGCCGTCGCTGGAAAATCTGCGGGAGGTTCAGTTGGTAGCGCCCATGCAGATGCTGATCCTGCATCAATTCGGCGAATACGTTCCGGGCGGCGCACGCGCGTTAAAGACAGTGTCCCATGGCGCCCCAGGGGAGCCCAAGGGTATCAAGCCGTCCAGTCCGAACGCTCCGGCAAAGCAGACCTATTCGGTTAAGTATGCCGCTCCGGCCGTACCCCCGAGTCGATGGAGATTCGGGCCTACAGTCGAAGTGCAAGTTGATGAGTATCCCAATGCTGCCTGGGCACAATACGGAATTTTCCAACACGCGCCCGGCCTGAATTTGGCCAACGTTGCAAGACCGGTTAAGTTTGGCTTTCGCATCTATGGTGATGCAACTGACGCGGCCATTGGACAGAATGGCTCTTACACTTGGGCGAGTAAGAATCGGCTCATCATTGTGTCGTTCTCTTCAGCTGAGCCAGACGAGATTCTAAAGGCATACCTGGAGAAGTTTCCACCGCCGGAAAAGACGTCGATGGAAGATCAGCTAAAGGCTCAGCCGGTCACCCAGCAGATGCTGGTCCTGCATCAACTCGGCGAGTACGTACCGCAGCGCCCGTACTCGGGAACGACGGTGCAACCTCCGGCAGCTAAGTACTATAGCGTCCGATATGCCCTTCCCGGCGCACCCACGATGGGGAAGACCGGTTCCGTTGTAGACGTGCAAATCAAAGAATATCCAAATGCCGCCTGGGCACAATACGAGATTTTCGAACAGGGGGACCAAATAAACTTAGCCAATCCTGCAAGACCGGTTAAGTTTGGCAGCCGCATCTATGGTCATGCAACCGAGGCGGCCATTGGGCAGAATGGCACTTACACCAATGGGCAGAATGGCACTTACATTTGGGTGAGTGGAAATCGGCTCATCACTATGCTGTTCTATTTTGCCGAGCCGGACGAGGTTCTGAAAGCATACCTGGAGAAGTTTCCACCGTCATCGTCCACCGATCGGCCCTGATATCCATCGCCGCGCGTCTTCCGATTCTCCCTGCTAGACTGAATCCTCATGCCGGAAGCTACCAACTCTTTAGCGCACGCGTCGTCCGCCTATCTTCGCTCGGCCATGCATCAGCCCATCCAGTGGCACGAGTGGGGTGAGGAAGCTTTCGCCGCCGCGCAACGCGAGAACAAGCCCATCCTGCTCGACATCGGCGCGGTGTGGTGTCACTGGTGCCACGTCATGGACCGCGAGTCCTACGAGAGCGCGGAAACCGCTGCCATTATTAACCGCGAGTTCATCGCCGTGAAGGTCGATCGCGACGAGCGTCCCGACGTGGACAGCCGCTATCAGCTTGCGGTCTCGGCCATCTCCGGTACCGGCGGCTGGCCGCTCACCGTCTTCCTCACGCCCGATGGCCACCCATTTTACGGTGGCACGTATTTTCCGCCGGTCGATCAGTGGGGACGGCCAAGCTTCACGAAAATTCTGCTGGCCATTGCCGATGCCTATCGCGAGCGCCGCGACGAGGTGCTGAAGTCCGCCGACGAAGCCATGAACGTGCTGAGCAATGCGGAGAGCTTCGCCAGCCAGCAAACCGAGTTTTCCCCGCGCCTGGTCGGCGTCATGGTGCAGTCGGCGCTGCCCATCTTCGATGAGAAGAACGGCGGCTTCGGTAGCGCGCCCAAGTTTCCTCATCCTGCCGCGCTCGATCTGCTGATGGACTGGTACGTTCGCACCCGCGAGGAGCGGGTCGCTACCGTCGTCACCACCACGCTGACCAAGATGGCGCAGGGTGGCGTGTATGACCAACTTGCCGGCGGCTTTCATCGTTATTCAGTCGACGAGCACTGGACCGTCCCGCACTTCGAAAAAATGGCGTACGACAATTCCGAGCTGCTGAAGAACTACGTGCACGGCTACCAGGTCTTCGGCTTCGAGTTCTACGCGCACGTGGCGCGCGACATCATCCGCTGGATGGACGAGTGGCTCAGCGACCGCGCCCATGGCGGCTTCTACGCCTCGCAGGATGCCGATATCGACCTTGACGACGATGGCGATTACTTCACCTGGACGCGCGATGAGGCCAAAGCCGTTCTGACCGATGACGAATTCGAGGCCGCCGCTCTGCATTACGACATCGAGCAGACCGGCGAGATGCACCACAATTCCGCCAAGAATGTGTTGTGGTTGCGGGCGATGCCGGAAGAGGTTGCCTCGCGCATGGGCGTTGATGTCGCCAAGGCGCTCGACCTCCTGGCCTCGGCCAAGACGAAGCTGTACGCCGCGCGTTCGCAGCGTCCCACACCGTTCGTGGACAAGACGGTTTACGTGAACTGGAACGCGATGTGCGTCTCGGCATACTTACAGGCGGCGCAGGTGCTGCGCCTTGATAACGCGCGCAAGTTCGCACTGCGCTCGCTCGATCGCATCCTGTCGGAGGCCTGGGACGACGGCCGCGGCCTGGCTCACGTCATCGCCTACGCCGACCCCAGTGCCGGCAAGCGCTTCATCCGCGGCATGCTGGATGACTACGCCTTCACCGTGCTGGCTTGCCTCGATGCCTACGAGGTCACGGGTGCCATCAGCTATTTCAATTTCGCGCGAAGTATTGCGGACCAGATGATCACGCGCTTCGCGGATTCCAAATCCGGCGGCTTCTTCGATACTGAAGCGTCGCTGGAAGACAAGCTCCAACTCGGCGTGCTTTCCACCCGGCGCAAGCCGTTTCAGGATGCACCAACGCCAGCCGGAAATCCCAGCGCCGCGATTGCGCTCCTAAGACTGCACGCCTATACCAATGACGCGAAGTACCGCGAAACCGCCGAGCTCACGCTGGCAGCCTTCGCCGGAGCTGCCGAGCAGTTCGGCATCTACGCGGGCACTTATGGGATCGCCGCGACCTGGCTGTCGCGGCCGCACACGCAGGTGGTCGTGATTGGTGAAGATGACAACGCAGCGGCGCTCCTGCAAGCCGCGATCGCTCCGTTCGCCGTCAACAAATCGGTGGTGCATCTCACTGACAGCGAAGCCGTGGCGCAGAACCTGCCGCCGGTGCTGGCAGAAACCGTCCCGAGTCTGCCTGCGCTAAAGGAGAAGAAGTCGGTGGCGATCGTGTGTACAAATTTCGCCTGCCAGCCGCCCGTCGAAAATCCCGAGGAGTTATCGAAGATGCTTCGGGAATTGATCACCGCTAAATAGACTAGAACCTCTCCTGCGCTGTTGGCATCCTCGCATCTCCGCGCGTGTGCGCGAATAAGTTTCGAATGGCGCCGCTCGAGTCCCCACTTTGCGGGACGGAAGATCATAGCTCAGCGCTTCAGCGCTGGGTAGACTGCACTATCAAAATTGAGCCCCTTCAGGGGCGGCACACAGGACTTTAAGGGGCGCGGCTTCCGCTGCGCCGGTGTGGGCTTGTCATCACGAGGAGGGCTTCAGCCCGACGAGGGATCTGCTTTTCGGGTCTTATCCACCGTGATGCGGGATGTGGTGTACCGGCGTCTCGGCGATAATGCAAATGCCCGCCTCGTTCGCTGCTGTCAGCATGGCTTCCTTGTCCAGCAGCAGACACCGTCCCGCATCCAGCGCCAGGCAAGTCGCCCCCGCCTGCTTCATCGTCTCGATGGTGCGCAGTCCCACGACTGGCACATCGAAGCGCATGTCCTGATTCGGCTTGGCGACCTTCACCACGGTCAGCGCGCGGCTCAAAGTTGAAGGCTCCTTGCCCAGCGCCGGCGACTTCATGATCTCGCCGGCGCGCAGGATGGTCGCGTCGGTTCCTTCCATCGCTTCCACCGCGATGCAGGCCGCCTCGGCGATGACCACAGTCTGCCCAATGTCGAAGCGCGACAGATGATCGGCAACGGCGTGCCCGTAGGTGATGTTCGTTCGCTCGGAGTCGCTGGGCGCACGCACCGTGAGCACGCCATCGGCTGCCAGCATCGGCTCCAGTAATTCCGTTGAATTCATCAGCGTGATGCCTTCGTCGGCCAGGACCTTGCTGACCGCGCCGATCAGCGAGTCGGTGTTGCGCGTGGTAAGCGAGAGCAATAGCTTGGCCAGCCGCCAGTCCGGCTTAATGCTGCTGAAGATCTGCCTGTGCTTGACCTGGCCGGCCATAATCGCACGACTGATATTTTCCTGCTTGAAAGTTTCGATGAGCTTGGACAGCTCGCCCAGCGATAACCAATAAACGGCGGACGCGCCGTGCTGCTCGATCTCGGGAAAAGCCTCTTCCTTGATCGCAGCGACGACGACCTGCAAACTCTTCGAGCGCGCAGCATCCAGCACGAGAAGAGGAAACTTCCCATTGCCCGCAATTAAGCCGATTCGATCAGGCAAGTCAGTCATCAGTCGGTGTCGATATTCTCTGTGCTTCGTGTGCCGTGCCTACGGCACTCGCATCCTAAATAATCTGCTCACCCAGCGCTGAAGCGCTGGGCTATCATCTTCCGTCCCGCAAGCTGGACTCGATTGTCGCTGTTCTGTTTTTCACTATCCACTGACCACCAGGCGCTAGCTTCTACTTGATGATTCCGCGTTGCGAGCTCTCGATGAACTTCAGCAGCGCTTCCACGTCTTCGCCCTGCGCGCCTTGAGAGCGCAACTTCTCCACCGCCTGCGAGGTGTTGAGCTTCGACGCCAGCAACACCTTAAACGCATGATGCAGCGCAGCGATGCGCTCAGTCGAGAATCCGCGGCGTTGCAGGCCAACTTTGTTCAGCATGTAAGCATGGGTCTCGCGCTCGGCGCTGGTCATGGAGTACGGCAGCACATCCTGCGTGATCGTCGTGCCTCCTCCAATGTAGGAGTGCGCGCCGATGCGCACATACTGGTGCACCGGGCAGAGCGCGCCCACCACCGCCCACTCCTCCACCGCAACGTGTCCCGCGAGAGTGGCCGCGTTGATCAGCATGGAATGATCGCCGATGACGCAGTCGTGTCCTACGTGCGCGTACGCCATGATGAGGGTGTAGCTGCCAACGCGCGTGACGCCGCCGCCCTTGGCTGTTCCCCGAGTGATGGTGACATACTCGCGGATGACGTTGTGGTCGCCGACCTCAAGGCGCGTGGGCTCGCCCGCATACGTGATGTCCTGCGGGTCCATGCCCAGCGCGGCGAAGGGATAGATCTTGTTGTGGCTGCCAAGGCGGCTGGGGCCACCGAGCACGACGTTCGCCACCAGCTCACAATGCTCGCCCAACTCAACCCCGGCGTGTACGATGCAGTACGGCCCAATGTTGCAGGACGTGGGAATCTTTGCGGAAGGATCGACAATCGCCGTCGGATGGATACTCATGCTTGCGGTGATGAGACGTGCTCTGCCGGTTCAGGCTCGGCTGCCTCGGTATTTCGTTTGGGCTTCCGATCGAGCAGTCGGCAGGTGACCACCGCCTCGCAGGCGACTTTGCCGTCGACGTATGCCTTGCCTTGCAGGCGGCCGGCGGTTCCGCGAAAGGCGAGGACGTCGACTTCGATGCGCAGCTGATCGCCGGGCGTGACCGGGCGGCGAAAGCGCGCGCGCTCAATTCCGGTGAAGACCAGCAGCTTGTTGTCGCGGTCGAGAACTTCGGTGAACAGCAGCGCCGCGCCGGCCTGCGCCATGGCTTCCACGATCAGCACGCCCGGCATAATGGGATATTCGGGAAAATGTCCGCTGAAAAACGGCTCGTTGATCGTAACATTCTTAATGGCGACGATACGCTTGGTGCGGACCATCTCCACCACGCGATCAAGCAGCAGCATGGGATAGCGATGCGGCAGCAGCTTCATCAGCTCGCCGATGTTGAGCTGGAGATCTTGACTGCTCGCAGGTGCGGAATGGGCCGGATCACTCATGGACGATGGTGAGAACCACGATTATACATTTGACGATTGCAGATGGTGGGCGCAGGGCGAATTTTAGCAGGGTGAACAGATTCATAATCCGTGTGTCGCGGACAAAACATGCGCAAATCGAAGCGAGCTGACTCTAACCTTAACGAGATTCTACCCTGGCTCACGGCGCGCCAGGACGAGATGATCGCCAGCGTGCGCGAGGTGGTTGTGCGCGAGTCGCCCACTCAGGACAAGCGCGCCTGCGACGAACTATGTGCTCACCTGGCCAGCGAGTTCGCGTGTCTGAGCGGCGAGATCAGGATTCACCGCCAGAAGGTGGCCGGTAATCACCTGCAAGTGAACTTCGCCGGAGCGAGCCGACGCGCGCCGTTGCTGTTGCTTGGACACTTCGACACGGTGTACGACGCGGGAACGCTGCAGAAGATGCCGTGGCGACACGAGCGCGGGCGGCTATATGGGCCGGGAGTTTTCGACATGAAGGGCGGCATCGTGCAGATGATGTTCGCCCTGTGGGCGCTGCGCGAAACAGCGGGTGGCCTGCCGCGTCCGGTGAAGGTGTTGCTGGTGTCGGACGAAGAGATGGGCAGCGCCAGTTCGCGCGCCATCACGGAAAAGCTGGCGAAGCAGTGCGCTGCGGTGCTGGTCTGCGAGCCCGCGGGACCGGGCGGTGCGTTGAAGACCGCACGCAAGGGAGTGGGTTCATTCACCCTGAAGGTGACAGGAACGCCGGCGCATTCCGGACTCGATTTCGAAAAGGGCCAAAGCGCGATTGTCGAACTGGCGCATCAGATTCAGGCCATCTCGCGGCTGACCGACCTGGAGCGCGGCGTCACCTTGAACGTCGGCGTCATTCGCGGAGGCACGCGCACAAACGTCGTCGCCGGCGAAGCGGTCGCCGAACTGGATCTTCGGGTGGCGCACAAAGATCACGGTGTGGAGATGGAGCGCCGTGTCCGCGAGCTTCGCCCAGTCAATCCGCATTGCCAGCTGGAGATCAAAGGCGGCATCAACCGTCCGCCGCTGGAGCGGACGGAGCAGGTTGTTGCGCTGTTTGAGCTGGCGCGCACCATCGCGCGGGCACTGGGATTCGGACTGCGCGAGGTCGCGGTGGGCGGCGGCTCGGACGGCAACTTCACCGCAGGCATCGGTATTCCAACGCTGGATGGTTTGGGAGCCGTAGGCGATGGCGCGCACGCCGCGCACGAACACGTGATCGCCACGGAATTGCCCCGCCGAGCGGCGCTGCTGGCCGGGTTGATTCAGGCGATTGAATAGGTGAGCGCATTCGAGGACTTTTTGACGCGTCCCTTGCCAAAAGCCTAGAATCTGCTTAGAAACTTGTTGTCCGTTGCCTGATCGCTGACGCACCGGGCCGGGTTGAGGGAGGGTTTATGGAAGGTCTATTCCAGCCCATGCACTTACTGGTGATCCTGGTAATTGTTCTGCTCATCTTTGGGCCGAAGAAGTTGGGTGACTTGGGCAAAGGGTTAGGGGAAGGCATTCGCAATTTCAAGTCGTCGATGAACGAAGGCAATAAACCTGATACCACCACTACCACGACGACGTCCACTCCGCCCACCACGACCACGCCGGATGAGAAGAAGTAGCAACCTGTGCCGCACTTGAAATTGATCCAGGGAGATCCTGATCAAGTCGCGGCGAAGCCCGCTGCGGCTAAAGCCAACATTGATTTTGCTGCATTCGTCGGACGGCCTGAAGAGACTGTGTCGCAACCGGTGTCGCCGCTCCGCGGCTCAGTTCAATTTCCCGCTTTACCCGGCGCTCACGCGCCGGGCTAACTGCACTGCCGCCGCTTCGCGGCTGGTTTGATCGGCTTTCGGGCAGTTTATCCCACCGCAAAATTCTTCGGCCGGTTGCGACACAGTCTCTGAAGGCCGTCCCCTCCGAAAAACCAAACCTAGTCAGAGTTGCCCTACAGCAATATCTTCCGCGTGGCCGCTTCGGCGGCTTGCAATAGCTGATAGACCCGCGGCATCGGCAATCCCACAACATTGAAATAGCAGCCTTCGATGCGCTCGGCCCAGCGCGAGGCGATGCCTTGTATGGCGTAGGCGCCCGCCTTGTCCATCGGCTCCCGGGTTCGGACGTAGGCCGCGATCTCATCGTTGGAAAGTTCGCTGAACGTGACTTGTGTTACCTCGGCCACGCTTCGCTCAAATCCCTTGGCTAAGACGCAGACGCCGGTGATCACCTGGTGCGTCCGGCCTGAGAGCAGACGCAACATGCGGGCCGCGTCTTCAGCGTGGGCCGGCTTCTCCAGCAGATGTTCGTCAACAACTACCACGGTGTCGGCGCCCAGCACGGCATCTTCGGGATGGCTCGCGAAAATGGCCGAAGCTTTGTCGCGCGCCAGGCGCTGCGCATAATCCAGCGGCATCTCATTGGGCAGCAGCTCTTCGCGAACATGAGCCGGGACGACGGCGAAGGGAATTCCGGCGTTGCGCAGCAGTTCGGCGCGGCGGGGCGAGGCGGAAGCGAGGATCAGCATGCTCTCCGATTTTATCGGTTGTCTGAGGCAATGCATCCCTATGGGCTGTTCCCACGTCTGATGTGGCGTGAAGACTGTGACACAGCCTTTGCCGTATGGAGCCACCCTAAAGGACGGGCAGGTGGAGTTTCGCGTGTGGGCGCCGTGGCAGCGTGAGATCACGCTGCGTCTCCGGCGCGCTAGCGCTGCGCCGCAAAACTTGTCCATGCGCCGCGACGGTGAAGATTTCGTCGGCATCGCTACGGCATCAGCGGGCGATCGCTATACCTACGTTCTTGCTGACGGCACGGTTGTCCCTGATCCCGTATCACGGTTTCTGCCGGATGGTGTGCACGGTACAACTGAGATCGTCGATCCAGCGGCCTTTCGCTGGAGCGATGACGAATGGCGCGGGCTCGCTCTGCGGGATTATGTCATCTATGAGCTGCACGTCGGCACCTTCACTCCCGACGGCACGTTCGACGGCGTCATCGGCAAACTGGAATACCTGAAGCGGCTCGGCATCACCGTGATCGAGATCATGCCGGTAGCAGCCTGTCCCGGGGCGCGCAATTGGGGATACGATGGCGTCTCGCCTTACGCGGTGCAGGCGAACTACGGCGGCCCGGATGGATTGAAGCGGCTGGTCGGCTCTGCACATTCCGTTGGTTTGGCCGTTGTGCTCGATGTCGTATACAACCATCTCGGGCCGGAAGGAAATTACCTGCCGAAGTTCGGGCCGTACTTCACCGCGCATCACCAAACTCCCTGGGGCGATGCGATCAACTACGACTGCGACGGCTGCGTGCACGTGCGCCGGTACGTCGTCGAGAACGCGCTGCACTGGATTCACGAATATCACCTCGACGGCTTGCGGTTGGATGCGGTGCAGACCATCAAGGACGATTCGCCGAAGCACATTGTGGCGGAGATTCAGGAGCGGGTGCAGGAGTTGGCGAGCGAGTTGAATCGCACGGCTTACGTGATCGCCGAGACCGACGAGAACGATACACGTTACGTGAAACTGGCAAGCGACGGTGGATACGGCCTCGACGCGGTGTGGAGCGACGACTTCCATCATGCGGTCCACGCCTTCTTCACCGGCGAGCGCCAAGGTTATTACCGGGACTTCGGCGATCCCGAGCAGATTGCGCGCGCCCTGCGGGAAGGCTACGTCTTCCAGGGCCAGCACTTTCGCTACTGGGATGCGCCACGAGGAACAAGCGCGACAGACGTTCCGCTGCCGGCGAATGTTATTTGCATCCAGAATCACGACCAGATCGGCAACCGCGCCAAGGGCGAGCGGCTGACGGCGCTGGTCCCGAGAGGCGTCCGCAAGCTGGCGGCGGCACTGTTATTGCTCGCGCCGCATACGCCGCTGCTCTTCATGGGGCAGGAGTACGACGAGGCTGAGCCATTTCAGTTCTTCGCGGACTTTCAGGATCCGGCGCTGAAGAAGGCCGTCAGCGAAGGACGCCGCAGAGAGTTCAAGGATTTCGATTTCAACGAAGTACCTGATCCGGAAGACCCCGCGACCTTCGACCGGTCGAAGCTTACCTGGGCGGACGGCGCAGGGAATCGTGAAATGCTGGATTGGTACAGACAGCTACTGCAGTTGCGCAAGCAATACGTTACCGACGGCGAGCGCTCGGCGGATGCGAGATATGCGGATGGTGTGCTGACGATGCAGGTGCCGGCAAAGGATCCGAGGCTTATGGTGCAAGCGAGCTTGCATCCCGCCCCTCGAACAATGTCTCCCGCCCATTCGCCGAACGAAGGCGACAGGTTAGGGCAGGCAGGGGAAACTTCCTGGCGCGAGGTGCTGCACTCCGACGAAGACGGCTATGAGGTCAGCGTGCGAACACGTAATCTCCCTGCGTGACGCCTGCCATCTGGACTGCGTCTTCCGGTTACGAAAACGTGATCAGCACAGAATCCTGCTCGCCCATTCGTGAATCCTTTCTTGGATGGCAACCAAAGTGGATCGACGAACTGTGGACCTCTCGCATTATCCCGAACTCGTTGTCATTTACCTGGGCATGCGCGTGAACCGGCTTACCGGATTGAAGACCCTGTTGGGCTTCGGTCCGAAAATCACCGCATCGGTGGAAGCGCAACCGGCAGGACTTCTTCTGCATGAGGTGATTATCTATTTGATGTTTCCGCCCCATGTAGGCATGCGGCAATACTGGCGAGATATGGAGTCGCTGCTGGCCTGGTCGCGGTCCGAGCCGCATAGGGAGTGGTGGAAGGCGTTCTTGAGGAATTCAGGAGGAACCGGGTTCTGGCACGAGACGTACCTGATGAAAGGCGGCATGGAGGCGATCTACGACGACGTCCCCCGGCCGATTGGATTTCTGCGATTTGCTCCGGCAGTGCAGGCTCGCGGAGCGATGTTCGGAGCAGCGCATCGCGCCGGGCAGACGAGCGCCGCAGGGGCTGTTCTGTCCGAATCGGACCTGTACGACAAAGGCAGCTAGACGGGCGCAACGCTCATGCTCCATCAAAGTCATCGGCAGGATGTTCCCTGCTGCCGACGAAGGCCCGCTACGAAATCGATGTTTCATTTCGCCTGTTAGAATCAAAGTAGCGCTCCGCCGCTCGCATGGATCCCTCACTCATCCGAAATTTCGCGATCATCGCCCATATCGATCATGGGAAGAGCACGCTTGCCGACCGTCTGCTGGAGCTGACCGGCTCGCTGACGGCGCGCGAGATGGAGGCCCAGGTGCTGGACACGATGGACCTGGAGCGCGAGCGCGGCATCACCATCAAGGCGCACTCGGTCCGCATGATGTATCCCGCGGCCGATGGCAAGACGTACCAGCTCAACCTTATCGACACGCCCGGGCATGTGGACTTCAGCTATGAAGTCTCGCGCTCGCTGGCCTCGTGCGAGGGCGCGCTGCTGGTGGTCGATGCGTCACAGGGCGTGGAAGCGCAGACGCTGGCCAACGCTTACATCGCCATCAACAACGGGCTGGAGATCATTCCCGTCATCAACAAAATTGATTTGCCTAGCGCCGACATCGAGCGCACCAAGGAGATGATCGAGAGCGCGGTGGGGCTGGACGCGTCGCACGCGCTGGCCATCAGCGCCAAGACGGGGCAGGGCGTGCCCGAGGTGCTGGAAGCAATCGTCAAGCTTATCCCGCCGCCGGTAGGCCGCGCCGCCAATCAACTCCAGGCGTTGATCTTCGATTCGTGGTTCGATTCCTATCGCGGCGTAGTGGTGCTGGCGCGCGTCATTCAAGGAACGATCAGTAAAGGCCAGCGCATTCGCCTGATGTCGAATGGCCGCACCTTCGATGTGGAGACGCTGGGCGTGCTCACGCCCAAGCCGGTGGAAGTGGATCAGCTCTCGGGCGGCGAAGTGGGCTTCCTGATCGCCAACATCAAGAATGTTGCCGACACGAAAATCGGCGATACCATTACCGATGACCATCATCCGGCGATCGAGCCGCTGCCTGGCTTCGAAGAGCTGAAGCCGATGGTCTTCGCCGGAATCTACACCGTGGACGCGCACGAGCACACGTTGTTGCGTGAAGCGCTCGAGAAGTTGCGGCTCAACGATTCGTCGTTCTTCTTCGAGCCCGAGAGTTCGGTGGCGCTGGGCTTCGGATTCCGCTGCGGCTTCCTCGGCCTGCTCCACATGGAGATCATTCAGGAGCGGCTGGAGCGCGAGTACAACCTTGACCTGATCACCACCGCGCCGAGCGTGCGCTACAAGATCACGCTGACCGATGGCACGGTAACCGAAGTGGACAATCCGTCGCGCTGGCCCGATCCCAGCGAGATTATGAAGATCGAAGAGCCGGTGATCCTGGCGACCATCCTGACCAATGAGGAATACGTTGGCGGAATTCTGAAGCTGGTAGAAGACAAGCGCGGCAAGCAGAAAGCGTTCGAGTACGTCAGCTCCACGCGCGTGATGCTGACCTACGAGTTGCCGCTGAATGAGATTGTGCTGGACTTCTACGACAAGCTGAAGACGGTGTCGCGCGGTTATGCTTCACTGGACTATCACCTGGCCGGAGCGTGGGAGTCGCCGATGGTGAAGCTGGACATTCTTGTTTCCGGCGATCCCGTCGATGCGCTGTCGATTATCGTGCATAAGGACTTCGCGTACGATCGCGGACGCGCGCTGGTATCGAAGATGAGGGAACTGATTCCGCGGCAGATGTTTGAAGTCGCGATCCAGGCTGCGATTGGCGCGAAAGTCATCGCGCGCGAAACCGTGGCTGCGATGCGCAAGAACGTCATCGCCAAATGCTACGGCGGCGACATCAGCCGCAAGCGCAAGCTGCTGGAGAAGCAGAAAGAAGGCAAGAAGCGCATGAAACGCATCGGGCGGGTGGACATTCCGCAGGAGGCGTTTCTGGCGGTGCTGAGGGTGGGGGAGGACTGAGCACAACGCCACTGATTCCGCTGTCGAAAGTCATTCACCACGGAGACACGGTGGGCACGGAGCCTTGTAAAGTATTTCTTCCGTGAACTCCGTGGTGAATTCGCTCGCGTCAAATCCCTAAATGACCGAAATCGAAATTCGAGCGCTTACAGCCGATGATGTGGAGGCTTATTGGAGCTGCCGATTGGAGGCGCTCGAACGTGACCCTACTGCCTTCAGCTCGTCCGTCGAAGATCATCTCAAGCTCAGTCGCGACGAAATTCGCCGGCGTCTGGCCGCCGATCCCGCAAACAACTTTGTGATGGGAGCATTTGCCGATGGAAAACTAGTCGGCACCGCCGGCTTTGCGCGCGAAACTCAGCCGAAAATGCGACACAAGGGCCGCATCTGGGGCGTTTATCTGAAGGCGGAGATACGCGGCAAGGGCGTGGGCCGAAGATTGATGCAGGCGGTTCTGGATCGCGCCACAAAAATTCAGGGCGTCGAGCAAATCCTAATCAGTGTCGCCACGACGCAGGCTGCCGCCGTCGCGCTGTATCGGTCGCTTGGCTTCACAACGTGGGGCGAGGAAAGCAGGGCGCTGAAGGTCGGCGACCGCTACATCGATGAGGAATACATGATCCTGCCACTACCGCGAACCGCAGATCCCTCGTCGGGCTGGAAGCCCTCCTCGGGATGACAGTTTTTATGGGAATGCCGCCTCGGCGCAAGCTAAAGCCGGGCCCCTTCAACGAAACTCTGTGCCTCTGTGATTAGTTACAAAATATACCGCGACAAATCCTGGTCCTTCACGATGTCAGTCAGGGTGTTGCGGACGTAGTCGGCGTCGACGACGACGTGCTTTTCCTTCATGTCGGGCGCTTCGAAGCTGATGACGTCCAGCACCTTCTCCATGATGGTGTGCAGGCGGCGAGCGCCGATGTTCTCCGTACCTTCGTTCACGCGAAACGCAAAGTTCGCAACCTCGGCCAGCGCTTCCGGAGTGAACTCCAGGCGCAGACCTTCGGTGTCGAGCAAGGCGATGTATTGCTTGGTGAGCGACGACTTCGGTTCGGTGAGGATCTTGATGAAGTCCTCGACGGTCAGCGATTGCAGCTCCACGCGAATGGGGAAGCGGCCCTGCAATTCGGGGATCAGGTCGCTGGGTTTGGAGACGTGGAATGCGCCGGCGGCGATGAAGAGAATGTGATCGGTGCGCACCATGCCGTAGCGCGTGTTCACCGTGGTGCCCTCGACGATGGGCAGGATGTCGCGCTGCACGCCTTCGCGCGAAATGTCGGGACCGTGGCCGCCCTCGCGGCCGGCGATCTTGTCGATCTCGTCGAGGAAGATGATGCCGGAATTTTCCACGCGCTCGACGGCGATGCGAGTGACCTGGTCCATATCGACCAGGCGCTGCTCTTCTTCCTGGATCAGATACTCGAAGGCTTCGGCGACGTTCATCTTCCGCTTCTTGGTACGCTGGCCAAAGATGTTGGGCAGCATGTCCTTGATGTTGACGTCCATCTCCTCGACGCCTTGGTTGGAGATGATTTCGAAGGCGGGCATCGATTTTTCACGGACATCGAGTTCGACGATGCGCTCGTCAAGCTTGCCCTCACGCAACTGCTGGCGAAGTTTCTCGCGAGTGCGCGAGCCGGGTTCGCCGGCAAGGAGCGGCTCGCTATTGATGTTGAAGCCGATCTGCTGCTGGTCGGGACTGGGCTTCGGTGGCACCTGCGCCGGCATCGACGGCAATAACAGGTCGAGGAGACGCTCTTCGGCGTTCATCTCGGCCTTGTCGGCGACGTCTTCCAGCTTCTCCTCGCGCACCATGTCGATGGCGATTTCAACCAGATCGCGAATCATTGATTCCACGTCGCGGCCCACATAGCCGACCTCGGTAAACTTCGAGGCTTCGACCTTCATGAAAGGAGAGTTGGCCAGCTTGGCCAGACGGCGGGCGATCTCAGTCTTGCCCACGCCGGTGGGCCCGATCATGATGATGTTCTTGGGAATGACCTCTTCGGCCAGCTCGGCGGAAAGCTTCTGGCGGCGCATGCGATTGCGCAAGGCAATGGCGACGGCGCGCTTCGCCTGGTTCTGGCCTACAACATATTTGTCGAGCTCGCGCACGATTTCTCGCGGTGTAAGCTCGTCGAGTGCGACGTGTTCTTCATCGGCGGTTGCGGGAAGATAGAGTGCCATAATTAGTTGTCAGTTCTCAGTTGTCAGTTGTCAGTTAGGACGTTCACGTCCCATGATTGTCATCCCGAGCGAACCGCAGCGGAATTGCGGGATCTGCGGTTCTGCCGTCTCCGAAGGGACTCGGGTTCTATTTACGACCTAACCCAGCGCTTCCGCGCTGGGCTAATTTACTTTCGCCCTTCGGGCTTCCACCTGCTGCTCTCACAACTCCTCAATCGTGATCTTGTCATTGGTGTAGATACAAATTTTCCCCGCGATCTTCATTGCCTCTTCGGCGATGGCGCGCGGTGGCAGGGCAGTATGCTCGAACAGCGCCGTGGCCGCGGCGATGGCGTATGGGCCTCCACTGCCGATGGCCGCGATGCCCGAGTCCGGCTCGATCACGTCGCCCTGTCCGCTGATAAGGAAGGTCTGGCCCTGGTCGGCGACCAGCAGCAGGGCTTCCAGCGAGCGCAGCATCTTGTCGGTGCGCCAGTCCTTGGCCAGCTCGACGGCAGCGCGGCCCAGGTTGCCGTGGTACTGCTCCAGCTTCGACTCGAAGCGGGCGAAGAGCGAAAACGCGTCGGCGGTGGAACCGGCAAAGCCGGCGAGGATCTTGTCCTGATACAGGCGGCGAATCTTGCGGGCCGTATGCTTGATGACGCCTTCCCCGAGGGTGACTTGGCCGTCTCCGGCCATAACCACCTTTCCATCCCGGCGAATGCAAAGTACTGTAGTAGAGCGGATCAAACGCTTTCGTGTCATGAATTGTGTTGATTATAACAGCGTGGAACAAAGTTCGGGGGCGAAGTTGAGTGAGATTGACTAAGATTCCGGGGCACTAATATCTTTGGCTAATCAAATCTGCTAAAAACTTGCCCTGCCGTGCGCTTCATCGGGCTTCGGGCTGCATCTGAACACTCATCTTGCGAATTTCGCCCGGCGTCAGTCGCATTCTCTCAGGCTTACCGTCATTGCCCAATAGAGTCCACGATCTATATCCAGGGGCGCTGACCTCGACGGTGACATCCGTGCCGGAAGGAATTGGAATCGGGGGAGGCCCAACAGCCGACATCGTGACAAAAAACTCCGGGTTATCGGCTCGACGGAGGGTGAGCGTCGCAGAGCGGACAGCAGCTCCAGTATCGGTGTTTGTCGCCGAAGTTATTTCCAAAAATCCAGCCTTGGGGCCGAGCTTAACTGTTACGTAAGGAATAGGAAGACTTGATCCAATCATGACCCTAGGAGCGGTGCCGTTACTATAAAAAGTCAACTCAGTGTCGGGGTAAGCATCTTCTTCCTTGTCTGCCAGCACCGCGTAGTTTCCCCAAGGCACGCCCGTCATTGCAAACTCTCCCTGGTTGTTGGTTTCGATTACTCTATTAGCCCTAGGGCCACCGGCCCATTTTTCATTCAAAAGGCGCACCGTGGCGTGCGCGATTGGCTCACCGTCTTGGTCGACTACAATTCCTTTGACTGCGCCGCCGTCTTGTGCAGATAGAGAAGGAGTGTGAGCGATGCCCCCAATGAGGATGACAATACAGAGCGTAGCGAGAAGACGGTGCATCTTGATTCTCTCGTCAGTATAGCTGTTGTTTTGGTTCTCGGCAGCGACGGCTAAAGCAAGCACAAGTCGAAGCTAATTACTCCCTGAGTAATACTATATATGGTGGTCTCCATATAAGTAACGGCTTAAGTTGTTGTTTTGCCTTGCGCTTTAGCTCGTTTTGAGGTACTAAGGTGGGGTGGGCAATGTAGCTCAGTGGATAGAGCGCTTGCGATTTCTACATCCCCTTTAAGCCTCCCAAGGTCGCAGGGGGACGGTCGCGGAGGTCGCTGGTTCGAGTCCAGCCATTGCCCATCAACTTTTACGAAAGGCCGCCAGTCTAACGCTTTCCAACCCGGCGGCGCAACCCATATACAACGAATTGCGGTATTGAGCCGACAGGCCCAACAAATTCAGGCTTGTGCGGTGTTCTACCCTTCATACACTTCTTACACCTCCAATAAGTACATGTCAACCAATAAGTGCAATAGGTACATGAGATGTAACAGGTGTTGGAGGTATTGGAACTTCGATGGCAAAGGCACAGCCTCCCGATACCAAGTCTAAGACGATATACATCCCGCTTGAACTGCACACGAAGATCACGCGCATCGCCGGATACGGCAAGGTTGACCCGCTCATTATCGAGTGCCTCGAAGAAGCAATTGAGCCGCGTTACGAGAAATGGGCTAGAGAGGAACTAGCGAAAGCGACTCGGCGAAAACAGAAGCCGAAAGATGTGCAATAATGTAGCCGTGCAACCGCGACGATCAGCAGAGTTCCGAAGGTTCGACACTGCCATGCGAAAGATCATGACGGTATCGAAAGAAGAATTGCAGCGCCGCATCGAAGCCGACCCACACAAGACAGGAAAGCGGAAACCAGCTACGCCAGCTTCCGCTTCGGTCCCCTCTGTAGATAATGGCTAGAATGCTTCTTCGCGAACGCCCTCCTTCCCCGTCAGTTCTGAATACTTCAATCTCTTGCCGACGATCTGTGAAAGCGCCAGCGCGAACCGATCCGAGTCATTCAGCGGATTGTCCTTCGTAGCGCGGTTGTTAAAGCGAAATGCCTGCTCGTCGGCATACCGTTGCAAGTGGAACGGCTCTACGCAAACATACGTCCCGCGCAGAGTCCGCTTGAACAGGCTCCAGAAGTTTTCGATTCCCTGAGTATGGACGGCGCCATTGACATAGGTTTCGAGGTGGTTCACCATGTCATGCACGAAGTCCTCGCATAGCTCGTTGTAACCGGCCCACTGATCGGTGTACACGCGAGAGCCATACTTGACGTGATTAAGCACTTCCGCCTGTAGCGTCTCGCGCTTCACGTTCGGAATCACCTTGGCGCGTACCTGGCGGAGATCGCGGTCAAGCAATCCCATCACAATGGCCTTGCGGTCGCTTCCGCCGTAGGCGTTGAAGCGTTGCCGTTTCGCTCTGTGCATATTGCTCAGGCTCCCACCTATGAACGTCTCATCGACTTCCGTTGGGCCGCCTTCGCTTCCCAGTTTCACGGAGGACTTGTCTTGCATCGCTAACCGAATCCGATGCAGCATGAACCACGCAGTCTTTTGCGTGACGCCAAGGGCGCGATGAATTTCCCAAGAGCTAACACCATTCTTGGCGTTCGTCAGCATCCAGACAGCCGGTAGCCACTTCTCAAGCGGAATCGGTGAGTCCTCAAAGATCGTGCCGACCTTCGCGGAGAACTGGCGCTTGGCGTGAACGCTCTTGCACTGCCAGCGCCGCTGATTCGCGAGGAACTTGGCATCCGTCCGCCCGCAGGTCGGGCAAGTTACGACTCCGCCGGGGAAGGTGAGCGGAATCATGTACGCGAGGCAGTTATCCGGGTCGGAGAAATACTGGATTGCCTCTTGCAAGGTCTTTGGTTCTGCTGCTGTATCCGCTTTCATGGACACAGTGTATTTCACTTGGCTAATCAAGTCAAGAGAAATCTGATTAGCTTGCTATATTATTGCCGATTCCGGGGCGGCGACAGAGCAGTTAAGGTACCCGATCACTTATGAGAAGGCGGCGAAGATATTACAACAGTCAATCTGCGGCCCCGGAGCAATTCAGCGCGTTGCGTTGGCCCCACCGCTCGTTTGTGTAAAACCGAACCATGTACCAATTCTTCTCCATACGCTCTACCGGAGGGACTTCGCACGGTATACCGTGGAACTTACCGGCACGACGCTCCCTCGATGCCGTTGATAACGAGTCTGAGGGGTCGAATACCAGATACACGGTTGTATCCTCTCCGCCCCAACCCCATCCATCCCACTCGATGTGCATTAGTTCTTCACTTGCTGCATTCGGCTCTGCCAAGACCGCGGCCTTGTAAGAGCGAGACCATACCAGCCATCTGACATAGTTAATCGGCCGAGGATAGCCGAACATCGGGCGTAGAACTACCGACGCCGCCAGAATCAAGAGCACAAATAATGCAATGCCGATGGTTACGACCATCCGTTTGCGCGAGAACATGGGGCGAATCTTAGCGGAACGACAAACTGTTGTTACCAGGCGCTATCATAAGCGAACCCGGAATTAAAGGCAGCGCCTCATCTTCCGCGCCGCTTGCTATCCTTTTGCCAAATATAGTATTACAGGTTCCGTGCCGGGTGCATCCTCCTGTACTTTCTGGCTCAAAGGCACGACGGAGGAAGTTGATTTTGCCAGTGGCCTTGACCTGACCGATCACCGCTATTGCGCCAGACGGGCCACCACTTTAATAACTGTTTCCCGCCAAAAGTGCTTGACGCAGTTCAGATAACTTAAGAATATCCCGTGCGGGAGTTTTGCCGGGCCGGCCAATTTTTCTGGAGGCACAAGGAGCAGTTGTAAAGCAGAATCCGCTGTGGAAATATCGATCTGATCTGGAAAGGTCAACTTATTAATGAGCGCCCAGTTCACCCTTCTACTTCTTTGCGATCAGCATGAGCCGTATTTTCTCTTCATTTCCGCTTTGAAATCTGCGGGCTTTCAGGTCCTGATTGCTCGCAACGCAGTGCGAGCAAAACGCTTCCTCTCAGACACTACCGTGGACACCATCCTGATGCTTGATAGCGACTACGGTGACGGTGGCGCGGTGGCCAGCGAACTGAAACGAATTGCGCCGGAGACGCCAATCCTGTTGCACGGTAAGGGACAGCAGGAACTGCAGCCCGGGGTCGATTCACTTTGGCAAGCTGATCTTCAGGACGAAGCCGTGGCGAATGCAGTTGCCACGTTCTTTCAGCAATCGCTGATGCGATCGCGACCCGCAGAGATGGCACGTCCGCAAGCCGGAAAGAAGCGGAGTGCATCGGCGGGAGCCGGGCAGCAGCCAGCGTGAGGAATGTGGCGTCCCAAGATGTTTGTGTCGTAGCTGTGCCGCCGCGTTGCGGCTGGTTCCAGGGTTTTACACGTCAGCTTAGTCTCGTCAGAAGAAGCCAGTCATAGCCGCGATGCAGTCTCTGGTGCCGTCCGATCAGAGCTCGGCTAAAGGGCGCGCTGGCGGGCGCCGATAGCCTAGGTATGAGGCGTCTGCTCGACGTGGCCAAAGACTGGCTTTCCGACTTGGTGCTGAAGCGCAGGATTTCGCAGCCACTCGGCGACCTGACGCGGGTGATGCAAGCTGTGGCGGAGCAGCATGACCTTACCGCGCGGGTTGCCATCCCCGGCAGCGACCAGTTAGCACAGCTCGGCAGCAGTTTCAACACCATGCTGGCGAAGATGGAGCGGCGCGAGAGTGATCTCCACCGGAAGCAGCGAGGGATGGAGACAGCGCTGGCACGGCAGAGGGAGATCAACCTGCTGTTGGCCACCGCGAAAGAAGAAGCCGAGACCGCCAATCGCATCAAGAGCGAGTTTTTGGCCAACATGAGCCACGAGATCCGCACTCCGATCAACGGGGTAATCGGAATGACGGAGTTGGCGTTGGAGACCAACCTGACACCCGAGCAGAGGGAATATCTGTCGACGGTGAAGCTGTCGGCCGATTCGCTGCTGTCACTGATCAACGACATTCTGGACTTCTCCAAGATGGAAGTGGGACGGCTGGAGCTGGATTGCTTCGAGTTCAATGTCCATGAGGTCGTGGGATCGATGCTGAAGGCCATCGCCATCCGCGCGCACCAGAAGGGGCTGGAGCTGGTGTACGACATTCGGCCATCGGTGCCGGAAATTCTGGTGGGCGATGCGCACCGGCTGCGGCAAATCCTGCTGAACCTGGTGGCCAACGCCATCAAGTTCACCGAGCGTGGGGAGGTGTTGGTCACCTTTGACAGCGCCCCCGAACGCGGGCCGAACATGGTCCACATAATGGTGCGAGACACCGGCATTGGCATCCCGCGCGAGAAGCAGGAGCTGATCTTCGAAGCGTTTTCGCAAGCCGACGCTTCGCACAGCCGGCGCTATGGCGGCACCGGGCTGGGACTGGCGATTACCTCGCGGCTGGTGCGGCTGATGGGCGGCGAGATCTGGGTCGCAAGCGAGCCCGACCAGGGCAGCGAGTTCCATGTGATTTTGCCGCTTCCCGCCGGCACGCCTCAGAGCTTGGCCATTCCGGAATGCTTAAAGGGAATAACAACGCTGATTGTGGACGACAACCTGACGCAACGGAAGATCCTTACCGCGATGATGAGCCAATGGGGCATGAAGGCGGAGTCGGTGGAAACCGCGATGCAGGGTTTGTCGGCGATGGAGACGGCGGTCAGCGGCAACAGCCCGTACCGGCTGGTGCTCATCGACGGCAATATGCCGGAGATAGATGGATTCCAGCTGGCCGAATGCATCAAGCGCAATCCCAAGCTATCGGGCGCGACCATACTGATGCTGAGCCCGGGTCTGCATTCCGATGACATCACACGCTGCAAGCAACTGGGCGTGTCGGCTTATCTCATCAAACCAATACGGCGGCTGGAACTGCTGAAGGTGGTGGTGCGAGTGCTGAACGACAAGGGAATCTTCGCCGCGCCTGCGCAGGAGCCGGGGCCGTGGGAAAGGGAGCGGCACAACCGCCTGCGCATACTGGCGGCGGAAGACAATAGGGTCAATCAGCGCGTGCTGGCGCGGATGCTGGAGAAGGAGGGCCATCGAGTGACGCTGGTGGAGGACGGCGAGGCTGCTATCTCCACCAGCGAGGACGCCGACTTCGACGTCATCCTGATGGACGTGCAGATGCCGGTGATGGACGGCCTGGAGGCGACGCGATGCATTCGCAAGCGCGAGCTGGAGACAGGTAAGCATGTGCCCATCATCGCCTTGACCGCGCATGCCATGAAGGGTGACCGCGAGCGCTGCCTGGAAGCCGGCATGGACGCTTATGTGGCCAAGCCGGTGCAGAAGCAGGAGCTGCTGCATATCATTTATCAATACAGCACGCCTCCGGTATGCGATGGTCTGCGAGCGGCTGGGACGGGCTTGATTGCGGACACCGCAGTGCTGGATATTGGTCGAGGTCTGGAGCGCAGCGGCGGTGATGAGCAAGTTTTCGCGGAGCTGTGCGAGCTGTTCCTGCACGATTCCCATGTGCTGCCGCCGATTATGAAGCGGGCCATGGAAAAGGGCGACAACGAAGCGGCGGCCCGCGCGGCACACAGGCTGCGGACTTCGGCAGGCACGATTTGCGGCTCGCGCGCGTATTACGCCGCGCAGACGCTGGAAGAGGCAGCGCGCGCCGGCAGCCAGGAAAAGATCGCGGCGGCGGTCGGAATTTTGCAGTTGGAACTCGAGAGCCTGCGCACGGCGGCCAAGAAATTTCTGACGGCAAGACAGTCCGGAGGCGGTGCGGCCTGCGCCCTGGCGCTCAGGAGTTCAGGGAGTGCCGCAACCACGGCGGCAACGTCAGTCTAGAACCCGGCCATCTCATTGACTTTCGATTCTCTTGGGTGTCAAATTCCAGCCAAAGGTTCACCCGACGGGAGGGCCTGCCATGAAGCTGCGCATTTCGCTGTCACTGCTCACACTGTGTCTGATGCTGGCGGCTGTTCCGACCGCGGCGCAAACGATTTATGACAACGGTCCGATCAACGGCAACGTCAACGGGTGGACCATCAACTTCGGATTCATTGTTAGCGACACCTTCAACGTGGCTAACAGCGGTACCACCATCACTGGCGGCGCCTTTGGCATGTGGCTGTTTCCGGGCGACACTCTGACCTCGGCCGAACTATCGATCACCTCAGGCGAAAACGGCGGCACCAGCTACTTTGATCAGACGGTAAACTTCACCACTGGCGGTTGCGCCATGAACCAGTACGGCTACAACGTCTGCCAGGAGAACACCAGCTTTAATGGTCCAACGCTTAACATGGGGTCCTACTGGATGAACCTCCAGAACGCCAGTGTCCCCAATGGCGACCCGGTCTACTGGGACATGAACTCCGGTCCTTCCTCGGCTTCGGCGAGCACCGTGGGCACGATTTATTCGGAATCGTTCACCGTCCTCGGTTCGGAATCCTCGACCACGACTTCGACCACCACGACCGGCACGGTTCCCGAGCCCGGCAGCTTGATCCTGTTTGCTTCCGGCTTCTTCGGCTTGACTGCCATGCTACGGCGGAAGCTGTTGTGACGCGCGAAATCCATTGACTTGGAGTCTTGTTGGTAGTTAAATGCCAGCCCAAGGTTTAAGGGAGGGCATGCCATGAAGCTGCGCAGCTCTTCGCTATTGCTGATCGCAGTATGCCTGATGCTGGCGGCTGTTCCGGCCGTAGCGCAAACTATCTACAACAACGGTCCCATCAACGGCAACACCGACGCCTGGACCATCAACTTCGGGTTCATCGTTAGCGACACCTTCAACGTGGTCAACAGCGCCACCACCATTACTGGCGCCAGCTTCGGTATGTGGCTGTTCTCCGGCGACACACTGACGTCGGCTGAACTGTCCATCACTTCGCGTGAAAATGGCGGCACCAGCTATTTCGACCAGACCGTTAACTTCACCCAGGGCGGCTGCACTGCTAACCAGTACGGCTACAATGTTTGCCAGGAGAACACCAGCTTCGCAGGTCCGACTCTTAACAGCGGCACATACTGGCTGAACCTGCAGAACGCCAGCGTACCGAGCGGCGACCCGATTTACTGGGACGAGAACTCCGGTCCGTCTTCGGCCTCTGAGAGCTCCGTCGGCACGATTCCGTCGGAAGCCTTCACGATGTTAGGCAGCAGGGAAACCTGCGGCTTCTGTTACACCAGTACTACCCTCGGCACGGTTCCGGAGCCCAGCAGCATTATGCTGTTCGGCTCTGGCATTCTGGGCCTGGCTAATCTGTTGCGGCGCCGATTGTTCTGACCTCAACAGTACGATCCAGCAGGACTGGATCTGCAGGACTTTCGGTCTGTATAAACGCTGCGAAACAGCATTGACTTTGGTTTTGATCGGGTGTTAAATGCCAGCCCAAGGTTTACCCGACGGGAGGGCATGCCATGAAGCTGCGCATCTCTTCGCTATCGCTGCTCACACTCTGCCTGATGTTAGCGGCGGTTCCGGCTGCGGCGCAGGGTATCTACAACAACGGTCCCATCAACGGCAACACCGATGCCTGGACGATTAACTTCGGGTTTATCGTCAGCGACACTTTCACCATTTCCACCGGCAATACCACCGTCACTGGTCTTTCCTTTGGTGCGTGGCTGTTCCCGGGTGACACCCTTACCTCAGCCGAGGTAGTGTTCACCTCAATGGAGAACGGCGGCACCACCTACTTCGATCAGGTTGTGTCTTTCACTAGCTCTGGCTGCACGATGAACCAATACGGGTATAACGTTTGCGACGAGACCGGCATGTTCCACGGCCCGACTCTGAACAACGGTACCTACTGGCTGAACCTGGAGAATGCCAGTGTTCCCAGCGGTGATCCGGTGTACTGGGATGAGAACTCCGGCATCGGCTGCACGTCGCCGGGCTGCCCGTCGATGCCCTCGGAGAACTCCCTCGGCACGATTGAGTCGGAGGCCTTCACCATGCTGGGCTATGCCAGCTCGAGCACCAGCACGACCACCACCGGTACGGTTCCCGAGCCTGGCAGCCTGGTGTTATTCGCTACCGGGTTTTTTGGCTTTACTGCCTTTCTGCGGCGGAAGTTGTTCTGAGGTTGAGCTAACGGGAGGACTGCCATGAAGCTGCGCATTGCCTCGCTGCCGCTGCTTGCACTGTGTCTGATGCTGATGGTTGTTCCTGCCGCGGCACAAGGTATCTACAACAATGGTCCAATCAACGGGAATACCGATGCCTGGACGATTAACTTCGGCTTTATCACTGGCGACACTTTCACCGTTTCCACCGGCACCAGCACCATCACTGGCATGTCTTTTGGAGCATGGCTGTTTTCCGGCGACACTCTTACATCGGCGGAAGTTTGGATAAGCTCCGAGTTCGCGGGGGGCACCACTTACTTCAACCAGACGGTGGACTTCACCGCGTCCGGCTGTGCCACAAACCAGTATGGATACAACGTCTGCACCGAGACGGGGTTGTTCAACGGTCCGACTTTGAACAACGGCACGTACTAGGTGAATCTTGAGAACGCCATTGTTCCCAGCGGCGATCCGGTTTATTGGGACGAGAACTCCGGTGTAGGGTGCACGTCGCCGGGCTGTCCCTCCCAAGCACAGGACAATGATTGCATTGCTGGCGCTCATGGCAACTATTCGTGCATTCCTTCCGAAGCGTTTACGCTTTACGGCGACGTCAGCGGAAGCACGGTTCCCGAGCCGAGCAGCCTGGTGTTATTCGCTACCGGATTTCTTGGCGTGACTGCCGTGCTGCGGCGAAAGCTGTTCTGAGTTGGTTGGATAAAGAGCAGCGCCGTGAGCGTTTGGGTGTGTCGCCCCTACGGGGCTCGGACTCATTTTCGCGTCGGCCTATCTTGTTCCGCCCTTTGGGCTGGAGTTCGTTGACAGCCCGGCAATCTGGTTGATAACAATGCTCTTAAGCGGTTTGACCCCGAATTCATCATCCTTCCACCACGGCGCGAATCTAATCATGTAAGGATTACACAGCTTACGAGGGCTGCGTGCCACATGCGCCAGCATAACGATCAACCTGAATTCGAGGCCATGCTAGAGAAGACACAACCGAGAAAGCGCTACATATTCGCCAGCGACTTTGATCAGACCCTGAGCTTCAACGATTCAGGCTATGTTCTGAGCGAGTTGCTGGGGATTTCCACCAGCGAATTCGAGCGCAAGACCGCCGGAATGACCAAGCTGAACCTGGTGCAACAGGGGGGCGAACTCGCCTACCTGCTGCTGCACGACCCGGAGTTCCGCTCGCGGGTTCGGCGTGAGCATCTGTACGACGCGGGCAAGCTGGTGCGGCTGAAGCCGAACATCGACGCGTTGTACAGCTTCCTGTCGGAGGAAGTTGAGGGCTACCACTTCGATTTCTACGTGATTTCGGCCGGGCCGGTGGAGGTGATCCGCTCGGCGCTGGAGGGCATCATTCCGCCAGAGCACATCTACGGCACCGAGTTCGAGTACAACGCCCAAGGCGAGATCGAGCGCATCAAGCAGGTGACCGCCGGATACGGCAAGGTTGCCGTCATCGACCAGTTGCTGGAGAAGTTGCGCACCGGCCCGGACCGCATCGTGTACGTGGGCGATGGCAGCTCTGATATTCACGTGATGCTGCACATCAACCGGCGCGACGGGTTCACCATTGCGGTTTCGGAGAACAAGTACCTTGCGCCGATCGCCAAGCGCTCGGTGATCAGCGACAGCGCGCTGGCGATTCTGGTGCCGATCCTCGAGGAAGTTGTGGGCTGGGATTCGGTGAAGATCCGCGAGCTGTTCGAGGCCAAAGGCCTGCTGATCCAGCAGTGGGACAAAGTCCAGACCGACATGCTGACCATCGTGCCGATTGTGGTGCCGCAGGAAGAACAGGTAGAGGCCGCGTTGGCGGATTGAAAGAGCAACTAGCAATTAGCAACTAGCAAAGCGCCGCTGGAGCCAGGTCCTTCTCCCTGATGTAGCCTGATAGACGGGAGAACACCTGAATTGGGTTCAGAGCGAAGATCCTTCTGGCTGTTGTTTACGCTGCTCAGCGTGGGAGCGTTCTTCCTGCCGTTGTGGTGGGGAGTGGCGGAGACGTTTGCCGCGCTGGTGGTGAGCTGGTGGGTAATTTACCGGAGCGGGATTTATTAGGCGTGCCGCCCCTGAAGGGGCTGCGTGAGAACCGTGCCGTCCCTACGGGACTCGGTTATTTTTTCCACCCTACCCAGGACTCCGCTTCCCACCCCAATTCGCGCAAAAGAGGCGCGAATCGGGGGCCCTGGTTTCGCTCCGTCCTGGGCTATGCACTTCCACCCCTTCGGGGTTCTTTTTTCGTGAGTCATACTCCACCGCCGAAGATCAAACTTGGTTCTCACGCAGACTCTGAAAGGCCAGCCTCTTCACAGACCCACGAGGTCTGACCGGGGCATCCGCGATCATGTGACGACTAAAGAAAAGGCCGGCACCCGAAGACGCCGGCCGCAAGTTTCAGGAGATCGATCTATCGTTATCAGTGTTGAAACACGGCCATTCTGGCATCCGTCTTAGGCAGCATGACGACCCACTTCGTGGGCGAAATCATGTAGACAATGTTTGGCGCATGATCTCCCTGGGACTCGGCCGTGCCTCTGCCGTTGGCGGCGATGTTGTAGTTGACGATCTGACCGAACGCCTGGTCCAGCCCATCCGAGCCGCTGGAATCTCCGCTGAAGGTAAGCGTACCGAGACCGTCTGCCGATCCCACATCTGCCTCATCGTGGGCATTCACGTAGTCGAGCGGAGGCAGCGTGCCTCCGGCATAGCTTCCGGCCATTGAGGCATTGGAGAACGGGCCGCCGGTTTGCGGCTCCAACCAATAAAAGTCGGGATTCGAGCCGATACTTACCATGAATCCCTTGTTATGGCTGATGAGGAAGCCCGCGGGAGTGTCACCTCCTCCGGAGAAGTTTGCAGCGCCATTGGCACCTACCGTGTAAGTCCCCTGCTCCGGCTGACCCTGGGTGATGGTGCCGGCGTCGTCGTCATCCTCGGCAAGAATATTAAAGGTGCCGTTACCATTGCAGCTAAGGAGCGCGGCACCCGATCGATCGTCCCCCTCGCCACCAATCGATTGATAGTAGGAAACTGCCAGCCCATTCAGCGTGCCCTTGCTGAAGGTTCCGCTTTGCCTCAGCACCGAGCCCGCTTGCGGATGCTGGGGATAAAGTGATTCCATTACCATTTCGCTGATCGAGACAACGTAGCCCACAAAGGGGTTGTCTTCGCCACCAGCATATATTGTGGCTGTGACGCGGCCGCTTTGGGGATCTACCGCTGACATCGTGCCCGTGAAGGTGCCGGTCTTATAAGTCCCTCCCTCGTTGGTATCCATGGCTCCGTTGGTGATGTTCCCAGCAGTAAGCGTGTATTCGCTCACAACAACCGTGCGTACTCCGGCATAGTTGGTTCCCGCCCCTCCGTACACCCAGTTGCCATTCAGGGCGCTGAGGGCAAAGGTGCTGGAGTTCGCTTTGCGCAGTGCGCCCGAGCCGCGGCTGCCCTGGCCCGTGGTGTCGTCGTATTCGATCATTCTGCCGTTGCCCGTGGAATCGAGAACGAATGCAAAGGTCATCGGCCCCCACGATTGACCTTGCAGGGTAATTAAGTTCAAGCCGGTAGTACTGATGGAGTAATTGCCGGTGACATTTGCCATGAATGGCTGTCCGGCCATGGAGTTTCCATCGACCACTCCGCTGGTAATGCTGCCATTGCCGTTGGAGATGAAGCTGCCCGCGAGCGTCCACGAGCCGGATGAGTTGAAGCCGTTCAGGTAGAAAGCGTAGTTGCCGCTAAGCAGTCCCAGATTGCCGCCGCCAGCAGGATTGATGAGGATGCTGAGTTGCGCCGTCGCCTTAACGGCAGGCGTCTCGGAATCGGTGACCTGCACCGTGAAGTTCGATTGCCCGGCATTTTGGGGCGTGCCGCTGATGGTGCCGGTGCTGCTATTCAACGACAACCCGCTGGGAAGCGTGCCGGAGATAACTGCCCAGGTATAAGGATAGACACCGCCGATCGCGGTGATGGGAGCGCTGTATTGCGTGCCGACGGTTCCATTGGGCAGCGAGGTGGTGCTGATGCTCAAAGGCACTGCCGGATTGATGGTGATGCTCAACTGTCTGGTCGCGGTTTGGACGGGGTTCTCGGAATCGGCGACCTGCACGGTGAATGTCGAGATGCCTGCTCCCGTGGGCGTGCCGGTGATGGCGCCCGTACCGCTGTTCAGAATCAAGCCGCTGGGCAGCGTGCCGCTGACAAGGCTCCAGGTGTAGGGAGTGACTCCTCCCGTAGCCGCCAGCGGTGCGTTATAGGGCGAGTTCTGGGTGCCGTTCGGCAGCGTAGTGGTGGTGATGGTCAACTGGGTGAGAGTGCTGTTGACCGTAATGCCAAGCGATGCAGTGGCCTTCGCCGGCGGCGATTCAGAGTCGGTGACCTGCACGGTTAAGGGATAATTTCCGGCTAGCGTGGGTGTGCCGGAGATGACGCCCGTACCGGAATTGAGCAGCAAGCTCGGAGGCAGGTTGCCGGAATTGGAAGCCAGGCTCCAGGTGTAAGGAAGCACGCCGCCGGCAGCCATGACGGTGGTGTTGTAGTTGTAGGTCAAAGTGCCTGACGGCAACGCAGTGGTGGTGACGTTCAACGGCAGAATAGGAGCAAAGTAACTGAAGATATCCAGGATCAAGTTGGTGGAGCTATAGGCAAAGGCGTCGACGTCGCCGTTGAGAGTCGGCACAATCGCCATGTTCGAAGTGACCGCGCCGTCAACCGCGTTCAAGGTGGAGACAACGGGCTGGCCCTCAGCGTCGGGCCACAACGTCAGATAGCCCAGCGGTCCCTTGGGCACGACGGTCGCATTGAACACATAGGCTTGAGCGCTGGGCACACTGCACGCGCTGCCCAGGACATCGACCGGCAACGTGCCACTGAAGGCGCCGCCGGCACTGCGCGTGTCCAACACGCGGCAAGGCGTCAGAGTATAGAGCGACAAGGCGTCGGCTCCGGAGTTGGCGGGCGCGAAGTAGCCATCAATATCGATCACCAAATTGGTAGCATCGGTGACGTAGACGCTGATGGCGCCGCTGGTCCCGGCAGGCACGAGAGCGGCGTTGGCCACGATGGTCCCGGTAGGCGCATTGAGAGTGGAGACAACCGGCTGCTGTAGTCCCGTTGGCCAGACGGTGAGGTAGTTCAGGGTGGTCTGGGGGATGACGGTGAAGTTCAGCGAATAGCCTTCCGCGGTGTCGGGGACGTTGCAGTCGCTGGCCAGCACCGGGAAGATGCGCTGCTGGTTGGCGAGCAGAGCCGGTCCGCCCAGCGGACCTTTACTCCAGCGCGTATCGGCGACCCGGCAGGGGGTGAGCGGAAACAGCGCCAGGGTCGAGGTAGTGGCAGGCGCGAAGTAGCCGTCGATGTCCAGAATGACATCAGTCTTGTCGGTGACGTAGACGCTGACCGCTCCGTTGGTGCCGGCGGGGACAATGGCGGCATTGGCCTTGGTGCGGCCGTCGTAGGAATTCAAGGTCGATACCACGGGCTGTTGCTGTCCCGTCGGCCAGATGGTCAGGTAATTCAGAGAGCCCCACGGCACCACGGTGACATTCAACGAATAAGCCGTAGCCGTGTCAGGAATGCTGCAGGCACTGAGAGGAACAGGGAAGTCACGCTCGGTGCCTGGGCCCATGGTCGGACCGCCGAACTGACCGGGCGCTTTGCGGGTGTCGGCCACGCGACACGGCGTGACCGCGACAAACTGCATGGCGGTTTGCGAGTAAGCGGTAAGCGCGGTACCCAGGAGGATAAATAAGGAAGTCAACAATAAGCTGTGACGAGTGGTTGGCATGGAGTCTCCCCGTAATCGACAGCGCAATGCGATCCTGATGGTGGATCGCTGCAGGCAGCAGCCTTCGCAGGCTGCGGCGACAGGCTGAGGTACTCATCTGCGGGCCCGTTCTGCCTAGCGATCGCGGAGCAGCAACGAAACGCCAGGGCACGGGCCCAAGGGGTTGACGGTCACGGGAGAACGCTACCGTGCTGATGATGGCGCGGCGAAGGCGGTGAGGTCAGTGACTTTTGCGATAAATCGGAGAGGCCATTCCTGAAACGGGCCAAGGGCCAGAGTGGGACTTCGCGGATCAAAGTCTGTGCGGGAGCTGTGCGGTTCCTATGGTGTCTGTGTCATAACCTGAATCCTTGATTATGCGGTGGAACGAACGCTTGAGATTTGCCTCAACGTAGCCGCGCCAGCGGCGGCTATGAAGTTAGCCCGGAGCGTAAGCCCCGGGTCTGGTGGGAAATTGGCCCGAGCCGCAGAGCGGCGACAGAGGGTCGCGACACAGTCTCGAAAGGCCCGCGTTTCCCCCTGCGACGCTTCCACTAGGCTTACTTTCCAACTTTGCCGCGAGGAGTTCCTACTCCAGTGCACTGGTCGTAATAAGGACCGGCGTTGTGGCCGGTGCCATTGGAGCCGGTAGTTACATCGTAGAAGTTCTGGCTATAGTTGACATGGTTGAACTCCTGCGCATAAAGAAGGTTGTTCTCTTCGTTGGTGAAAAAGCCACCAGCTACGGGAGCCTGGCCTTGCCGATTATAGGCATTATTGACTATGCCGGCCAGGGACGGCGAAGCTACGCTGGTGCCACCGACTACCAGCCATCCACTGTAGCCGTAGGTATCGTAGACATAGACTCCGCTGGCAGGATCGGAGTTAAAGGACAGGTCGGGAGTTTGCCGCCCCGTCTGGCCAAACAGAGGATACTGGAAGCTAGTCCATGGTCCCATGCCATTGGTAATGGCAGGCGGACTTTGCCATACTTCATATTGGCTAAGTCCACCTCCAGAGTCCGACCAGCAACTTTCATTCATGAAATTTCCGTTAGAGTCGCGATTGACGGTAGTGCCGCCGGCGGAGACTACCCAAGGTGAAGAGCTGGGATAGGCAGCGCCCCATCCCGAGTCACCAACTGAGGCAAAATAGGTAATCACCTTCCAGTAATACTTATAGAAGACTACGTCGGTGGCGACTTCGCCGGCGAACTCTCCGCTACCCCAACTATTCGAGATGTCGCCGCCACCCGCCTGGGTGACCTTAAGTCCGGCTACCTGCTCGGCGAAAGTAAGATCAGCGTAGGAATTACTACAAGCTTCTACCAGAATAATCTGCGCGCTGGGAGCCATGGCGTGCGCCCACTGTATATCCAAGTCTTCCTCGACTCCCCAATCGGAATCGCCGGGAGGCGTACCGGAGCAACTGGCCGTCATGCCATTGAGCGTGCCGAAGTAGGTATTGGCATAGATCTTGGTGAAGCTTGCCGCAGGCAGACCATAGTTGGTGGAGAAGGCCGCCAGGTCGGAGGCAGCGTTGGGATTGTCATAAGCATCGACCAGTGCAATTGCGCCCCAACCTCCAGTAGGATGATTGGCGCCGCCGGTTGCCGGATTGCATCCTGTATAGATAGGGCCAACCTTGTAGACGCAACCCATAGAGGCAGGCGTCTCAGCAAAGGTATAGTCAGGTACCGGCGAAGACAGAGGATGGCCTGCGGGGACGAAGATCAAATGGTTGGTGTGGGCGCGCAGGCCGGCATCCTGGGGACGCATGACGCTGCTGGCAGGAGTGATCACGATGCCCGGGCGCGTGAAAATCTGCCTGGAGACGGGCAGCTGTTGGCCTGGGGAGACTATCGCATCCGCGGAGGGCTCATCCTGAGCAGCTAGCAGCGCGGAGGTCCCGAAGGTAAATACGAGAAGTAGTAGAAATGCGAATAGGCGCAACCTGGTCATTAGCTTTCCCTTTTCGTGATGGATTCATCCGCCAGCAAGCCCGGAGCGGAGAGTGGGTCAGTTGGAACAGAGATGAGAAAGCGCGCTCCCGCGCCAAAGCGTCAGAAAGAAACTGACCCACCGCTCGCACAGCGGCCGCTGGTAGTCAGATCGGATAAAGAGTGGGAGACTTTAAGGCTGGTTTCAAGGGATATCAATAGGCTGGCTAGCGCTGGCTTCTACAGTTTTGTTGCGCACAAAGAAAATACCACCCAAGCAAAACTGGCTTGGGTGGGGTAGCCTCGGTCTGATTAGGGTTGGGTACCAAACCATTACAGCTCAAAGGCCGGGCCGGCCAGGTGATCTTACCTGTTAGCGATGAGCGCCTCCAGGTGAGACAGGCGTTGCTGCAAGTCGTTGATTTGCTCCTGCTGCCTCTGGATGACGTCCTGCTGGACGGTGACTATACTTTGCTGTTTCTGTAATTGGTTCGCCGAGAGAGAGGCCGCGCAAGTGTTTGGTGTCATTGGTGCTGCGCCGTAGATCCCTCCAGATGGATTGACGCAAACCACTAGATCGGCTGCGTTCGTGACTACGGTTGAATTGTAGACAGCTGCGACGTAAGTTGCGGTTTGTGCGCCATAGCCACTGCCGGTGTCGCCCCCGATACGAATGGTGTTGTTTTCAGAGCCCTCGGTGCCGACATTGCCGACATAGATGTTGTTGTTGCCGATGTCAGAGCTATTGCCGGCGAAGGCCCCAACGAAGGTGTTGTAGTTTCCGCTGATGAAGGAGCCGGCGGTTGAAATACCCAAAAAAGTGTTGTAGTCGCCGGATGTCATGCTCTGACCCGACTGATCTCCATAGAAGGAGTTGAAGCTTCCCGTCTGGTTAGCCAGCCCGGACCAGTAACCTGAGAATGTGTTCTTGCCGCCAGTGGTGGTGGCCTCACCGGCCCGGTGGCCGAAGTAGCTATCGCCGGCTGCGGCCATCGGTCCATTGACGCCATAGCCCGCGCCATCGCCGACGAAGGTGTTACAGCAGGTCACCGTTCCCGGTGCGCTGGAGAGGCCTGCGCTCCATCCTATGTAGGTGTTGCCGGAGCCGGTGGTGTTGGTGCTCCCCGCATTGACGCCGATAAATGTGTTCTGGGTTGCGGTGGTGTTGGCAAAGCCAGAATGGTAGCCAGCGAAGAAGTTGTGAATCCCGGATCCAGGAACATCACTGGCGCCGGCGCCGACACCAAGAAAGAAGTTGTGGTCCGCTGGGCTGCCAATGCTGAGTGTGGCAAGATCCATTCCGAACTTCACGCTACCGCTGCCATCCACGGAGAACTGCTCCACTGCGTTGTTTTGCCCGCTGAGGATCTTGCCCCCCGCGGCGTTGTCGAACACTGCCGCCGTACCCGCCGCGCTGTTGACGTAGGCGCTGACCCCGGTTGTGCTGCCCGTGGTAGCTATGTCGATGCCACGCACCCCCGTTCCTGCTGGGCTGACCGATTTCCCCTTGACACCAATGGTGGGTCCGGTCTTGGCGCTGGCTGAGCCGTGGACTGCGATCCCGCCCGCGCCCTGGGCCCAGCCATACACGCCGAAAGTCGTCCCGCTGCTGCCCGTCGCCGTGCCGACGATACCTCTTGATACGGCGGTGGCTCTCAGGCCGTCGCCCGTCCCACTCTGTGTGACTCCCACAATGTGGTCTGTGGTCGAGCCGCTGAAGTTGGTTGGCCCGTCGCTGGCAACACTTTTCCTGATTTTCTCCGTGGTCGCAGGAAGATTATTCGCAGTGGGTAACGATGCCTGGTTGGCGTTGATGCTATTCACTGAGGGATTGGTCTGGTTGGCCAGCACAAAGTCTGAGGCATTCCTGCCGCCCAACGTGTCCGCTTCGTGGGCTTTGAAGGCGTAAGGCACACTGACCAGCAGCACGCGCGCTTGCTCCTCCTGTCCCTGAAGTTGCACACCTAGCCTGAATAATTCGTGACAATGAAGACGCGGAATCTCTCTTCTGCTACAAACATGGTGTCAAGTCAGTGTTTAAAGCAAAAAGAAAGGCTTCCGCGTGTCCGACGATAGCACAACACAGTGTCTGTTGCTCCCAGAGATT
>JBEKXQ010000017.1:0-57188 GCA_049511915.1 Candidatus Korobacteraceae bacterium
CCATAGAGGAGCGCGCATATGAAAAAGCTGAAGCTGGCTACGGTCTGGCTGGATGGCTGCTCGGGCTGCCACATGTCGCTGCTCGACTTGGATGGCGCGCTCATTCCCATCGTGCGCAAGGTCGACATCGTGTACGGCCCGCTGGTGGACGCGCAGGAGTTTCCGGAGGACGTTGACGTCACCCTGGTGGAAGGCGCCATCAGCACGCCGGAAGACCTGGAGCGGCTGCAACAGATCAGGGCGCGCAGCAAGATGGTGGTGTCGCTGGGCGACTGCGCCGTCACCGGCAACGTGGCCGGTTTGCGCAACGTGATTCCGGTGAACAAGCTGTTGCAGCGGATTTACGTCGAGGGCGCGGATGCGAATGGCTGCATCCCCCGCGATGGGCTGCCGCAATTGTCGAAGGTGGCGCGTCCGGCGCAGGACTTCGTGAAGATCGACGTTTGCCTACCCGGCTGTCCGCCTCAGAACAAGGTGATTGCCGGGTTCCTGAACAACCTACTGGAGGGCCGCAAGCCCGAGGCGAACCAGAAGATCAAGTTCGGGTAAACGAGAGACCGTTATCAACACGGAAGCACGGAAAACACGGAAGAAGAAAAGAAAAAATTTAAAGAAGAAAACCCCGAAAAGAAAGAAAAGAAAAACCAATAATTCCGTGTCTTCCGTGCTTCCGTGGTGAAAGAGATTCTTGAAGGAGCGGCGATGAAGCGCATCACGATTGAGCCGGTAAGCCGCATCGAAGGCCATGGCAGGATCACGATTCAGCTCGACGATGCCGGCCAGGTCACTGACACCAAGTTTCAGGTGACGCAGGTCCGCGGCTTCGAAAAGTTCACCGAAGGGCGCCCGTTTTACGAGATGCCGGGCATTACCTCGCGCATCTGCGGCATCTGTCCCATCAGTCATCAGTTGGCCGCGTCGAAGGCGTGCGATGCCATCATGGCTGTGCGCATTCCTCCGGCCGCGCAACTGCTGCGCGAGATCATTCATTGCGCGCAGGTGGTGCAGTCGCATGCGCTCAGCTTCTTTTATCTCTCCGCGCCTGACCTGCTGCTGGGTATGGACCACGATCCTGCCACCCGCAACGTTGCTGGGCTGATCGAGGCCAATCCTGAGCTGGCGCGCGCCGGCATCGAGCTGCGCAAGTTCGGCTTGCTGGTGATCGAAGGGCTGGCCGAGGAGCGTGTGCATCCCTCATGGATCGTGCCCGGCGGCGTGAAATCGCCAATGACGGCGCAGGCTCGCGACCGTTTCCTGGCCGCAATTCCACAGGCGACGGCAACAACGGAAAAGACTCTCGGCATATTCAAAGGCGTGCTCGACTCGTTCACCGAGGAGATCGCCAACTTCGGTTCCGCGCCGACCATGTACGCTGGCCTGGTCGACAACACCGGCAATATCCAGCTTTACGATGGCAAGCTTCGCTTCCGCTGGCCGGATTCCGGTATTGTGCACGAGGGAATTGCCGCCGAGGACTATCACCGCTTCATCGGTGAAGCCACCATTAGCGATTCCTACCTGAAAGCCCCGTTTTATAAGCCGCAGGGCTGGCCCGAAGGGATTTACCGCGTCGGTCCGCTCGCCCGGATCAACGTAGCGGAAAAGATGGGCACACCGCGCGCCGACGCCGAGCTCGCGGAATTTCGCCAGCGCTTTGGCCGCATGGCGCACAGCTCGTTCCTCTATCACTATGCGCGGCTCATCGAGGTGATGTATGGCCTGGAAGCCATGCAGCTTCTGCTGCAGCAGCCGGACGTTCTCGACACTCATGTCCGCGCCGAAGCCGGGGTCAACGCGCTGGAGGGCGTCGGCATGATCGAAGCGCCTCGCGGTACGCTGATTCACCACTACAAGGTCGATGAGAACGGCGCCATCGTCTGGGCGAACCTGATCGTCGCCACCGGCCACAACAACCGCGCCATCGGCGACGGTGTGCGCCAGGTCGCCAAACACTTCATCCACGGCGACAAGCTGGAAGAAGGGATGTTGAACCGTGTTTCCGCGCTGGTGCGGGCCTACGATCCCTGCCTCAGCTGCTCCACTCATGCGATCGGTGTGCCCGCGCTGGACATCTCGCTTATCGACGCAAAGGGAGTTCTACTCGACCGCTTGCGGAGCTAGACCGCGGGTCCTCCATGCCTCAGAGAAGGAATGACGTGCCTGTTTGCCGCTACAACTTTAGGACAGTGTCGGCAAACTGGCAGGTGCCAGTTTCCTGCGCCGCCTGCTAACATATAGGCAAGTGCCCGCATCCGCTATGCCAGAGCGGGACACGGAGAGGAACACGAGAGTCATGCGATGGATGTTACGTTCTAAAATTCATCAGGCCACAGTTACTCAAGCCGATCTGCAATATGTGGGCAGCATCACGATCGACGAAGAACTGATGGAGATGGTAGGACTGCTTCCCGGCGAGCGGGTGCTGGTGGTCAGCAACACTAGCGGAGCCCGGCTGGAGACATATACAATTCCCGGCCCGCGCCGCTCGGGCGCAATCTGCATGAATGGCGCGGCGGCCCACCTCATCAAGCAGGGCGAAGAAATCATCATTATGGGCTTCGAACTAGCCGACAAGCCGGTTGAGTCGAAGCAGATTGTCCTGGGGCCGCAGAATGAGTTTGTGCGCTGGCTGGCGGCTGAGACCTACGATACCCGCCTGACGGAAATGATGGCGCAGGTTTAAGCTTAGCGGAAGTCTCCACCGGCTCTGCTTTCTGATGCAATCGGCCGCTGTCGATGGAACTGCGGCGGCCTTTGTCGCCGACGTGTTTCCAGATCTATCGCCGCTGTTTTCGACACAGCCTGGCTAGCAACGACCATCCTTTTTTCTCCCGTACAATGGCTTCAATGCCCGATCTGCTCTTCGAGACCAGACCTGCCGCCACTATCGCCCGATGAACAAGCTCGTCATCGTTGTCCTGTGGTCTGCTTCGCTCTTTGCCCAGAGCAACATGGGGGAACTCCGCTTGAAGGTGGTCGATCCCAGCGGAGCGGGCGTTAAGGTTACCGCGACGCTGGTTAGCCAGGCGAATCAGTACCACAATACCCTGACGACCAGCGATCAGGGGACGTTCAGCGTGCAGCGCCTTGCCTACGGAATCTACCAGCTCACCATCGAGCAACCTGGTTTCGCTCCGGTTTCGGAGTCTGTCGACGTTCATTCGACCATCCCTATCGATTACGCGATCAAGCTGAAAGTGGCCGCAGTCCAGGAGTCAGTGACGGTGAAGGGGCAGGGAACGCTGCTGGATCCCGATCAGGCCGGGTCGGTGAACGAGATTGGAACTGCGGCGATTCAGGATCGACTCACATCCCTGCCGGGCCGGTCGATCCAGGACTTGGTGAACACTCAACCCGGCTGGCTCTATGAGGGCAATGCAGTGTTGCATCCGCGCGGCTCGGAATATCAGACGCAATTTGTTGTGGACGGCATTCCTTTGACCGACAATCGCTCGCCCAGCTTCGGGCCCGAGATCGGCGCTAACGATGTCGATTCGATGACCATCTACACCGCGGGATTTCCCGCCGAGTTCGGCCGCAAGATGGGCGGCGTGGTTGAGGTCAACACGCTTCGTGATCCGCAGCCTGGCTTGCATGGACAGTTCGTATTATCCGGCGGCAGCTTCGACTCGGCTGGCGCGTTCGCGCAGATGCAGTATGCGTGGGGCAAGAATGCTTTGGGGTTTAGCGCTTCCGGAGCCGAAACGGCCCACTATCTGAATCCTGTAGTTCCAGAAAATTACACCAACACCGGAACCATCGGTGATTTTTCTGTCAACTATCAGCGCGATTTAACCCCCAATGACCGGATCAACTTCATCGCCAAGTATGAGCTGTCACGCTATCAGCTTCCCAACGAAATCGTGCAACAGACGTGGTGCTATCCACCCGGCGTGACCGAGGGCCCGCCTTGCCAGCAGCAAAATGCCAATAATTTCGAAACCATGGGTGCGCTCTCCTACCGGCACATTTTCTCCACCAGTGTAGTCGGCGATTTTCGAGGTATGTTGCGCAATAACGGCAACGACTTCTACTCCAATGCGTTGTCCACCCCTATTATTTTGTTTCAGCACAACTGGTTCAACGAAGGTTATTTCGAAGGGACGGTGACCATCGACCATGGCCGCAATGAATGGAAGATGGGGGTTGAATCGGACAACACGTTCCTGCACGAGAATTTCAACTACACCATCACCGACCCTTCGCAGTTCGACCCCGGAACGGCGTTGAACTTCAGCTTCCCAGGAGCGTACCCGAGCCAAGGCCAGCGGCCTGACCTGGAGCAGTCGGCGTTCGTCCAGGACCAGATTCGCATGGGCAATTGGACGGCGAATGTGGGACTGCGTTATGACCACTATCAGCTCGTCGTCAACAAGCAAGCCGTGGACCCGCGTTTGGCGATCTCGCGCTATTTTCCGAAGCTCGGCTTGCTCGCGCACTTCTCGTACGACCGCGTTTTCCAGACGCCGTCATTTGAGAACCTGCTGCTGGCGAGCTCGTTTGAAGTTGAATTCATCAATCCCGATGTCCTGCGCTTACCCGTCTTGCCGTCCCAAGGCAACTATTACGAGGCGGGGGTGTCCAAAGCCTTCGACAACAATCTTCGTGTAGACATCAACTACTACTTGCGCAAGGTCGCCAACTTCGCCGATGACGACCAGATCGACAACACAACCATCACCTTTCCGATTGCGTTCCAGAAAGCCATCATTTATGGCGCGGAAGGAAAGATCACGGTACCCACTTGGCACAAGATTTCCGGCTTCGCCAGTTATTCCTACATGGTCGGCAACGCCTGGCTCCCAGTGTCGGGTGGACTATTTATTGGCGCGAACGCGCAGGCGGCGATAAGCCAGACAACTGGTCACTTCCCTGACTCGCAGGACCAGCGCAATACACTGTTCACGCGCTGGGTCTACCAGGTTAAACCGCGCCTCTGGGTGGCTGGGGGAATCCAATACGGCAGTGGGTTGCCATTTGACTTCCAGGGTACGGAGCAGGAGGCGCTGGCGGAATACGGCCCGCAAGTCATCAGCAGGATCAATTTCGCGCGTGGTCGCATATATCCATCGTTACTAGTCAGCGCATCAGCCGGGGCCGACGTTTACAAGTCCGACAAGATGGATGTTCGCTTTCAGGTCGACGGGCAAAACCTGACGAATGTGCTGAATGTCATCGACTTCGGTGGCCTTTTTTCCGGCAATGCCATCGGACCTCCGCGCAGCTTTGGCATGCGCCTTACCACCAATTTCTGAGATTCGACGGACGGAAGAGCGTGTTAAGGAAACTCTGATTAAGTCACAGCGAGGTTCCTCAGCGGCTAAAGCCGCGAAGATTTTGTGGCGTTTACGGACGGCTTGAAGGCCGTCCCCTTCGAGAGATCAGATTAATCAGAGTTCCCCTACGGTCTGCCGAAGAGGCGAAAATAAATCTTCAGCAACGCTGATCTTTCTTGTGGAGGCCGCGATCGATGCCAATCGTAGATCTGCCGCTCCGAGTCACGTAGCCGTTCCAGAAATTCGTCGTCACTGATTCGGCGCCTGGCCAACAGTTCGCTATGCTTCCGCCGCATCGTGCGACGGCCGCGAAGTCCTGCGATCAGTCCGCGGAAATGGACGCCCCGCGTTCCGTTTCGCAGTGCAAACATCAGCCACAAAAACTGATACATCACGATCCGAGGCAGCAATCGCAGAAACACTTGGCGCGGGTAATCTTTGATCAGCAGATAAATCTGGTTGCGCGTGATGTACTCGATGACGCGCGGATGCAGGGTGTCGCCCAAAGTCGCGCTGCCGATGTGATAAGCCGCCGCGTCCGGCAGATACACTCCGCCGTATCCCAGAAGCTGCACGCGCAAGGCGAGATCGAGGTCGTCAAGATAAGCGAAAAAGTCGGCATCCAGTCCGCCGCTGGCCACGAAAGCTTCGCGCCGGTAAAGCACGGCCGCGCCACAACCTGCCAGCACAGGCATCGCAGCATCGAACCGTCCGGAGTCGGGGTCACTATGGCCGAGCCGATACGCGCCGCCAGCCATCAGCATAGCGTCTCCTGCTCCGTCGAGATGACTGCGTTGCGTAGCGCGCAGCAGCTTGCCCGTGGCGAAGCCAAGCTTCGGGTCGGCATCGAGAGCTTCGACCAGCTTCGCGATGTAATCCGCCGCAAGCTCGACATCGTTATTCAGCAAAAGAACATAACGTGACTCGGTTGCCGACACCGCGCGGTTGATGGACCCGGTGGTGCCTTCGTTGGTCGGCAGTTCAAGGCGGCGCGTGTTCGGGGGCAGCGGATCGGGAAGAATCTTCCCAGCCGGCGCCTCGTTCTCGACGACCACAATCTCCCAATCGTCCGCCGGAAGGGTCTGTTTTTGGATGAAATCAATGCAACGGGCGGTGAGGTCAGGACGGTGCAGCGAGGGAATGGCAATGGCGACGGTTTTCACGCGGCTCTGCTGGCGATTGTACACATGCTCTTCAGCTTTCTTTGCGCGACAGCACCCGCGTTTCCGCGTCCGAGATTCTGCCATCCGACCGTCGGGACGCTGCCGTCTGAAGGGCGGATAGCAGGTCCTCATCGGTGCGAAAAAGCAGATCGCGATCGTTCATCTGGTCCGACAGCCCGCCCACCGCCGACACGATTGCAGGCCGTTCGAGAAGCCTGGTACGAGCCAGCACACTCGACGACCATATCTCTAAGTAAGGAAGAACCACCCAGTCAGCCGCGGCAATCCAGGTATCGAAATCTTCATTGCTGACGAACGATTCCTTCAGGTGCAGGTTGGGATCTGCGTCACACAGCGCTTGCAGTTCCGCAAGATATTTCTGGTTTTCACTGTTGGGGTCCCGCATTGAGCCTACGACGTAGAGCTCGGCATCGCGCAAACCAGCTCGGGTGAAGGCCTGCATAGCACGATGAAATCCCTTATGCCGTTGAAGGAAGCCGATGCAAAGAAAAAGCAGTTTGCCTGGTGGCAATCCAAGCTGGCGGCGCGCGCTTGCGTGAGTGTGACCGCACAACGTCTGGAACGCATCGTGGTGATTCCGTATCTCGACGCGCGACATCGGCAGCCGCATCTTGTAATGCTGTTGGAAGTGCGCCAACTCCGTTGCGGTGTGAAAAACGATTTTCGGCGCAAGCTTCCACTGCCACTTGTAAAGCCAGCCCTGCTTGCCGGGGATGTACGGGATTTCGTGCGCGATGATCTCAATCTTGCGCACTCGCAGGAACAACAGCATGAAAGAAAGCGTGGTCTTCAGCGTCTCCCAGCGCCGTTCCCGCTCGAAGGGATGAGCATAGAAAAAGGTCCACTGGTACTGGATGATGACTTTGTCGTAGTACGGGAGTAGTTGAAACAGCTTCAGGATCTTGGCGCCGCCGCGGAGGTCCCACGCAAAATCCACGTTTCCCTGGCCGTCGGGAGAGACTACATCCACGACGTGTCCCTGGGCGCGAAGCTGGGCCACGGCTTGCTCGGCATAGGCCGCAATGCCGCAATGCGTCGGCGCGTAGGTTGAAACCATCAGACAGCGCAAGATAACTCCAGCATACTACTGCTTCTCACACGCCTGTACTGGAGCGTGCCTTCACGAAACATGAACCGGCGCTCCTTTGAGCACGCCACGGACGGCCTGCGCGGCATCAGCCGCGATCAGCGACCACGCGTAGCGCTCGACCGCCAGTCTTCGCGCGTTTGCCCCAAGTTGTTCGCAGGCGGCGGGGTCGTTAAGCAGCTCTTCTATGCGAGAGACAAATTGCTCAGCGGGGCAGACTATGCAGTCGTCGGACGTGAGTTCCAGTCCGCGAGCGCCCTCCGGAGTAGAAACTACAGGCAGCCCGGAGGCAAAGTAGTCGAGCATCTTAAGATTGGTGCCTGAGCCGGAGAACATAGGGTTCAACGCGATGTCCGCCGCATGGTAAAAGGAAAGCCGCTGCTCCGCTGCGACTGTTCCCAGCCACGTGACATTCTCTGGGGCACGTGGCCCTTGTGAGGCCTGGTACGAATCCTTGACGCCGCCCGCGATCGCGACCGTGCAGTTGGGCAGCCTGGGCGCAATCTCCTTCACAAGGAATGCCGCGGCTTCGGTGTTGGGTCCGTAGCCGCTGCCAATGAAGATCAATACCGACTTGTCAGGCGGCAATCCCAACTCTTGTCGCGCCCAGGCTCGCTCCTCGCGGCTGGCGGGCTGAATCTCCTCTACATCGACGCCGTTGGGAACGAGAACGATCTTGTCCCGCGCGATTCCGTAGAGAGCAACAAATTGTTCGGCATCGTCGTTGGAGCACGCAAAGATGAGATCGGCGTCGCGACACAAATTCGCTTCCAGCGTACGAACTTCCTCAACCAGCTTCCGGCCAGCGGCGGTGTCGTCCAGGATCTGTCGCTTAACGATGTATTCGCAGTTGTGAGCGTCGTAAATCAGCTTCTGATCAGCCCGGCGAGGCACATACGGATAAACCCAGGGATGCGAGATGACGATGGCTTCCGCGTCGCTGCCATGCTCCTGCGCCATGCGCTGAAAGCGCGGTGAATACTTCAGCAACTTGGGGATGGTGACATCGATGGTCGTCTTTCCGCCGGTGGCGCGCTGGTAGCGGCGATCGCGCGCGAAGTGCGGCTGCGTCAGCGGCGTGACACACTCGCGAAAACGCGGCGCCAGCATCTGATCGCGATACGCCGGTCCCGGCCAGTCGTAGGCACCGACGTAGGTGATGTCGAAGTCCAGCATGGCCAGATGGCGATAGAGCTCGTAAATGCGGACGCGGCCGCCGCCCACGGGCGGATCGAGCACCTGATTGTCGGTCACCAGCAGCGAAGTGAAGTTGCGCTCCGGCATGGGACTCGCCGCTGAGACGAAGTGAGTTCGCGGAGGAGATCCTGCGTCGATAAGTTGCTGTACTACGTTGTCCCAGGATTGCGATGGTGCGTTCTGATACGCATGTTCGCCCATCTCGCGAGCTAGTTCGCGATTTGCGGCCAGAATGCTCATAGCTCCGGCAATTTCGACCGGATCGGGATCGACAACAAATCCGGAGCGGCCATTCTGCACCATTCGCGCGGGCTCGCCGGAGTCCTTACACACGATGACCGGCTTGTGGCTCAGCATGGCCTCGACGGCGATATAGCCAAAGTCCTCATCCTTGGGAACGAATAGGACTGCGAGGGCGTCAGCATAGAGCTTTAGCATTTCCGCGTCGCTCACGAAGCCGAGAAAACGTATTCGTGGATCGTTGCCTGCCAGCTTGCGAAATTCCTGTTCGTCTTCTCCGGAGCCCGCAATCAACAGCGGAATGTCACTCGAAAGGTGCTGCATGGCGCGGATGGCGAGGTCGACCCTCTTCCAGCGATGCAAACGGCCAGGCAACAGAAAGTGCTCCTGTCCGGCGCAATACTGGCCCTGGGTGAAGACGGGCGGATAGAGCACCTCAGCATCGAAGCCGTTGTAGAGCTTCAAGCGCCGGGCAGTCTCCTGTCCGTTGGTAAATATCTTGCGGACTCGATTGAACCCCAAACCGTCGAGACGCTGTATGGTTTGACGCTGGCTCTGACGCTCCGCCAGCGCGGGCCCAGGCAGCTTCCCATATTCGTCATCGAAGCGATCGTAGAAGACCCTGATCTGGTGAAGCAGCCAGCAGATATGGTTTGGGTGCTGGGCCATGTAAGTCGGACTCTTGGTTGAGACAACAAGGTCATAGCGGGACAGGTCGAGGTCGTAGCAATCGAGGTGACCTTGCAGGATCGTCTCCCATCGTGCCTCGCTGATGGGAACTTGTATCCAATCGGTTTCGACCTGCCTCTTAAACGCTTGCACCATGCCGAGGAAGTGCCGCTCGGCGCCGAAGAGACGCTCGGGGTCATGAATAGCGGGAGTGATGATGGCGGTTTTCACTCGTGTCTTAGCGGTCGGACCATTCTACCTAGATTGTGACGTTGGGCGCTGTTGAGAAGCGACTCGCGCCAACCACCACGCCAAGAATACGGAAGCTGCGGCCCAGCAGCTGGCATCGAAGTAGTCTCGCGGCGCCGGCCTTACAAGATTGGGGAAGATAGTAAGCAAAAGAGACAAATGACCACCGAAATGGGCAGACTGATGCAAGTAATGTACCAGGCCGCTTTGATCATAATATGCAGGCCATCGGCTGTGGGGGTCTGACATGAAGATCAAATCAATGGCTAGCGTCCACAGGGCGAGTGGCGCGATAGACCATATCGAGCGAGGGGTAAACGCCAACGCGGCTGCTGGTACAAGAAAGACAATGGCAGAAACCAAGTACCTTCCACCTGGACTCCACCCTCCCCACCAATACTCGCTAAAGCTCAGGAATCCAACATATCCCGCAAAGGACAGGATAAGTGCTGCCGCACTCCAGCGGTCGCGTCGCAAGAGCAAGAGTACGCCGGCGAAGCCGACCACATAGAGTGGCGCAATCGGAGCAAGACCATAGTTTACATCGAACAGCAGACCGAGCAGCCCCTGGTAAGGCCTGTTCCAAAATTGTGGCATCGACGTCTGCAGGATGCGGTATCCGGCATTCGGCAAGTAGGTGTTAAAGTGACAATGGTCAAACCATGCAAACACCACAAGACTGGCAACGACTGGCAGGCCCAGGAAAAGAAGCTTAGATCCCAGCCGCAGCCATGCCCTCCTGTGCTGCGAAGCGATGTAGGCCGCAATCACCAGGAACAACGGAAATTCCAGCACCCAAAATCGAATGCATATCCAAGGCAGCAGTCCAAACCATATGCCGGCCTCAAGTAGGCGCCAATCAGCGGGATGTTGCCGGTACTTGAGAAATGCAAGCGTGATCCAAGCAATCGCAGCCCCTCCAAGAACTTCAGCAAGGACAGTCTGCGCGAAGATATAGACTGGCGGAGTTAAAGTGAACACCATTGCAGCAATAATGGATGGTATCACTCCAGCTCCGAGCAGAAGTGCGATGTCTACTGCTGCCACCGGTATAAGCGAGGCAATTACGGCTATTGTTAACTGGGCTCCAAGGCGCTTTGCGAGCGCATACCCTGGGATCAGCAGAATGGGAAGGCCAATGTCATGCCAGAGTAGTTGCTGCCCCTTGAAAGTAGTGACTACATGCGGCTCGCGTCGGATGGACTCCATGTCGCTGGCCGACGCCCAGTAGCCGGGAATATGAGAAGGAAACTGTTCGATATAGTCGCGCTCACCATAATTATTTGAAAGATTAAAATCATGATCGTGAATCAGGCTATAAGTGAGCAGGGTATAGTGGATCTCATCCGCCTGAGGAACTTCGCTCATGTTGTACCATCGCGCGAAAGTAGCGAGCACGATCAGCGTGGTGGCAAAGATATAAAGGCTTTGTCGCACCTCCGGCCGGAGAGTCGCATTTTGGCAAACGTATGAGGTCAAAACAGCGCACTTCAAAAGAAGAAAAACGCCAATACCAAGATTAAAGGCATCGATTAGATGTGCAGAACCTCCGGAAAGGTGGGCCAAGATTGCGGGAACCAGCGGCGCTAGCGAAATTAGCACATCGGCAAGTAGCGTCTTCGGTAAGCCGCGCCACCACATCTGATACCGGGCGTAGATGCTGATTAGCAGAACACCGGATAGGTTTGTGCCGATACACCAGCGAACAACACGGAATTGTTCGCGGTTGTATGCGTGGAAAGGGCCGGTCACCCGGCGCAGAAATTCGATCACAACCAGCAGAAAAGCGGCTACGCAGACTTGCCAGGCCCAGTAGTACAAGAGTCGGGTCGAGGCCAGCCGCTCCGCGCCGAAAAGGCGCTCGGGGTCATGAATGGCGGGAGTGACGATGGCAGTTTTCATGAATGGCCCTGAGCGGGGGATGGCTCACCGCTGAGCGATAGCCCAAAGCGTTTCGCCTTCATAGTCAAGTTTATGTGAGCTGAATCCGGCGTGCGTCAAGTAGCAGGCGACCTCATCGGGGGTGTGAAAGAACTCGGGATAATCACTCTCGACGATGGCCGCGAAATGTTCCCAGCCACGCTCAGAACAGAGGTTCATCACTCCGAAGAACAGTACACCGCCCGGCTTTATCGCTCTCCGCATGCCTCGAAGGTAGCGGTAAAAACTCTTCTTGTCAGCGTGTTGAAAACAGGCAATGGAATAGGCAAGGTCGAAGTGCTCATTAGGAAGAAAACTCAAGTCCTCATCAGTAATGACTTTCACCTCAAGATTCGGCAAGCAGGCGAGCGTTTGCCGGGCTTGCCGGGCCATCTCAGGCGAGATGTCGAGTGCCATAATTGATCTGCAATATCGCGACATGGGAATAGTGATGCGGCCCATTCCCGGACCGATCTCTAAGGCCACGGGGTTTGGCGGAGCATAGGACATGATTTTGCCAGCGACATATTCCCCTACCTTGACCCATTCCTGTAGATACTGTTCCTCGGATTGGCCGGTGTCCGGCGTAACTGTTTCGCGCATTGGGTTGGTCCTGGCTGCGTGATCCCAATACTCAATAATCACGTCGTTTTCCTTGAGCAGTCGCGACCGGCATGGCTGTTCGCCCGCAGGATCAGCGGCCTGTTTGGCAGTCTCGAGCGAGTAATCACCGCCCCCACGCAACGCGGACTGTAGAGTGGCTACTTGGTGCGTGAGGAGTGCGCTCCGGTCGCGGACATCCTGAATAGCGGCGGCATGGGTCCGAAGGTCAGAGTCATGCACTTGAAGAGCTTTCGCGATGTCCCGGAGAGCGCGTAGAATCGCCTCCTGAAAAGCCTGCAGAGGCCGGGTATACCATGTCAACGACCGCCGCATTGCCTTCTTCATGAACTGCACTGCGTTGTTGTGGAGACCGGGCAAGCGCGGATTCAGTTCCCCTACCTGGTTATGAGCCTTGGTTGCGGCTTTAAGCGCTGCATCCATTTGCATCCTGATCTGGGAAAAGTCTTGGGAGCCAAGCTGCAGCCGGATATGCTCCAAGAGCTCTGCCGTATCGGATAATCTCGCCGGAACCGCGGTACCTAAGTGTGGGTCCTTCAGTTTTGCGCGAATCCGCTTCATGATCGCCTCGAAGCTCTGGTCTTCTTGCACGGGAATATGCTCAACGGGGGTCACTGATCTGGGAGCATCTCCCAGTTGCTAGGACGCCTGGCCGCAATAAAGACTGTGTTTCCAAGCAATGGGCAATCCAAGCCGCGCAACAACTCCAGGGTGTCATCTATGTACTCAATGGCGGCGCCATTCCAATTGTTGGGCCCATTAAACAGAAACTTGTCCACAATCTCCAATCCGGAGCGTTCCACTGCGGTGAGAGCTTCGGATGGGGTGTACTCGCGATTGTGGCGATCCATGCAGCCATAGAACATTTCCGGGGCCCAGAAAATGTTCTTTCCTTGAGCCAGGGCCAGAATATTGGCCAGATTACAAACATTTGGGGTAGTCAGCAGCAGCACACCTTGTGGTTTTAGCACGCGTGCGATCTCTCGCAGGATCCTGACGGGAGAAACGACCGCAACGTGCTCCAGCACCTCAGCGAAGATTGCGCCGTCGAATGTGGCATCAGGGAATGGCAATGGTTCTTTTTCTGCGTCGAGAGCGCGCACGTGCAGCTCCTGTAGCCATTTCCGGTCGGGATACAGTTCCTCCCATAGTTGATTCAGATCGATGCCATGGAGTTCAAACCCTAAATTGTGGAGAACGATGCCCAAGTGCCCAGGTGCGCAGCCGAGATCCAGCACTTTGCCTCCGGAAGGGAAGTAGCGCACTGCAGCGTCCCCCACGAAGTGATAGCGGGCCAGAGACGCTTCAACATAGGTCTTCTTCTCCTGCGGCAACTTCTCTAGGTACTCCTGCCGGAGTTCTTGAACCGACTTCGCCGCCGGGCCTTTCAAGGGCTCCTGCCATTCCACTCGAAATCGATCGGCGGGCGAATCGGGCGATGGCGAAAACGCCAAGACGGCATCGAGCACCTGTAAAACAGCTCGCTTCATATAGTTGACGGGCCCTGCCACGCGCTTAAAGGGTGCGGGCGGCAACCACTGGGCTCCTAGAGACTAACAACCCATGCCGTCTTTCGCAATTTGGATAAGCTCAGATGGACCTCTCTCGTTGCACATGCGCGACCACCTGCTCGAACTCTTCGGCGGTCCGCCGCAACGGAGCATCGCCCTGATATTCCATCGCCTTCTTATAACCACCCGCTCCCATGCTGTGTCGCAACTCAGGATCGCGCAGCAGCTTTTCAATAGCGGCCGCAAGGTGTTCTGGATCACCGAATGGCACGGTGACTCCGCCGTTGCTGCTCGTGATGAGCTCGCGTGAGACAGCGATATCCGCGGCGATGACCGGCTTGCAATTCGCCCAGGCTTCAATCAAGACCAGGCCGAGAGATTCCACGCGCGAGGGTTGTGCGACGACGGTCGCTGATGCGAGGAAGTCGCGCTTCTCGGTATCGGCGAACGGCGGAAGGTTGAGGAGCCTGGGACAATCCTTACCGGCCGTTGCTATATAGCTATCGAAAGTAGAAAGGCTGGGACCAGCCATGACCAGCCAGGCATTCGATCCTCGCGCCCAAAGGACCTTCATGCCTTCGACCAGCGTCTCCGATCCCTTCTCGAAAGCTTTCATCCCTAGATGCAGGACGACCGGGCCATCGGCCTTGTACTTCTGCCGTAGAAACTCCGGATTGCCGCCAACCGTAGATTGCCAGTCGATACCGAAAGGAGCGACCTCCAATTTGTCCCGTGATAAGCCTATCTCCTGCAAACGATCGCGCTCGGTTCGAGTCATGCAGAAGACCTTCGCGCAATGTTGCAACAGCGCGACCTGATGCGGCTGCAGGTAGTGTTGCACCACCGCATTGTTGCCGGACTCCCCGAGATGAGAACACGGCGTGGCCACCACCGGCACTCCGTGGAACTCACCGGCATGCAGCCCGGCATACATCAGACTGTTGTATGGGAGCGGGCCGATGTGAAACAGGTCAGCATCGCTGGCGCGCAGCGCTTCCGTCAATCCTAGGACAGGGAACGAAGGCCGCCAGTATTGGGCCTTCCAGCGCCAATAGGGCGCCAGTCCCAGCAGGCGCGTAGCGCGCCGCCGCAGCGCGTTGTAATCGATAGGGAAGCGGCGCACCGCTACGCCATCGACCGAAATCTGCTCTTCGGGAAAAGTCTTGAAGCCGGGGAGCCAGAAGGATTCGAGGTCATCGGCGACGGTGGTGAAGACGGTGACGCGATGATCGTGAGCCATCAGGTACTTCGCAAACGCCAGCAGAGAGTTTTCGTATCCGCCGCGATAAGGAAAAAAGCGAGGAAGCACCAGGGCTACATGCATGTTCGGGTCTAGGAAGCCCGGGGGGCTATTTCGGGCGGTTAACGGACGGCCTAAAGGCCGTCCCCTTCAAGGCCAAAGGCCGTTCCTTTCAAGGCCTGAAGAGACGTGTATCACAATCAGTGTCGCCGCTCTGCGGCTCGGCCTCGCTTACTGCACTGCTCCGGGGGCTAACGCTCCCGTCTAACTTCATGCCGCCGCGTTGCGGCTAGTTTGATCGATCTTCGGACGGCTTGTTCCACCGCATAATTCTGTGCCAGTTGCAGCACAGTCTCCAAAGCCGTCCCCTTCAACGCCCATGACAGTTTCTCTAGTGGGCGGCGACAACCTCCGGAGTCAGCAGCGACTTGTACATGGCGATGGCTTCGTCCGGACTTCCATCGGTGATGATGGATCCATGGTCCACCAACAATGCCCGTTCGCAGTGCTCCTCGACATTGTCCATGTTGTGCGTGACCAGGAGAATGGTCTTTCCCGACTCGCGGAAGCGGCGAATCCGCTCGAAGCATTTAGCCTGGAAGCCCATGTCTCCGACGGCCAGAATCTCGTCGAGCACGAGGATCTGCGGATCGACTTCGATGGCTACGGCAAAGGCCAGGCGCATGTACATCCCGGAGGAATATTGCTTGACCGGAGCGTCGATGAATTCGCCGATATCGGCAAAGTCAATGATGGCCTGCTGGCGGTCCAGCATCTCGCGTTTGGAGTAGCCCATCAGCAGGCCGTTAAGCAGAATGTTCTCCCGGCCCGTGAGTTCATGATGGAATCCCGCGCCTAGCTCGATCAAAGGCGCCAGCGTGCCATTGACGGTAACCGTGCCTTTGGTCGGCCGGTATACGCCCGCGATGATCTTCAGCAGCGTGCTCTTGCCCGATCCATTGCGGCCGATAATGCCGACTGCCTGCCCATGGGGAACGTCAAACGACACATTCTTGACCGCCTCGAAATCGTGATAACTGGAGCGATTGCGAAAGAGCTTGGAGAACAGCTCGCGCACCGTGTCCGGACGCTCATGGATGACGCGAAAGCGTTGGGTGACGTTCTCCAGTCGAATTACAGGGTCGGTTGAAGGCATCGCAACTCAGACGTAAAAGACAAAGTTGTTCTGATATCTCCGGAAAACAGAAAAGCCGATGAACAGGCTGATAAATGCGCAAACGAAAGAGGCCACGATAGACGGCGCTTTGGGCAGTTGACCGTAGTACACGGACAGGCGGAATCCATTGATGACATAAATGATGGGATTCAGCTTCAGCAGCCACTGATAGCGCGCAGGTATGGCATCAAGGGGATAGATGATCGGTGTCAGGTAGAACCATGCCGACAGCACCACCTGCAGGATGTGCGACACGTCACGATAATACACATTGGCGGCGGCGAAAAAAAACGTCATTCCCAGGGTAAAGATGGCCAGGGCGAGCAAAGGAACCGGCAGGTAGAACCAGGTCCAGTAAAACGGATGCCGCAGAAGCGGAACCAGCAAGGCCAGAGGGATCAGCGAAAGCAGCAGATTGATGATGTTGGAGACCACGGCGGCCATGGGAAACACCATCTTGGGGATGGCAACCTTCTTGATCAGATCGCCATTGGTAACAATGGACTCAACCGCGTAGGAAAGCGACTGCGAGAAGAAGGTCCAAGGCAGCAGCACGCTGAGCAGGAAAATAGCGTAGTGCGGAATGTTAAAACGCATGATGGTGGAAAATACCAGGGTCAACACCAACATCATGAAAGCCGGATTGAGCAACGCCCACATGAAGCCGAGCACCGAGCGCTTATAGCGAATCTTGAGCTCTTTGATCGCCAGTGCCCAGATCAGCTCCCGGTAACGATAACTATCGCGAATTAATTGCGTCATAGGCGGCTTAAGCCAAATCGCGGAGCCCGCAAATCTGGTGGATAGTAAATGTTAAATGATTTTGGCAGGGGACGCTGAGAGAGGAAGTCGGGCTATCGAGTTTGTGTAAGAAGCTGCCGTCCCTACGGGACTCGGCGAATTTTCGAACTTTACCCAGCACTCCGCCTGCGGCTGCGTGCTGGGCTAGACTATTTCGCGCCTACGGCGCTTGATCTTCGGACTTCCTGCTGCCTTGCGAAACGCAATCTGCTCCGCTGCGAAACGCAATGTTATTTCTCGCACAGACTCTATCGCCCCGGAGGGAGGTTGAGATCGGTCATGCCACGCAAGAGGTCCCGTTGCTCCGGAGTGTAGTTGTTGCGAAATTCGTCGGAATTCAACAGCTCATTGCGCGCGGACGGAGGCATGCCGCGCAGTCTGCGATAGGCTTGCGAGACTTTACCCCGTTGGTCCTCGGGCAGATTGTGATATTGGTTAAACAGATTGCGAGCCTGCTGCTGCTGCTGCGGTGTCATGTGCTCGAAGGTTTCCATCCGGTTCAGGATCTTGGCCTTCTGCTCGGGAGGCTGGCTATTGAAGCTGCGCAGGCGGTTGATTAACTGGTTCTGCCTCTCAGGAGACAGACGCTGAAAGTTGGGATCGTTCCGCAACTGCTGTTCCTGCTGCGAGGGCGGCGCTGTCATATGCTGGCGCAACCAGTCGCCATTGTGCGGTCCCGGACCCTGCGGATGGAATGTGTATCCTCCGTTCGAGGGCGGACGGCTTGGCGGCGCACTCTGAATGTGGGGACTGGGCGGCGGCGCGCTTTGCCGCGATGGTGCGGGCGCCGCTGCATGATGCTGCCACGGCGACCGGGCGAACCCCGGCATCGCGCTGACGATCAGCATTGCGATCAGCGGGATGGAGGTGGCCAGACGCACAATTTTTCTTACTTACTCCGTTGTTGAAGATTGCCCATCAAGAGCATCGAAATCGGAAAACAGATCGGCATTCTTGTCGAGATACTGTAGATCGCCCACAGCGCTTTCCGGGGCATTCACGCGGATCATATTGTCATTGGTGGCCAGCGTATTGCTGTCGCCGCGAAAGTGACCAATCTCCAGCAACCCGGCTCCCAGAGCGATCAGCAGCGCAGCCGCAGCCGCCACTACGGGACGACGGAACCAGGCAAGCCAAGTCCGCGCCGGCGCCGCCTCTTCTTCCCGCATCCGCGCCCGCAAGCGCGTGCTGAAGTACGGCGACGGCTCGGGCGTCGGCCACTCCTCCAGCAGCGTCATGGTCTGCTGCAATGCAACCAGTTCCTCCGCACAAGCGGCGCAGCTCTGCAGATGTTCCCGCATCTCGGGTGAAACCGTCTCCGGCCCATCCAGCACCGCTTCCATGAATTCCTGACGAAGTTTTTCGCACTTCATAACTGCACCCATTTCCTGCTAGTTGCCTATATAAACTGTTTCAAAGTTTCGCGCAGCGTTTCGTAGGCGCGAAACAGCAGCGACTTGGTCGCCGATTCGCTCAGCTTCAGCACCGCTGCAATCTCCTTGTAGTCCATGCTCTGATACTTGTGCATCAGCACCGCCATGCGCTGCCGCTCGGGCAACGCCTCCACCTGGCGCCGAATTGCGGCCAGTCGCTCACGGCGCAGAATGATTTGCTCGGCGTTCAAGCCGCTATCGGCCACATCTACCGTCATACCGGTATCGGCGTCGGGCTCGTCGATGTTGACCGTGTTCTCCGGGCGCTCGTGCTTGGTGTCGCGCGCGTGATTCACCGCCAGGTTGGTCGCAATACGATATAACCAGGTCGTGAACTTGGCGCTGGCGGCATAGCTTTGCCGCGAACGATAGACCCGCAGAAACACTTCCTGAGCGAGTTCCTCCGCCACCGCCTGATTGTGGGTCATGCGATACATGAAGCTGATCATCGGCCGGCGGTATTTCTCGACCAGATAATCGAAGGCGGAGTCGTCGCCGGCGGTCACGCGTAGCATGACCTCGGCATCGCTCAGCATCTCTAAAACGACAGGTTCAGCCAATTCGCCCCGCATGGCCGCCGATGGCGCAGTTCCCTGAGCGACGCCTCCAGCTAGCATGGCTCGATCTAGTGCGATGCTGCCCACATTCCTTGTAACCCTTGATGCGCCAGAAAGTTGCCCCGCCAAGAGGCGAGTTTTTCAGCTGCTTTTTCCGGCTTTCGGGAGGCAGGTGAGGGCCTGAAGCATCGCAACCCTAAAACCAGTATTATGCACGAGAGGCCGCATCGCGGACACCTTATGACTTTGACGCGAAACATTTTGCTGTGTTGCCTTGCCTTGATCGCCGCCTTGCCCGCCGGCGCCTGCCCGCCTATCAGCGGTGTTCCGCCCGCAGCTCAACAAAAATCTTCTGCCCAGGAAAGCTCTCCAGCCCCGGATGCTCAGGGCTCCAATAACGCAGAGGGCCCCACTTTGGGCGAGCAGGTCTCCAAGGATGTGCTGGAGCCTCTGCGCATAGGCTTAGAAGCGCAGAACATGCAGAAGGCGCTCTCGGTCTTCGACCAGAAAGAGTTGAATAGCTACGCCGAGTTGCAGGGGCAGCTTAACGCGTTCTTCCAACTGTATGCGCAAGTGCGCTTCCGCTATCAACTCCTGCAGGTGGAAGCGGATAAAGATCGCGGGTCTGCCACGGCGGACATCGCGATGGATGCATTGCCCTATCAGGAAATGCAAGTGCCGGTCAGGCGCAGCGTGCAGATGCGCTTCCAGCTGAAGCTCGGGCCCAAGGGTTGGAAGGTGGCGGGATTCAGTCCGTCCGGCTTCTTCGGCCCGGAGTTCGGCCAGGCTGTGAAGTGAAGGCGCAGGTGTGTTTAGCACTTAGCACTTAGCAATCAGCAGATTAGTTCGGCGACGCCGACGCTAAGTTGCCAAGTGCCAAATGCCAAGTGCCAAGTGCCAAGTGCTAACTGCTTATGAAGCGCGACTATCCTGAACATCCCATAATCGGTGTGGGCGCCGTGATTGTCGAAGGCGGCCGGGTGCTGCTGGTCCGGCGCGACACCGAGCCACTGCGGGGAGAATGGTCTGTCCCCGGCGGCATGCTGGAGCTGGGCGAGAAGCTGCGCGATGGTGTGCGCCGGGAGGCCTTGGAAGAGACTGGCGTCGAAGTGGAAGCGGGCGAGGTGCTGGACGTCTTCGACAGCATCTTCACCGACGCGCTGGGCAAGACGCAGTATCACTATGTGCTGATTGATTATCTTTGCAGCCCGATTTCCGGCGAGGCGCATGCCGGCAGCGACGTCAGCGACGTGCGCTGGGTCAGCACGGATGCTCTGCCTGCGATGGGGCTGCGAGATTCGATCGAACAGGTGGTGAGGAAGGGGCTGCTTCGATCCGGGCACAAATGATGGCTCGTCTTTCGGAATCTGAAGCGGGAAGTGCCGGTGGGCAAAAGGGGCCATTGCCAACCCCCCTATCCGTGCCAAATAGCAGTTGACTTACACTGCCCTTAGCGGAGAGTATTTTCATCAGAGGAGAACACCATGCGACGGACAATCTTGTGGGTGGGGGTAACTTTGTTTCTGGGTTTGGCTGTAGTGGCGGCGAGTGCACAAGCGCAGGATTCCACCCCGCCGCCGGCGCCGCAACCTCCCTCCGGCTCATCGCCCAGGGTCCAAAGTCCGCGCGCCCCCAATCAGCAAGTCGCCCCCGATATGGTTTGCTTCGGCTATTATCCGAACTGGAGCGTGCAGTTTATAAATGGCGAGGCCCGTTACCTGGGGGATAATGAGTCTAATCGGACCTTTCTCGGCGACTTCTATTGGGTCCCAGAAGACAACGCCTGGGACTGGCACCGTGCCAACGGATTGGCGCCTGCCGACGGCGGCTACGCCCTTTCGGCCTCGATCGAGCGGACTGCCTGTCACGATACCGTGTTGAAGACAACCTTCCCTTACTCGGCGGAGGTGAACCTGCCGCAGGGCACCATCGTGAGCGGATGCTGCCGCAAGCTGAAGCCCGGCGAAGCGCCCGTGGGCAGGCATGGAGTACCACCGCAACAGACGGCGCCGCCGCCGCAACCGCCGTCGCAGTAAGGCGAGCTCACTGTACTTCTCTCGCCAGCATGATCACTTCGTGTTCCTTGTAGGTGGATCGCGCGTATTCGCGATAGCCGAACTTCCCGGCCACGCGAATCGAGGCGAGATTTTCCGGTTGGATCAGACAAACTGTCTTGACTGCGCCGAAGTGTTCATCTCCCCACGCGATTACAGCGCCAACTCCTTCAGTCGCGTAACCCTTGCCGTGAAAGCGTGGGGCCAGGACCCAGCCGATTTCCGGCATGCCGTCGAGTGAAGGCTCGATGGTGCGCTTGAAGTCGGCGAAGCCCAACTCGCCCATAAACTCACCTGAGTCTTTCTCTTCCACGGCCCAAAGGCCGAAGCCCAGCATGGCCCAGTGCCCGATATAGCGCAGCAGCCGTGCCCACACGTCTTCGGGCGTCTGCGGCTTGCCAGTGGTGTGGCGGGTGACGATTGGGTCGGCCCACATTGCGGCAGAGGCGGGGAAATCGTCGAGGCGATGTGCTCGCAGACGAAGGCGCTCGGTCTCAAGGACGGGAACATCGAAAGTCATGATTAATCTCCGCGGTCAACGCAGCTCGGAAAAAGAAAAAGACCCGCAGCGCTGAACGCCGGCGGGTCCTTTCCGGTTAGCTGTTGGAATTGGCCTGAGGCTGTCCACTCCACGTGGCCCCAGCGGCAGACACCAAAAACCAGGAGTCTTGCGAGGATTTAGAGCGGAAGCCCTAAGCCTCAGCCACCTCACTTGGGATACTACAATGACTGTCAGATATCATATTTTGGATCACCCTCCTTTCCAGTGTCCCTAGAAATTAACACCGCTTCCCGTTGCCGTCAAATTGAGAATTGATGAATGTGCCTCGGCAGTAATTGCGCTTCCTGCGACTGGCCGGCGGTCACGGAATCAACGTGAATTTCGTTCTTTTCGGTATCGAACTGGAACTTGATGGATACCGTCTGGTTGTCGTAGCCCTTGAGCTTGCCGGGATTTTCGACGAGATAGGTCTTATCGCCATTGGTAAAATTCTTCCCGTTGTTACTGACCGTGCCCGACATCGTGTGATGTGGCATCGTGTTTCCGCCTGTCACATCGTTCTGAGCGGATTGGTTCATCTCCTGTTGCTGTAGCTTTTGGTTGTCCTGTTGCGCGGCATCCTGGGCAAAGGCTATCGCCGGGATGGACAGAGCCAGGGCGAGAAAAGCCGTCATAATCTTGTTCATGTGCCACTCCTTAATCAAAATCAAAGGTGACGCGGAGGCCTGCTCCTGCGTGTGACTTATCTGACGGCAATTTCACGCGCAGGGTTTGCTCAGGAGCCGCACGGGACGGGCTTCTGGAGGCATCCCGGGCTCCGTCTGGGATGGAAACGGATGGGCTAGATCCAGCTGTAACTCCGGCGGAAGCCTCGTGCCATACGCGCCATCAGGACCACTCCTCCCGCCAGCAGGCCCGCACCGATCGCAATCTTCTTCAGAAGCTGTCCATCGCAGGCGGGCTGCTTTCTGGCGCCGCGGATGTGCTCAGGAAGGATGCCCAGGCCGATCACGCGCGCCATCACATGCTGGACGCCGGGAATGCTTACCGCAGCTTTCAGTTGCCAAGGTGCTTTGGCGGGGCCAGGATGGCGGAAGACGGTCTGCAAGCCCTTGTGCGCGTTCATTTGCATGAACTGAATTACGCGAGTCGGAAACTCGCGACGCTTTTGAATGCGCGCCAGCATCTCCTCGGTAACTCGTCCCTGGCGCAGTGGATCGGCCAGCAGGTTGGCGGTTGCAACTGCATCCTGGATGGCGAGATTGATGCCGACACCGAAGACCGGGGACATGGCGTGTGCGGCATCGCCAATACACAGCAGACCCGGCCGGTGCCATTGCCGCAGGCGATTGATCTGCACCGAGAGCAGCTTGACCTGCTCCCAATCGCGCAGCTCCTCAACCCGATCGCCCAGATAAGGCGCGATGCGGCGCAACGTCTGCTGGAACTCATCCAGACCTTGCTGCTTGATCTCATCGAACGAACCCTTGCGGATAACCATGCCCGCCTGGAAGTAATCGCCGCGCGGGATGAGAATGAGCACGCTGCCGTAATTGACGTTGCCGAAGATCTGCTCGGGATCGCGGCCGTGGCGGCTGATGCGGAACCAGAGCACATCGATGGGAACGCCGAATTCCTGTACGCTGAGCTCCGCCGCTTGCCGCGTCCGGGAGTGGCGGCCATCGCACCCGATGACGAGATCGGCGCGAATCTCTGCTTTCCCGTCGGGGGTTTGCGCTCTCACGCCTCGGATGCGGCCGCCTTCGTCGATGAGATCGACGGCGTCATTGTTCATCCGCAGATTGAAGCTGGGGAACTGTCTGGCCTTGCCGACGAGGAAATCGAGGAAGTCCCACTGCGGCATCAAAGCGATGAACTTGCAGTGCGTCGGCAACGAAGTGGTTACGGCCGCGGTGAAGGGATAGTCGCCGTAAATCCCGCCCGCCGATGTGAGCTCCTGGTGCGGCACCTTGAGGAAGTCGTCCAGGATGCCGAGCTCGTACATGACCTCCAGGGTGGAAGGATGCACTGTGTCGCCGCGGAAGTCGCGGAAGAAGTCATTGTGCTTTTCCAGCACTGTGACCGCGACGCCGGCGCGCCCCAGCAGGTAGCCCAGCATGACGCCTGCAGGTCCGCCGCCGACAACGCAACAAGTGGTTTCCAAAGTCTGGTTGGACATGAGTATGATTCCCTTCTTTAGCGGCGACACGCGACGAACCGCAGATCCCTCGGCTCCGCTACGCTGCGCTCGGGATGACAATCTAACGAGCTGGAACCAGATTACTGGATTGGAGTGGCGCAGGCTACAAACGGGCTGCGGAAGCAAAGTGAGGCCTATTTGAAATCGTCCGTCAGCCGTGCCGTCCCTACGGGACTCGGGATTTTTTTCTATGCCTACCCCGCCCTGAAGGGCGGGGCTATCATCTTCCGTCCCGCTTCGCGTGACTGGCGTATTCGTCGTTCAAGATTCAACGCGATTGCTTGATGTGCCGTCGCTGTGGCGACAAGAGGCGTTGTTCATCGCGGCTGGGCCAGCTTTTTCACTTGACCGCCGTTGTGCGGCAGGGCGTGCAACAGCTCGCGCACGCTGCGCTTGAAGATGGGATGTCGCACGTCGGAGGCAATCTCGGCGAGCGGCTCCAGAACGAAGCGCCGCTGATGCATTGCAGGATGCGGCACGTCGAGCTGCGGCGCGCGGATGATGGAGTTGCCGAAGAGCAGAATGTCGATGTCGATGGTGCGAGGGCCTTTGGGAAGGTTGCGGCGGCGGCCCATCTGCTGCTCGATGGCCAGCATCTTCGAGAGGAAGAGTTTGGGCATCAGCTCGGTGCGCAGCGCCACGGCGCAGTTCAGGAACCACGGCTGCGCGGCGAAGTCTACAGGCTCGGTCTCATAGAACGACGAGACGGCGAGCACCGTGCCCAGTTGCCCGAGCTTCTCGATGGCGGTGCGGAGATTGCTCTCGCGGTCGCCGACGTTGGAGCCCAGGGAGAGATAGACGGTCTTCTCCACGGATTTATCTTAGCCGGAGAAGCGCGGCGCGGAAGTGGCGCGGCGGATTCCTATGTAGAGCATAGGTACAGGGATAGCCAAGTCCCTGCGCTAGTCTCCCGGACATTGTCCGCACCCAGGTCTCGAAAGGCGCGAGACCTGGGGCGCCCGGCTACAAACGAGGCGCCCATGGCGTCTTGGGCGAAAACCCAAGCTCGCAGACTCGCCGCTCCTAAAACCAACCTTGGTGATACTCTCATTCGGGAGCAGGAGAAACCATTTGAGACGATTCGCGACCATAATCGCGTTCTTTCTGGCCGCCTCGGCGCTGGGGAATTGCAAGAGCACCAAGCTGGTGGCCAGCGTGAAGAGTCCCACCTATGCCGGGCAGCGCTTCCAGCGAGTGCTGGTCATCGGCATGAGCGACAACCCGGCCGTTCGCGACGACTTTGAAGATGCGATGGCCAACGCGCTCAAGCTCAAGGGCGTCCACGCCATTCCGGGCCATAACATCCTGCTGCGGCCGAAGTCGGCGAAGATGATTCCCGACTACTTGAGGGAGCAGATCAAGGAGCACAACATCGACGCTGTCATAACCTCGCGGCTCGTCGGCGTGACGAGCGAAGTCACCTATATCCCCGGACAGGTTTATACCGTTCCTTATCCCTACTACAACTCGTTCTATGGCTACTACGGCGCAGTCTACCCGCGAGTCTATTCTCCCGATTATCTTCGCGAGGACAAGACCGTACGCGTCGAAACGAATCTATACGGCACCTCTACGCCGGAAGGGGAATTTGTCTGGACGGGCATCAGCGAGACCTTCAATCCCGATCCCAAGAAAGTGGACAAGGCCATCAATGCGGTGGTCCAGGTGGTGGTTCAGGATCTGCAGAAAGAGGGAATCTTCTAAGCAGAGATCGCGCCTGGGCCATCTGTGTCCTTTGCTTAGGACAAGACTTTGCGCCGCAAGCTCCTAGGGAAAGCAAATCCCTCGTCGGCCTGAAGAGACTGTGTCGCAACCGGTATCGCCGCTCGGCGGCTCAGTTCAATTTCCCAATTTACCCGGCGCTCACGCGCCGGGCTAACTGCACTGCCGCCGCTTCGCGGCTGGTTTGAGCGGCTTTCGGGCGGTTTATCCCAACGCAAGATTCGTCGGCCGGTCGCGACACAGTCTCTGAAGGCCTCCTCGGGACGACAATTCTAAGTAATGTTGGCCCATGATGGCGCAGCTGAAGCTGTGCCCATTAAGCCTGCCAAGTCGGACCTAGTGCCTTCTCGCCTCAGCGGCTAAAGCCGATCCATTAGCGAGTGCCTGACTGCACCGCTAAAGCGGCGCTCTACCCTTATCAATCGCGGCGGTCCGTCCTGAATGAAGTTTGCAGTTGTTCTAGTGGGAGCCTATCGACGACAGCAGGTCTAGTCGGCGACGGCGAGATGTTCTTCGGGCCAATCGGCAACCGCGTCTTCGCTTAGCGTGATTTCCTCGGCGTAGCTTTGGTCGCGCAGGATGCGGGAGACGATGGCGGTGTGCAGCGCGTGTCCGGCGCGGTCGGCCTTGACGTAGCCCAGAATGCGCTTGCCGAAGAGCGCGAGATCGCCGATCAGGTCGAGCACTTTGTGGCGGACGAACTCGTCGGGAAAGCGCAGCGGCGGATTGTCGATGCCGTCGGGCGTGAGCACAACGCAGTTGTCGCGCGATGCGCCGCGGATGAGGCCCATGTTCAGCATGGCGCGCTGCTGCTCGAGGAAGCCGAAGGTGCGGGCCGCGGCAATATGTTTCACGTAACTGCCGTTGGAGAGCTCGACCTGGAAGCGCTCGCTGCCGATCAGGGGATGAGGGAAATCGATGGCGTAGCTCACGGAGTAGCGCTCGGCGGGATAGACGCCGATGAATTTCTCGCCCTCGTGCAGTTCGTAGGGACGCAGGATCTTGAGGTAAACGCGCTTGCGGCGCTGCTGGCGCAGTCCGGCTTCGGTGATCATCTCGATGAACGGCTGCGCGCTGCCGTCCAGGATGGGAACCTCGAGGTTGTCGAGCTCGACGATGGCGTTGTCCACGCCCATGCCGATGAAAGCCGAGAGCAGGTGTTCGGTGGTCGAGATGAACACGCCCTTCTTCATCAAGCTGGTGGCGTAGCTGACCTTGGCGACGTTGCGGCTGATGGCCTCGACCTCGTAGCCCTCAAGATCGACGCGACGGAAGACGATGCCGGTTCCAGCAGGAGCGGGCAATAGACGCAGGCGAACCGGGGCTCCGCTATGGAGACCGATGCCGTTGCATTCTGTGGGCTTGCGAATTGTGCGTTCGTAGATCAATAAAGGGGGACGAACAGCGGCGGTACGTATTAGATTACAGGACGGAGACAGGCCCAGTTGTTGTATTTTAACCACAACCATGGCCTGCGGAACCTCACAGGGGCCCCTAACCTGCTGCTGGCGGAGGCACGGAAGGTATTGTTTCTTCAGGTGCATCCCCGCCATTGCGGATCCTCATGAACTTGTTCAGCAGGTCGAACCAGAAAGGAGCGCCCAAAGATACCGCCACGATGCTCAATATCCAGCCCAGAATGTGGTCGGCCCACTGGCCTGGGGTGGCAGGCACAGACTGGTGGCTCCATCCCACGACTTGTCCCAGCTCGTCCAATTCGTTTTGCGTTGCCGGCTGGTTTGCGGCAGGCGGAGCGTTAGCGTTATCGGCGGTCTGCGCCGGAGCCTGTGCTTGAGCTGCCCGCGCCTTGGCCTGCTCCACCAATTCGGCGCGCAGCGTGGGATCGGTCCACAGCGTTTTTGCGATTTGCAGCGTATCAGCATTGGCGCAAAGCACCAGGACAGCAGCAATGATCACCGTCCATATCTGCGTGGTGCGTTTGTACCAGCCGGAGACGCGATCCATGGTGTCGTTGAACCAGGCTTCGATGTCTTTCTGCGCCTGCTGGAGATTGTTGTTCGAAGTTTGAATCACCGCCAGCAGCGTCGTCTTTACGTCGCCCGCGGGAAGATTGTTGATGCCGGTTTCGAGATCGGCGAAGGTGATGACTCCGGGCTTTCGCGGCGTGGCAATATCCATCACCGCAGTTGCAAAGGTACGCGCGGAAAGGTAAGCGGGCAGCTCATTCTTCTTCGGCCCGGACATGCCGGCAATCAGAGGATGGGCGTAGAACTGTTGCAAGAACCAATTGCGGTCCGGCGAATCCTTCGTCTCGGGCTGTTGATCCAGCAATTGCACGATGGCGCGCTTCAAGGTGGTGGATCGCGTTTTGAAGATACCCGCGATCCACTCATTCATCGTGGTACAGATGATGGCCAGCAGCAGGTAGACAAAGATGAGGCCAATCAAGACCTCGAGAGTGCTGGATCCAAGCAGTCCGTTGCCCATGTCGGTGCCTCTTCTGGCTGGCTAGCATGCCGGAGAAATCGCTATCGTGCCGCAGAAATGTTTTTGTCGATGAAACCGATCCACCAAGCAGTATCGCCGCTGCGCTTGTGCGTGGACGAAACTCGGGCGTCGAGCCTACCCAGCCCGACGCCCACCTCGATCCTTGAAGTTGGAAAGATGCGCATGATATTACTCCGGCACGATTGATTGTCAAGAACAATTCTGTGCCTGTCGCCGGAGTGCTATATTCGCCACGTGCGCTCGCCGGCCGGCAATTCGGTGAAGACTGTGCCGCCGTTCTGGCACATTGTCCTCGAGGCCCGAGGATTCTTCCTTCTGGTTACTTTGGCCGCGTTCGCCTTGCGGCTGGTCTTCTACTTCAAGTTCCCCCACGTTACCGGCGATTCGCTGATCTACGGTGACATCGCGAAGAACTGGCTCGACCGCGGCACCTTCGGCCTCACTCACGCCGACGGAATACGTCCTACCTTGATCCGCCTGCCGGCATATCCGGCGTTCCTCGCCGCATGTTTTGCGCTCTTCGGCCGTGAACATTACAACGCTGTGCTGCTGGTGCAGATCATCATCGACGTAGTCGGCTGCTTCTTCATAGCCGATCTGGCGCGGCGAACCGTATCATCGCGGGCGACGCAATTTGCGTTCCTGTTGGCGGCGCTGTGCCCTTTCACCGCCAATTACACAGTCGCACCTCTGACCGAGACGCTGAGCATCTTCTTCGTCGCGGTGGCGCTCGACGCAGCAGCCGCGGGCTTCAACGCATCGGAGCAAGGACGCTATGCCTGGTCAGGCTGGACTTGCTGCGGCGTCGCCATATCCTGCAGCATTTTGCTGAGGCCGGATGGCGGCATCCTGCTGATCGCGTTCGGACTCTACCTGCTTTACCGATTGTCCCGACGGCCGCTGGTGCGCGTTCACCTTTTCTGGGCAGGAGTGTTAGTGCTGGCGATCTCGCTGGCGCCGCTCGTTCCCTGGACCGTCCGCAACTGGCGCGATTTCCATCGCTTCCAGCCGCTGGTCCCGGAGTCAGCCAGCGATCCCGATGAGTTTTCTCCTGACGGCTTTGAAAAGTGGGTGCGAACGTGGGCTGCCGACTACGTCTCCACGGAAGAGGTCTACTGGCAGGTTCCGGATGACAAGGTTGATCTCGGCGTGTTGTCGTCGCGGGCCTTTGACAGCCCAGCGGAACACGAGACGACAAAGGCAATCTTCGACGTCTATGCCAGGACGCTAGTGATCAATCCTGAGCTGAACTCGCAGCTGACGGCGTTGGCCAATGAACGCATTCGCCGCAATCCATTGCGTTATTACGTTTGGCTGCCGGCGCTGCGCGTCACCGACATGTGGTTGCGTCCGAGAACGGAGATGCTTCCCCTGGACTCTCGCTGGTGGGACTTTGCCGGCGACACCGAATCCTCAGTGATCGCGACGCTCTGGGGCGCGCCGAATTTGCTGTTTCTCTTCGCGACAGTGATGGGAGTTGTGCGCGGTCCGCGTCCGCAATATCTCGGGATGATGTTGCTGTTTGTGCTGCTGCGCTCAGCGTTTCTCGGCACGCTTCCCAATCCTGAGCCGCGCTACACGCTGGAATGTTATCCCGTCGTGCTGCTGCTGGGCGGGGCGTGGATTTCGGGATGGAGAGGTGTGACGAGTAAGCCAGACGCGAGTAGTATGGCTTCGGAACCATGACTGGCGAAGTCACTCGCGCTCCCTCCGCGGCGTCCGGCCCGACCACCACGTTGATTTACGACGACTGGTATCCGGCAATACGCGCCTCGGAGATTTCCGGCAGGCAGATGGCGAAGGCCATGCTCCTCGGCATTCCGCTTGTCCTGGGCCGCACCGCCAGCGGCAGCTACTTCGCCATGCGCGATTCCTGCCCCCATCGCGGCATTCCGCTTTCCTACGGATGGTTCGACGGGCAGCAAGTCACCTGCAAATACCACGGCTGGGCCTTCGAAGCGGTCTCCGGCCAGTGCCGCCAGATCCCGTCGCTCACCCAGCATGATTCGCTTGATCCTTGCAAAATCTACGCCACCGCGTTTCCTTCCGAGGAGCGCGATGGCCAAGTTTGGGTCTATGTCCCACAGAGTGGGAGAGGAAAATTACGGCCAGAGGACTTGCCGCACTTGCCGCCCGTCCCTGAGGTGCCGAAGTTCAGCCGGCGATTTCATTCCGCGTATCTCACTGCCGATCTGCCCTGCAGTATCGATCACGGCATCATCGGGTTGATGGATCCGGCGCACGGGCCGTTCGTACATCAATCGTGGTGGTGGCGTTCACAGGCCAGCATCCACGAAAAGGAAAAGCGCTTCGAACCCATCGAAGGCGGCTTTCGCATGATCGCGCATCAGCCGTCGGCCAACAGCGCGCCCTACAAGCTGCTGGGCGTCTATGGCCAGCCGATCACTACGACCATCGACTTCGTTCTGCCCAACCGGCGCTATGAGATCATTCGCTGCGGCGAGAAGTGGTTCGCCAGTCTGACGACGGTCACGCCGACCATCGACAATAACTGCCGCATCGATGTCTGCGCGGCATGGAACGTCTTCCTCAACGTACCGTTTCTAACTCCCATCGCGAAGGTCTTCGGCCGGCGTTTCGTCAGGCAGGACCAGCTCACCATGATCCAACAGGCCGAAGGGCTGACATACAACCCGTCGCTCATGTTGATCGACGATGCCGACCGTCCCGCCAAGTGGTACTTCGAATTGAAGCAGGCACGGCTGGAATCGCAGGCGAGCGGCAAGCCCATGCGCCATCCCCTGGACGGCCCGGTAACCTTGCATTGGAGAAGCTAGCGGCGATGCCGAACCCGATGCAGCTTTCCTGGAAACTCCGCTCGCGGCTGCGCATCTTTGCCGCCGCGCTGCTGCTGGGCGCTGCGGTCGGCATATTCGTTCTCTATCCCACCAACGAATTCGTTTACTACTATGAATACCAGCCGGGAAATTCCACGGCTGCTGATTTTGCTGTAACCCAACTCCATCGATCGCTCACTGGCCAGACGCCGGAAAAGACCGCCTTTTACGCAATCGTCGGCATGATCTTGAGCGTGTGCGGCGCAGGATTGTACTCGAGCATGCAGCGGCGCTCGCAGCGGATTGAGCAGTTGAGCGCCGCTCTCGAGAGCGACCTGCGAACTTTAATCGCTCAAGGCGAGAGCGCCAAGCTGGAGTTCAAGTCGTCGTTTCGTTGGGACCTGCGCGAGAACAAGTCAATCGCGCCCTGGAAGCGGTCGTAATGAAGACGCTCGCCGGCTACATGAACGGCAACGGTGGAACCCTGCTGATCGGCGTGGCTGACGACGGCTCGATCGTCGGCCTCGATCATGACTACAGGACGCTGAAGAAACAAGATCGCGATGGCTTCGAGCAGGCAGTGATGACCGCAGTCGCAACCAAACTCGGCGGCGACGCGTGCCGTTCCGTGCAGATAGTCTTTCACGCCGTGGAGAACAAGGAAGTGTGCCGCGTCATGGTCGCTCCAACTCCTCGGCCGGTCTATCTGAAAGAAGGCGACGCTCCCAAGCTCTACGTCCGGACCGGTGTGAGCACTCGCGAACTCAACGTGCAGGAGGCCGTCGATTACACATCGGCGCGCTGGCCCAAGTGACAACATCGCTCGCCCCAGCTTTTTCCTGGAACAATAATCCGTCGCTCCGGTGTCTGTTATAGACACAGCGCAAGGAGCACTGATGCCATGTTCGAGGACAGTCTTGTTGAATCAGGTCGAAGACTCGCCGGCCGCAACCCTTGGACGACCGTGATTTCCTTTGGTGCGCAGAGCCTGCTGGGCGGGGTGCTGGTCCTGCTCTCGCTGGTCTACACCGAGGCGCTCCCAAGCCAAAAGCTAACGAGCATGTTGGAAGCTCCGGCTCCGCCGCCGGCCACTGCGCCCGCGCCACGAAGCGTCACCAGGGCTGCAAAACAGACAAGCGAGCTCGATCGCGGTGCGCTGATGCTTCCGCGAGAAATTCCTAAAGCCATTGTTCTGGTGCGCGATGACGAGCTACCGGGCAGCTCTGTGCTTGTCCCGGGAACTGGCGTGCCAAACAGCGTGCCCGGATCAGTTCCGAACACCATGATCAGTGAACTCCTGCGCAATATTCCAGTTGCGGTGCCCAAGGCTACGGTGCAAAAAGTTCGCGTCTCCTCCGGCGTTGCGCAGGGCTTGCTGATTCACCAGGTAAAGCCGCAATATCCGGCTCTCGCCCGGCAAGCGCGAATTCAAGGAACAGTGGCGTTGCAGGCGGTGATTGGAAAAGATGGAGCGGTGCAGAATCTTCGCGTGCTCAGCGGACATCCCATGCTAACAGAGGCGGCGATCGACGCCGTCAAGCAGTGGCTCTACCGGCCTTATTACCTGAACGGAGAGCCAGTCGAGGTTGATACGCAGATCAACGTGAACTTTACGCTGAGCGAATGAGTACGGCCCATTCATCGTTGAATTTTCATGCGCGCCAGTTGCGGCGGGCGCTCGCAATGTGCGACAGTGTGAGTTCCCACCAGGGTACGCGGAAATAGTTGTCCCGTCTGGGCAACGCAATTCGTAACGTAGATATCGCACTTGAGGACTTGCTACTGGAATGGCCAAGAAAGTTAAGACGAGATCGTTTGAAGAAGCTGTCGCATGGTTTCGCGACCATGGCTTCGACGTGCTGGAAGCCCCCGGGGCCAGCGGTCGGGTGTTTCTGAAGAAGTATCACTGTTCCGCGGCGATCGAGCGCGCCGATGACGGCGGTGTGAAGATCTTCGCTTATCCGGGCTATCTCATCAACGGCGAAATCTCCAAGCTGGTGGACCACGGCTACCAGAAAGTCTTGCAGACCAGCAAGGCTGTCTATCCCGCCACCGCCGACCATCTGAAGGCGCTGCACGATTTCTCCGAAGAGCTGAAGGAAGGCATCGGCAGTATCAGTCTCTACAATGAGGGCCTGGGAACCGTCAGCGCAACCTATGTGTACGATCGGGTACGCGATCGTGATCTACCCCAAGGCGAACGCCCCAAGCGTCCGTGGAAACAGCCGCCGACCGTCAAGCGCCCCGCGTAAATTCCGCTGAAACCAGCACGATGTGTCTCTGTCATTCAGGGTTGCAAGCCGTGTCTGACAAATAGTTGCTCCTCGCTGTAAACCCGCTTGGCCAATTCTCTATCCAACAAGCTAGGACGGAGCCGGATCTGTCCGCCGGTTATCCGAGGAGGAGCAAGAAAGTTATGAAACGAATTGGAATTCTCCCTGGCTTGTTGATCCTTAGCGCATGCATGATGTGGGCGCAGGACAACAGCGCAAACACCACGAAACAAGACAACAAGAATGCGGCGGCGAACGACGAGGCCGCGGCCGACAATGCCAAGCAGGATGCCAAGGATGCCACCACGCCAGAGGGCTCGGAGCACGACAAGGCCATGGCCCGCCTGGACGACGCGGCCAAGGATCTGAACCAGCTTCTGGCCGCACCTGACAACGGTATCCCCGATTCGGTTTTCACCAAGGCGAAGTGCGTAGCCGTCATTCCCTCCATGATTAAAGGTGGCTTCATCTTCGGCGCGGAGCATGGGCGCGGCGTTGCGTCGTGCCGGTTGCCGAATGGCGGCTGGAGCGCGCCTGCTTTCTTCGTCGTCACCGGCGGAAGCTGGGGCGCACAGATCGGCGCTGAAGGCGTCGACGTCACCATGCTGATCATGAATGACAATGGCATGAACCAGTTGCTGAGTGCCAAGTTTAAGATCGGTGGAGCGGCCAGTGCTGCGGCTGGGCCCGTTGGACGTGATGCCGCCGCCAGCACCAGTTGGGACATGAATGCGGAGATACTGACCTATTCCCGTTCGCGTGGTCTCTTTGCCGGTGCAACCTTGAATGGCACTGCCGTCAAGGCGGACGAGAGTGGCATGCGCGCCTACTATGGCCGCGCTGTCCGCTTCCGTCCCGTGCTGACCGGACAGGTGCAGGATATTCCGGGTAAGGACGTCTTTATGGCGGCCTTGGAGCGGAACCGCGCCGAAGTGAACGCGCAGGCTCACTAACAGCAACACGAAGTCAGAGAACGACGGGCCGTACGACAAGCGGTGGGCATCGGCTCACCGCTTTTTCTTTCTCGTCAGCCTCCGTTACACTTGCGCCCGGAGGCTGGCATGAAATTAGCATCGCTGATTGTTCTGCTTGCGACGGCATTCGCATCGGCCCAGAATCAAAACTCTCCCAGCATTGACGACGCCGTCCGCGCGGTGCTGCAGGCGCAGGTCGATGCGTGGAACCATCGCGACCTGGATGCATTCATGGCTGGCTACTGGAAATCTCCGGAGCTCACCTTCTTTTCCGGCGCCACCGAAACAAAAGGATGGGAGCCGACGCTGGAGCGTTACCGGCGCAACTACCAGTCGGCGGGTCGCTCAATGGGTACGCTTTCGTTCAGCGATTTGCGCGTGGAATCCCTCAGTGCGGATGTTGCCTTCGCTCGCGGCCAGTTCCATCTGGTAATGCCCGACGGCAAGCAGCCACACGGACTCTTCACCCTCATCTTCCGCAAGTTTCCCGAGGGCTGGCGCATCGTCCACGACCATAGCTGCGCCGCAGCAATGGAGCCGCCGCAGATTGCATCGCCGTCCCCGCCGGCTACGTCTAAATAGTGATTGACCGGCCCGCCACAGGGTATAGAATGCAAGCGTCTCCCCACTCGGGATCACAACCCCTTGTGACGAGGCCAATCAGGCGGTATCCGCGAACGCGGAACTGCACTGGAGGACATCGTGAGCGTTACCACCGGCGACTTCCGCGCCAAGATCACTGCTTCCACCCTTCTCGAGAAAAAACAACGTCAGGAAATCATCACCTGCCTAACCGCGTATGACTACCCCAGCGCGCGCCTGGTGGACGAGGCCGGCATCGACGTCGTACTGGTCGGCGACTCGCTGGCCCAGGTGATGCTGGGCTACGAAAACACTTTGCCCGTCACCATGCGCGAGATGCTGCATCACACGCGCGCCGTACGCCGCGGGGTCAAGCGCGCCTTCCTGGTTGCCGATATGCCGTTCGCGTCCTATCACCTCAGCCAGCGCGAATCGCTACGCAATGCTGCGCGCTTCATCAAGGAAGCCGGCGCAGAGGCGGTCAAAATCGAAGGCGGCGAGAAGCGGGCTCATCTGGTCGAACGCATGGTCGAGGCCGAAATTCCCGTCGTCGGTCACATTGGCCTGACGCCGCAGTCGGTGCACGCCATGGGCGGCTACAAAGTGCAGGGCAAGACGCTGCAGGCGATCGAGCAGTTGATGCACGACGCCCTCGCCCTGGAGCGCGCCGGCGCTTGCATCGTGGTGCTGGAAGGCATTCCCCGCGAAGTGGCGGCGATGATCACCCACGAGCTGGAGGTTCCGGCCATCGGCATTGGCGCTGGTCCGGAGTGCGATGGCCAAGTGCTGGTCCTCCACGATCTGCTGGGGCTGACGTTTTCGCCGCCGGCAAAGTTCGTGCGCCGCTATGCCGACGTCGGCGCGGTCATCGGTAACGCGCTGCTCGCTTTCAAGGACGATGTGAAGTCGGGCGGATATCCCTCAGACGCCGAGTCGTACCATCTGCCCAAGGAGACGCTGGCCGCGCTCCAGACCATTCGACCCCAACAACCGCAAAATCGGCGGTCGCTGGGGGCCCCGATTGCCGAACGCAAGCGCGCTGTGCCAGTGTAGAGACATGCGGCTTTCGCAACGGGCTGGTTGGTTGATTGCGATGGTGTTGGGACTGGCGTCGGTTGCGGCGAGTCAGACTGCTGCTCCCGCGCACAAGCCTGCCGTCCCCTGGAAACGATACTGCCAGCCGAATGCCGGCTTCTGCTTCAAGTACCCAAGTTCCTGGACGATGCTGGGCGACGTCTTTGACGGTAACGGCGTGGTGGTCGCGCCGCCGCAGAAGGAAGACCGCGCGCTGTGGTACGAGATCACGTTGGCGATGGTCGCACCTTCTCCTGAAGGCGATGAAGAAGGCCCGGGATTGAACGGCATCATCGAGCAGGCCATGGCTGCGATGCGTGAAGCAGGGCAGAATTTCGTCACCTTGCAGCGCCAGGAGCGGACCGTCGATCACCAGCCAGCGCAGATGTTGAAGGCTCGGTATCGCGAGAAGGCGACAGGCCACGACTGGGTTGAGGAGATGATCTTCATTCAGGGGCAGGAGAACGAAATCTACTCCGTAGCCTTGAAGTCTGCGCCGCAGGATTTGGCGCGGCTGGAGCCTGTGCTGAAGGGCGTGCTGGATAGCTGGACGCTGTCGCAGCCCGAGCTGCCAGCGGACGATGGCGATGAGACCGCGCCAACCCAATCGGCGCCTCCCGCTAGGGCGCCAGCCGCTCAGCCGCCGAACTAGCTCGACTTTGGATTTCCGTGTTTCGCGTGGGTGGAGCACGCCTTCAGGTGTGCTGATTGACGGACTCGAATCGGACGCGCTTTAGCGCCTGAGCTAAGGCATTGTTTACCTCAGGGGCTAAAGCCGATTCTTAGTGTGGCGGTTGTTATGCACGTCTAAAGACGTGCTCCACCCATTGCTGAACACAACTAACCTGCTAGTGCCCTTGAAGCGCATTCCGACCATCGCCGAAATGAAAGCCGCCTGCCGCCAGATCACGCGCAGTGGCAAGACACTGGGATTCGTTCCCACCATGGGCGCGCTGCACGAAGGGCATCTCTCGCTGGTGCGCGCGGCCAAGGCGCGCTGCAATGTCACGGCAGTTTCCATCTTCGTCAACCCCTTGCAGTTCGCTCCCACGGAAGATCTCGCCAAGTACCCGCGCCCTCTGGAGCGCGATGCCGGCATGCTGGAGCAGCTCGGCGCCGACCTGCTTTTCCTGCCCACTGCCGACGAGATGTATCCCGCAGGCGCGCAGACCTACGTGCTGGTCGACCAGTTGAGTAGCAGACTGGACGGGGCATCACGCCCCATCCACTTTCGCGGTGTCGCAACCGTGGTTACCAAGCTGTTTGAGATTGTCCGCCCCGACTGCGCCTTCTTCGGACAGAAGGACGCGGCGCAGGTAGCCGTGCTGCGCAAGCTAGTGAACGATCTCGACATGGATGTGGAGATCGTCGTTTGTCCCATCGTGCGTGAGCACGACGGCTTGGCGATGAGCTCGCGTAACGTCTTTCTCACGCCGGAGCAGCGTCAGCAGGCGCTGGTACTGCATCGTGCAGTAATGCGCGTGCAGATGCTGGTCGATCAGGGCGAGCGTAATGCCGCAAGACTGATCGAAGTTGGCACGCAGGTGATCGCGGAAGAACCAGCAGCGCGGCTGGACTACTTCGCCGTTGTGGATCCAGACACGCTCGATCCGGTTGCGGATACCAGTCGCGGCGCGTTGGTGGCCGTCGCCGCGTACTTCGGGACGACGCGTCTGATCGACAACATTCTGCTGATATGACGGAGCGCCCTGCGGTGGCGTGTTCAGAATGCTCCCATGTTGACACCCGCCAAGAGCAGCAATCTCACCAGGCGACTAATGTATCTGCTGCTCCTTCTCTACGTGGCCGCGAGGATTCTTCAGCCATTTGTGGGCAAGGTGCCGACTCTGCTGATCGTTGTGCTGCACGTACTCCCTCCAGCGACATTCGCTTTCCTCCACGGAAGAACTGTCTATCGCACGCGGGGCATTCTTGTCTTTATGGCGGTGTGCCTTGGAGTCGGGGCTTTCTTTGAAAGCCTGGGCCTGAGGACTGGCTTTCCCTTCGGGAGTTATTACTTTACCGACCTGATGGGACCGAAGGTCTTCCAGCTTCCGGTATTGCTGGTCCTGGCGTACGTCGGAATGGGATACGTGTCATGGGTCGTCGGATTGCTAATCCTCGGCTCGCCAACCAGAACTCTTTCCGGCAGGCAAGTGGTCCTGCTGCCGCTGGTTGCGAGTTTCGTCATGGTGGCCTGGGACCTTGCGATGGATCCGGTCTGGACCAACATCGATCGTGCCTGGGTATGGAGGAATGGAGGGGCATACTTCGGCGTGCCCGTGAGCAACTTCTTCGGCTGGTATCTCACCATCTACGTCATCTATCAGGTATTCGCCATCTATCTGCGAAATCGGGCGGTCCGGTCACTGCCGCTGGAATTCTGGCGCTTACCCGTTCTGTTTTATGGAGCTTCAGCGGCTGAAAATCTCCTGCTTGCGATTCCATCGAGCACAGCGACCGCCGTCACTGGTTCCAACTGGATGAACTCCGACATCATCGGCGTCTGCGTGCTGGTTTCGTTCTTTGTCATGGGACCGTTCACTCTGATTGCCTGGATCCGGCTGGCTGAGGGACAACAGTTTTGACTAGATCCGGCACGTCTGATTCTGGATCTCTTGTCGGGCCTTTTCGGCAGCTATTGGGACTTCGGTCAAAACAAAAAGGCCGAAGCATTTTGCTCCGGCCTTCGCACTCTCCTAAATGTCTTACTTGGTAATCTTCTCGCCAATGGACTTCGCCTGGGTAAACAGCAGCAGGTAATCCGGGCCGCCCGCCTTCGAGTCCGTCCCCGACATGTTGAAACCGCCGAAAGGGTGCGCGCCCACCATCGCTCCCGTGCACTTGCGGTTGATGTACAGGTTGCCGACGTGGAACTGTTGCTTGGCCGCCTCGATCTTGTCGTCCGAGTTGGTATAGACCGCGCCGGTCAGGCCGAACTCGGTGTTGTTGGCGATCTGCAAGCCGTCCTCGAAGCTGCGCGACTTGAGCACCGCCAGCACCGGCCCGAAAATCTCCTGCTGCGAGATGGTCGCCATCGGATCGACATCGGCAATCACGGTCGGCTGGATGAAGTAGCCTTCATTCCCAACTCGCTCACCGCCGGTGATCAGACGCCCGCCTTCCGCGACTCCCTTCTGGATGTAGCCCAGGATCGTTTTCATCGACTTTTCGTTCACTACCGGGCCCATGTTCGGGTTCAACGCCGGATCGCCGACGGTGATTTTTTCCACTCGCTCCTTCAGCTGCTGGAGGAACTTATCGTAGATGCGCTCGTCGATGATGGCCCGCGAGCACGCTGAACACTTCTGCCCGCTGAAGCCGAAAGCCGAATTTGCTACGCCCTCAACCGCGGCGTCCAGATCGGCATCGGCATCGACGACGATCGAGTCCTTGCCGCCCATTTCCAGAACAGCGCGCTTGATCCAGAGCTGCCCCGGCTGCTGCACGGCCGCACGCTGGTTGATGTGCAGGCCCACTTCCTTCGATCCCGTGAACGCGATGTAGCGCGTCTTGGGATGCTCGACGATGGCATTGCCGAAGCTGTTGCCGTGGCCAGGACAGAAGTTGACCACGCCGTCCGGCAGTCCGGCTTCTTCCAGAATCTCGAAAAACTTCGCGGCGATGGTCGGCGAGTCACCCGACGGCTTCAGGATGACCGTGTTGCCACACACGATCGATGCCAACGTCATCCCGCCCATAATCGCGCCGGGGAAGTTCCACGGCGGAATCACCGCGCCCACGCCCAGCGGGATGTAACGCAACCAGTCGCGCTCGCCCGGCAACTGCACCGGAGTCTCGGCCTTCGCCAGCCGCAGCGCTTCCAGCGCATAGAAGTCGCAAAAGTCGATCAGCTCCGCGATGTCGCCATCGGCCTCGGGCCAGTTCTTGCCGACCTCGAAGACCATCCACGCCATCAGCTCGAACTTGCGCTCGCGCAGCAGGTGGCTGACACGGAACAGCAGGTTGGTGCGTTCTTCAACCGTGGAATACTTCCAGGTTTCGAAGGCCTTCAGCGCCGCTTGCATTGCGGGCTCGACTTCCGAAGCGCCGGCCGCCTGATGTACTCCGACGATCTCGGATGGCTTGGCGGGATTGAGCGACTCGGTCTTCTCGGCAGTCTTCACGCGACGACCGCCGATCACCAGATCGTACTCGTGGCCAAGTTCGTTGCGTACCTTCTCGATGGCGACCCTCATGCGGCGAGTGTTCTCGGGATTGCTCCAGTCGATGGAGGGCTCGTTCTTGAATTCGGTTGGAATGCGGGCGTTATTGATGCTGGCGGCGATGCGTGTTCCTTCGCGCGCGGGAGTCATGGTGCTAGCCATAAGTGCGTCCTCTCAGGTAGGTCGAAATGGGATGACTACTAATAGATGCCGGCCATTGCAGGGAGATGCGGCAGTCGGCCGAACCCCTTATTTTACGCCTGGCAGAGCTTCCTGTGCCCGTCTCGAACTGCTGGGTAGTGTCCTAAACTTGCGTTGATGCCCGCCGATGCTTCAGGTACATCAAGATATTCGCAAAGGCCAGCAGGAAGATTCCACTCCCGAGGATTATCTTTGGCGGGTATCCGTGAAAGTAGCACCAAATCAGGCCGACAAGTATGGCGATGTTGACCACCACCGCCCTTTGTCGCTCCGTCATCTTCTCGCTCATGCCAGTAACTCCCGGATCTTCCACGCATGATCTGCCAATCCCGCTTCCATCGCTGGCGTCACGCGCAAGGATGTGTGTATCCGACAGAAATTGTAATACGCGAAGTGCAGAGCGCAAGCGGCTTTGTGATTGTCCAGCTTCTTTGAGAACGCATTTGTCAGTCGCGTGAAGCGGCGAATCGCCATGCGAATCGTGAGGTTCTGGCGCTCGACATAGCTGGTGGAAATGTGGCGCGGGTCGGGGCGTCCGTCGCGTATCTTGACTATCGTTTCTATCATCGGCGAGGGCGAGTAGCGCCCAGCCGCGTCGTGCTGCCCGTAATCGCCGTACAGCTTTATCATCTGCGCAAAATCGGCTTGTCCCGCGAAGACATCCTCGACTCCGCGACGGTAGAACACAAGGCCGTCAGTCGTGATCTGGAAGCGGTGCTCTGGCGCGATGCGCTCTCGCAGATCGGAGAGAAACGCAGACGTGGTAGCGGCATCACGTTTGCCGACCATGTAGGACGGAATCAGTTTTGTCTCCGCGTCGATTGCAACGAACACCCAGGCATTCCCAAGCTCTTCGGAATCGTCAACTTTCAAGTTGCGGTCTTTCTTGCCGATGAAGCTCCAGATTTCGTCAGCCTGAATTCGCTTGCATTGCAGGTTCCGCATCCGCGTGTCCATTAGGGCTATGCAGCGCTCGCCAGCGAGTACCAGCAACCGGATGATCGTGTCGCGGTGCAGCCCGGTAATCCGTTCAGCGCTGCGAATGCTCGTGCCTTCGATCAGCAGTTGAATCGCTATCAGCGCCTTATCTTCGGGAACGATCATCGGGTCGAACAGCCGCGCATGATCTTCGGTGTACGTCTTCCCGCATTGCAGGCAGCGAAAGCGCTGTAGCCCGTTGCGATGCTTCCCGAATTTGTGGCATCCAATGCCGCACTCTTTGCAATTCATGAGCATAGATTACACGAAGCGGTTGCTGTTTGTCAAGGGAATTCTACTGGTAACTTGCATATTTTTCAGTGCGATACTAAAGTGGGACGAGGACACATCCTAGTGTGACGAACGACCATTCCACAACCGGCGCGGTAGCGTAGAATGATACTTGCGCACGTGCAAAAGCAGGAGTAAAATGCTCGCCTCTGCGCGAGGGAATTAAAATGCGTCGCCTAATGCTCGTCGCTGCCTCGGCCTGCTTATTCACATCCGTTCTGGGTGCCCAAAACAAAAACCAACCAAAGCCTTACTCTGTTGCCGTATCCGACTCGGCATCTGTGTCAGATTCTTTGACGGCAACGACAACATTCAAAGTTGAGCCTCTAAATCCGAATGCCCCAGTTGCAGTTAATGGACGGATTTATCGGGTGGCTGATTTGTTGGCACAGGCCCCCGTTTTAGGTAACTCAGCGGAACAGCGTCTCCATAACCAGGCGATGCCCAATCGTGGAAGAAGCGAGCAAGCTGGCCAGTCGCCGCAATCCAATCAACATTGCGTTGATTTGGCGGTGGCGGCGGCGCAGGCGGCGGCGTCATCTCGCGGTTGCGCTCAAACTGAGTCAGTAACTCCAAGTCCTGAGACCACATCCCCCCAGAAGTAATCACTCCTATAACGTGGTTTTGGTCGTCGATGACAGGTGCTCCCGATAGTCCCGGCGAAGCGGGAATCTGTACCCTAAAGAACTCATTGATATACGGCAACAGTGTTCCATCGACGGTTTGGCCCATCGCCTGATCGTTTTTTAGCCTTGCGCTGACGATTCCTGTGTAGAGAGACATAGAAAGGAAGGCCAGCCCTGGGAACCCAATCGAGATCACATGCTGACCGGGAACAACCTTGCTAGTATCAGCAGCGGCCAGCCAGCAGCTCGTCGGTTTTCCACTATGCAACACGGCAAGATCGACTAACCAATCGTCACCATTTATCTCAATATCTTGCTTGTGCAGATCAAATTTGTCCTTGCCGCTTTCTACGGTGATTTTGTCCGGAAGGTTCGTAATTGAGACTTGTATCGTATGATTCGGGTTCAACGAATAGATCCGTTCACCTAGGACATGGGATGCCGTCAGGATATCTCCGTCGGAGCTAATATAGAATCCGCTTCCTGCGCGTGTCGGGCTCTTGAGCAACACAAGTGCGCACTTCAGATTTTCATAGCGCTGCTGAAGATCGCCCCCCTCGTCATGCTGAGAGGAGAATATGCGGTGTAAGCCTGACTCGTGCCTCGGTGGTGCGACCTGGGCCATGATTACAGAACTCGAAAGCATCACCCACAAGATCAAGCGTTTCATGCTATGACACCCTCCATAGAGCAGAAAATCTTGGGAACTTTGTTGCAACTTATTGCACACACCTGTGTTAAAAGTCTTGTATAATCAGTGGAATAAGCGGCATTTAATTTGCATATACGAATTTGGGCCTAGATTTCCACAAGTTCCACATGATCGGAGCGGCAGGGAGTCGAACCCACGGTGATGGAAGCACCGTTCGTCACAGCTTATAAGGCTGCTGCTATCCGCATAGCGATACCGCTCCATATAGGGTGGAGGCGGTCGGAGTTGAACCGACTGGCATGGGTTTTGTAGACCCTGCCAGCAACCTCGCCGCCCCCATTATCCCAGTACCAAAGTGGTACCGGAACTTGGCAACAGTTTTCCCTTGACTTGGCGTTAGATAATTTTGTAAGGTGGGAACTGTCCAGGGACCCAGATCACAATTTCACTGCCGCCAAGCGGTGGCAAGAATTAAAGGCCTGAGAACCTCATTCCTTAGAGGTTTTGAGGCCTTAATTCTTTCGTGAAGCTTACTCCCAACAAGCCATAGAAGGCAAGCGAATTCGCACCTAGAGTGGTAGAGTGCTAATTGCCACCCCAATATGTCGTGAGTACTATGTTGATTAACTTGATTCCTGCATGTGGATAACTTGTTAATTACCTATGCTAGTTAGGCTTCGCGTCCTTCGGCGGCCTTCCGCCCGCGTGCGTCTTGCGCATAGCAGAAATCTTGGCGTAGTAGTCTGGCCCGCGTTTGGCTGTCGCCTTCCCGCCCTTCTTTCCCAACTCAGCAGCGGGCGATTGCGAGAGAAGATCGTCGGCCAAGTGGACGGCGGCTGTCAGAAGTTCATACGCTCGCTCTGAGCGGCCCTCTGGCAACGTGGTGGTGGCTAACAGTCGGTGCGCTTCGTCTATCATGTTTCGCAGGGCGCGAAGATCGTTGCGGCTTCGTGTCATGCCGACACAATATCAGCGAGAGAATGCTATTGCAACCGCCTGCTGTTTTTTACCAACGCAAGTTTAGGACACTACCAACTGCTGGCTTCCGGCCGCCTCGCGTTGCTTCGCGCTTCCGCGGTGTGATACCTTCCGCTCGTCCGCTGTTTTCCGCGCGGTTATGGATTTGCGCCCGCCGGCGAGGCCGCTCGCCGGATTGGAGGAAGAATGATCGGTCTCATCATCATCATCGCCATACTGGCGATCATCGCGTTCACGCTGATCGGCATTTACAACAGCCTGGTCCAACTGCGTGTCCGTGCCGACAATGCCTGGGCCGACATCGATGTGCAGCTCAAGCGGCGCTATGACCTGATCCCCAACCTGGTCGAAACGGTGAAGGGGTATGCCGCCCACGAGAAGGGCACCTTCGAGAACGTGGCCAAGTTCCGCAGCGCGGCCATGGCTGCCAGCACTCCGGCGGAAAAGAGCGAGGCGGAAGGCCAGTTGACTTATGCCTTGCGAGGCCTGCTGGCTGTGGCGGAAGCATATCCGCAACTGCGCGCCTCCGAGCAGTTCCAGTCGTTACAGGGATCGCTTACCGGCTTGGAAGATGCCATCCAGAACGCGCGCCGTTATTACAACGCGGTTGTGCGCGACCTGAACACAAAGATCCAGACCTTCCCCAGCAATATCGTTGCCGGGATGTTCCATGTTCAACAGAAACAGTTCTTCGACATCACGGAGCCCACGCAGCGGGAGCCGGTCGCGGTGAAGTTCTGAAGGCAGCAATTAGCAATTAGCAACTAGCAATTAGCCAAACCGGCGATGGAAGGCAGCAAGCGTGTTTAATTTTTGCTAGTCGCTAGTTGCTAAGTGCCAAATGCTAACTGCCAAGTGCCACTTCCGAATCGTCGCGACGTTGCTGCTCTGCGCCGCCCTCATTACTCCCGCCTTTGCGCGCGACTGGCAGGTCAACAGCTTTGTCGACAACATTGCGGTCGCGCAGGACGGCACCATGACCGTCCGCGAGCATCTGGTGGTCGACTTCGAGGGCGTGTACCACGGCCTCTATCGTGACATTCCCATCGAGTATCCCGGGCCGCACGGCTCTAACTACACATTGTTTCTCACGGTCACCGGAGTGACCGACGGCCAGGGCCTTACGCTGAAGTACGACTCCAGCGTGCAGAACGGCTATCGTCACCTCAAGATCTACGTTCCCAACGCCGTAGACGCAAGACGGGTTGTCGAGATCACCTATACGGTCAAGAACGCCGTGCGCTGGTTCGACGATCACGACGAACTCTACTGGAACGTAACCGGCAACGACTGGCCGGTGCCGATCAATGGCGCCATGGCGATCATGGTTTTTCCGACGGGCGCTGCCCGCGATCTGCGTGCGCAGGCCTTCACGGGGGTTTACGGTTCGCAGTCGCAGGACGCAACGGTGGCGGTCAACGGCAACGTCGTCAAGGTGGAGAGCAACGGTCCGCTGTCCATGCGCGAAGGTCTCACCGCCGACGTGTACATCAGCAAGGGGATTCTGACCGAGCCCAGCAAACTTACTTTCGCCCTGTGGTTTCTGCGCAGCAACATCGTCATACTGCTGCCGCTGTGGGCGCTGATCGTGATGTTCCTCTTCTGGTGGACCAAGGGCCGCGATCCCAAAGCCGACATTTCCGTCGCTCCCATATATGAGCCGCCGAAGGACATGACGCCTGCCGAGGTCGGCTCGCTCATTGAGGACAGCGTTCATCCCCGCGACATCACTTCAACCCTGGTGGACTTGGCCGTCAAGGGCTATCTGAAGATCGAGGAGACGGAGTCGAAGACACTGCTGTTCTCGCATCGCGATTACACCTTCCATGCCCTCAAGGCCGAAGCGGAGTGGAATGCGCTGGAAGCGCACGAACGTGTGATGCTGAACCACATGTTCCCTGCCGGCTCAACCCAGATCATGCTTTCGGAGTTGCGCAATAAGTTTTATGTCGCGATTCCCAGCATCAAGAGCGACATCCTCGCCGAACTGAAAAACAAGGGTATGTATACGGTGGATCCCGACTCGGCGCATGTTTATGTGCTGGCGGGAGTGGTCCTCACCGCGCTCCCGTTTGTCCTCCTGCAAGTGCTGGGCTGGGGAAATATCCTGGATGCGCCGGGATTACTGATAGCAGCCGGACTCATCGCGCTCATCATCGTCGTCCTTTTCGCCCGCATCATGCCGGCGAAGTCGCTGAAGGGTGTGCGAACGAAAGTGGAGATCCTCGGCTTGCAAGAATTCATCACCCGGGTCGACGCTGACCGGCTGAGGCGCATGCCACCCGACACGTTCGAGAAGATTTTGCCTTACGCGATGGCGCTGGGCATCGAGAATCGCTGGGCGAAGGCGTTTGAGGGGATCGTGCAGAATCCGCCGAACTGGTATGTCGGGCCCACGCCGTATGTCGGATTCAATCCCATCTTCTTCGCGGGATCGATGCACGCCATGGCCTCGGATGCACATCAGGCGTTTGTTACCGCGCCCCGGGCCAGCAGCACCGGTTCTGGCTTTGGCGGCGGTGGCTTTGGCGGGGGTGGTTTCAGCGGCGGCGGGTTCGGCGGCGGCGGCGGGGGAGCGTTTTAGGCGCCTTGCCGGCAGATTGCCAGACCGTTAACGAAAACGGCGGTTAGCCCAAAGGAAGCGATCCTGGCGATCCTCTCCGCCCAGGCCGCCGCAGAACCAATCCATATCTGGCAACGGCAACGTACAGTCGGTGACCAACTTCCCATTGCACTTCGAAATCGGAATGTTAGGCTATCGAAGAACCCTGGCAATCAGCCTTTGTTGCTCAGATTCCTGGATGAGTGCTTTCTTTCATGCAGTTCAATTTCAATGCCCTGCCCGCACTGATCGCTCTGGCCATCCTGGTCACGGTCTTTGCCGCCATACGACGCCAGCAAACCAGGGAGCGCGTTAATCTTTGGCTCACGGGATGGGCTCTTATCTTACTGCGGTCGGTGGCGGAGTTCGCCCATTCCAACATTGACAGGATGGCCCAGATGGAGCGTGCGATAGGGCTCTGCGCCATGGTCATGGCCAGCGTCGCTTTCGTGGCCTCCGTCGCGCCGCAAGCTACCACGTGGCGGCGGCAGTTGGTAGTCTCGCTGGTACTGGGTGTTCCGGCTCTCGCCTACACCAATGCCGTGCTGTGGGGACTGAGCGCCAACGGTTTCTACTACGCGGTGGTTGTGGTGGGACTGATTGCTGCCTTGTTGATGCTTTGGGCTTGGTACCAGGAAATCACTCCGTACGTTATCTGCATTGGGCTGTCATTGGTTGGACTGGCCGTGCTGGTTTGGTGGAGCGTCTCTTCCGGCCATCCGGATTATGGAGTTCTCCTCATCCTTGCAGGCCTGAATTTTTTTACCGGCGGCCTCTACTGGTATCGTTTCCTCCGGCCCTCCGCCGGAGTCCTGGCCACCGTCTTCGGCTTCGTGGCCTGGGGACTGACCTTTCCTGCTTTCATCCTTCTGGCAAAGTTCGCACCCTCGGTCCGCGTCGAGTCCGAGACCTGGAACATACCGAAATACCTGGTGGCTGTCGGCATGATCGTCACGCTGCTGGAAGATCAAATCCACGCCACCGAGCATCTCGCCTACCATGACGAGCTCACAGGACTACCCAATCGGCGTTTACTGCAGGATCGACTGACGCAGGCTCTCGCCCGTTCCGACCGCACCGGTTGCAAGGTGGCCGTCCTCCTGCTCGACCTCGACGACTTCAAGGAAATCAACGACACTTTCGGACACCGCATTGGCGACGGAGCTCTGCAGCAGGTAGTGACCAGGCTCTCCAGCCGCATGCGCGCCTCCGATACACTGGCCCGGACCGGCGGCGACGAGTTCACCATTGTGAGCGAAATTGCCACAGCTGAAGGAGCACAATCGCTGGCATCGGCCATGGAGTCGGCACTGGTCCAGCCCCTCAACGTCGAAGGAAAACTGGTGCGGACGGGGGTGAGTGCAGGCTATGCCCTCTATCCGGATGACGGGGCCGATCCCACGGAACTCTGTGCTGCAGCCGATAAGGCCATGTATGTTTCCAAACGCGGCCTCCACTCGCACTGATCGTCCCGCAGAAGTGCAGCCGGATGTCTATCAGTCGTTACTTCTCACTTGAATCTGTAGCGGTAAGATCGATTCATGAAGAAACTCCGGGTGGGTGTCCTGTTTGGCGGGCGCAGTGGCGAACATGAAGTCTCACTGCTGTCGGCGGTCTCGGTCCTGAACGCGATCGATAAGAGCAAATACGAAGTGTTGCCCATCGGCATCACCAGGGAAGGCCGCTGGGTGACTGCCGTACATGCCGAACGGCTGCTGCAAGGCAAGCCTGCCGATACTCCTGAGCCGAAGCACCTGCGCGCCGGCGATCCTGACGCTACCTCGTCCGCGGCAGTGCTGGCGGGTGGCGAGGGCGTTGTGGTTCCACCCATGCCGGGCGAAAATCATTCTGCTCTCGTGCCTTTTGAGACCGATGCTCATCAGCTGCGCGCCGGCGTCAATCCCGTGGATGTGGACATCATCTTTCCAGTGCTGCATGGCACCTTCGGCGAGGATGGCACCATTCAGGGCCTGCTTGAGTTGGCGGACATTGCGTATGTGGGCGCGGGCGTGCTCGGCTCCGCCGCCGGCATGGACAAAGATGTGATGAAGCGTCTCTTCCGCAATGCCGGACTGCCCATCGTGAAGCATGTTACCGTCCTGCGCAGCGTCTGGCGCGAGCAGCCAAAGAACGTCCGCAAGCAGATTGAAAGCGCACTGAGGTATCCGGTGTTTGTGAAGCCCGCAAACCTGGGATCGTCGGTCGGCATCAGCAAGGCTCACGATTCCAGCGAACTCGCCCCCGCCATGGATGAGGCTGCGCGCTTCGATCGCAAGCTGGTGATTGAAGAAGGTGTCGGCGGCCAGAAGGGTAAGGCTCGCGAGATCGAGTGCTCAGTTCTGGGCAACGATAAGCCCATCGCGTCGCTGCCGGGTGAGATTGTTCCCATCAAGGAGTTCTACGACTACAGCGCCAAGTACCTGGTGGAAGGTTCGGAGTCGATCATCCCAGCCAAGATCGGCAAGGCCAAGCAGAAGGAAGTGCAACGGCTCGCCGTGGCTGCATTCCAGGCTGTGGACTGCGCGGGTATGGCGCGTGTTGATTTCTTAATGGACCCGCGCACCAAAAAAATGTACGTGAACGAGATCAATACGATCCCCGGTTTTACTTCGATCAGCATGTATCCCAAGATGTGGGCCGCGACCGGCATCGACTATCCCGAGCTTATGGATCGGCTGATCCAACTTGGCCTGGAGCGCCACGCGGAGAAGAAGCAGAACCAGTACAGCCGATGAGCAGTGGAAGCGGCGGGCTTGTCTCGGGGTCAACGCAACCGGGTGGAGCACCGCTTCAGCGGTGCAGTCTCCGGATCTGTTGATGAATCGGCTTTAGCCGCCGAGGTGATGCAAGCAACCCCCAGGCGCTAAAGCGCAGCCCAATTGTTACCTTCATGCATGCACGCCTGAAAGGCGTGCTCCACCCCTATTCGTACGCCAGCGCATCGATGGGGTCCTTTTGCGCGGCCTTGATCGCCGGATAGAACGCTCCCAGCAGCGATCCGATCAGGGCAATAACCGCCGCCTTTACCAGCCAGCCGTAGGTGATCAGCACGGGCAGCGTCTGGAACTTTGCCTTCAGGCCCGCGCGTGCGCCATAGCTGAACGCGATCCCCAGAATGACGCCGCCAATCGCGATCAGCAATGTCTCTCGCAATACCGCGTTCACGATGTAGAGCTTGCTGGCCCCTAGCGATTTCAGAATGCCGATCTCACGCGTGCGCTCCATCACGGCCGCGTACATTGCCTGGAAGATCACGATGAACCCGATGACCATCGCAATGCCAATCACGACGTCGATGACCGTGTTAAGTCCGGGAATGCTGGCCGAGGTCATCAGGCTGAGATACTCCTTCAGCGAGTGCACGCCGTACTCCTGCATGCCCGGAATGCTCTTGATTTCCGTGACCACTGCGTTGGCATTGTTCGGATCGTCGAGCTTCACGTAGAAGATGGATGCCTTCCCGATGGCGCCCATCAGGTCTTGGAGCGTAGCGATGGGAACGAACTCGCGGGCGCCTTTGCCGTGCTCGACGATGCCACAAATGCGGAACGGATGATTGAGCGTTTCCAGAGTGTCGCCAACCTTGAGATGCTTGGAGGCGGCCTTCAGGTCGTCGATGATCATGTCGTAGGGACCCTGAAACGGTCCGCCGGACAGGTAGCGGAACCCGCCGCTCACCGCGTCAAACGATTGCAGATCGATGCCGTAGAGGATCTCGACCGCTCCTGCCGTCGTAACCTGCATGACCACGGGAGCCACCGCAGTGACGTGCGTCAGTTGACCTATCTTGCCGGCGACTTTCACCGAGACCGGCGCGCCGGTCACACCCATAATCAAAGACGAGCCAGGGGGTTGCACCATGATGTCGGCGCCAATTCCCGCCTGCCGGGTGCTGCTGTCGTTCAGAATGCCCAGCATGATGCCGACAATCAGCAGGATAAGTGTGACCTCAACCGCTACCGCTACCACGCTGATGAGGGTGCGAAAGGGCCGGTGTACAAGGTTGGCGACGATCATCCGGTTCATCATGAGAAGCTCGATTGTATAAGATGCTCAGGCGGGGGAGTGGGAAGGTCAGGATGAACAGGTCAGCGCACTTTGGGCAGGATGCTTGCGGTGTACCACTCGAACCTCTTCACGCCAGTGCTCGTCCACCTGCAGCAGCGTCCATTCCACTCGCGGAGAAACATAACGCAGCAGGACATCGGTCTTAGGATGGACGCGCAGCGCTGGAGCGACCAGATACAGCAGTGGCGGAGCGCTGGAAAGATCGCGTCCGGCAAAATAGCCGTTGCGCGTGAACTCGCCGTGCTGCTGATGCCAGCGGACGCGCGCCCAATAGTCCAGGCCTTGCAGCGGCAAATGGATGTCCTCATTGGCTTTCAGCTCCAGGATGGCCAGCCGGCCATCCTGCGTACAAGTCAGCACATCCAGCATGGCGCGATCGATGGCGGCAAAAGCCGGTACTTGCGAATAGACAAAGCGGCCGTCAAAGCGTTCATCCAGGCGACGAACGTCGCGCGCGATGAGGCTTTCCAGCCAGCGCTCGGGCGCTGCGCGGAAGAACAGGTTGGTGTGGGAGCCGTCCGGTTTGCGCTGCTCGCAAATGCGTTGCACCAGTTCGCGGAAGAGCGGTTCGCTGCTCTCGTCGAGCTCGTATTCGGCGGGACCAATGCCAAAGACAATCGACTCGCAATTGCGAAACGAGCCGGAGACCGGCGTAAGGCATGCACGAGCGAACTCCAGTCCATAAAGCCGGAAAACAATTTCCGATGCGGACTCAACCGTGATCTCGGCTGTCGGCGCCAGGCCGTGAATGCGAGCGATGGAGGTGGCGAAACGTTCCCGGGCCGCCTGCGCGTCCACCGCACGCGTCAGCCGGGTGATGATGTTGCCGCTGTCGGTAACGTCAATGGCGTCGCACATCTCGGAGCGCTCGTCGAGTTCGTAGAGTTGCCACTTGGCGGCATCGCAATTCAGATTGGCTGCGCGTTGCCGCACAATCTCCGAACGGCCGGGCGGCAGAAACAACTTCAGCCCTTCCACCTGCGCCCGCCCCGCCTGATGCTGCCGTTGGTAATCCATCCAGAGAATGCCAAAGGTGAGCACGGCATCCACACACGACTGCGTCTCCTCGGCATTGACCCCGAGAACGGCAAACGCCGATTGTCCTGCCCGCAACAGGCCGCGCGTGTAAACCGGACTGAGCGAGTGCTCCAGATCAGGGCTGCTGCTGAGTTGGTCCAACTTGAATCCCGGGTACTCGCGCCGCAGGACGCGCTCCAGAAGAGATTGGTAGCGCGCCCGCGCCGCGCGCTTGGAGGTTCCCGTGCGCCAGTCGCGGTCGGCACAAATCTCCAGCAGCGTAGGTTGCGATTGTCCGAAGCGCAGAACCTGCAATCGCAAAGTGCGATCCCTGATCTCGGCATCGATCACGCGCCGCACCGCGTTGCGCTCCTCAGACCACATGTGCAGAACACACTTGCCTTCACCCGAAACTGAATATCGCGCGCTGTTGAATTCAAACAGGACGGCGCCGTCTTCGCGGGCGACGGCTTGTGGCGCGTCCGCCAGAAACTGCTCCAGCAGATTAGCGAGAGCTTCAGTGCGTATGGCTGCGGTTTGCACAAGGATTCCTGGAGTGAGCTTAACGAAGTTGCCGGGCCGGCGCGGCGGCGGGAGACACAGCCCTGTGTGATAATTGAACAGTCGGGAATACGACTGGAGTTGCTTTTTTTCCTTTCGTGATCAAGCGGGTTAATGGCCGCGCGTCCTCGCGCATCCTCGGGCATCCAATCAAGAGTGACTATGGACAATAAGTTTTTCTTCGTTCGCTACGGACTGGCGCAAGCTGACATCGAGCGGTACTTGTCCGCGGCGCTGTCGGCTGGCGGCGATTTCGCTGACCTCTACTTTGAATATCAGACGTCCACATCGGTTTCGCTCGACGAAAGCATGGTGAAGTCAGCCACGCAGGGCATATCCGTGGGCTGCGGTGTTCGCGTGCTATCGGGCGAGCGCACGGGCTATGCCTACACCGACGATCTCTCACCGGAGCGAATCCTTCACGCCGCACGCACGGCGGCGCTGATTGCCAGCGGCCCGGCAAAGCAGCCGGTCGTTGGCCTCACCGACAAGCCTGCCCACAATCTTTACCCTGTGCGGTTGCCGTCGGACGAAGCGGATGTGCTGGCCAAGGTGGAACTGGTACAGCGTGCCGACAAAGCTGCGCGCGACTACGATCCACGCATCCATGAAGTGCGCGTGAGCTATGCCGACGAGATGCGCACGATTCTGGTGATCGGCTCCGACGGCAGCTTCGCGGAAGACGCACAGCCGCTGGCTCGTACGAGCGTCTTCTGCATTGCGAAATCTGAGAGCGCGGGTTCAGCGCGCGGCAGCGCCGGTGGCGGAGGCCGTGTGTCGCTGGACTATTTCCACGGCAAAGCCTCGCCGGAACACTTCGCCAAGGAAGCGGCGCGGCAGGCGATCATCCAGTTGGACGCGCGCGACGCGCCCGCCGGCGAGATGGAAGTCGTGCTCGGTCCGGGATGGCCGGGGATCCTGCTGCACGAGGCCATCGGTCACGGCTTGGAAGCCGACTTCAATCGCAAAAAGACTTCGGCATTCTCGGGGATGCTGGGTCGGCGCGTGGCCAGCGACAAATGCACCGTGGTGGACAATGGCACCATGCCGGGACGCCGCGGCTCGCTTAATGTCGATGACGAGGGCAACCCGACTGAGAACACGGTGCTGATTGAGAATGGCATTCTGAAGGGATATCTTTCCGACAAGCTGTCGTCGCGGCTGATGGGCATTCCCAACACCGGCAATGGCCGCCGCGAGAGCTATCAGCACATTCCCATGCCCCGCATGACGAACACGTACATGCTCGCCGGGCAGGATTCGCCGGAAGACATTATTCGCTCCGTCAAATATGGCGTGTATGCGGTGAACTTCGGTGGCGGGCAGGTCGACATCACCAACGGCAAGTTTGTTTTCTCCGCCTCGGAAGCGTACCTGATCGAAGATGGCAAGGTCACCTCACCGCTGAAGAACGCGACGCTGATCGGCAACGGGCCGGATGTGCTGACGAGAGTCTCGATGGTGGGCAGCGACCTGCAACTCGACGAAGGCGTTGGGACGTGCGGCAAAGATGGGCAGTCAGTGCCGGTGGGCGTTGGTATCCCCACGCTGAAGGTTGATCGGCTGACCGTCGGAGGCACCGGCGGGTAGCCCGATCGCCGGTGATTTGTCTTGCCCCGCGCCCTAGCCAACACAGGGCTAGAGCGGGGCACCCAGTTCATTTTTTGGTAGTGTCCTGATTCGCTGTTTCCGGTCCAGCGGCAGCGATATTGGACAACTCAATTCGTCTTTGGGGAATCTCGCGAGTTTACGAGTTCCAGAAATTCCCAATTGGTTGCGAGTTGAACGACAGACCAATCAAGGACATTTGGCGGCTTTCCGACTGGATGTTTCATGGTCAGCACTACGTCGCCTAACGCACTCGTGTGTCTCTCGTACTCGCCCTGAAAGGGTTTGGGAAGGAAAATCTCTATTCGTCCATCGGCTGGACCCTCGGGCGATTGCGGCTGTAGGAGAATATGAAGCGTTCGTTCATAAACCTGGAATAGGAACGCATTGGCGCGTAGGAACCCAAACAGCCACCATATTCCAACGTAAATTTGTTTGGCGGCAGATTGTTTACCCAATTCGGCAACTGCTGCGGCCCACTGCTCCTCCGAAAGCTCAAACGTATCGCGATTGTCTGGATTGGTATCTTCCATCGTGTCCTCCTCCGTTTTCAGTGCAAAGACGAAAAGCGGAGGCGTTGTCAGGGCTTCCGCTTTCCGATGGATTACGAGCGTTGATGTGTGATGACATTAATCGTTATTGGCGGAAAGTAACTCCGTCAGATCCCAAACGTGATCCGTCAGCCCCGCCTCCATTGCGGGAGTGACTTTTATGGTTCCGTGGACGCGGCAGAAATTGTACCAGCCCATGTACAGGGCGACAGCGGCTTTCAGGTTATCCAGCTTCTTAGTGAAGCCGTTGGTTAAACGGGTGAAACGGCGCAAGTGCATACGCAGAGTCAAATTCGACCTCTCGACGTAACTGGTACTGATGTGCTCAGGATCGGGTGTCCCAATGATGTCGTTTGGGATCAAGTCCCGAATCTTGCCTGTGCCGTACCAGTCGGGGCCGGCGCTTTTGGGTGTGGCAAAAACCTTTACCAGTTGGGCGTAATCGACGCGCATACCCAATATTGTCTCGATGGGTTCCAAGTAAGCGCCGTGCCCATCGGTCGTGAGTTGGAATCGGAATTTAACGCGGGTATCCAAGTCCTCAATAAACTTGAACGCATCGGCAGAACCGCGTTTGCCGATGTGGTAGGACAGCACCAGTTTGGAATCAGCGTCTATCGCAATCCAGACGTAGGTATGTCCCCACTCCGTAGGCGCATCGTCCCGCAGATGGGCTTCCTTGGTGTGCGTAAAGCACCACACTTCGTCAGCCTGAACCCGGCGAACAGGCACATCACGCACAAGCGAGTTGAACGATTCAGCGGCTTTAAGCCCTGCCGTACACATCAGACTCAAGATTGTGTCGCGGTGAACGCCAGTAAGCCGTTCAATGGCTCTGACAGACATTCCCTCAAGCATCATGCTCAATACCTGGGTGGCCTTGTCCAGCGGTGTGTAGTGGCGATCCAGAGGCTTGACGCGAGGTTCAACGAAGGTGGTTTTGCAGAACAGGCAGCGGTAACGGGGAACTCGCTGTTTACCGACGTAGCCAAAGCGTTTGGTTTGGCCGTGCTGACACTTGATGCAGGTCATGGGCTTATCTCCGCTTGCGTTTTGCGGAAAAAGCCCTACAATCGTCTTGAGGTTCAGTCGTGGGCTTCGTCCGCGATTGGATTAGCCCCGCAACCCGTTGACGCGGGAAGCGGGGCGCTGAGTGTTACGGGTTACGGTTTATGGTGGCTCGATACTCAGATCGAGGGAAAACAAGCGGCAGTTGAATCTGACTCTGATACGCCGCATTTCTGTACGTCCTTTCTGAAACGCTCTGCGCTGCGAACGCGGGGCGTTTCGTATTCCATTCCGAAATCATCTCTTGAACCGAGACTTAAGCCGCTCAACCTCTCGCCGTCGCGGTCCTACCCATCGGAAGGAACGGATGCCTTCAATCATTTCCGTTTTGACTTCGGTTGGCTTAAACCGCTTTGCAACGGAATAAATCGAAGCCAGCGGATTAGAGGTGTACTGGCTGAAATCAAATCCAGCCTCGATGAGCCGCTGGCGCAGAGCGGGGCCGGTTATCCAAGCATCTTTAGGGGCGGCTTGCAGTGCGCGTTTGATAGCGTCGGTGAGTCCGCCAGAGCGAATGTCCAATTCGTTGAGGTATTGCTCAAATTCTTCCTGCTCTTTTTCAGGAAGCATCCTGAGAGTAGCGCGCACAAACTGATTGAGCTTGGCGATTTCAAACTCCAAGGCGTCTCTCGCCTTGATCTTCTCGCCGAGTTCAAGAAACTTTTCGTACAGCAGTTGTTTGTAGTCTATTTCCATGGTCAGACAGGAGTGTAAGGCAGTGTCTAACAAAACGCAAGGCCAAAAAGTGCCGGTTAGCAAAAAAAAGATGAGCGGTTGGGATGAAGCGATCAAGCACGCGCAGGGAAAAATCAGGCAGTTAAGACTCTCAATTCAGGTATTCCAGACGCGGCGCGATACAGGCGAGCCGTGGCCTAGCGCTAAAGTCCAAGAATTGGACGGCAGGAGGCGCGCCAATGGCTAACGGAAGAGTGCCCCCGGAAATCCCGGCTGGACGGCAAAAAACGGGTGTAGATGGGCCTGACATGGTGGAAGCAGGCGCGAGGCTGGCAAGACGTTACGGCGACGACCGTACAGAGATACAGTTGTACGGAATGCCAAACGAACCCAGGCCAAGCAAGAAAACAAGAAAAAGGACACGGGGACGGGCCAAGACGCGGTAAGTTTAAGCGGTGGAGGATTTCAAGAGATGATCCGCCGTGTACTGCTTCTCGCTGTACTGATTATGTGTTGCAGTTCGACGTGGGCTGATCCCAAGTGGAAGAGTGTTGCCGAGTGCGATTCGGAGTGGAAGGCTTGGGCCGACCGGGCAATGCCGCATTACAACTCGATAAAGCAGGACTATGACTCACTGACAGCTAAGTACGACAAGCTACAGAATGAGAACGAGAGTTTGCGGTCCGAGAATGAAAGTCTCAATCACTCAGCGACGGTGCTTGGCGTACTGGCGGCGGCAGTTGGGATCGGGATTGGAGCCATGTGTGCATTTTGGTTGGTGCGAGGACTCAAACGGCTATGGCCCATATCCCCCAAGGCCAAACAACTGGTGTTTATGGTGTGTGGAGCGATCTGGATTATAGGAGCGGCATTCGTGGGGGTAAACAACTCTGACCTGCCGAGGTATCCCCTAAGCGTGCTATTCATGGTGCTGGTGTACTCGCTTCCGGGGCTGCTGTTCGGCGGGATCGGGTTCTGGTGGTTCGGGAAAGGGAAGGAAAAACCGGAGACAACGGCAGCGGGTTAACAAAACGAAAGCTCCGGGTGGTGCCGGAGCTAATAAAAACTTCTGCGCAAGGCAAACTCAGGGTAATACGGGAGTGTGCCTGTGTCAACGAAAGGTTACTTTATGACCGAAGAAGCTGAAAAGGCGAAGAACTGGGACATGCTTCAAGAATACCGTGCCGCACAAGCTCAGTTATCGAGGTTGGAACATGAGTTGCAATCAATTGGCAAGCAATGGAAGGGAATAGCGGGGTTTTTTGAGGATTGTGGCTATAACAGTTTTAAGATTGACGAGGAGAGAATACGGGTTCTAAGGCCAAAGCCGCATAGC
>JBEKXQ010000018.1:0-60339 GCA_049511915.1 Candidatus Korobacteraceae bacterium
CTACCGAGGATTGGCGAAGAACGCCAACCGACTGTTTGCCACCTGCGCGCTGGTGAATCTGTTTATGGTTCGCAAGAAACTGCTGCACACGGCAGCGTAGTGTCTGCCAAGAGCGTCCGACCTACCCGAACGGGCGAGTCGGAGGGACCAAAATAGCTTGCGGGAATGAAGGAACCGCTCTGAATCTTCCCTGCGGAGCTATTGCCTGGCCTAATGGCAGCGGTTGTTCAGAGGTTCCCTAGGGGAATGCTGGGTTGATCCCTTAGAACCCTACTCGCCCTACGCGAATCAGAGCGGACCAATCTGGAGAACCATCCGCAGCGCGTCCCGCGTCATTAATGTGCTCGCGCTGCTTCAATTCCGGGAACGGAAGTCCGCCGGTGACCAGACGTCCGCGGTTGTATAGCAGCTCGTCCAGCGTGCCGTTGAGTAGCAGCTGGTAGTTCCACGGCTGAGGATTCTTGACGTCCGCGGCGATCTTGGTGTCGAGCGTCGTCGTGCAGTTCCGAGTCATCGCGTTATACCACTCGGGATGATCTCTTAACGTATTCAGGTAATCGGCGTAGATCAGAAATATCTCTCGCGCCCTGTCCGCTGAGACAGTAGTGCGATATAGGAACACTTCTTCATCCTTACGGTAATTGGTACGCAATCGAATGACGTCGCGCTCGTCGGCGGTTATAAAAACCAGTTCGTATTGCCGAAAGAATCCAAGGATCGCCGAGTACGACTGGCCGACCTTGTAGCGTGCCTCGATGGAGAACGCGACATGGTCGTTGTCGCCGAATTGGAAGCTGAGAATCGGGTGGCCGATATACTTCGGTCCCCAGGTAGTGAAGAAAAGGTCGATGTAGCGAAGTTGCGATAGGTAAACTGTCCGGTCACTCCAGCAATTCGTGTAATCGGTCTTGGTAATGTAGTCGCAGTTGCGCAGGTTGTGGATGGTGACTTTGTCTCCGTCGATCTCGACCCAGGCAGTTCGAGCAGCGTCGGCTTGCCAATCGCCGTCGTTCGACGGCTTCAGGCTGAGCCACCACGCCAACACAATGCAGAAGCCCACCAGGCAAAGAGCGGCGGCCCAAGAGCGTCGCTTGACCTTGAACAGGATCACGACGATTGCAAGAATATAGACCACTGTGATCGGGACGCGCAGCCAGGGCACTCGAAAGTCAACGTAAAGGGCTGCCACCGCCCACAGCGTGAGCAAGCTGAGAACCAACCACGCGATAGCGACCGCCAACATTCGCAGCGCTCTGAAGCCATTTGGCGGGGTAGGTCGAGTGTCCAAGTCTTTAGTACTCATAACCATCGGAATGTCGGGTCAAGTCTAATTCCTTCCATTGGCGCTAGACGGCAGGTAGAATCGCCGCACCAAAGGACATCCTAAATGAAATTGCATAACCTGGTGCTATGCGCGGCGCTTCTGCTGGTTGCGCCGCTGTTTGGGCGGGACAAGACGGATGTGGTCGTGATGAAGAATGGCGATCGCCTGACGGGCGAGATCAAGGGACTGAATTCAGGCGTGCTCTACGTAAGCCTCGATTACATTCTGGGCACCAGTTCCGTGCAGTGGTCGAAGGTGCACCACGTGGAAAGCAAACAGCTCTTCATCGTGAAGACAGAGAGTGGCTCAGTTTACACCGGAACGCTTTCTACCTCTGATGTGCCGAGCGACCGGCCAATGGAAATCGAGGTCGCCACGGGTCCCGAAACGAAAGTCGCAATCGAACGAAGCCAAGTCGTCAAAATTGACCAGACATCGCAAAACTTCTGGCAGCGATTCAACGGCGACATAAATATGGGGGCCATCTACTCCAAAGGGAACCAATCCACGCAGTTCAACCTGGACTCCCTGGTTCAATATCCACGAGAGCGTTGGAGTGCGCAGGCGGAATACAGCTCAACGTTGGCTTCCAGCACCGGCGCCAGTCCGTCCACGCGAAATCAGCTTGATCTTCAAAGCCAGCGTCTGTTGCGGTGGGACAACTGGTTTTACCAGGGGATCGGTATTTTTCTGCAAAGTTCGGAGCAGGAGATCGACCTTCAAGGCACGCTGGGCGGCGGGATTGGACGCTACTTAAAGAACACCAACAACTCCCAGATCTATCTGCTTGGTGGCTTGGCTTGGCAGGATACAGCGTACCAAGGGACCGCCCAACCCATCGCCAATCAAAATCTCGCAGCCGCCCTGTTCGCGGGGCAGATGAGGTTCTTCCGTTTCAACAAAACCAGTTTTGATCTAGGCGCTATCGTTTTGCCGGCGCTCAACCAGCCTGGCCGTGTCCACGTCAACATGAATACGTCCTACTACATAAAAATTTTCAGCGACTTGACGTGGAATATTTCCTTTTACGGCAACTGGGACACGCGGCCGCCGGCGAACTTTTCGGGTGCCGATTACGGCACCAGTACAGGATTAGGCTGGACCTTCGGGAATAGGTAGGCTCGGGTAAATTTCGTGGTCTGCTGTTCGCTTCCGCAGAAAGCGGCGCGCGGCAGAGCCTTCCCGAGCCGGTCACCCCCTGTCGCATGTGACAGTTGTAAGCCACAATGCCTCCGAATAATCTTACGGAGAAGCCTGACTAGTCAGGCAAGGTTCTGTATCCAATCACCCTGTCCGGCTTGAGCGGGCTCAACACATGCATGTAGCCGAAAGCGGGGCTACATCCGGAGATACATAAATGAAATCCATTCTAAGAAATCCTAAGTCCGTGCTGTGCCAGGCTATCTGCATCCTTCTGCTGGGAAGTGTGGGGTTCGCTGCGACACCAACCCAGAATTTCCCGGCCGGTAAGAAGGCCAAGGTGACCGGCACGATCGCTTCCCGCAACGGGGACCTAGTGCTGATCAAAGTGAAAAAAGAGGGGACAAGCGCACTCATCAACATCAGTGACAGCACGAAGATTCAGAGGGAGAAGTCATTCAGGCTGCGTCGCGCCGATATGGACGTCACGGCCATGGTGCCGGGCCTGACCATCACCGTGGAAGGCGTGGGAAATGCCAAGGGGCAGCTTGATGCCGCCTCGATCAAATTCAACCCCGATGAGTTCGCCGTTGAAGTAGCCGAAGAGCAGCAGATTGAGGCCAATAAGGCCGCGGCAGCGCAGGCGCAATCCACTGCTAATCAGGGTGTAGCAGCAGCCGGTGCGGCGCAGACCTCGGCCAACCAGGCACAAGGAACTGCCAACGCTGCGGGTCAGGTAGCCGTGGCAGCCGGAGTGGGCGCCGTGATGGATGCCGACGCGATCGCCAAAGTGAACCAGCGGGTATCGGACCTTGGCGACTACAATACCGTGGTTGAAGCCGCTCTCTTCTTCGACTCGGGTAGCTCGGTCCTGTCGGCCGATGACAAGAAAGTGCTGGATAAACTCGCCGCCGACGCGATGGCGACTCCGAACTACATGATTGAAATCGCGGGCTACGCTTCCAGTACCGGAACCAAAGCCTTGAATCAGAAGCTGAGCGATGAGCGGGCAACCGTCGTGGCGCAATATCTGCGCAACAAGGCGAATGTGCCTATGCGGCGCATCCTGACGCCCGCTGGTTACGGCGCTACTCACCCCGCCGCAGCCAACAGCGATCCTCAGGGTCGTGACATCAACCGCCGGGTGGACGTAAAGGTCTTGGTCAACAAGGGCCTCGATCAAGGTATGTAAGCTGCGGTCACGCAAATCAGCAGCTGCGGACCAGATTTCGGTCTGGCCGCAGCTGCACTTCAACTTTAAGTTTCCTTCAGCAAAATGCGGGTCTGTAATGTCGTAAAGAGGTTATTCCAATGAATGTGACGCTTGGTGAACGCGCTCTGTCCGTTGTCCTTTGCCTCGCTCTAATAGCTTTTACGACGCCGGTCGAGGCTGATGCCATGTTCTTTCAGGACCAGCAAGGTGCGCCGGCATCGGCCGCAACCTCCGAATATCCCGGGCAAGGAGCGCCGATGACGGCTGCGGAGCTGCAAGGATTGGTGGCGCCGATCGCTCTTTATCCTGACGCGTTAGTGGCCCAAATCCTCAGCGCTTCCACTTTTCCTGATCAGGTTGCCGTGGCCGACAACTGGCTCCAGCAGAACAAGAGCTTGACCGGCAGCGCCCTGATGAACGCTGTCAATGGCCAATCCTGGGACCCCAGCGTCAAGGCGCTGACGCAGTTTCCGTCGGTGCTGAATCAGATGGCGCAGAGCCTGGCCTGGACTTCACAGTTGGGAGAGGCCTATCACAATCAGCAAGCCGATGTAATGGCCGCGGTGCAGACCCTGCGTGCGCAGGCCAAGGCAGCGGGTAATCTCAAGTCCGGCTCGCAGATCACGGTGGTGCAGCAGTCACCGCAAACCATTGTGATCCAGCCTACGAACCCGCAAGTGGTCTATGTTCCGGAATATAACCCGACGGTGGTCTATGGCACGCCCTACGTCACGCCCGGCTACAGCACGGGAGCTCTGGTAGCAACAGGGCTGCTTTCCTTTGGAGCGGGAATAGCTGTGGGAGCGATGATGAGCGGAGGTTGCTGCGGCTGGGGCTGGAGCAGTTGGAATTGCAACTGGCATGGCGGCGCTGTGTACTATCACGGCGGAGCTTATTACGGTAATGCCGCGTGGCATGGTGGCTATTACGGTAACTATAACAACGCGTACCACAACAACTACAACAACGGTTATCACAACAACTACAACAACGGTTATCACAACAACTACAACAATGGATATAACAGCAGTGGATACCACGGCAATAACTACAACAACAGCGGCTACAACCACACCGGCTCGAACAATTACAGTCACAACACGAATGTGAGCGGCAATACCGTCAATGTCAACAACGCTCAGAATCGGAATACCAACGCAGACCATGCCAACTCTAACGCCTCCGATCGCGGTTGGGGCGGTAGTGGAAGTGGCAGCGGGCGCGGATCTACGGCGTTCAGTGGCTTCGGAGACCACTCGGCGGGCGGCAGCGGTTGGGGAGAGCGCTCGGCCAGTTCCCGGGGATGGGGAAGCCGCGGCGGCGGAGGTGGTTGGGGCGGCGGCGGCCGTAGCTTCGGTGGCGGCGGACGGAGTTTCGGTGGCGGGCGGAGATAACCAGGCATTTCACAGCGCCTGCTGTTCGCTAAAGCGAAAGCCTCTGGCAGCGCGCGCTGCGGGCCACAAAAAATACTCATAGTACGTAGTTGGGAGGACTTGGCATGTTCCACATAGTCCGAGATCGCAAGCTGGTTTATTCAAGCTGTTGGACACTAGTAGCTCTCATCGTGTTGCTGGCCTCATTCGTCTCGTGCAGCAAACCCGAACCCGAAAAACCTGCCGCCACCGAAAGCGGGCCTAAGACGTTCGCTACTCCCGAGGATGGAGGCAAAGCGCTGGTCGCGGCAGCGAAGGCGGACGATCACAACGCACTGCTCGCGATCTTCGGCCAGCAATCCGCGGACCTCATTTTCTCCGGCGACGCTGCGCAGGACAAGCTGTCGTTCGAGCGTTTCACAAGCGCTTACGAAACCATGAACCGCTGGCGCAAACAGACCGACGGAAGCGAAGTGCTCTACCTCGGGGCCGACAACAATCCTTTTCCCATCCCGCTTAAGAAGAATGGCGCGGGACAATGGTACTTCGATGCGGCGGCTGGAAAGGACGAGATCCTTTCACGACGCATCGGCGATAACGAACTGTCCGTGATCGGCGTTCTGGCGGCGATGGGCGACGCCCAGACCGATTACCTGTCGCAACGTCACGACGGCGTAAAGCAGTACGCGCAGAAGATCGTCAGCGACGAAGGCAAGCAGAACGGATTGTATTGGAAGTCGCCGGAGGGACAGCCTAAGAGTCCGCTGGGACCGCTGGCGGCGTACGCTGCTGCGACCGAAGGATTCACGCCGGAAGCGGGCAAGCAGCAGCCGTTTCACGGCTACTTTTATTGCATTTTGACCAAGCAGGGCGCCAATGCAAAAGGCGGTGCGAAAGACTACATCGCGAATGGCAAGATGACCGGAGGCTTCGCCTTTCTTGCTTATCCCGAGAAGTATGGTGAAACAGGCATTGCAACGTTCATCATCAACCAGGACGGAGTCGAGTACGAGAAGGACCTCGGGAAGGGCACAGCCGATGCGGCAAAGGCGATTACCGAGTTCAATCCGGACAAGACCTGGAAGCCGGTGCCCGAAAATTAGGTATCAGATCGTGAGCGGCTGTTTATCCGGGGCCATTAACGCCGCTCAGGAATCCTCCAAGATGGGCGGTCAAGGCGATGGTGCCAGCCGCCACCACTTCTATAGGAAGGCGATACAGCGGCAAGTTCCCTCCTGACCTGTGGCGTGCCCGGAAGTGCAGCCACCACACGATCCAGATCAGCGCGCTTGAAATAGTTGCCAGCACCAGGTGATCGAGCAAAACACCCTTGATCTTCTGACCCTCCAGTTGCCATCGCCAGGCGAGAAGTCCCGTTGCCACTACCGGCAGACACGAGATGGCCGCAACCAGCAGATTGTAGTAGGCCACCGCGGCCATCGTGCGGTTGTTGGTCCACTGAGCGATGAAGTCAAACATTACGCTGGCTAGAAACAGCGCAATGGGGAAGTGTATGAGAACCACGTGCTGCGCGTGTTTGGCGACGAGAGCCGACCTGATGTCAAAGGGGTGCAAGGTGGTCTCCCGTCACTTGACCACGACGACGGCTGTCATCTTAGGATGAATGCTGCAGAAGTAGTTGTAAGTGCCCGGCTTGGTGAAGGTGTAGGTAAACTGTTCGTCGGTATCGAGGGCCTTTGACTTAAACGTCTTGTCGTCGCTGACGACGGTATGCGGTATATCGTCATGGTTGGTCCAACGAACCGTCGTTCCTGCTGGAATCGTTATAGTGGCCGGGGAAAAGCTGAAGTTATCGATTTTGACTGCGGCTTCCGATGCAGACGGGGCGGCCGCAGGGGCTGCATTTGCTCTTGCCCCGCCGGCAATCCCAAGCACGATCGACACGATCGCCACTCCCAAGATCCAGAATTTATTCTTCATATCGCTTTCTCCTCAAGTTTGTTTGTGATTTTCGGTGCTCGTTGTCGCGTTAGACCAGGTTCGTGTCGGTGACGGCCAGTGCGTGTCGGCCTCGAACGTAGTTGACGTCGGTTACACCCAACAACGTCCGCAGCTGCTCGGACGGTACCTTCATCGGTCCGGGCGACGGGCCTTCGCCCGGTTTCGGTTGAGGAAACGCGGTGGACGTCGCGGTGTGGAATGTAATGTTGCCTTCCACTTTCTGCATGGTTTGATGGATGTGACCGTTCAGAACGGTGACCGAACCAAAGCGCTTCAGATAAGAGAGCGCTTGGGCACTATCATCGGTTCCCCAGCCCCATTCCGGATAAACACTCCAGAGCGGGATGTGGGCGAAGACGACAATAGGCGTGCTCTTGGAAAGATGCTTGACATCTTTCTCCAGCCACTCCAACTGCTCTCCGCCGAGGCTGCCCAGACCTCCGGCTTTCAGGTTCATAACGTTGACCAGTCCGACGAAGTGCACGCCCTTCTTGTCGAAGCTGTACCAACCGGCTCCTTGCGTGCCTTTGCCGTAGCGATCCAGGTATTGCTTTCCGTCATCGTTGAGGACGTCGTGCTCGCCAGGTACAAAGAAGACATCTTTCGTGCTGGCCGCCTTGAGCAATTGATCTACAGTGTCGAACTCCCCGGGCTTTGAGAGATGGCTGATGTCACCCGTGTGCAGAATAAAAGCCGGCGGGACCGGCAGAGCATTGATCTTGTCGATGGCGGCCTTCAACGTACCAACAACGTCAGGATTCGCAGCCTTGTCGAATCCCATGTGACTGTCGCTGATCTGGACGAAGCTAAGTTCGCCTTTGGCCGCATGTTTTTCGAACTCAGGGAAAAGACTCAGGCTGTAGGAGCTGAGGACTCCGCCTTTAATGACGCAAAAGGCGCCTGTCCCGGCCCACGCCATGCATTTCAAAAAGCCGCGGCGGTCAATTCCGTCGTGGTTGTGGTCGTGTAAGATCTCGTCTTTATCTTCAATCCCGCCGAGTTTGCGATTCGTGTCCTTCATTGCGCGCACCTCGAATACGTGTCACCATCGCAAACCGGGGAATGGAAGTTTTATTCCCGTCGATAACGAAATAATCCGAGACGAAGAATTTTGAAGGTCCGGGAATAAAATCGTGACCACGATAGTTAGACAGGTAGAGGCGTGAAAGCAGAGAGCGGCAATGGCGGCGATTTCGAGCAGTTGGCGATGCCGCTTTTCGACTCGCTGTACAACTTCGCCCGTTGGCTGGCGCGCGACCAAACCGAGGCTGAAGATCTGGTCCAGGAGACCTTCGCCAAAGCGCTGCGCGGGTTTTCGTCCTTCACGCCGGGTACGGATTTTCGCGCCTGGATGTTTCGCATCCTGCGCAACACGTTTTTAACTTCGCGGACGGGCTTGGGGGCGAAGCTGACGCAGAGCTTGGAAGAAGACGAGGCGGAGGGCGAGGCAGTTGCGGTGACATGGGAGACGCCGGAGTCGTTCGCCCTGGCTTCCGCTACGCGTGACGCCTTGCAGGCTGCGCTGGAGCGGCTGCCCGCCGAGCACCGTGAAGTTGTCCTGCTGTGCGATGTGGAAGAGATGAAGTACAAGGACATTGCCGAAGTGCTGTCGATCCCGATCGGGACCGTTATGTCGAGGATCGCGCGCGCACGGAAGTTGCTGCGGCAGTCGCTCGCAGGAGAGCGGAAGCAATCGTCGGCTTCAGCTGGGAAAGTGGACGAAAGATGAGCTGCACAGACTGGCAAGAGCGGATTGACGCCTACGTGGATGCGGAGCTGCCGTCGTCCGAGATGGATGCCTTTCGCGCGCACGCGGAAAAATGTGCTGCCTGCGCAGCCAGCGCGTTGGCGCTCACGGAAAGCAAGTTGGCGATTCGACGCGCGGGGAATCGCTACACTGCTTCCGCTCAACTGCGCACACGCATCGCTTCTCTGGCTCAAGGCCAGGAGACGGATGAGACCAAGGCTGAACCGGCGCATGTCGGGCACCAAAGGCATTGGACCGGAGTTGAGCGCTTCGCGTCCGGGATGTGGCCGCGCTGGGCGCTGGCGGCAGCGGCTCTTTTACTGATCACGGTGGGATTGTTCGTAGTGAACCGGCGGCAGGAATCGAAGACCCTCGCCGAGTTTGCCGATCTTCATGTCGCGGCCCTCGCCAGCGCGAACCCGGTGGAGGTCCTCTCGACGGACCGGCACACGGTGAAGCCGTGGTTTCAGGGACGAATCCCCTTCACCTTCGATCTGCCCGAACTGCAAGGCTCGCCCTTCGCGCTGCTGGGCGGCCGAGTTGCCTATTTCCACCAGGAGCCAGCCGCTCATCTCATATTCCGCTATCAGCGCCATCTTATTTCCGTTTTCATCTTCCGGGAAGCTTCCCAAATCGCGCTTCCAACGTCTTCTACTGCGGACCAGACTTCCTCTTTCCGCCTGCGCACCTGGACCCAAGGCGGCCTGCGCTACGTGGTCATAGGCGACGCTAATGCCGGCACAATTCAGCAGCTCGCTGATCTATTGCACAGCGCGCAATGACTAGGGGATTCGGGTCAAAACAAGGTATAAATATTCCCGGTAGTTTTGGAGAATACCTGTGCCCAATCTGTTCTTTTTTCGTCGAAGCGCTGCGGCGCTCTTAGCAGCCGTTTGCATAGTTCTCACCACTGCGGTGTTCGCGCAAGACTCGCCGGGCCCGCAGCCTGCGCCGCTGCCTCCGCCTATTGTCGCGCCGGCTGACACGCTTTATCCCGGCACAATTTCCCTGCTCGTCGACCTCACCAACATTAACGACCGCGTGCTCAGCGTGCACGAGACTGTTCCCGTGAAGGCTGGCGAATTGGTGCTGCTATACCCTGAATGGCTTCCCGGTACGCACTCGCCATCGAACGCACTCGCGGACTTGGCCGGGCTGGTGGTCACGGCGAACGGCAAGCGCATCGACTGGGTCCGCGATCGCGTGAACATGTACGCCTTCCACATTGACGTGCCGCAGGGCGCAACCACGCTGGAAGTGAGTTTCCAGTACCTGGCTCCGATGGACCCGAAGCAGGGACGCATCTGGTCCAGGTTCGCCAACCTCACTTGGAACAGCGTGCTCGTCTATCCGGCGGGATACTTCTCGCGGCGGATCGAATTCTCTCCTGCGCTGCGTTTGCCGCAGGACTGGAAGTTTGCTAGCGCGCTGGACGTGAAGTCGCAGGACGGTAACCTGGCCCAGTTCAAGGACACGACGTTGAACACGCTGATCGATTCGCCGCTCTACGCCGGCGTCAACTACAAGCGCGTCGACATCTCCAGCGGCCCCGACAACAAGGTCTACCTCGATCTTTTTGCCGACAAGCCCGAGCAGTTGGTGATGACTCCGGAAGAATTGCAGTACCACAAGAATCTGGTGATCGAGGCCCAGAAGCTTTTCAACTCGCATCACTACGATCACTACGATTTCCTTTTTTCGCTCAGCGATACGGTCAGTGGAAAGGGTCTGGAACACCATCAGTCCAGCGAGGACGGTACGCGGGCAAACTACTTTACCGACTGGGCTGCCGGGGTTGGCGGCCGCGCTCTTCTGCCCCACGAATACACCCACTCCTGGAACGGCAAGTTTCGCCGGCCCGCCGACCTGTGGACACCCAACTTCAACGTTCCAATGCAGAACGATCTGCTGTGGGTCTATGAGGGTTTGACCGATTACTACGGCAACGTCCTGACTGCGCGCTCGGGTATGCGTACTCTCGAGCAGGCACACGATGTGTTCGCGCAGATCGCTGCCGGCTTCGAAATCAGCCCGGGACGGACCTGGCGCCCGTTGGTAGATACCACCAATCAGCCCATTATCGGGAACCATTTCAACTCGCCTGAGACTTGGCCAAGCTGGCAGCGTTCGTACGACTACTATCCCGAGTCCGACCTCATCTGGCTCGATGCCGACACCAAAATCCGCGAGCTGAGCGGCGGCAAGAAGTCTCTCGACGATTTCGCCAAACTCTTCTTCGGCATCGATAACGGAAGCTACGTCACCAAGACTTACACTCTTGACGATCTGGTTGCCGCGTTGAATACGGTACAGCCGTTCGATTGGGCAGGATTTCTGCGCGCGCGAGTTTACGATGTCGCTCCGCAGACTCCGGAGAACGGATTCACTCAGGGCGGTTACCGGCTGGTCTACAACGACAAACAGCCGGAGTGGATGAAGCACGCGGACACCTCTCGCGGTGCGAGCTTCGCTACTTCGCTGGGCTTCTCGCTGAAAGCCGATGGCGGCCTGATCGATGTAGTGTGGGACAGCGTGGCTTTCAAGGCGGGCATCACGCCGGACATGCAGCTGCAGGCAGTGAACGATCAGAAGTTCACGGTTGATGGCCTGCGCGAAGTGATTCTCGCCTCGGAGAAGAGCAACGCGCCGATCAAGCTTCTGCTGAAGCGCGGCGACGAGTTCCTCACGATCACGCTGGATTATCACGGTGGACTGCGCTATCCGCACTTGGAAAAGGTAGACGGAACGCCCGATCGCCTGGATGCGATTCTCGCGCCGTCAAAATAAAGACCAAACTAAGGGACGACAAGTGGCTGAGAACTTCTCAGCCACTTTTCTTTTTGTCGGAAGGCATTCATGGAGAGCTCCGAGAGCGCGCGCTAGAGGCGGGCAGCCGAAACTAGATCCACGCTGACCTTTCAGCATTCAATCGCCGGACCCACCAGCCACCGATCCTTGCAACTACCCCGCACCCTTGCGCGCTTTCATCTCATCTACACCCTCGTTGCCGAAGACTCTTTTCCGGGAGCAAACCATGTCCACCGTGCCCAGACCTCCAATCGTCGAGCCTGGTTCTGAGGCGTTTCCCATCCTCACCCCGGCGCAGATCGATCGGCTCCGTCCGTTTGGCACCATCCGGCAAGTACAGCCCGGCGAAATACTGTTTGAGCCCGGTGACACCAACGTTCCGTTCTTTGTTCTCCTGTCGGGAAGCATGGACATTGTGCAGCCCTGCCCCAACGCCGAGCGTGTGATCGTCAGCCATGGGCCGGGCGGCTTTACCGGCGAGTTTGCCGTGATCAGCGGACAGCGCTATCTGCTGCGGGGCCGCGTCGCCGAGGCTGGCGAGTTTCTCCAGATCAGCGCCGGGGCCGCACGGTCGGTGGTGGCCAAAGACGCCGAGTTGAGCGAGATTTTCATGCGCGCCTTCATCCTGCGCCGGCTGACGCTGATTGCTCAAGGCGCCGGCAACGCGATTCTGCTGGGCTCGCGCCACTCGCCAGCCACCCTGCACTTGCGTGAATTCCTTGGCCGCAATGGACATCCGTATGTCTACGTTGACCTCGATACCGACCAACGATCGCAGGAGCTGCTGGATCATTTCTCCGTCAAGCCCGAGGAAATTCCCGTCGTCATCTGCAACGGACGCAGTGTGCTGCGCAATCCGTCGATCGCCAAGCTGGCCGACTGTCTGGGATTGAACGCGAACATCGACGAGTCGCAGGTGCGCGATCTTATCGTTGTCGGCGCAGGTCCCTCCGGGTTGGCGGCGGCCGTCTATGCCGCTTCCGAGGGGCTGGACGTGCTGGTAGTCGAGACTTCCAGCCCCGGCGGCCAGGCGGGAACGAGTTCGAAGATCGAAAACTATCTCGGCTTCCCCATGGGTATTTCAGGAAGCGAGCTGACGTCGCGCGCTTTGGCACAGGCCCAGAAATTCGGCGCACAAATGATGGTCGCACGCAGCGCCGTGCGTCTGCACTGCGAGCGTCGGCCTTACCAGATCGTTCTGGATCAGGGCAAACCGCTGACCACGCGAGCGGTGGTCATCGCCGCCGGCGTCCAGTACAACAAACCGCCAATCGGTAACCTGGCGAAGTTCGAAGGTCTGGGAATCTACTACGGCGCAACCAACATGGAAGCGCAGCTCTGCGGCAACGAAGACGTCATCGTCGTCGGCGGGGGAAACTCGGCGGGACAGGCGGCGGTCTTCCTGTCGCAAACCGCGCGCAAGGTCTACATGCTGGTGCGCTCCGGGCAGTTGTCAGACACCATGTCGCGCTACTTGATTCGCCGCATCGAGGAGAATCCGGCCATCGAGCTGCACCTTCATACGGAAATCGTTGGCTTGGATGGCGGCGAGCACCTGGAGCGGGTCGCCTGGCGAAACAAGAAGACCGGGGAAACGTCGACCCACGATATCCGGCATGTGTTCGTGATGACCGGGGCTACGCCCCACACCGACTGGCTCAAGGGATGCCTGGCGCTCGACAGCAAGGGATTTATCCTCACCGGACACGATCTGGATCGGGCAACTCTGCAGGAATTCGCGTGGCCGCTCTCGCGTTCCCCGCTGCTGCTGGAGACCAGCTTGCCGGGAGTCTTTGCGGTCGGTGACATTCGTTCCGGCAACATCAAGCGCGTGGCCTCGGCGGTTGGCGAGGGTTCTATCGCCATTCACCTCGTCCACCAGGCGCTGGCGGAACTGTAGCCGGCGAAAGTGTGGCTTTCCGAGTGCGCTTGTCAATCCTCAACAAATCCGAGTAGTCGGTCAGTTTGAAATTCATGCACTCACCCCGTGTTGGGTGGAGCACGCCTTCAGGCGTGCATATTGCAGCCCCAATTCGAAACGCGCGTTAGCGCCTGAGGTAAATCTACCCCTTACTTCAGTGGCTGAAGCCGAGACATTTAGAGGTTCTCAACTGCACGCCTGAAGGCGGGCTCCACCCAAGATCACTCGACCACAATTTCAAACTGACCCACTACCCAAATCCGCAACCGGGTCCATGGCGAGTCATCGCATCTTCATCGCAATGAGACCTTAGCCCGAACAACTCCGCCGCCGCCGCATGAATCATAGCCTTGGGTTTGTTTGTTCGCTGAAGGCGAGGAATTAGGGCGTCAGGTCATGAGACTCAGCCAGGCAAAGCATTGGCTGGAACGGCCGCCCAGATTCAGAGGAAGGTTCCTGCGACAATGTCACGGTTACGCTGTGCTGTTTCCCTGCTCAGTCTGCTCTCACTCTTAATCGCCGCGGGATGCGGCGGAGGATCCAGTAACTCCAACTCCGGCGGTAATAATAATGGAGGCGGCACCGGCAATTCGACCGCCCCGGCGGTGAGCAGCTTCGCGGTTTCGCCTATGGTGGTTGGTCCGGGACAGTTTGTAAACTTCTCCTGGGCAACTGCCAACGCGACCTCGTTCAGTGTGACGCCAAGCATCGCTTCCGACGACGAGCAGACGCTTCCCCTGAGTTCCAAGAGCTTTAACTACAACACGAACGGTCTGACCCAGAGCACGACATTTCAAGCTACGGCCAGTTCCGGGACAACGACATCGCCAGCGAAGTCTGTGACCTTGACCGTGGTTCCGCTGACTCTGCAAGTGTCGCCTACAACCATCCCAGCCGGAGGCACCGTGACGATTACCTACGGCGGCCCGAACAATGGCAGCTCGTGGAGCCTGGTGACGGTTGGGAACAACAATCCGATCTCGCTGCCGGCGCCACCCTGCAGTGGAAACACTTGTACGGGCACCTATACCACTGGCCCGCTCAGCACCAATACGATTTTTCAAATCGCGGCCGCTGATCCCGCCGGCGGGCAGGCTTTCTCAGGGCAGGTGTCGGTTACAGTGGAGAATCCAACCACCATAACGTTTACGGCGCAGCCCTCGACCGTGCCACCGGGCGGCGCGGTAACGCTATCCTGGACGACGACCAACGCCTCGGCCGTCACCATTAACCAGGGAGTGGGTCAGGTAGCGCCGCCGCTGCCGGTGAACATGGGGTCGTACTGCTGCGTTCATCCCACACAGACCACCACCTATACGGCGACGGCGACGTCCATCTACCCTGGTGCCCCGCCGGCCATGGCGACTGCCACGGTGACGGTAAGCACTGGCGGTGTCTCGAACCTTAACCACATTATCTGGATGGTGCAGGAAAACCGCGCCTTCGATAACTACATGGGCGTGCTCGCCGAGTACCGCGTCAATCATCAACCGCCGATCCAGGGAGCGCAGCTGAGCGACGTCAACGATTTGCACACACTCCCCTCCGGCTATCAGATATGCAATCCGCAGGGAGGATGCTTCGCGCCGTTCCATGCCCGCACAGAGTGCATCGAGAATCTGTCTCCCTCGTGGGATGAGACGCACTATGACATGGACCTGGTGGGTGGCAACTGGTTGGAGCTGACTTCCGGCTCGCAATATCTGATGGACAAGTTCCTGTGGACCACGTTGTCGGGAGGCACCGGCGATCAGTACGATCCCACCCACTCGCGACCCTTGGGCTATTACGACCAGACGGACCTGCCGTACTATTACGAGCTGGCCACTCAGTTTGCCACCAGCGACACGTGGTACTCACCGGAGCCCGCAAACACCGTTCCCAACCGGATGTATCTGTTCGCGGGAACTTCGTATGGTCACGCCTTTCCGCCCAGCAGTCCCAGCGACCCGGCGTGGCAGCGGCCCACCATTTTCCGTGCCCTGCAAAACGCGGGTATCACTTGGCGCTACTATTACCAGGACAACAGCGTTTTCCTGGCGAACTGGGCCGATTGGAACGATCCTCAGATCCAGGCCAATGTCCGCAATATTCAGGAGTACTACAACATTCTGGCCAGCCCGAACGCGGACCAGGAACTGCCTCAGGTGGTCTTCATCGAGCGCGCCAGCTCGACCGGATACGACGAACATCCTGGCAACAACGTGCAAACCGGTTCCGTCCGCGCCGAGACCGCAATCAATGCCTTACTGAATAGCGCCGCATGGCCGGATTCGGTATTCATCCTGACCTGGGACGAAGGCGGCGGATTGTTCGATCATGTGGGCCCGATCCTGGCCACTCCTCCTGACGACCTGCCGCCCCAGGATCTGGGATCGAAGGACACCAAAGGACTGTTCAACGTGACTGGATTCCGCATCCCTGTAATCGTGGTGTCGCCGTGGGTGAAGGCGCAGACCGTCGTCCACTTGCCCACGGACAGCACCTCGATTCTGAAACTGATTGAAACCCGGTTCAGCATGCCCGCGCTGACGCAGCGCGATGCGAGTACCGGGGATATGACGGACCCGACCAACGGGTACTTCGACTTCAGTTCGCCGCAGATGTTGCAGGTGCCGACGCTGCCCAGTCAGCCGACCAATGGCACGTGTAACTATCAGCTGGAGGGTTCGCCGAATTGACCGGCCACGGGGTTAGGTAGGACGTTGTGATGGTGATCAAGCGAAAGGCCTCCGCGACCAGAATTGCGGAGGCCCTGCTTTTTGCAAAAAAGTAGCGAGGCCTGTTGCCTCGCCGCGTCAGTTACCGCTTTTTCTTCTTGGCAGCCTTCTTCGTAGCCTTCTTCTTCGTTGCCATAGGACATTCCTCCTTTGTGGAACGTTTCCCTTGAAAGGGGACTTTCAGTGGCCCAAACATATTGCCCATATGTTGCATGAGCAATAGTCCTATCGCAAGATATTGCGGTTACTTAAACAGAATGTCAAGAAAATTCGCAAAAAATATCTTGCGCCCGGTCCGGTTTCGTGGTTTTGTCCGCTTGGCGTCTGACTCGCTTTCCGCCGATTCGCGATCGCCGGACGACGGTGCCTTGCTCAGATGGCAAACTCTGCTCTGTTGTCACACTGAGCGGCGAGTCGAAGCCCCCTATGGCGGCAACTCTGCTCTACTGTTGTCGCGAGCGGCGCGCACCGGAGTCGATGACGTGTTCTTGCTGACAACTGCTGTCCCGAGGATATCCTCAGCTCGCAAACACGCTCGCGTCGTCCACTCCATGTTCGGGCCAGTCCGCCAGCGACGGGCCATCGTGCTAGACTTGTGAAACTCTCCGCTCGTTCTGTTCATCAACATCGCTGCAACTGCGGCCATTGTCGCAGTTTTTACATTGGTGACGCGGCTCTGACATTGTGGGAGGTGGCCGCGAGTCGGTTTCGCGTTGTTCAGGAACTACACGGGAAATAGCTATGTCCGATCTCGGCGCCCATTATCTCGACGAAGTCTTTCGCGGCCTGCGCGGCCACAAGCGCCTGGCCGACGACTCCATCGCTCAGCTCAGCGACCAGCAATTCTTCGCCCTGCCCAGTCCTGAATCCAACAGCGTTGCCATCATCGTGAAGCACATGGCTGGCAACATGCGGTCGCGCTTTACCAATTTCCTTACCACCGACGGCGAGAAGCCCGACCGCAATCGCGATCAGGAGTTCCTCACGACGTCCGAGACCACCCGCCAGCAGTTGCTGCAATGGTGGGAGCAGAACTGGCAGCTATTCTTTGACACTATCAATTCGCTTCAACCTGACGACCTGGAACGCATTGTCACCGTTCGCGGCCAGCCGCACTCGGTGTTGCAAGCGCTGAACCGGGCCGTGTCTCATTGCGCCTATCACACCGGACAAATCGCCTTCCTCGCTAAACACTGGAAGGGCGCGGAGTGGAAGTCACTAAGCGTTCCCAAAGGCCAAAGCGAGCAGTTCAACGCGAAGCTGTTTGCGAAGTATCAGAAAGAAGCGCGAGGTTGAGCATTTCAGCCCAGCGTTCAACCTGTCGCCTGACCCGCCTCTGGTGGAGGCTACGCGTGCACACACAGCTACTCGATCTTGATCATCATCTGCGACCCCTGATCCAGTTTCACTTCTTTGCCCGTCGAGGTGAGCACTGAGTTGTCGAGTTGCAGGTTCTTAATTCCCACCACGCCGGTCGACTTTGGATTGAGGATCTTGCCTCCGCCTTGTTGTTGCCCTGGCTGCAGCCCGAGCCCGGTTCCTGCGGCTGCTGTGGAACCGTTGCCTACATTCAGGCTATTGCCTCCCGCCGCTCCCGTATCTGGTCCAGAGCCTGCGCTTGGATTCGGCCCAACAGCCTGCAGCGTGCCCTTGATGGGCATGTCTTTCCCTCCGGGCAGTTGAATTTTGTCGAAGGCAATTCCCAGAGACGATTCAGGATCGCCTTTGGATCGCGCTTTAGCCTGAGTCACATGGCCGACCACGTTCGATCCGAGGGGGACTGTGACGCCGCTGCTGCTGCGAAGAGCTACTACAGTCTTCGCGGAGATTTCGTCACCCTCTTTAAGCTTCTTGGAGTCGACGGGTTTCGCCAGGGTCACGGGAATCACCCCGTGCACGACGCTGCTGTCGCTGGCACTGTTGTCCGGCGTGGCCGCGGGTGTGCTTTGCCCCAGACACACTGTAATGGCAAGTAGTAAGAACGTTAGAACTATTGCTAGCCGATTCATTCGGTACTCCTTCCTGCAATGTTTAAAATTGCACCTTACAATTCTTCACCGCTCTCAGAAACTCGTCAATGACTTTGCATCACAAACTGTTGCTGCCCGCACTCCTATTTACTGTGACGATTTTCATGGTTCCGTTCGGCTGCTCACGGAACCAGATCTCACCGTCACCGATCATCGCTCCCTGGTAGTTGCCGAACAGGCACTTGGCCGATTGTTGCGCGATTGCCTGGCGAACATGAGCGTCAAAGATTGCATCGTACTGGCCGAGAACCTCGGCTTTGGTTTTGATCCGCGTCTTGCGGTCACCGTGAATGACCAGCAAAGGATAAGAGATCATCGCGGCGACTCTGGCTTTGTCGTCTGACTTGACGGCATTCTGCAACCCAGTCAGGAAGACGCGGGACTTCTGCGCGAAGTCCGCTCCTTGCAGATCAACCGTACTACCTTGGCAGGCTTGGGACCCTGGAGTAGTTTGCGCGCCTGCCGGCAATACCATCCAGACGAATACAAAAAGCCCAACCAGGCGGATGCCCGATAGCGGGATATAAATGCGTCTACGCATCAAGTGCCATAACATCGGTCTAATGCTTCTTCGGCGAGTGTGGCTTCGCCTTTTCGCGCTCAAGCACTTCCTTCGCGCGAAACTTCGCGATGCGTTCGATCAGTTTCACGGGAATCGCTGCGGAAAGAGGGAAGCGGATCGTGCCCTTGTCGACCTCGTACGGCGCGAGTTCGTCCTGGAACGCGGCGACGACGCTATCAGTGGCGGCATAGAGGGCATAGTGTTGCTTCCATCCGGCAAAGTACAGCACGCGGCTGCCCCGCAGTTTGTAAGTCGGCATCTTATACGAGATTACTTCCTCGGCTGCAGGCACCGCCTTGCGGATGGTGCTTCGCACGCGATTCAGTGCCTCCCGGAGTTCCTTAGGCTGCGCAGAGATGTACTCATCCACGGACTTGTAGTCGATGCCAGTAACCATAATTCGACTTTCGCCGGGCAGGCTACCGGTATCGTTTTATCATGTCCGCCGACGTCCCGGAATACGCGGCGCTATTGCATAGTAAAGCTGCACCAGAACAATGAACCCGATACTCCAATACGTATTCAGGAAAACGCACAGCAGCGCCCCGAAGGCATAGAGCGACTGCCCGATCACGATGCGGCGCTTAATGGCAACCTGGATTTCCGCTGGCAAGTCGGGTTTCACCAGCCCTGCCGCCACTGCACACACCCAACTGAAGTACAGGGTAGTTCCCAACAGCGCAATGTTCAGCCAGTAGACCAGCAGAGCGGGACGGTACCTGATGAACTCCGCCAGCAGCGCCGTCGAGAACGGGGTGATGGATACGACGAACAGGAACGCAAGGTGGATCCACGAAAGGCTGCGATCGGAGCGTGCCAGGTGATTCAGTTGCGTCTGCTGACCGACCCAGAAGATCCCCAGGGTCATAAAGCTCATCATGTACATGACGAGCCGGGGCGACAGCGCCACCAGGGCGTGCCAAAGGTCACGTTCACTGTGTACCGCGTCAGCCGCGGGCGCGCGCAGATCCAGCACCAGCAACGTCATCGCCACGGCGAAGATGCCATCGCTGAGCGCGGCCAGTCGCTCCACGCTGCGTCCGGCGATCTGGTTGTAGGACGTCGTCATGCAACTTTCGAGGGGTTACTGTGACGTGATCGGAATATTCTTCGATAGCTTCTAGTACGGCAACGTCACATCTTCCAGCCAGGCGTATCTCCCGGACAAGTCTAACAACTCAATAAGAGTCTTGAGACGTTAACGCCAAAGTAAATAGCACTTTAATGTCTTTATACTTTCAGCAATAGGATATTGCGCTTTCTACTTACGAAATGCGCTTTAGATTCGCCCTCTGGACTCGCCAGGAAGTCTAGGACTGTACTGGTTTCTAAGTAACTTTTGCTAAAGTGACTTTCGTTCGGGAAAGACTCTTCCGTCATACTGGATTTGCTACAGATGGAGCTATGCTCTCTACGCGTGTCGGCGTTACGCCTGCCCAGCGAAAGACGGTTGCGTGAACGGAGGTGGCGGACAACGTTCGACCTAAGTGTATAAAAAATAATTGCGTACCATGGAGGAAAACCCTTGCTTCTCTAAGGTTTGTGGACATAGAATACCTTAGTACGCAGGGTCCCTTTTCAAAGCTTTTTAGTATTCGGCCATCGAATCACTTCTGTTTCGGCGTTACGGTGTGAAGAGGGATAAATGAGAGTCATCATAACTGCTGTTCGCCGCGCTCTTGGGTCGTCCGCCTAATCAGTACGAGGCACTAATCGGAGCGCGTTTCTGCGATTGCTTTGGGTCCTTAATTATTCCAGCTCCTGGGTAGGGTGGAGCGATTCGGCCTAATACTTCGGTTTTGTCGGCGTCCGTGGCCAGGGCGCCCGCTGGCGTTTCTACTCGACGCAGACAAGCCGAACTAATTGGAATGGTTCGCGTCGGCGACTTTCCCCGATGCGCCAAAGGCAATGAAAAGGCGTCAGGGCGATAAGGAGGTTCTAACCAGATGAGAAAAACAAACGATTCCGGTCAGACGCTCGTAGAGTTTGCGTTCTCACTGTCGATTTTCCTTGTGCTGTTAATGGGAACCATCGAGTTTGGATTCATGTTCTCTACGAAGGTGACCCTCCAGAATGCGGTACGCCAGGCAGGGCGGTACGCCGTCACGGGGCAATGCATCACCGGCCCTAGCGGTTGCTCCGAAAATAGGTATAACTCGATCATCACGACGCTCGAAGGCGCATCGGACGGCCTCATCAACAGCGGTAATGCTGGTAGCGACGTCAGCATAACGTGTACGGATCTCGGCGGAGGATGCCCCGACGGTGCTGGTGGGCCGAATGATCTGGTCGTCATTACCGTGACCTACCCGTACCATTTTTTGACTGGGCCAATCTCCAGATTCTTTCCGAGCGGGTACACCATAAAGGTGAGTTCGTCCTTCAAGAATGAAATGTTTCCGCCAAGCCAAAGTTAGGGGGGCGTATGACGACAAAGATGATGAATAGAGAAGAGTCGGGCCAGGCGCTGGTCGAACTATCGTTCGTGTTAGTTATCCTGTGCGTCTTCGTCTTCGGGATCATTGACTTCGGCCGGGCTATCTATGACGTTCAGGTGATGAAGAACCTGGTTGGGGAAGGCTCCAGCATGGCTTCACGCACCACCCCCATTACGACCGCGGTGGCGACCGTGGTTGGAGACGCTGGGCATGACCTGAACATGAGCACTTCGGGGTGCGTCATGATCACTCAAGTTACCAACGAGGGCTCGGGTTCTCTCCAAGTCACAGCTCAATCTTCGGGCGGTGGGATCTCATGCACCAGTAGGGTCGGCTGCCTCTCCGGACAAGGAAGCTGCCGAAACTCGAGCGCCACCCTGCCTACTGCGGCAGTTAACGCGCTGAACGCGGAAGTCACGGGATCGTCCATTTACGTGACCGAGATCTTCTACAATTTCCAGACCATCACACCCGTAACGGGTCTGCTGGGACGTAGTGGCGTACTCCCATCCCAGCTTTACTCCGTAGCGTATTACTAACGAGGGTATGAATATGCGCAATGACAGCATTGTAAAAGGCGATCGGGGCCAGACCATAATCATTTACGCTCTGATTGTGCCCATCCTTATTCTGTTCACAGGATTGGCCATCGACGCGGGAATTCTTTATGTCACCAAGGCCAAACTCTCGACGGCTGTGGATAGCGCAACTCTCACCGGCATGAAGAACTTGCAGAGCGGGCAGCCGCTTGCTACCACCTTGGCCACCGATATGTTTTACGCCAATTACGGCGCCAATCCGCCGACGCCAACCATTACCTTCCCAACCGATCAATATGGCGACCTGCAGGTCAAGGTAACGGCCACCTCTGAGGTGAACACCCTCTTCATGCGCTACCTCTCGCAATGGCGCACCGTACCGGTGGCCGACACCGCGGTGTCGACCCGCGGCAAGCTGGTAATGTCCATCGTGCTGGACCGCTCAGGCTCGATGACCTCGGATGGTGGTCAAACTGCCTTGGTGGCCGCCGTCCCACTCTTCGTCAATCATTTCGATAACGCGACCGACCAGGTGGCGCTGCTTAGCTTCTCTTCCAATGCGCGCATAGACATCCCCATCGGCTACAACTTCCAGACGCCGATTTCGAATGCTGTCTCAAGTATGGTGTTCACTGGCGGCACGTTCGGTACCGGAGCAGGCACCAAGCCAATTCAAAGCGCAACAATGGGCGCTCCGTTGTCGATGGCCGATGCCCAGAACCTCAGCATTCCCATCAATCCGGGGCAGAACGTAATCAAGGTTCTGGTGTACTTCACCGACGGCTTGATGAATGCCTCGCAGGACACTTTCTACTGTGGGCCCTCGGCCCCGAACACGCTTGTCAATTACGGAGGGTATGACTCGGGAACTGATGTCGCCTTCTTGGATCCCAGTTGCAGCCCATCTGCGTCAGGTACTGGCTGCACGAACGAGTCGGGTCACATCAGCCAATGGGACGATTGCAGCAACGGCTGCCCAAGTGGCTTCAAGTACGACGCCGCCGGCGACATTTGCAAGAATGCAGCCGGGGGGAACGTAACCACGTTTCTGTCTCAGCAAACGGGACAGCAGACGGCATTCTCGCGGGCCAATGTCACGGCTGAGACCCAGTACCGTGCCATTCAGACTGCCAGTGCGATGCGCACCGAGGCTGTCCCCACATATATCTTCACCATCGGCTTGGGTCCTGACGTAAGTTCAACGACGCAGGCTTTCCTGGGACAACTTGCCAACGACCCTGCATACCCGGCTACTTACATTGCAAGCCAACCGCAGGGAGAGTTTTTTTGGATACAGGACTGTCCCGGCGCCACCTGCACAGCTGAACTGACCACTGCATTCGAGGCTATTGCGACCAAGGTTGTTTTGCGCTTGACGCAGTAGCATCAACAGCCGGATCGGGACAACGAATCTTTTCGGGCTTATCGGCCAGGGATCTAAGCAAAGATTTCCTGGCCGTTTCGTTTTTCTGCACGCTTCGGCCAATCCCTGACTTGCGATGAAACCACTCTTCTTCCCAACGGCGGCTGCATTTCGCTCCTGGCTTGAGAAGAATCACGCCACCGTGTCCGAGCTCTTCATCGGCTTTTATCGAAAAGAGTCAGGCAAAGGTGGAATCAGTTATCGGGAGGCTCTGGATGAAGCCCTCTGCTTCGGTTGGATCGACGGCGTCCGCAAGCGCTTCGATGAAGCAAGCTACACCATTCGCTTCACTCCGCGAAAGCCGGACAGCATCTGGAGCGCGGTCAATACCAGTCGCATCGGCGAATTGGTCAAGCAGGGACGCGTGCACCCGGCGGGTCAGCACGTGTTCGATCGCCACGATCCGAAGAAGTCGGAACTCTACTCGTACGAGCGAGCCACGTGCCAGCTGGACGGCGCATACGAGAAGAAATTTCGGGCTAACAAGAAAGCCTGGGAGTTCTACCAGGCGCAAGCACCGTGGTACCGCCGCACCTCGGCCTGGTGGGTCGTCAGCGCAAAGCGCGAAGAAACTCGCCAGCGCCGGTTGGCACAGCTCATCGCAGACTCTGCCAAGGCCCGCCGGATCGGGATTCTCGCCGCAACTCCCCAGAAGTAGACCAGTGCCATGTGACAGTATGATAAATTTTTGTCATAGTTTGTGGAGTGTGACATGGAACGGGAAACTCGAATGCGCGTTAACCAGAACGGCCGCATCGTCATCCCCGCCGCCTTTCGTAAAGCGATCGGCATTGAAGTTGGAGACGAAGTGGTGCTGCGGATTCAGGACGACGAACTGCGCATCACCACCCAGCAGCGCCGCATCCAGCGCGCACAGCAAAGGGCGCGCACGTATCTGAAGCCAGGCACCTCCCTGGTTGAGGAACTGCTCGCGGAACGTCGCGAGGCAGCGAAGAATGAATAGCCTGGTGCTTGATGCTTCGGCGATTCTTGCCATCATTAACCAGGAGGCTGGCGCAGAACAACTGACACCGGAACTGCTGGCGAATGCCATTTGCAGCATGGTCAACCTCGCCGAAGTTCAAGCCCCAAGCTGGTGAGCCGGGGATGGTCCCCTGACGTTGCTTGGGAAGACGCTACCAGTCCTATTCGAGAAGCCGTGCCATTTCTTGAGGAACACGCGAAGATCGCCGGCAGCCTGGTTGCGCTGACGCGACAACTCGGTCTTTCGCTGGGTGACCGCGCCTGTCTCGCGCTCGGGATTGCGCTAAAGGCTCCCGTCTTCACTGCCGAAAAGACCTGGAGCAAACTGAAGTTAGGTGTTCGGGTGCACGTCATCCGCTGAAATTGTGGGTCGCTTTTCACCATTGTCCGACCTAGGAGCGTCGATGGCGAGGAGAGTGGTCACTCAATACCGTCTGCGAAGGACGGAGGACTAACGGACCTCGGGCGGCGTCTCTGCAAGAACATCGAAAAATACGCCATCGAGGTCTCGAATGAATTTGAACGGTGAAAGGGCGCGATCGCTCGCGCCCTTAGTCACATTCGCCACCCTCCGTTTTACTGCACCAACACGCCGCTTTCGCCGGCGCCGTTCTCCGCAGCCTCTTCCGGCGGGATGACCGACGCCGCTGCCAGACGATCGCCTTCTTCCAGATGCAGCAGGCGCACCCCCTGCGACGAGCGTCCGCATTCCCGGATGTTCTTGCTGTCGATGCGGATGATCTTGCCGAACTGGCTGATCACCATCACCTCCGACTGCTCATTCACCAGCATGATGGAGACGACCTTGCCGTTGCGCGCCGTGGTCTTCACGTTGATCACGCCCTTGCCGCCGCGCGAGGTCAGACGGTATTCGTCCACGTCGGTACGCTTGCCATAGCCCTGCTCGGTGACTGAGAGGATAAGACTGGCTTCCTGCTCGTCGGCGTTCTTCCCTTTCTTCCGTTCTTTCGGCGTTACCGCCATGCCTACGATATAGTCGCCGCGCTCCAGATGCATGCCGCGCACGCCAAAGGCGGGACGGCCCATCGATCGTACGTTGTCTTCTCCGAAGCGGATCGCCTTACCATCATGCGTGGCCAGGAAAACGATCTGGTTGCCGTCGGTGCAACTGGCCGCGACCAATTCGTCTTCCTTCTCGATGCCAATAGCGATGATGCCGCGCGACATCACATTGCTGAAGTCTTTCAGCGCCGTTTTCTTCACCGTACCGTTGCGAGTGGCGAAGAAGACGTACCGGTTCTCTTCTTCCAGATCGCGGATGGTGAGCAGCGCGCGCACGCTTTCGCCCGGCTGCAACGCAACCAGGTTGGCGATAGCTCTGCCTTTGCCTGCGGCGCTCACCTCGGGGATCTCGTACACCTTCAGCCAGTACACGCGCCCGGTATTGGTGAAGATGAGAATGTAGTCGTGAGTGGAGGCGACGAACAAGCGCTCGACGAAATCCTCTTCGCGCGTGCTCATGCCCTTGCGGCCGGTGCCACCGCGGCGTTGCTGGCGATAGGTGGAGATCGGCGTGCGCTTCAGGTAGCCGGAGTGGCTCACCGTGACTGCAACCTGCTCGTCGGCAATCAGGTCTTCCAGATTGATCTCGGCAGCTTCATCCTGAATCAGCGTGCGGCGTGCGTCACCGTACTTCCTCTTGATCTCTTCCAGTTCCTTGACGATGACGCTGCGCAGCTTCTTCTCGCTGCCGAGAATCGCTTCGTACTCGGCGATGCGTCCGCGAACCTCGGTCAGTTCCTTGACGATTTCGTCGATCGACAGTCGCGTCAGCCGGTGTAGTTGCAATTCCAGGATGGCATCGGCCTGCAACGTATCAAACGGTGTGGTGAGCTGCGTGGGCGACACGCCCTTGAGTGTCGCCGTCTTCGCTGCCTTTCCTTCCGATACGCTGACCGTCTTACCGGTAAAGTAGTCAACCAGGTTGGTGCGGGCGTCGGCGCGATTTTCACTGCCGCGAATGATGCGGATGACGTCATCGACGCGATCCAGCGCGACCTGGTACCCCTCCAGGACATGCTCGCGCTCGCGCGCCTTCATCAGCAAGTGGGCCGTGCGGCGCCGCACCACATCGATGCGGTGATCGACGAAGTGCTGCAGGGCCTGCACCAATCCCATCTCTTTGGGCTGGTTATTGACCACGGCCAGGAAGATCATGCTGAAGCTTTCCTGCATCGAGGTGTGCTTGAAGAGCTGGTTGAGCACGATCTCCGGCTCGCAGCCGCGCTTCAGCTCAATGACGATGCGCATGCCGTCGCGGTCGCTGCTCTCGTCGCGCACATCGCTGATCTCGTCGATCACCTTGTGGTTCACCAGTTCGGCAATGCGTTTGATCAGGGTCGCCTTGTTGACCTGGTAAGGAATCTCGGTGACGATGATCGTGTCTTTGTCCTTGGTGACGTGCTCAATCGCAGCCTTGGCGCGCATGATGAAGCGGCCGCGTCCCGTGCGATAGGCTTCCATGATGCCGCTGCGTCCATGGATGAAGCCGGCAGTGGGGAAGTCCGGTCCCTGCACGAACTTCATAATGTCGGCCAGCGTGGCGTGCGGATTGTTCACCAGCGTGATGGCGCCATCAACAATCTCCGTCAGATTGTGCGGCGGAATGTTGGTGGCCATGCCTACGGCGATGCCGTTCGAACCATTCACCAGCAGATTGGGGATTCGCGTAGGCAACACGACCGGCTCGGCCGTGGTGTCGTCGAAATTGGCAACGAAGTCGACGGTGTCTTTGTCGATGTCGGCCAGCAACTCTTCGGCAATTTCCGTAAGGCGCGACTCGGTATACCGGTAGGCTGCGGGCGGATCGCCATCCACCGAACCGAAGTTGCCCTGGCCATCGATCAGCGGATAGCGCAGGCTCCAGGGCTGCGCCAGGCGAACCATGGCGTCGTAGACGGCACTGTCGCCATGAGGGTGATACTTCTTCAAACACTCGCCCACCACGCCGGCGCACTTCATGTACTTGCGATTATGCAGCACGCCCATGTCGTGCATGGCGTAAAGGATGCGGCGATGCACAGGCTTCAGGCCATCGCGGATATCGGGCAGCGCGCGCCCGATGATCACCGACATTGAGTAGTCGAGATACGAGCGCCGCATCTCGTCTTCGATGTTGACGGGCTGTATGTTGGCCGCGCCGGGGCCGATGTTATCGAGCGGTAATTGCTGGTTCGGATCGTCTGCCATGTTTGCTTCTAGCCTCGAGCCTCTAGCTTCGAGCTTGTTCCTTCCTAAACTTCATTTGCGGTCAATTCAGAAATTTGCGGTCGCGTCGGCGACATTTGAAAAGCGCGAATGTGCTCCGATTTGCGGACGCAGATTCGGCCTCGGCGTGGATCACTCAGGCGCCGGCGAATTACCTGCAAGTCATTGCAAATTAAGGATATTATCTCGCGGGGGAGCACTAACAATTATAACACGCAAAGCGGGTGAAATGCGCCCTTATTGTCCTTGTCCGGCACCCGCATTTCGCACGGCTTCCTGGCATTCGCGGGCGGCTGTAAGCAGCTTGTCGATGGCTGGGTCGGCGCGAAACTTTGCCAGCAGAGGATCGGTCAGCAGGTTGGAGTACGAACAATAATTATTCTGGATGGCGCTCTGCAGCAGATGGACAGCGGCCTGCGTTTTTCCGCAGTAGGCAAACAGCGCTCCTTCGTAGTACCAGGTCTCGGGATCAGGATCGGCGGGAAAACTGGTCTCCGCCTCGTGGGCGATGCGGTCCAGGTCGGACTCCGGTCGCAACCCCAGGCACGATTCCAGCAAATCGCGATGATAGCGAGGCGCCGTCGGCATGTGCTTCACTGCTTCGCGCGCTTCCGTAATCTTGCCCTCGCGCAACGACAGCGACGGCGCTACATAGGCCGCCCACTCCGAACCGGCGTCCAGGCGGATGAAATCCGCCGCGCGATCAGTCTTGCCCAGCTCCATGAAGGCCCAGGCGCAGGAGCGGAAAATGTAATTGGCCGGATCCAGCCCGATCGCGGTATTGCATTCGTTGGTGGCTTCCTCCAGCATCCCGGCGTAACGATAGACATAGCTCAACACGAAGTGAGCCTGAGCGTTTTCCGGGCGCCGCTTCACCAGCGCCTGCGCCGCTTCGTAGGCTTTGCCTAGCTCGCCGCGCTCAACCCGGTTGGTGATCAACTGACCGGCGGCAATCGTGAGATTGGGATCCAGTGCCATCGCCCGCTCGCAAGCCGTGTTGGAAAGCTGGAACGCGGTCTCTCCGCCATCGGAGTAGGTGGTGTCCCAGTAAGCCCGCAGTCCCAATTCTTCCCATGCCGGAGCGTAGTCCGGATCCAACTGCACGACGTGCTGCAATACCGCGATCGCGTCTTTGTTCGGTCCGGGATCGTGGGGCAGCGCCAAGGCGTGCAGGTAGAGATCGTAGGCCTCCGGGTCCTTGGGACGAGTGCCGGTCGCGACCGTGCCGCCGGTAACGCCCAGGGTTGGCAGCAGACCTTGGCGTATCTGCGCGGCCATGTTGGATTGCAAGGCAATCAGGTCCTGCTCCGGGGCGGTAAAGCTGGACTGCCACAGCAGGCGGTTGTCACGGACGTCAATTGCTTCCAGCGTGACCATCAGATTGTCGCCTTGTTTCAGGAAGTGTCCCGTCAACACCGTGGCAACGTGCAGCTCCCGTCCAACTTTTTGCGGATCGGGATCTTTGGCGGCATACCTTTGCGTCAGGGAAGACGGACGCACGTCCAGCGTGCGCGAATAAGTGAGAACCTTGGCGATCTCATCCGCCAGCGCGAAGCGCAGGAAGTCCACGCTGATGTCGCCGTTCACATTCTGCAGCGGCAGCACTGCGATGGTGTTCTTGGCGGCGGCTGCCCCCGAAGGATGCTTGAACCACCACAATCCCGCCAGCGTGAGCACCATTACCAGCACCGCGCTAACCGCCAGCAGAAGATAGGTTTGCCAGCGGCTCGTGGTCTGGAATGTGCTGGTCGCGATGCGATACGGGAAGGGAGAACGCAACCTCCCGCTGGCGGTTGCACCCGGGTCAGTCTCTCTCTTCAGCGCTACCAGATCGGCCTTCAGGCTCAGCGCGTCGGGATATCGGTTGGCCCGGTTCTTCTCCATCGCGTGGCCAATGATCCCCTCCAGATCGGGCGGGAGCTTGGGATTCAGCTTAAGCGGAGGAATTGGTTTCTTGGTGAGAACCGCTTCTAAAGTCACCACAGAGTTGGCGCCGGCAAATGGCTTCTGGCCGGTCGCCATCTGGTAGAGCACGACTCCGAGCGAGAACAGATCGCTGCGAGCATCCAGCTCTTCGCCGCGCGCCTGCTCCGGCGACATGTAGACTGCGGTACCAAAAATGTCGCCGGCCTCGGACAGGTCCTCGTTCACGGGCTCGCCGCTCCACAGGTCGCGCGACAATTTGACCAGCCCGAAGTCCAGGATCTTGACCTGCCCACTCTGGGTGATGAAGATGTTCGCCGGCTTAATGTCGCGATGAATGATCCCTTTGGCGTGGCAGGCGGCCAGCGCATCGGCTACCTGGATCGCGATGTCCAGCATCTCCTCGATGTCCATCGGCTTGCCGCGCAGCCGGTCCTTCAGGCTCATCCCCTCCAGCTTCTCCATAACAATGAAGGGCTGGCCGTTCATGTCCTCGATGTCGTAGATAGTGCAGATGCCGGGATGGTTTAACTGCGAGGCCGCTTTGGCTTCGCGCTCGAAGCGCTCCAGAGCTTTGCGGTCGTTGACCAGATTTTCAGGAATGAACTTCAGCGCGACGTGGCGGCCCAGACGCGTGTCTTCCGCGTCATAAACCAACCCCATTCCACCACCGCCGAGTTTCCCCACGATGTGATAGTGGGAGACTGTCTCGCCGACCATGCCTGAGGACCTCGGTCCCGCTCGCGGTTATGGTAGGCCGCGTGCGCAGCCGGGTCAACTGGACATCAGCAAAATCCCCGGATTTATGGCAGCAGTCCCCGGCCAGATCGTTAAATCCATTCTTGCTTTCTGCACGTAATCCCACTGAGCGATCAATATTCAAATCCATTGCGCTCAGAGGATGAGGAATATGAAGAAGCAGATTCTGGTAGTGCTGTTTGTAATGACGATGGCCTTTGCGGCCATGGCGGCGCCTGGTTCTAACGACCCAGTAGTAGGCGGCGCGCTGATGTATCCCAGCAAGAACATTGTTCAGAATGCCTCGACGGCCGACAATCTGACCACCCTGGTGGCGGCGGTGAAAGCTGCTGATCTGGTGCAAACGCTCGAGGGCCCCGGGCCGTTCACCGTATTCGCACCCACCAACGATGCCTTCAACAAACTGCCTGCAGGTACGGTTGAAATGCTGCTGAAGCCTGAGAACAAGGACCAACTGGTGAAGGTCCTCACCTACCACGTGGTTCCGGGCAGGATCAATGCTGCCGATCTGATGAAACAGATCAAAGAAGGCGGCGGCAAGGCAACGCTCAAGACGGCGAACGGGGAAACTCTCACCGCCTCCATGCAAGGCAAACATGTGGTTCTGACCGATGAAAAGGGCGGTATGTCGATGGTTACGATGGCGAATGTGTATCAATCGAACGGCGTGGTCCACGTGGTTGACGCCGTGTTGTTGCCCTAACCAGCGCTAATGTCGAACGGAGCGCTGCAGCCAGGCGCTCCGTTTTCTAACGTAAGAGTGCAGTATCTTAAACTGAATCATGCGGTGCCGGCTTCTCGCGCGGCTTTCATCACCGTTTTCTTCATGCGATTTTCGCCAGCCCAGTACAGGCTGATCTCGTGCCCTTCGGGATCGTTGAGGTAGGCATGCCGCCAGCCCCACGGCATCATGGTTGGCAACTGCGTGAAGTAGAATCCGCGTTTCTGAAGACTGCGGCAGAAGCCGTCGAGATCGGGCACTTCGAAGTACAGGCGCACGCCCTCGCTCGCTATAGAAGCGCCTGGGCCGGCCTGGTGCAGAGCAATCGTGCCATCGCCGCCCGGGGCGCGCAGGCGCGCATAAACCGGCCTGCCCTCATAGCGGAAGTCTTCGATCAGCTTGAATCCCAGCCAGCCGCGGTAGAAGTTGATTCCGCGCTCCACATCCTTCACATAGATCATGGCATGGTTGAAGGTGAGCTTTCCTTCGTCCGCTGGAGGCGCGGGAATCTTCGCTGCGGGAACCTTCCTGAGTTGTGTGCGCGCCGGTTTCGCGGCCGCGCGCTTTACCGGACGTGCAGCGCTTTTCTTCTTGGCGACGGCTTTCTTTTTGGCAGGCTTCTTCTTCATGCAATCACCGCCCAGAGAGCTTCGTAGGGTGGAGCACCGCTTCAGCGGTGCAGTCTGGAGGGTCAACAATGAACCGGCTTTAGCCGCTGAGGTGAGAGAAGCTTACCTCAAGCGCTAAAGCGCGGACCCGATTATTGCGTTCCTCCATGCACGCCTGAAGGCGTGCTCCACCCGCTACCTACAACAGTTTCTGGAGTCTCAACGTCGAACGGCGCAAGTATGTTTGCGATCAGAGCGGTTGTCAAGTAAGTTGTCAAACGACCGCCCTGGCCTGTGGAGAGCTAGGCCGGCAATCCCATCTTCCGCAGGAATATCTCGAACCGCGGATCGTGATAAAGATTCTTCAGCAGAGGATCGCCCTTGATGGCTGCCAGTCCGGCATCTTTGTGAGACCGGGCAATTCCGAGCCACTCGAAGGCGCGGTCTGCTTCTCCGCGAAAGGCATATACTTCGGCGATCTGATAGGCAGCCTGCTCATGGTAGTCGTTGATGAGTTGCTGCAAGGCCGCGTCTGCTTCCGTCTTCCGGCCCAGCGCACTGTAGGCCAAGGCTAACCCGACGGCGCGCTCGCTGCTGGTATGGTTCTTTTCGAATTCCGCCAGCGCCCGCTGGGGCTTCGTTTGTACCAGATAGACCAGTCCTAGTAGGTAATGCGCCTCGGGCCCGTCGGGACTGATGGCCAATGCCTTCTGATACGCGTCAATTGCCAACTCCTGCTGTCCCGCGTAGTAGGCATGCATACCCAGCGCGACGTGCGCCATCACGCTAAGGGGATCGATTTCCACCGCCCGCCGGTTCAGTGCGACCGCCTCATCAAAATGGCCGAGGCTGGCCTGCAGGCTCGAAGCTCCCAACAGCACCACGGAATTCTGAGGCTCCAGCGCCAGCGCCTTCTGAAAGGCTACATCCGCGCCTGCCCAGTCCCACTCATAACCGCGCTTGATGCGGCCAATGGCGGCGTGCGCCTCGGCCAAACCAGGATCCAGTTGCAGAGCTCGTTCCGCAGCTGTTCTGCCGTCGCGATAACCTTGTTCGAAGGTCGAACCCTCGCCGCCCTCGCCGCGTGTGACCAGCACCCAGGCCAGCGCCGACCAGCCACGCGCATAACTCGGATCGAGCTTTACCGCCTGCTGGAAATACTCGTAGGCCCGGGTGAGGTCATCATGGGTGCGGCGTTCGTAGAAGTATCGCCCCTGCAAATACGCGTTGTATGCCTCGGCGCTTATCCCACGCTGTGGGACACTGCCGCTGCCGCTATTGAGCAACCGTAGTTTGAGCTCGCCCGTGATGGCGCGCGCAATATCGTCCTGCACGGCGAACACGCCGTTCAGATCGCGGTCATAGGTGCCCGACCAAAGCTGGAAGCCATCCTCCGCCTTCACCAGCTCGGCTGAGATTCGTACCCGGTTGCCTTCCTTGCGGACACTGCCTTCCAGGATGGTTGCCACATCCAGCTTCTTACCGATGGCGTTCAGATCGGCGCTCTTGTCGCGCAGCTGGAAAGACGAGGTGCGCGCCGCAACACGCAATCCTGGAGTCTTGGCCAGATGATTGAGCAGCTCTTCGGCCAAGCCGTCGGAGAAGTATTGCTGGTTTTTCTCCGGACTCATGTCGACAAACGGCAACACCGCAATCGAGGAGGCGATAGGCGCGCCTGCCGCGCTGCGCTTCCACCAGACGCGCCCAATCGCTACGGCGATAATCAGCACTGCCAAGGCCGGCAGCAGCAGCCTCCACCAGGTTCTGGTTGGCACGGAGGCAGGCGGAATGCGTGCCAAGTCGAGGGCGGATGAGGAGTCAGCCGGGCGGACAAGCGCGGGCACCAGATACGGAGGAGTGGTCGCGATTGGCGGCTCCAGCACCCCAATAAAGCGATAACCATGCTTAGGCACGGTTTCGATGTAGGCTGGACCTTGCGCCTCGTCGTTCAGCGCCTCGCGCAACCGCCTGACCGCAACATTCAGGCTGGACTCGAACTCTACAAAGGTGTTTTCCGGCCAGAGCTGCGCTTTCAGTTCCTCGCGCGTGACCATTTCGCCCGGAGCTTGCAGCAGGGTCCGCAGCACCAGGAAGGATTTCGGCTGCAGCTTGATCCGGTAACCGAACTTGCGCAGGTCTCCCGAATCCAGGTTGAGCTCGTAAGGCCCGAAGCGCATGACCGACGTCTCCTGCGAAGTCCGTTCCTGCGGGACATCAGGCGGAATCCATGGGCTCGCCGGTGCGACGGAGGACATGATGGGCACAAATGTTATCACAGTTTCGTCAATAGGCAACCGTCCATGAACGTTTATTTACATTGTCTGCAACAGGTTAGACCGTAATGTGGAATTAATTTGACTTCGGGCAGAGACTGGAGGAAATAGAGAACAGCGCGCACCCATTGGTGGTCGCACGAGTGTCGGTTTCGGACGTGAGACCTGGGCCTGACCGGCTGGCAAAGGAGGGGTTGTGGAAAACCTAAGGAGCCATCGGATGGGTGGCCGTAGAAATTCGTCTCGAGGCATGGCCTTCGTCGCGGCATCGGTGATTGTCTTGGGGGTCGCGGTCTTCAGCCAAGCCGCCCAGGCGCAGACGTTCACCGTGCTGCACACCTTTAACGAACATGATGGCTGGCAGCCGGATTCCGGCTTGAGCATGGATCAGTCCGGGGACCTTTACGGCACGACCGGCTACGGGGGAAACCACTGCAGTGAGGGCTGCGGCACCGTGTTCAAGCCGGAGCACAAGAATTCCAGCTGGGTCTTCTACCCCTTGTACGCGTTTAGTGGTCCTGACGGGAACAATCCGCAAGCCAGGGTCATCTTCGGCCCCGATGGCAATCTCTATGGCACAACCACCAATGGAGGAAGCGCGGGTAAAGGCGAAGTCTTCCGGCTGCAGCCGCCGGCGCACTTCTGCGAGTCGTTCTCCTGCCCATGGACTCTGACCGTGCTCTATTCCTTCCAGGGCGCCGGCGACGGCGCGAATCCCACCTATGGCGACCTGGTTTTCGATCACGCGGGAAATATCTACGGCACAACTCCATCCGGCGGCAGCTCCAATTGCCGTGATGGCTGCGGCACCGTCTACGAGCTGTCACCCGCGAACGGCGGCTGGACGGAGAAGATTCTCTACAACTTTTCCGGCGGCAGTGACGGCGCAAACCCGTATGCAGGTGTGATCTTCGACAATGCCGGAAATTTGTACGGCACCACCGCTTCTGGCGGTCTGTCTGTCGAGGGAGAGTACTGCGGTGTCGTTTACAAGTTGACGCCTTCCGGGAATGGTTGGACCGAGAGCGTCCTGTACAGCTTCACCGGCGGAAGTGACGGGTGTGTTCTCGAGGGAGGCTTGATCTTCGACACAGCGGGCAATCTCTATGGCGTCACCTATGGATTCGGCATAGTGTACGAGTTGACACCTTCGAACGGCTCCTGGACCTTTAACGTGCTGTACGACCTGAACGCGTACTTAGGTTCAATCGAACAGCTCACCATGGACGCCGCCGGCAACCTATATGGCACGCTGGAATCGGCGGACGAGGTCTTCAAACTCACTCCTTCAAACGGGGGATGGACGCAAACCGGCTTCTCCGGATCAGCCGGGAATAATCCGGTCAGCAACGTCATCCTCGACGCAGACGGGAACCTGTACGCCACCGCAAGCGAGGGCGGCGCTTACAACGCGGGAGTGGTCTTCGAGATTACCCCGTAACCGTTGTCAGTTGTCCGATGGAAGTAAGTCCGACATTGTTACGTGAAAGGACGGGGTTTATGACACGCTCAGAACAAAAGCATTTCACCGCAAGCAACTCGGGTCTAAAGGTCGCTGTGATGACCGCGGCGTTCGTGCTGGCTTTGTTTGCAGGGCAACCGGCTAAAGCCCAGACCTTCGAAGTGATTCACACCTTCACCGGTGGCGGGGACGGATCGAATCCCGTCAGCGGGCTAACCTTCGATCGGGGCGGAAATCTATACGGAGGAACTGGCCTCGGCGGGAACAAAAGCGAGTATTGCGGACCTACCTGCGGCATGATCTTCAAAATGGTCCGGACGGGATCGTCGTGGATCTATCAACCGCTGTACCTGTTTGTCGGCATGGAGGGAGGCCCGGGTCCGTCGCGCATAACCATTGGACCAAACGGCAGTCTGTATGGACTTGGCGGTGACGCTGCTTACAACCTGACACCCCCACCTACGCGTTGCATATCGTTCGTGTGCCAGTGGAACGACACCGTGCTGTGGACGTTCTGCTGTGGTGCCGATTCGCCCGGAGGCCTGACCTTCGACCAGGCCGGCAACATGTACAGCGGCTCGGAGGACGGGGGGGAGATCAACCATTGCAGCGGCGGGTTGGGCTGCGGCTTCATCTTCCAGTTGGTGCCCACCTCTGAGGGTTGGACCTACAACGTGATTTACGAATTCCACGACGGAAACCAAGGGGCCCATCCCACGGGCGAATTGATTGTAGACAGCAGCGGCAATCTGTACGGCACCACCGCCGGACTTTACGGCGGAGACGGCAACGGGAACGTTTTCAAGCTGACGCCCTCCCAGGCCGGCTATTGGAACGAGACCGTGCTGTATACGTTCCAGGGCGGCAGTGACGGCAGGTTTCCGCAGGCGGGAGTGATCTTCGACTCCAAAGGTAATCTCTATGGCGCGTCCTCCGAAGGTGGGGCGAACAACGGCGGAACGGTCTTCGAATTGACCGCCGCCAACGGCTGGGCCTTCAACCTGCTTTACAGCCTCCCGGCGTCCCAGTTCGGCGTGACCGGCGTCAACGCCAGCATGATCATGGACTCCGCCGGCAATCTATACGGAACAACCTTCGTCAGTGGCGCTTACAACCTGGGCTCGGTTTTCAAGCTGACTCACGGCAGCGGCGGATGGACCTACACCGATCTGCATGACTTCACCGGCGCAAGCGATGGCGCGTATCCGGTGGGTAGCCTGGTCATGGACAGCAATGGAAACATTTATGGCGCAGCCGAAGCCGGTGGAAGTACCAGCTCGAACTGCGACGTAGGTTGGAATTATCAGTGCGGCGTTCTGTTTGAGATCACGCCGAATTGAAGTTCGTCCCCACGCGGAGCGCCGGCGTCCGAACCTGGATTCCGGCGCTTCGCTAGTCCCACATTGTGGGACGTAACGTTGACTTGGAGCCAGCCGCAGTTGTCGAAGAATGGAGAAGCTACGATGTCACATTCAGAACAATCTCGGAAGTGGACCGTCAGTTTGGATTTGTGGGCGACGGTGGCGGCAATCGCCGTCGCAACTTTGTTGATCGTCATTGCCACGCAGGCGCAGGCGCAGACCTTCAGCGTGCTGCATACCTTCACCGGCGGAGGTGACGGAGCGAACCCCTATGCCAGCCTCGTCATGGGCGGGGAAGGACGGTTCTACGGCACAACCGGCGGCGGCTACGGTTCGGTCTTCAAACTGGCGCGGTCCGGCTCGGGTTGGGTGCTTAGTCCGGTGTACGACTTCTCTTATCCGGTGAACAGTGGAGATGTTCTTTACGGCCCGGTGACGTTCGGACCAGACGGCAATCTCTATGGCACGACCTTGGACGGAGGACAAGGAGACTGCAATGAAGGCAGCGGCTGCGGCACGGTTTTCAAGCTGCAACCGCCCGCATCGGTGTGCAAGTCCTTCCTGTGTCCCTGGACGGAGACGGTGCTCTATCGCTTCCAGGGTCCCCCCGATGGCGGAAATCCCTACAGTGGGGTTGTCTTTGATCAGGCAGGCAATATCTATGGGACAACGGCGTATGGCGGTAATGGAGGTTGCGACTTCGGCGCAGGCTGCGGAGCAGTCTACAAGCTGACCCCGTCCGGCAACGGCTGGACAGAGAGCATCATTCACAACTTCGTTGCGGGCACGGACGGTCAACTTCCAGCCGGCGGCCTCATCTTCGATCGGGCGGGGAATCTGTACGGAACTACCGTTAACGGCGGAACAGCCGGTAAAGGAATCATCTACCAGTTGACTCCATCGGGCAGCGGTTGGACGGAGACGATACTCCACACCTTCCTGGGATCTGATGGCGCGGTTCCGTACGACACTCTGATCTCGGATCAAGAGGGCAATCTTTACGGCACAACCATCGCAGGTGGCGCAACCAACGGCGGAACAGTATTCGAGCTGTCGAACCCCGGAAGCTGGACTTACAACTTGCTTTATAGCTTCTCCGATGACGGTCCCTATGCCAGTCCGGTTTTCGACACCGCCGGAAATCTGTATGGCACCACAACCCAGGGTGGCGCGAATGGGTCGGGAAGCGTTTTTAAGCTGACCCCATCCAACGGCGTTTGGACCCACACCGTACTACACAGCTTCAGCTTTGACGATGGAGGTGGAGCGCAGCCCCTCGGTGGCGTGACCCTGGATAGCAGTGGGAACATCTATGGCACGACGTCGGATGGAGGGGGCTTCTTCACCGTTTGCGATATCGGTTGCGGCACCGTGTGGGAGATTACGCCGTAAGTTGTCACTTAGCGAAAGCAATGTCCCACAATGTGGGATTTCGATGAGTAAGCAAGGCAAATAATTTTGCTGATACCCAGGAGTGCACTCTGACCAGCCCGAAGCACGATGCGCGGGAAGGGCGTTGTCTTTGAGATCACGCCGTAGGACAATTGGCAATTGCCCCTCGAGGGCTGGCTGACGGTATCCCACAATGTGGGAGTTGAGAATCAAAGGTCTACGATTTCAGTTTGGTGAAGGGGATTTCTCATGGCGCACTCAGGACAGAATCGCAGTTCGGTAAGCGCTCGGCTGGCGACCACGATCGGGCTTTTCCTGTTGCTTGTAAGCGCTGTCGCCGCCCAGGCGCAAACTTACACGATCCTTCACAAATTCACCGGCGGCTCGGACGGCTCTTTCCCCACCAGCACGCTGGTCGCAGACCGGGCTGGAAGGTTTTATGGCACAGTCGAACGCGGCGGCACCTACGGCTCGGGTGTAGTGTTCCAACTCAAGCCGGCCGGGGGCGGCTGGATCTTTAGTCCTCTGTACTCCTTTGGCCAGGAGGTCGGCAATGGTCAGTTCCCCCTCGATTACGGTGGACTGACCTTCGGTCCCGACGGCGCCCTCTATGGCACCGCCTCCTATGGAGGGCTTTTAGAATGTGGTGAAGGACAGTCATACTGCGGAACCGCGTTCCGGCTGCGGCCCCCTCCCACGGCATGCACAGCGGCGCTCTGTCCCTGGGATTACACCCTTGTTCATCAGTTCACCGGAGCCGACAGTTACGCTCCCGAAAGCAGCCTCGTCTTCGACACTGCGGGAAATATGTATGGGACCGGCGAATTTGGCCAAGCCTATGAGATTTCGCCTTCGGGCGGAGGTTGGACGGCGAGCCAGATCGGGGGGGCCGGCGACACCGACGCCGGGATGGTCCTGGACAGTGCGGGAAATCTCTATGGGGTATGGGGAGGCCCAGATCGCAGCAAGGGCGGAGTTTTTGAGCTTTCTCCCTCGTCCTCGGGTTGGATGGAAACCACTCTTTACAGCTTCACCGGAGGCAACGACGGGGCAACTCCTTTCGGAGGTCTGGTCTTCGACAGCGCGGGTAATCTCTACGGCTCCACGAGCGACGGTGGCAGCGGGGGCGGGGGAACGGTTTTCGAGTTGTCGCCCTCAGGGAGCGGATGGACCTTCAATCTCCTGTGCAGTCTCCAAGGTACAGGCTACAGCGGGCCGCAGAGCTCTTTGACCATGGATGGCCAAGGCAATCTTTATGGTACGACTTACGCCGGCGGACAACATGGCGGCGGCTCGGTGTTCAAGGCGACCCGTAACGGAAGCGACTGGGTCTGCACCGATCTCCACGACTTTCTGCAGGACGGCAATGGCGTGACCCCCATTGCCGGCGTGACGCTGGATTCGCAAGGCAATCTTTACGGCACGACTGCCTACGGCGGTTTGCAATCGCAGAATTATTGCCCCGATGACGGCTGCGGCGTCATCTGGGAGATCACGCCGTAAAGCAGTGGCCAGTTGTCAGTCGAATTCCCAGGTTGTACCACACTGTGGGATAGATCCTGAGGAAGCTAACTCGACTTAGTTCGCAGTGGAGAATTCACATGAAACGCACAGACAAAACCAAAATTTGCAAGGGCAGGATTGACTTGTGGATGACGATTGCAGCGATGGTGGTAGCGATTCTGGTGATTGGTCTCGCCATGCCCGGACAGGCGCAGACATATACCGTCCTTCACACGTTTACGGGCGGAGCGGACGGTGCCACGCCCGCTGCCGGATTGACAATCGATGCGGCAGGAAATCTCTACGGAACCGCGTATTTCGGCGGCTTGGCCGCCGACAATTGCTACAACAGCAGATGCGGCACCGTCTTCGAGATGCAGCGTGAGCGTCACAGCTGGGTTTTGAAGCCGCTCTACGCCTTCACTGGGGAGAGCGATGGCGGCAATCCCGATGCCAGCGTAGTCTTCGGTCCGGATGGCACTCTTTACGGCACAACTTTCGCCGGAGGAGGCGTGTTCTGCCCGAGCGAAGTCTATTATGGGTGTGGAATTGTCTTCAACTTGAGACCCTCCTCGGCAGTTTGCAAGAGCGCGCTCTGCCCCTGGAGCGAAACCGTGCTTCATCGCTTCGCCGGAGGAGCCAACGATGGAGCTCAAAGCGACGCAGCAGTAGTCTTCGACCGGGCTGGAAACCTCTACGGGACGGCTTACGAAGGCGGCAACTACAGCACAAATTGCATTTTCGGAGATGAATGGTGCGGCGTCGTCTTCGAGTTGACGCCCTCCAACGGCGGTTGGACCGAAAGCTTGCCGTACCTGTTCTCGGGTGGCACTGACGGGTCAAATCCTGATGCCGGATTGGTGCTTGACGCGGCTGGAAACCTATATGGAACCACGTATTCCAACGGCGCAGGTGGACAGGGTACGGTCTTTGAGTTGTCACCTTCGGGCTCGGGCTGGGAGGAGAACACTCTGCACTCGTTTGCATACCAAGGCGGCGGCGGCGAGCATCCCGAGGCCAACCTGATCTTCGATCCCGCGGGCAATCTCTACGGCTCCACGGCGTCCGGGAGTGGTGGTACGAGAAACGGCGGGGTTTTCGAGCTGACGCCCGCTTACGGCGGATGGACGTACACGCAGATTTACGGCTTTCTGGGCTCCTCCGAAGAACTAGGTCCCCGTGCCAATCTCGTCATGGACAGCGCCGGGAATCTATACGGCACCGCATACAGCATAGGAACATGGGGTTTGGTCTTCAAGCTAACCCCCTCGGATGGCGGTTGGACTTATACCGTGCTGCACCAGTTTGGGGGCGGCGACGGTGGGAATCTTCCGCTCGGCGGCGTAGTGCTCGACGCCAACGGCAATCTCTACGGAACCACCTCCAGCGGCGGCGCGTATGGCTACGGCACCTTATGGGAGATCACGCCGTAAAGCAGTGGCCAGTGGTCGGTGGCCGGTTGGTAGTGAAGAAGGCGAGAAAAACGTGCCGTCTGACAATGTGGGGGTTGTCGGACGGCCTTCTTTGCAATAAAGTTCTCGGTAAGAGGTGGGGTTATGACAGCTCTGGAACGGCACTCGAAGCTTCTTTGTGGGGACGATCGGCAAACAGCAACCGTCGCGACCAATCCCGCAGTCGCGCCAGATCATTACAGAAACCGCGGTGCCGGGCGTTTCCGGCAGCGACGCTGGCCGGCCCAAATGCGCATGTGGACTCCGATCCAGCCGGCACGTCGGCGTCGTTTATTTGCCATGGGTGCGGCACTGGCTATTGTGCTGACCCTCGCGGCTGCGATGACGCAAGCCGCGCAAGCGCAGACGTACTCGGTCATCTACAACTTCGCGGGAGGGCCAAACGGAGCTACGCCCATGGCCGGCCTCACCTATGATGGCGCGGGGAGTTTCTACGGTACGGCGAACTTCGGTGGCAATACCGGTGAAAACTGCGGAACGAATGGCTGTGGCCTGGTCTACCGGTTGACCAATGGGAGCTCCGGCTGGACGCTGACGCCGCTCTACAGCTTTATGGGTGGCAACGATGGAGCCAATCCGTGGATCGCCAATGTCGTATTCGGCCCGGACGGCAGTCTGTACAGCACCACGTACTATGGCGGCGGAACTTGTGATGGAGTTGGTTGCGGCACAGTCTACAAGCTGCGGCCTCTGGAGTCCGGCAATCTACCTGGGTCTGGCCAGTGGGTGGAGAGTGTGCTGCACAGCTTCAACGGCGCTGATGGTGCCGGACCAGTCGGGGCCCTGATCTTCGACCACAACGGCAATGCCGACGGGGTCACGACCAGCGGCGGTTTGCACAATGGCGGAATCATCTACCAATTAAACTCTTCCAGTGGTTGGGAGGAAGTTGTCCTCTACCATCCCTATGGCTATCCCGGAAGCGGCTTAGTCATGGATCACGCCGGCAACCTCTATGGAACCACCTTCAATGGCGGCAAAGACCTGTCAGGGTCGGTCTACAAATTGTCGCCGTCGGGGTCAAACTGGATCGAAAGCGATCTCTATGATTTCACCAATGGCAGCGATGGGAGCTTCCCACAGGCGGGCATTATCCTGGACGCGGAAGGTAATCTTTATGGCGCGACCAGCGCCGGCGGAACGGGTCAGGGTGGCGTGGTTTTCAAACTGACTGACTCGAATGGCAACTGGACCGATAGCTCGTTGTACAGCTTGGCCGGCCCTCACAACGGACGCCTGGTGGCCGGACCGATCGGCAATCTGGTGAGGGACACCGCAGGCAATCTTTACGGCACCACTCTCGCGGACGGCGCCCACGGTTATGGAGCGGTCTTCAAGCTTACGCCCTCCAATGGAAGCTGGACCTACACCTCGCTGCACGACTTCACGAACGGCAGCGATGGCGGCTATCCCTACAGCACCCTGGTCTTCGATCTCAACGGCAACCTGTACGGCACTGCATCCAGCGGGGGCACGCAAGGACTTGGAGTGGTGTTCGAGATTAAGCCGTAAGCGCCTCGCGGCGTGACGCGATTTTCCTTCCGGCAGAAACAGGGCGCTCTTCGCGAGCGCCCTTCTCACATTCTGCCTTACTGCGCAGGGTCACGGATTGAGAGGTTGAGGCTTTCCGCCGCAGACGTGTGCAAGGATCTCCAGCGCTTGCGCGCATTGCTCACGATTGACATCGAGGTGGGTAACAAATCGGATGATGTACGGGCCGTAGGCGCTCGCCAACACGTTCCCCTCCGCCAATTTTCTCGACAGATCCGCACCCGTGATACTGGTGCCGGAGGTTTCGCAGATCAAGATGTTGGTCTGCACTTTGGCGGGATCAATCTTGATGCCGGGAATTCGCGCTACTCCTTCGGCGAGGAACCTGGCATTGGCATGGTCCTGCACCAGCTTCTCTGGTCCCTGCTGCAATGCGATGAGTCCGGCTGCCGCGAGAATCCCTGCCTGCCTCATGCCGCCGCCGAGCGCTTTGCGGTAGATGCGAGCGCGGTCCATCAGTTCTGCGCTGCCGACCAGTAGCGACCCCACGGGCGCACCCAGGCCTTTCGACAGGCAGAACATTACCGTGTCGGCTTTGGCGGTGAGTTGCGCGACCGGCATCCCCAGCGCGATTGCCGCATTGAACACGCGTGCGCCATCAAGGTGAACCGGCAAGCCCTCCGCGTGAGCGTTGTCGCAGATTTCGTCGAAGACCTCCGGAGGAGTGACTGTGCCGCCGGCCATGTTGTGCGTGTTCTCCACGGAAACCAGACCGGTCTTGGCGCCCTGGTAGCTCTTGGTTCGGATCTTCGACTTGACCTGCTCCCAGGAAAGAATGCCGTCCGTGCCCCGAACCGTTCGCGGCACCACGCCAGAGAAGTGCGCCATCATCGCCATCTCGTACTCGAAAACATGGCTACGCTCCTCGCAGATAAGTTCCTCCCCATGGTGGGTGTGCAGTTTGATCGCGATCTGGTTGCCCATGGTTCCGCTGGGAACAAACAGCGCCGCCTCGCGGCCGAAGATCTCGGCCGCCCGCTTCTCCAGGCGGTTGATGGTGGGGTCTTCGGCGTAAACATCGTCGCCAACCTCGGCCTCGAACATCGCACGCCGCATCTCCGGCGAGGGCTTTGTCACCGTGTCGCTGCGTAGGTCGATGGCGGGAGTTGTAAAACGGGGAGACATAGGTTTTAGTGTAATCATGCGAAGGAGAATTCACCACGGAGGGATGGGAACACGGGGTGAACCGGAGCGTTGCCTGACCGGCGGAGTTCGGTGGGGCGGGGCTAAAGAGTGTGCGTGAGAACTAGCGTTCGCGCTGCAGCGGACTAAGAAACTCGAAATCCTGAGCGCCGAAGGCGCGGAATCATGATAGCCCAGCACGCAGCGAAGCGGAGTGCTGGGTTTGCTGTGGAAAGTATCTGAGTCCCCTGGGGACGAGAGAGGTCTCACGTGCTGTCCGTTGTTCGGCACGATTGAACAGGCTGCGGAAAACGTCGAGGAAGGGGCCAGTGTCGCCGGCTGAAGCCGGCTCAGAATCTTTAAGCTTGCACTTTCGGCACGACTGAAGTCGTGCCCTGACACGAACCGTTTATGAGATGATCACTAGATCAATCTACGCCTGCGGGTCTGGACGCACTAACTCAGCGAACTTCGCCAGATCGATGTTTCCTCCGCTGACCACGCAAACAATCTTTCCCGAACCGCACTTGCCGCTGAGTCCAGCTGCAACGGCACAGGCGCCCGCGCCTTCAGCGATCACGTGATTGCGCATGGCCACAATGCGCATAGCGTGCCGGGTTTCCTCGAGCGTGGAAACGATGGAGCCGGCGAGCAAATGGCTCGCCAGGTCCCACATGCGGGGAAAGACTGACTTGCCTCCGCATCCGTCTACCCAACTGGCTTGCCAATCGGGAAAACTCTGGGCTGAGCCCGCGGCCAGCGAGCGCGCCAGCGGGGCCGCGGTCTCCGGTTCTGCCGCGAATATCTTGGCATGACTTCCGCGCTCTTTCAGAGCAGCCGCAATGCCGCAAGACAAGCCGCCTCCACCGAAGCCGGCGACTACGGCATCCACGTCAGGCAGATCTTCCAGGATTTCGAGTCCTACCGACGCATTGCCGGCGATGAATTCGTCGTCTTCAAAGGGATGCACAAACGCGCCGGTCATAGCCGGATGACTACGGTCCGCCAACGCCTTCCAGCAGTCGTCGTAGGAGGCCTTCACAAAGTCGGCTCCCAAACGGCGAATCGCATCGAGTTTGGTTGCCGGCGCCGCGTCTATTACCAGGACTTGGCAGGCCACGCCGGCCTTGCGTGCCGCCAGCGCCACCCCCTGAGCAGCATTGCCTGCGCTGACTGTCCAAACGCCGCGACGCCGCTGCTCTTCAGGCAGCTTTAGAATCGCGTTATAGGCGCCACGAATCTTGAATGACCCGATCGGTTGCAGGCACTCCAATTTCAGATAAATCTCCGCCGGAGCGTCGTAGTTCAGCCGCACCAACGGCGTGCGAATGGCAGCCTCGTACACATGCTGGCGGGCTTCGTCGATTAGCCCGGCGGGAATGTTTCGTCGGCCAACGGTAGTGGCCGCTGATAGATTATTTGCCATAGCAGGTTTGCGGTGCGAACGGCGATTCTGTCAGATCAAGACGTCGATGTCCAGTTGACGCGCTCTGCGGGTAGTGGCTCAATTCGAAATCCTCTCGTCTTCGAGGGACTCGGATTTCTCTTCTCACGCGACCCGCCGTGATTCCACTGTTCTTGACCACTGACACCCGACAACGGATTCACTACTTCAGCGATTGCAAATACGCTACCACCGCTTCGGCGTCGGCGCGGTTCATCTTGTATGCGGGCATGGGAGGCCGCGCCGGCTGTCCATTGGGCGCGAGGCCGGTCATGAAGAATTGCACTGCCTTTTCGGTATCCCATCCGGGAAGGCCGGCGATGTCGGGCGAAGTGTCAGCCCAGATCGGAATGGGCATGAGCGGACCAAACTCCAGCTTCTTGCCGTGCAGCCATTTGTCCATGACAAACGTGCCCATCGGGGTAAACGGCGTATGGCAATCGCCGCACTGGCCGATGGCCTTCACCAGGTACTCGCCGCGCGCAATCTGCGCCTCACTCTTGCTTGCCCCCGATGCCGCTGATCCTCTGCTGACAATCGCCAGACACAAGCCTGCAGCCACAGCGGCTGCAATCAGGCTGTTCTTCATTTGCTCCCCCAGATAACACAGCTGGCTTAGAATTTCTTACTTGCTGCCGAACGTGAAATTGAGACCGCCGACATACTTAAGGTTGTTCTGGCCCGCCGAATAGTTCTTGATGTGATTGGCGCCAAAATGCGTGTACAGCCAGTCTACTTCGAAGGGACGGATCTGAATGTTCTTGGTCATCACAATGTCCAAGCCGCCGCCCAGCTCCAGAGCGAGCCCGTTGTTGTCTCCGCTGTAGTTGCTCTGCGTAAGGTTTCTCAATATCGAGGTATAGGCGTTAGTGTGGGCCGCGCCGATCAGGGGTTCAAAGAAGGGCTGGAACTGGCTGGAGTGATTCTTGAACTGCGGTCCGAACATGTAGGTGAACGCGTTGCCGCTGACGTCGTAGTAAAACGGCAGATCCAGGTTCTTGATCTGATTCTTCAGGCCGCTGCCCTGGGTGTAGCCGAAGAAATCGGCTTTGATCCCGATGATCGGAGTTATGTTGTAGACAAAGGCGCCACCGCCGCCGAAAAGATTGAAGCTGGTGATCTGGGACAGATTGGGGTGGACATTCACGAACGAGAAGTCCACAGACGCTTCGACTAAGGGGTAATCGTTCTGCGCGAAACCCAACGCGGCGAGTAATAGTACAAACCCGAACAACAATCCCAACTTTTTCATTTGCGAGGCTCCTAAAGGAAAGTATGGAAATCCAACTAGCGGCCGCGAAGCTGATCGGTCGGCTGTCATGCTTCTATCCAGTTTGAGTGCCGGTATTGTGCTGGCTCGTTTATATCATCCTCGGGCCAACCCGCAGAGGGTTCTGCTGACGTCTCTTCCCGGTCCGCAAGGGCAGTAAACAGGGATCAGGGTTTGGGCCCCGCTTCGCGGCTTAGACGACTGGAGCAGATTGGAAACTGTCGCAGACCCAAACTTAATTGTTTTCAATATTTTAGTACCAGCGCCGGTGGGGAAAATCCATAGCTTCGACAGTTGTCAACAACTTTTGACAATATCGTGACCTCCTCAGGACAACTCTGATGTTCGCCGCGGCTAGAGTGCAGAAAGCTTGTGGCAGCAGCAACAGGGGACGAAGGGTTGCCGGAAGCAATCAACGATTCCGAAACAGAGGAGAAATCATGTTCAGCACCAAGAAACCACACATTGCTTCTCGCCCGGGCTGGATGGCGATGCTATCGCTTCTGGCGATCGCGGCGCTCAGCCTGCCAGCTTCAGCTCAAAAGGTCAACATCACCTACCTGACATCCGACATCTCAGCCGCCGGCTCCTATCAAGATGCCAACCTGTTGAATCCCTGGGGTATGTCGATCAGCCCTAGTGGGCCGTGGTGGCTTTCGGACAACACCAGCGGGCTTTCCACGCTCTACGTCGCCTCCGGACAACCGCAGTCCCTGGTAGTCACGATTCCTCCGGCCAGCGGTTCGGGCACGGGATCGCCGAGCGGGACGGTTTATAACGCCAGCACAACTGACTTCAAGATCCACGGATTCGCGACGCCCTTCCTGTTCTGCACCGAGGACGGAACCATTTCCGGCTGGTATGCGGGAACCACTGCTTTTATTGCCGTCAACAACAGCGGCAATGGCGCGGTCTACAAGGGAATGACTCTGGCCACGGCCAACGGACACAATTATCTGTACGTGGCCAACTTCAACGCCGGAACCATAGAAGTGTACGACGGGAGCTACAATTCCTTCTCCTTCGGCTCGGGCTCCTTTGAGGATTCCAGCCTTCCGGCAGGCTACGCGCCGTTCAACATCCAGCTCGTCGGAAGCAACCTGGTGGTGACCTATGCCAAGCAGGACTCCGCCAAGCATGATGACGTACCGGGTCCGGGCAATGGTTACGTCGATATCTATAACACCCAAGGCGCTCTGCAGCTTCGTTTGCAGCACACTTTGTTCGCGAACGCTCCGTGGGGCGTCGCGCAGGCGCCATCCAGCTTCAGCGGATTCAGCGGTGACTTGCTGGTCGGGAACTTCGGCAGCGGCGGGATCTCGGCGTACAACATCAGCACCGGTGCATGGATTGCGAACGTGCTCAATGTTAACGATCTGCCGGTGCAGATCGATGGACTTTGGGGCCTGACATTTGGCAACGGCGGATCCGGCGGTCCCGCGGGCACGCTGTTCTTCACCGCGGGTCCTTTCGGGGAAAACCACGGTCTCTTCGGGTCGATCACGCCTCACCCTGGTATGTAACATCCTCCGGTATCAGGCTGGGCAGAGGAGGAGGGCTAAAGCCCTCCTCTTTTTTCTTGCTCATCTGGAGGATGCGCGAGGATGCTACTCTGCGGCGGCTACAGCTTGCGCAGCACCTCGAAGATGTCTTCATTGCTGGGCACCTGGCCGATAGGATAGATCTTGCCGAAGGCCAGCTTGCCCTGCTTGTCGACCACGAAGATGGCGCGTTCGGTAATGCCGGGGATGGGATCGCCTTGCCGCAGAATCCCGAACTTCGTTGCGACCTCGCCATGCGGGTAAAAGTCGCTGGCTAAAGGATAGCTGAGAATGCCGATCTCTTTCTTCTGCCAGGCGGTATGACTGGGAATGGAATCGACGCTAATGCCCACAACCTGCGCATCGTAGCCGGCGAAGCGCTCCACATCGCTGTTCAGTCCCGGTAACTGCGAGGCGCACACCGGCGTCCAGTCAGCGGGATAAAACGCAAGAACTACATTTTTCTTTCCCCGGTAGTCGCTCAGCTTGAACTGCGTCTTGATGTTGCCCACGACAGCGGGGAGTTCAAAGTCCGGAACTTCATCGCCAACGTTCAGAGTTGCCATCCGTTCCTCCAGAACCTGCTTTGATGCAAACTGCGATTCTAGAGGCCGCGTGCGTGGGCGAGCAAGTCGCGGCGGGACAGAGGATGTTACAAGTTCATGAAATCGGGTGGTGGTGGTCGTACAATGATTTCGAAATACGATATGCCACCGGCAATCAGTTCGTTTGACTGGCTGAGACATCTGACCGTCGGCGGCGGCGCGATTTGGATTCTAGTTGACATCGCGTCGAGGGTTTTCCGTAAAGTGGGCAAAGAGAGTGTCGGCCTGAGCTGGCCCATCGCCTATGGAACAGTTACCGATGTGGACGTGTCGAAAGGCATGCGGCGGTCCTGCTTGACTCTTCAATATTCGTACCCAGTGCCGGATGAGCCATATCCCACCCCGGCCGAATTTGAGATCGAGGTAGTCTCAGCGGAAGCGAACAGGTGGGCTGAAGCGCTTGACGGAAAAACAATTCCGGTGCGGGTAAACCCGGAAAATTGCTGGAAGTCTCAATTGCTCTTGTCCGATCTTGAACCGATCGTGCAAGCCAGCACCAGCTCTTCCATCTCCGTTGCGACGGTTGAGGATTAGGCCTCCCACTCGCGCGCGAGGATGGCAAAGATCACGTCATCGACCCATTCACCTCTGAACCACAGGCTTTTCACGAAGTGAGCTTCCTGTCTCATGCCGACGCGCTGTAGCAGCTTCATCGACGCAACATTACGCGGATCCACCGAACCAAACACTCGATGTTTTTCTAGCGCGACCAACAGGTAATCCAGGATCGCGTGCAAGGCTTCGGTGGCGCAGCCTTTTCCCTGAAACTCCGGTGCGAGCGTGATACCGATTTCGGCCTGCTCCGGCTCGCTTTCGAGCACCCGGAAACCGCAATCGCCGATTAGTTTGCCGCCTGCGAGAAGAAATATCCCAACCTGATACCAGCGTCCGGGCGTGCCGGGCTCTACGGCGGACAAGCCTCGAATGTACGACTGAACGACGTCGACGGATTCAGTGCCCCAGGATTGGAAGCGGGAAACCTCAGGATGCTTATGGTAGGCGAAAATTCTTGGGCCATCGTTGGCTTCGAGATCGCGAATGGCCAGGCGCTGCGTCAGTATTTCGGAAAACATGCTGGCCGCAAGAGTAACACTGGAGACGGCAGTTGAAGTGGCGAAGGCTGAATCGTTCTGGGCTAGGGAAAGCCTGATCTAAGTCACGGCGAAGTCCCTCAGCGGCTAAAGCCGCATTCATTACGGGGCATTTACGGACGGCCTAAAGGCGGTCCCCTTCAGGAAGCCGGAACTAATCAGAGTTTCTTTGGCTGATGGCTGATGGCTGAACGCTGACAGCTCTTACGAGTACGTGACCCGCTTCTCGCCCTTCACCACTCGCCCAATCGTGTAGCCCTTTTCGCCGCAGCGGTCCAGGATAGCCTGCACCTTCTTGAACTTCTTGGCAGGGACGACCAGGATCATGCCGATACCCATGTTGAAGGTGCGCAGCATCTCCTCTTGCGGGACGTTGCCGATCTCCCGCATGTGCTCGAAGATGGGCGGCACGGGCCAGGAGTTGATCTCGACGATAGCGCCGGTGCCCTTGGGCAGCGCTCGCGGCAGGTTCTGAGTAATGCCGCCGCCGGTGATGTGCGCCATGGCCGAGACTGCATCGGCTTCAATCATGCGCCGCATGATCGGCCAGTAGCTGCGGTGCGGCTTCATCAGTTCGGTGCCCACCTTGCCCTTGATCTCGTTCACATAGGAATCGGGCGTGTAGCCCGCGACCGAGAAGAACAGCTTGCGCGCCAGCGAGTAGCCGTTGGTATGCAGCCCGGTCGAGGCCAGGCCCACCAGCACGTCGCCCGGCTCAACTGCTTTGCCGGTAAGGAGCTTGTCGCGATTCACCACGCCCACGATGAAGCCCGCCAGGTCGTATTCACCTTCGGCATAGAAGCCGGGCATCTCGGCGGTCTCTCCGCCAATAAGCGGGCAACCATTGTGCTTGCAGGCATCGGCAATGCCGGAGATCACCTTCTCGGCGACATTAGGTTGCAGCGTGCCGGTGGCGAAGTAGTCCATGAAAAACAGCGGCGCAGCGCCCTGCACGGCAATGTCGTTGACGCAGTGGTTCACCAGGTCGGCGCCAACGGTGTGGTGCAAGTTCATCTCGAAGGCGATCTTCAGCTTGGTGCCGACGCCGTCCACGCTGGAGACCAGCACGGGGTCGGAATACTTCTTCTTGTCGATGGCGAACAGGCCGCCGAAGCCGCCTATCTCACTCAATACGCCGCGGTTGAAGGTCTTGTGAGCTAGATACTTGATGCGCTGCTTGGTGCGGTTGGCGCGCTCAATGTCCACGCCAGAGTCGGCGTAGGTTATGGTGCGAAGTTCAGTCATCTGCTGTGCCAAGGATTTGGAGTCCGTTCAGAGGGCGCTTCGCCGCAGAATTGTTTCGCGGAAGATACATTGTAACACCCCGCGTCAGGTGGCCTTGTTCACGGCTGAGAACAAGGGGGCGCGGGGAAGATTTGATCACCATTCGAAGCCAGAGCTGCTTGCCTGACTCAGCTTCGGTGGTGACTAATCCCCCGCGCTATCCGTACTTGAGCCGGCCCCTGGCGGAGCCGGCAGTGGTTACGTTACTCGGAGGCGTACGCTTCAGCCATCAACATCTCGATCTCGGCGAGCAGTGCTTCGCCCGCCTCGTTCGCCATGTCATGCATTTCCGCTTCGTCGATCAACACGCTCTTGAGCGGCATCCGCGGATCCTCGGTCCAGATCCACACGCGCGAGAGGCAGGAGTGGATCCTGATCGGGTACATGGTCGTCATAGAGTGCAACTCCGGTTCGTCGATCCAGACGCTCTTGAGCGGCGTCCGTGGATCTCCGGTCTCGATCCAAACCCGCGAAAGCTGGGAATGGACAGATTGCACCTTTAGCTCGTCCATCCGCACGCTCTGGACCGGCAGCTTGGATTCTGCGGTCTTGGTCCGAAAGAGCTTGGGATAAACCGCGGTCAGGTTCTTGATTGTGTACAGCATGGTTCCTCCTTAGGAAGCGCAATAGTGCGCGCGGCTAATGGAGGTGATCCTGAAGGATTGGCAGGATTCACTCGCCCGGGTTCACGTTGTGCTCCGTGACCGGGCAAGCAATGCAGCGCTCAGGCGAGCATGGCAGGTCGGTGCGCGGAGCCGGAAGCTTTCGTCCTCCGGCTAGCCGGAGGTTCGGTTTGCTTAGCGCATTTCATATAGGGTTCGCCAACGTGGTTGGCGGTACTTAGTATAGACGCCCACGGCGCGGTTTGGCTCCAGAAAAAAGCCACAGACGCAACTTTTTTCGCAGCAGCGAATTGCTGTGAAGCGAATGTCCCCTCGATCTCCACAATTACGGAGCCAACCTGCTGTGAGCCAAATCACGATCTCCCGTGATGGAATCTCTTCAGCCGCGTCACCCAAGAGCTTAAACTAGAGTTTCATGTCTTGTGAGGACTCATGCCAACTTCTGCTTCGAAACCGTCGAAACCCTTTGTAAGTTCTTTGAAAGCTGACCCTTCCTCCGACGTTTACCGTTCTGAGATCCATCCTCTCGACCCGCTGTTTCTTCCCAGCAGCGTTGCCGTGATCGGCGCTTCCGAGCGCGCCGGCAGCGTGGGCCGCTCGGTATTGTGGAACCTGTTGAGCAGTCCCTTCGGCGGCACGGTTTTTCCGGTCAACGCCAAACGGTCGAGCGTTCTCGGCATCAAGGCTTATCCCAGCGTCAAAGACCTTCCTGACAAAGTGGAACTGGTAGTGGTTACCACCCCCGCCGATACAGTGCCTGACATCATTGCGGAGTCAGTGGAACTCGGCATTCCTGCGGCGATTGTCATCTCCGCCGGCTTCAAGGAGTTTGGCGAGCATGGCAAGGAGCTGGAGCGGCAGATCTCGGAGATCATCCGCGGCAAGATGCGGCTCATCGGCCCCAACTGCCTCGGAGTGATGAATCCGATTCGCGGGCTGAATGCAACCTTCGCGCGCAATGTCGCGAGGCCCGGGAATGTCGCTTTTATCAGCCAGAGCGGCGCGCTGTGCACCGCCGTGCTCGACTGGAGCTTGCGCGAGAATGTCGGCTTCAGCGCCTTCGTTTCGGTCGGCTCCATGCTGGATGTGAATTGGGGCGACCTGGTGGACTACTTCGGCAGCGATGCCCGGACCCACAGCATTGTCATCTACATGGAATCGATTGGCGACGCACGGTCATTCCTTTCCGCGGCGCGTGAAGTTTCGCTGACCAAGCCGGTGATTGTTATCAAGGCAGGGCGAACGGCTGCTGCCGCCAAGGCTGCCGCCTCGCATACCGGCGCGCTGACCGGCAGCGACGAGGTGCTGGACGCAGCTTTCCGCCGCACTGGCGTTCTACGGGTCAACAGTATCGCGGACATCTTCTTCATGTCGGATGTGCTGGCCAAGCAGCCGCGGCCTCGCGGCAAACGCCTTTGCATCCTGACCAATGCGGGCGGTCCCGGCGTGCTGGCCACCGACGCCCTGGTCGCCGGTGGAGGCGAGCTGGCCGAGCTTTCGGAAGCAACCATGAAGGCCTTTGACGACTTCCTGCCCGCGCAATGGAGCCGCAATAATCCGGTGGACATCCTGGGCGATGCCGAACCCGAACGCTACGCAAAGTCGCTGGAGATTGCCGCCAAGGACCCCAGCATCGACGGCATGCTGGTAGTGCTGACGCCGCAGGACATGACCAACCCGACGCAGATTGCCGAGAAGCTGAAGCCCTACGCCAAGGGGCTGGGCAAGCCGGTGCTGGCGAGCTGGATGGGCGGCGCCGAGGTTGCGGCCGGCGAGCAGATCCTGAACCAGGCCGGCATCCCAACTTTTCAGTTTCCGGACAGCGCCGTGCGCGCCTTCAATTACATGTGGCGTTATGCCTACAACCTGAAGGGAATCTATGAAACTCCGGTAATCCCGCAGCACGCCGACGCCGACGTGCAACGCGGCAAAGCCGAGCGCATCATTCGCGAGGTGCGCCAATCGGGACGCACAATTCTGACCGAGTACGAGTCGAAGCAGCTTCTGAAGGCCTATGACATACCGACGGTCGAGACCCGCGTTGCGGTGACGGAGCAGGAAGCTCTGCAAGCCGCCGAAGAAATCGGCTATCCCATCGTGCTGAAGTTGTACTCGTGGACCATCACCCACAAGACCGACGTCGGCGGCGTGCAGTTGAACCTGCGTGATGCAACCGCGGTGAAGACTGCGTTTCAGAGCATCAAGCAGGCGGTCACCGAGAAAGTTGCCGCCGAGCATTTCCAGGGAGTCACCGTGCAGCCCATGGTCAAGCTTGATGGCTATGAGCTGATCATCGGCAGCAGCCTGGATGCGCAGTTCGGTCCGGTCATTCTCTTCGGCACCGGCGGTCAACTGGTTGAGGTGTTCAAGGACCGCGCGCTGGCGCTGCCTCCGCTCAATTCAACCTTGGCTCTTCGCATGATGGAACAGACCAAAATACTGACGGCGCTGAAGGGCGTACGCGGCCGCAAACCGGTCGACTTGCACGCTCTGGAAGATCTACTGGTGCGTTTCAGCCAGCTTGTGGTTGAGCAGCCATGGATCAAGGAGATCGACATCAATCCGCTGCTGGCGTCGCCGGAGCGCTTACTGGCACTGGATGCGCGGGTCGTGCTCCATGATCCTGAGATGACGGAAGAGAATCTGCCCGCCCCGGCCATCCGCCCCTATCCCATCCACATGGTCAAGGAGTGGACGATGAAGGATGGGAGGCAGGTCACCATTCGCCCCATTCGTCCGGAAGACGAACCGGCCATGATCAAGTTCCACTCGGAACTCTCCGAGCGTAGCGTCTATCTGCGCTACTTCCAGCCGCTCAAGCTGACTCAGCGCACCGCTCACGAGCACCTGACCCGCGCCTGTTTCATCGACTATGACCGGGAGATGGCGCTGGTGGCCGAGCGGCCGAATGAGGCAGGCGAAGTGGAGATCCTGGCGGTTGGCCGGATGAGCAAATTGCATGGCAAAAACGAAGCCGAGCTGGCTGCCGTCGCCATCGACGAAGCCCAGCACAAGGGCCTGGGAACGGAGCTGTATCGCAGGCTGATCCAGTACGGCCGCGAAGAAAAGCTGGGCAAGCTGGTCTCCAACATGCTGCCCGAGAACCGCGAAATGCGGGCGCTCTGCACCAAGCTTGGCTTCAAAATGTTCTCCAGCCTGGAGGACAACATGATCCTTGCCGAGCTGGACTTATAGCGCAGGAGATACCCGGCCACAGGCAACGGCTGCCATGTTATGATTCGAAGCTCACCGCAGTGCAATCCGCAGGGGCTGGGGCAATGCCGCCGCAGGCGAATCCAAGGGGCGATCGTTAGAGCGTGCCAAGCGAAAAACAGGTTCGATGGTCGCAACTTCGCGTAGGTATTACTGTCCTCATTGCGCTTATCACCCTGGCTGTCCTCATCTTCGTAATGACCGGCACCACCGGCCTGTTCACCAAGAAAATTCTGCTCCGCGCCTACGTCGACGATGCGGGCGGCCTGCGCGTGGGCGCGCCGGTTCGCCTGGAGGGCGTCGATATCGGCAATGTCACCGGCATTCGAGTGGTTGCCGATAAGCAGCGCCGCGCGGCTCCGGTCGAAATCACCATGAAAGCCACCACTAAGTATGCCGACACCATGAACACGGGTTGTCAAGCTGAACTGGCGACGGCCGGCGTGCTGGGCGAGGTATACCTCAATCTCGATTGCCGCGCGGGCAAAGGCGAGCCGCTGAAGAGTGGCGACGAGCTGACCACCCGCGACTCACCTCAGCTTCAGGATGTGGTGCGCGCCAGCCAAGGCACGCTGCAGAACGTGAATGTGCTGGTCAAGCAGTTGAGCGACATTCTGAATTACATCCAAAGCGGCCAGGGCTCGATTGGCAAGATCATCTACGATTCAACCCTGTACGACCGCGCCAATAACACGCTCGGGCAATTGCAGCATATCGCCGATGAAATCAATTCGCCCAAAGGCTCGATCGGCAAGTTGCTCAACAGCGACGAGCTGTATCAAAAGGTGAATACCTCCGTCGATAGCGTGAACAAGATCATCGACGAGGTGAACAAGGGCAATGGTACAGCGGGCAAGCTGCTGAAAGATCCTGCGCTGTACGACAATGCCAATAAACTGGTGGTCAACGGAAACCAGCTGGTGGCCGACATCAATGCCGGCAAGGGTACGCTGGGCAAGTTTGCCAAGGATGAAGCCCTGGCGCGCAAAATCGACGATACCGTTACTCGTCTGAACAACATTACGACGCAGCTCGACGAGGGCAAGGGCACGGCCGGCAAGTTCCTCAAAGATCCCGATCTGTACAACAACACCAACGACCTGCTGGTGGAGACGCGCGACCTGATCAAGGCCGTGCGCCAGAACCCGAAGAAGTACCTCACGATTTATCTGAAGATCTTCTGAGTCGTAAGGCCTCACGGGTGAACTGCGCGGAAGACAAACCCTACCAACTGGAATCCCATGGCGACGCCGCCGTTCTGCGTCTCGTCTCCGCCGACGGCACGAACCGTCTGACGCGCGCGCGGGTGTACGCGCTGACCGCAGCTCTGGAGGAGTTGGCGACATCTCCGCCCTCGCGCCTGGTGCTCACCGGCAATACACACTTCTTTTCCGCGGGCGCTGACCTCAACCAGATCGCCGCGCTCACCGGTCCAGAGGCGTTTCGTTTCGCGTTTATGGGTCAGCGTCTGATGAGTGCCGTCGCAAGCTTTCCTGCTCCGACGATTGCCGCCGTCCACGGCTATTGCATGGGAGGTGGCCTTGACCTCGCGCTGGCATGCGACCGCCGCATCGCCGGTCCACACGCTCTGTTCGGACATCGCGGCGCAGCCCTGGGCCTGATCACGGGATGGGGAGGCACGCAGCGTCTCCCTCGCTTGATCGGCAAGGCGCGGGCGCTGCAAATGTTTCTAGCGGCGGAGAAAGTTCACGCCGCGCGAGCCTTGCAGATCGGCCTGGTGATTGCGATTGCCGAGGATCCCGTAGCTGCGGCGCTGCTTGGCTCGGAAATGCAAGGAAGCTCTGATTAAGTCCGGGTTCCTTGAAAGGGACGGCCTTCAGGCACGTCCGTTCACGCCGCAATATCAATGCGGCTTTAGCCGCTGCGAGACTTCGCCTTAACGACCGAGAACACGATGAGTGATTACGCGTGCTCCCGGGAATTACTGAGCGGCATCCGGTTCCAAATCGGGAAAACGCCGCCTTGGCGTTTAGAGGCGTTCTGGCAGGCCTCAGCGTTCCAGCGACCCCCGGATACCTCCGAGCACTCGCTCGTCGATTCTAGGGCCATCCCAGGCCCCGCAATGGGCATCGCGGTTCCATGTCTCGATAGAAATGGAAATAACGAATAATGAGTGGTCTCATGGCACCCCTCGGCCAGGCTCAGGGCAGGCTCTAAAGGCGCGTCCCTTCAAAAACCGCCGAAATCGACTTTTTCAGCAGGCTGTGAATGCGTGCTCCACCCTTCGCCTCAACCCGACTGGGCTACTTGCTTTAGCTGATGGCTGAAAGCTGACGGCTGAGAACTGAAACCCCCGCATTGCGCTCGCTCGCTCCCCTGCTTTATCGTGGATGGTCTGCTCCGACCGAATATGACTGACCATCGCCCGCACTCGACGTTTGAAACCCAGGTAAAGACCGACTCCTCGCGCTTCGAGCGCAACCAGAAGGCTGTTGCCGAACTGGTGGCGCAGGTACGCAATGAAGAAGAGGTCATCCAGCAGGGCGGCGGCGCAAAGGCGATTGAGTCGCAACACAAGAAGGGCAGGCTCACCGCGCGCGAGCGCATTGCTCTCCTGATCGATCCGGGAACGGAGTTCTTCGAGCTGGGATCGTTTGTTGCGTGGGGCATGTACGAGGAGTGGGGCGGCGCGCCTTCGGCCGGTGTGGTGACAGGCCTGGCGCGCGTGCAAGGCCGGCTGGTGATGCTGATCGTCAATGACGCGACCGTGAAGGCTGGCGCGTTTTTCCCGATGACGGCGAAGAAAGTCATTCGCGCGCAGAACATTGCCATCGAGAACCATATCCCCGCGATCTATCTTGTCGACTCCGCCGGCGTATTTCTGCCGCTCCAGGAAGATGTCTTTCCCGACACCGACGACTTCGGGCGCGTCTTCCGCAACAACGCCGTCATGTCGGCGATGGGCATTCCGCAGATCGCGGCTTGTCGACTCCGCCGGAGTATTTCTGCCACTGCAGGAAGATGTCTTTCCTGACACCGACGATTTCGGGCGCGTCTTCCGCAACAACGCCGTGATGTCGGCGATGGGCATTCCGCAGATTGCGGCGATTATGGGCATGTGCGTCGCGGGCGGCGCGTATCTGCCGCTGATGTGCGATCACATCCTGATGACCGAAGGCAGTGGACTGTTTCTGGCTGGACCGGCGCTGGTGCAGGCGGCGATCGGGGCCAAATACTCTGCCGAAGAGTTGGGTGGGGCGAAGATGCACTCCCAGATCAGCGGCACAGTGGACTTTCGCGAGCCCGACGATCAGTCTTGCCTCGCTCGCATTCGCCTGCTGGTGGACAAGATGGGCAATCGCCAGCTCGGCGTCTTCGATCGCAAGGAGCCCGAGGAACCGCTGTTTTCGGCGGAGGAAGTTTATGGCATCTTCGAGAGCGATCCGGCGCGCCAGTACGACATGAAGGAGATCATCGCGCGCATCGTCGATGGCAGCCAGTTTGGCGAGTACAAGTCCGAATACGGCGAGACCGTTCTGTGCGGCTACGCCCGCATTGGCGGGTTCGCCATCGGCATCGTCGCTAACCAGAAGACGCATGTGCAGCAGGTGGACCATGCCGGCAACCGGCGCATGGAATTCGGCGGCGTCATCTATACCGAGTCGGCGGAGAAGGCGGCGCGCTTCATCATGGACTGCAATCAGAACCTGGTGCCGCTGGTGTTCTTGCACGACGTGAACGGATTTATGGTGGGCCGCGATGCGGAGTGGAGCGGCATTATCCGCGCGGGCGCGAAGATGGTGAACGCGGTGTCGAACTCGGTGGTGCCGAAGATCGCGGTGATCATCGGCGGCTCGTTCGGCGCGGGACATTACGCGATGTGCGGCAAGGCCTACGATCCTCGCTTCCTGTTCGCGTGGCCGACCGCGAAATACGCCGTGATGGCTGGTGCTTCGGCGGCGGGCACGCTGGTGGAGATCAAGATCAAGCAACTGGAGCGCGGTGGCAAGAAGCTGAGCGACGAAGACCGGAAGAAGCTGTACGACGAGGTGAAAGCCACCTACGACGAGCAGACAGACCCGCGCTATGGCGCAGCGCGGCTGTGGATCGACAAGATCATCGATCCGGCGGACACGCGCGAGGCGATCATCACCGCGCTGGAGGCGGCTTCGTTGAATCCCGATGTGCCGAAGTTCAGCGTGGGAGTGTTGCAGACGTGAAGCAGTTGTCAGTTGCCAGTTGTCAGTTTATGCTGTGCAGCATCCGGGCGGCGTGCCGCTTCGGAATACTTATGAATGCCTGTTCCCAACAGTGACGCAAATCTAAGCTGGCACAAAAAAGATGCGAGGGCTCCTTCTTTTCGCAGTTGTGCTTCTACTCATGGCGATGCAGTCCGCGTTTGCCGCCCACCCCATGTGGGCCAAGAAGGCTACTGCGTTTCCCGAGTTGTGCCACCCGGGTAAGACGCGAGAATGCAAGCCGGTTCGCATTCCAGCGCCTGACGGGAAGAGCAACGTGGAAGTTCGTTATCGTAAGGATTTCGGAAACTCCGCCTATGATTGGGTCTTGCAGGCATATCTCCTTGTGACCACGCCCGGCGCGAGCGCCCGCGAGGCGGCCCTAACAGAGGACTTCCCGGCGTCGGGCTACTATAACGTCGAGCTTCTTTGGTCGCCGGACTCTCACGCCTTTTTTGTGAACGGCAGCAACGCGGGAGTCTGGGATTCCATGTATGTGTATCTCGCAGATGATCCTACGGAACCAAGGAACATCACCGAAGAAGCCCAGCATGACATGTTGAAGGATTTTCCGCCTTGTAAAGCTGCTTACCCTAATGCAGTCGATGCAGGGGGCTGCGAAAAGAGTAGTCGGACTGCGGACGAAGAAATATGCGCGAAAGGGCAACTCGACCCGAAATACAACCCGGACTACAACATGGTTGGAATCGACTGGGTGAATGCATCTACCATTCTGGTGATGGCGGAGGTTCCGTGCGACACCTCGCAAGGCGGCATCATGTGTCAAGTGATGGGATACGAGTTACAGGTCCCCACGGGCCGGATCATCGAGCGCATCGATGCCAAACACCTGAAACTCGAATGGCAGAAGAGCATGGCGTGGAAATTCCGAATCCCCGACCCTCCACGATATTGCGAGTGAAACCTGCTACGCTGCCGTCCGCTGCCTCGGGCAACAGCCACCGGGGGCAGTTGTCGTAAATCGCGTTATCATAAGTGAGGCGGTCTTCGCGAGTGGCTTAGGGAGCCCGAAGGGCGGCATTTGTTTTAGCCGTGGGCGTAAGCCCGCGGCAGGCGGGGGGTACGAGACCAAAGCCGCAGAGCGGCGGCATCGAGGATGTGCGGGCGGAAGAATCGGCAGACCCGCCTCAATAGAGTGGGGTGTGCGCCATGAGCACAGGGTCTAATTTCGACGATTGGTGGAGGCCCCGATCTAGACCCCTTGGTTTTGTACTAGCGGCCTTCTAAGGCCGATCTCTTGGATGCCCCAGGTCTGGCGAATTTCCAGACCTGGGTGGTGCTGGACGCGGGAGCAGTTACCCAGGTCTCGAACACCGCGAGACCTGGGGCACCCGGCATTTTTCCGCGGGCTTACGCCCACGGCTAACACAAATGTCGCCCGTTCCGGGCTTTGGCTGATTGCTGACTGCTAATTGCTAATGTCTTCTTCCATCAAACTCATCGAATGTCCGCGGGATTCGTGGCAAGGATTGCCAGGACAAATCCCGAC